>NZ_JVOJ01000045.1:61434-139993 GCF_001064145.1 Sanguibacter keddieii
CGCCCACGGCAGGCATCTGCTGGGTGGGCTGCTGCCCGTAGTCGCCCACGGCAGGTATCTGCTGGGTAGGCTGCTGCCCAAAGTCACCTTGTGGGTACGAGCCCTGTTGGTATCCACCCTGTTGAGGCTGGTAGGGCTGTTGATTTTCGGGAGAATAGGGCGTGCTCATAATGTACTTCCGTGTTGGTGAGAGAGGTCTCAGGGAACGTTCTGTATCCTACCAGGCGCTAGGCTTGTGGCATGACGATCGACTATCTGACTCAGACGCGACCGCTGATGCCCCGCGAAGACATCGTGCCCGTCATTATCGGAGGAGACTTCGGAGTGTACGGAATTGGGCGTTGTTTCAACGAAGCTTTCGGTTGTCGGTGTATCTGTGTGGGATCGCAGCCGACGGAGTCGATCACACGTTCTCACTTTTTTGATGTCCGCCACGTGAGCGCTCATGCGAGTGACGCGCAGCTCCTGGACACCCTCATGACGATCGCGGGCGAGCATTCGGATAAGAAGCTCATCCTGATGGCCAACCACGACATCTTCTCGGCGTTCGTGGCACGGAATATGGAGACGCTCTCGCGTCACTACGCGCTGCCGTTCCCTACCGAGGAGGTCATGGATCGGCTGACCGATAAGGCCGAGTTCGCCCGCGCGTGCGAGCGTGCGGGGATCGCTACGCCGGGCACGGTCGAAGTAGACTTCTCCGGCGTGGAGGACGAGGCCTGGGCCGCTCCTGAGATTCCCTTCAGTTTCCCGGTGGTTGCTAAGTCCGCGAAGGGCGAGCCTTACGATGTGCTCGAGTTTGAGGGCAAGCGCAAGATCTGGTTCATCGACACGGCGGAGGAACTCACCCAGCTGTGGGGGACCCTGAAGGCTGCGGGCTTCCGCGATACCTTCCTGGTGCAGGAGTTGATTCCCGGCGATAACACCGCCATGCGCTCGATCACCGCCTACGTGGATTCTCGCGGTGAAGTCACGCTGATCGGTTCGGCGCGTGTCCTCCTCGAAGACCACGCGCCCACGATGATCGGGAACCCCGTGGCCATGATTACCGAGGACTTCCCGAGGTTGTGGCGCGATGCCTGCGCCTTGCTGACCGAGAACGGGTACCGCGGCTTCGCGAACTTCGACGTGAAGATCGATCCCAGGGACGGACGAGCGCTGTTCTTTGAGGTGAACCCGCGCATCGGCCGCAACAACTGGTACATGGCCGCCGCCGGCGCGAACCCGATGATCCCGATGGTTGAGGACCTTATCGACGGCAAGGCCTGCGAGCAGACTCAGGCGACTGACGAGATTCTCTACACCCTCGTCCCGGACTCCCTGCTGCTGCACTACATCACCGATCAGGATCTGCGCGCGCGCGTCAAGCGCATCATCCGTGAGGGCCGGCGTTTTGATCTGCTCCTGAATCCGACGGAGAAAGACCTGCGCCGCAACCTCACCGTGTGGCTCCAGAAGCAGAACCACCGACGGAAGTTTGCGCGCTACTACCCGGAGCCCACCGAGACGTCCTACTGACGTCACGTCCCTTCCCCTGCCCGGCCCCGGCCTCGTCGGTGGGGGAGAAGCCCCTGATAGACTGACTTCCTACGCGACCGATAATTCCGACCAACGAGGACACCATGACGACAACCGCACTCGTGCCCATCTCGCAGGACGACAAGATCGCCGCTGTCTCTGGCTTCCAGGACCGCTCCCTACCCATCGAACAGGCGTGCGTGTGGGAGGCGTTCGAGGAATCCCAGGGCCACGGAGTGTGGGGACGCTACGCCTGGTGCGAGGATGATGCCAAGATCGCGTTCATCACCCTGTACAAGTATTCGGTGCGTGGCGTCCACTACCTGTGGGCAAAGTGGGGACCCGCGTGGGTCAAGGAAGCGAGCCCGGAGCGCGAAGCTGCTCTGCGCGCGGACCTTGTGCGCGAGATTCAGGCAAAGGATAAGACCGTCGCATTCGTGCGCCTGCACGCCATCTATCAGCACCCTGACCTGTGCATGCCGCTGCAGACGATCTCCTACGACCGTACTGTCGTCATCGATACCTCCGGCAAGACCGAGGAAGCGATCCTCGCCGCTATGCCCAAGGCGGGTAAGCGCTCGATCCGCTCCGGCCTCAAGAAGGGCAAGGCCGAGGGCGTGACGTTCCATGAGGACACCGCAAACGCGGCGCAGGTCATTGACGAGTACTACGCCGTCATGGAGGAGACCGCCAAGCGCGACGGCTTCCGTCCTCACCCCAAGGAGTACTACCTCAGCCTGCTTCAGACGCTGGGCCCGAAGCACGCGCGTATCTTCTCGATGCGTGACGCCGACGGAAACATCCTCTGCTGGGACTTCTGCCTCGTCGAGGGAATTCGCGCGCAGGCCGAGTACGGCGCTTCGACCGAGGCCGGCCGACGCCTGCGCCAGCCCCCGGTCCTGGACTTCCTGGCCGCCGAATTCCTTGCCCGTGACGGCGTGCGTGAATTCGACCTGATGGGTGCCCACTCGCCGCGCTGCCCCGACCTCTACAGTGTCGGAAAGTACAAGAGCGCCTTTGCCTTGCACTTCACAGACGTGCCCGGCGGCTGGGACATGCCCATCAAGAAGGCCACTTACCGTGCCCTCAGCGCCGCAAAGGCTCTGAAGGACTGGCGGGCCCGCTCCTGAAGCGGACCCGACACGGGGATAGAATTCTATTCGCAACACAATCTCGCGTATCTAACGAAACTAGGAGACACAGTGCCCGATATCTCGCTCGTCATTGACGGACACGAACAGACCGTACCGGCGGGGACCACGGGCACGACGTGGTTCGAGAAGTCGCGCGATGTCGTCGCCATCAAGGTCGACGGCACGCCGCGCGACCTCGAGACGCCTCTGGAAGCAGGAACGACCGTCGAGGCCATCACCCTGGCCAGCGAGGACGGCCTGAATATTCTGCGCCACAGCGCCACCCACGTGCTTGCACAGGCCGTGCAGGACGTGTTCCCCGACGTGAACCTGGGCATCGGCCCCTTCATCACCGACGGCTTCTACTACGACTTCGGCAACATCGACGCGGTCACCCCCGAGCTGCTGCGCGACCTCGAGAAGCGCATGAAGCGCATCATCAAGGAAGGGCAGCGCTTCGTACGCCGCGAGATCTCCGAGGAGGAGGCCACCCGCGAGCTGGCCGCCCAGCCCTACAAGCTCGAGCTCGTCACCACGAAGGGGAAGGGCACCGAGGGTGCATCCGTCGAGGTCGGCGGCACCACGCTCACCATGTATGACAACGTCCGACGCGACGGCTCCGTCGCATGGAAGGACCTGTGCCGCGGCCCCCACCTGCCCTCCACCAAGCTTATCGGCAACGGCTTCGCGTTGACGAAGGCCTCGGCCGCCTACTGGAAGGGCGACCAGTCGAACGATCAGCTCCAGCGCATCTACGGTACCGCCTGGGCCTCCAAGGAAGACCTCGTCGCGTACCAGGAGCGCATCAAGGAAGCCGAACGCCGCGACCATCGTCGCCTCGGCGCCGAGCTGGATCTTTACTCCTTCCCCGAGGAGATCGGCCCCGGCCTCGTCGTGTTCCACCCCAAGGGTGGCATCCTGCGCCACGAGATCGAGTCCTACGTAACCGACCGACACAAGAAGGCCGGTTTCGACTTCGTGCACACCCCCGAAATCTCCAAGGGTGGGCTCTTTCACACGTCGGGTCACCTGCCCTACTACGCGGACACGATGTTCCCGCCCATGCTCGTCGACGAAGAACGCGACGAGGAGGGCAACGTCACCAAAGCAGGCCAGGAGTACTACCTCAAGGCCATGAACTGCCCGATGCACAACCTGATCTTCCGCTCGCGGGGACGCTCTTACCGCGAGCTGCCCCTGCGCTTCTACGAGCTGGGCCACGACTACCGTTACGAGAAGAGCGGCGTCGTCCACGGCCTGACCCGCATGCGCGGCTTCACGCAGGACGACTCGCACACGTACTGCACCCCGGAGCAGGCCTCGGAGGAGATCCGCACGCAGATCGAGTTCTTCCTGTCGATCCTGTCGGCTTTCGGCCTCAAGGACTTCTATCTCGAGCTGTCCACGCGCGACGAGGACGGCAAGAAGAAGGACAAGTTCATCGGATCGGACGAGGACTGGGCGGCCGCCACCAAGGCCCTCGAAGACGCCTGCGCTGCGACCGGCCTTGACCTCGTTCCCGATCCGGGCGGTGCCGCCTTCTACGGCCCCAAGGTCTCCGTGCAGGTCAAGGACGCGATCGGTCGCACCTGGCAGATGTCGACGATTCAGTACGACTTCAACCAGCCCGAGCGCTTCGACCTGGAGTACACGGCGGCCGACGGAACTCGTCAGCGCCCCGTCATGATCCACTCCGCGAAGCTCGGCTCCGTCGAACGTTTCATCGGCGTTCTCACCGAGCACTACGCGGGCGCTTTCCCGGCGTGGCTCTCGCCCGTCCAAGTCCGCCTCATCCCCGTTGCCGAGGCCTTCGATGGCTACGTCAAGGACGTCGCCGCGAAGCTGCGCGAGCACGGTGTGCGCGTCGAGACCGACCTGTCGGACGACCGCTTCGGCAAGAAGATTCGCAACGCTTCCAAGGACAAGATCCCCTTCACGCTCATCGCCGGTGGCGAGGACGTCGAGGCGGGCGCGGTCTCCTTCCGTCTGCGTGACGGCTCGCAGCACAACGGCGTCGCCGTTGATCGCGCGGTCGAGCTGATTGTGTCGCACATCGAGCAGCGCAACAACGCCGACCAGATCGACGGCCTCGACGAGGCGTGAGAGACATGAGCCGCGACGCCGGTTCCGACTTGATCGGGACCCCGAACGGCCCGTTGCCAACCGAGGACGCCCGCTCACTGGCCGGCGTCCCGGACGGCTTCGGTCGTTTTTGGACCCCCTACCGGATGGCCTACATCCGCGGTGAAGGCAAGCCCGCCGATTCCTCGGATGTCGGGTGCCCGTTCTGCACGGCACCCGGTAAGGACGACCAGACGGGACTGATCGTCTACCGCGGCGACACGTGCTTCGTGCTCATGAACCTGTTCCCCTACAATTCCGGGCACCTGCTCGTGTGCCCGTATCGTCATGTCTCCGACTACACGGAACTCACTGACGAGGAACGCGTGGAGCTGGGCAACCTGACTGCGATGGCCATGCGCGTCACCCGTGAGGTCGCGTCTCCGGCGGGTTTCAACCTGGGCATGAACCAAGGTGAGGTGGCCGGGGCCGGTATTGCCGCTCACCTGCACCAGCATGTCGTTCCGCGCTGGCTGGGGGATGCGAACTTCCTGCCGATTATCGCGCAGACGAAGGCCGTGCCTGAGCTCCTGGAGGACGCTCGCGCCCGGTTGGCCACCGCCTGGCCGAAGGAGGACTGATGCTCGGAAACCACGGACGTTCCATTACGAAGGCAATCTTTACGCCTCTCGCTCGGGTTCTCGCACGAGCCGGCGTCACACCGAATATGGTGACGGTCGCGGGCACCGTTGCGACGGTCGCAATCGCGCTCATCTGCATCCCGCAGGGGTGGATCTGGCAGGGAGGTATCGCCCTGGCCATCGTCATGTTCGGCGATTCCGTCGATGGGACGCTTGCACGCATGACCACGGGTGGCACACGTTTTGGTGCTTTCCTCGATTCGACGCTCGACCGTCTGGGTGATGGCGCCGTGTTTGGCTCTCTGACTGCGTACGCGGTCTTCCAGATGGACAACTCGTTCGTGCGCACGTGGGCGATCATCGCCGGCATCTGCTCAATTGTCGGTGCCGCCGCCGTTCCCTACGCGCGCGCCCGCGCGGAATCCGTTGGCGTCGTCGCCAAGCTGGGCATAGCCGAGCGCACGGACCGGCTCATCATTGGCATGGGAACGGCCATGCTCATGAGTTTCGGTCTGCCCGAGTGGGTGTTTGCGGCTGGCCTCACCTGGGTGGCGTTTGCATCCTTCGTGACCGTCTGCCAGCGCATCTGGTTCACTGCCCGTCACATCGACGAGGGAACGCCGTGAGTTTTTCGCCCCTGTCGCTCGCTTTCGCCGTCGCTCCTCGCCTCCCGCTGCGTGTCGTCATGCGCATGGCGGACACTGGCGCATCGATTGCGGCCAGGCGCGGGGGCGCCATGATCGATAGACTGCGCGTCAACATGGCGCGTTTGACTGGAACGGAGCCGTCGTCCGACGAGTTGCGCGCCGCAGTTCGCTCCCACATTCGCAACTACGCCGAACAGCTGATGCTTGGCTCGCGTGGCGGCGCACCGTTGCTCGAGGGGGTCTCTTTCGAGGGATTCGAGGCCTTGGCTGCGGCCAGCGCAGATGGCCCGGTTGTGCTCGCTCTCGGACACTCCGGCAGCTGGGATCGCGCCGGCGCGTGGGTGTGCGCACACGGTCGTGGCATCGTGACTGTGGCCGAGAAAGTGGAGCCTCCCTCACTGTTTGAACGTTTTGTGGCGCTGCGCGAAGGCCTCGGCATGGAGATCATCGGCGTCGCAAAGGGTGAATCGGTCTTTTCCACCCTCGTTGAGCGCGTGCGCGGCCGTAGCGTCATCGTCCCGCTTCTTGCAGACCGGGATATTTCGGGTTCGGGCATCGAAGTCGACCTTGGTACGCGGCGGGCACTCGTCGCTGCGGGGCCCGCTGCGCTCGCGACCAAGCTGGAGCGTCCCCTCTTTGTCGCCTGTATCACGTACGAGAATGAGACGCCGACCGGGGCGGATGTGCGCGTGCGTTGTGTTGGACCGATTAGTGCCGCTGACCGGGAACGACCCGGCCTCAACCGCGTCGAGACCCTCACGCAGGCATGGGTAGACGAATTTGCCGCCATGATGGCGTTGAAGGCGCAGGACTGGCACATGATGCAGCGCGTGTATGTGGAGGATCTTGACCCCGAACGCTTGGCGCGCGCGAGGGCCGAGCACGAGAGGAAGAATCGATGAAGATTGGAATCGTGAACCCGTATTCCTGGGACGTGCCCGGGGGAGTGGGCTTCCACATTCGAGACCTCGCGTTGAAGCTGCGTTCGCGCGGACACGACGTTCGGGTGCTGACGCCGTCGACCTCGGACGACCTGCCCGACTGGATCACGTCAGCCGGTTCGTCTGTGTCAATCCCGTTCAACGGATCGGTGGCCAATATTTCGTTGAAACCGAAGGCGCTCGCGCGGACTCGCCGTTGGCTGGCAGACAACGATTTCGATGTCGTGCACGTCCATGAGCCTGTCGTTCCCTCGGTCTCTATGGCAGCCGCAATGCTGTCGACTGCTCCCCTCGTGGGAACATTCCACGCAGCCCTCGGACGGTCGGTTTCGCGCGCAATTGCTTCGGCCCCCATGCGCCTGTACATGGAACGCATCGGAGTGCGCATCGCCGTGTCCGAGGAGGCACGCCGAACGCTGATCGAGCACCACGGCGGCGATGCCATCATCATTCCGAATGGGGTCGAGACCGCTTCGTTCCGCAGCGCCCAGCCCCTTGACCAGTGGGTAGCAACGGATGAACGTCCGGTCATCGTGTTCCTCGGCCGCCTCGATGAGCCCCGCAAGGGCCTGAGCATTTTCGCCGGTGCCATCGCTGGTGTGCTCGAGCGTTTCCCGGGCGCTCGTTTCCTGATTGCCGGACGAGGAGACGCCCCGGAGATCCGCCAGGTCGTCGAGCGTTTTGGTGATTCTGTATCCTTCCTGGGAGGAATCAGCGATGAGGAGAAGGAATCCTTGCTCGCGGGTGCCAGCATCTATGTCGCTCCGCAGACGGGCGGCGAGTCTTTCGGCATCGTCCTCGTCGAGGCGATGGCGGCCCATACGGCTGTCGTTGCCTCGGATATCCCCGCGTTCCGCGCGGTACTTGAGGACGGGCGAGCCGGCGCACTCTTCGAGACGGGTAATAGCGACTCGCTCACACGTACGCTCATCGACCTGCTCAGCGATCGTGAGCGCCTTGAGGAGCTGTCCGCTTCCGGAGCTCGCTCATCGGCGCAGTATGACTGGGAGGTTGTGGCGGATAAGGTCTTCGAGGTCTACAAGCTGGCGATCGCCATGGGAAGTCCCGCCGACTCGGGAACGCGCCGGGCACGTGACCTGATCCGAGGTCGCGGAGAAGAAGGGGAGGCACTCGTATGATCTCGCTCTCCCCCTGGCTGCTCGTCGCTGTAGTATTCGCCGTCATCACGCTCGGCGTCGTCGCTGGATTCGCGATTACGCGTGCGCGCAGGTTGGACCGGCTCCATCAGCGCATCCTTGCTTCGCGCGACTCTCTCTCGCGGCTCCTGCTGCGCCGGGCCTCTGAGGCAGACCTGCTGAGCCGCAGCGCCGGGCTGGAAGGCTCTGGCCTCGCCGACGCCGCACGCGCCTACATTCAGGACGGGGGAGACCAGCTCACCACCGATGGCCTCGACCGCCGAACTGCGGCGCAACGCCAGGGCGATCGTGTCGACGTTGCGACGCGTTTGGAGCGTGCATCCGCCCTGTCTCGAGCAATCCGTGAGACTCTCACTCTCGAAGATCGGGCACGGATTGCGTCGGATCCTGAGGCCGGTGCGCGCCTGGAAGCGTTGGATGCGACGTGCTATCGCATCGAGCTCACACGCAACGTGCATAACGTGGATGTCGCAGGAGTTCGCGCCCTGCGTTCTGCACGAATGGTAAAATTACTGCGACTGGCCGGGCATGCTCCGATTCCCGAGCCCATTGACTTTGATGATGACACGCGAACTGGCGGACGAGGTTACTGACATGCACGCGACCCACTGGGGAGGGCCTGGCGAGGACTATCGCCTCAGCAAGATCAGCAGCGCTACGATCGACTCTACTGAGGGAGTCTCGGCGCCGGCTCCCGACGATGTCGCTCCCGTCTGGCAGCCTCCCAAGCCCACGCACTCCTTCCCCTGGTTCGAGGTCGTCATGACGACGATCGGCGTGCTGGGGACAATCGGCATCATTATTTTCGGTCTGGCACCCGAGTCTTCGAGTGTGACGTCCTTCGTGAAGACGACCCTGCTGTCCCTCGTCGCCCTCGTGATCGTCGTCGGTTTCCTCCAGCGTATCGATCGCTGGGAGCCCGAACCGTGGAGGACGAAGCTCGCGATGTTCCTCTGGGGCGGAGGCGTGGCGACGCTGTCGGCGATGATTATGAACACGGCGCTGAGCGAGGACATTGCCGCCACAATCGGCGACTTCGACCGTGCTGAGGCACTTGCCGCTGCATTTATCGCGCCCCTCGTAGAGGAGTCCCTCAAGGGGATCGGCGTCCTCATCATCGTCGTTGTACGACGCAACTCCATCAACTCGGTGCTCGACGGTGTCGTGTACGCGGGGTTCTCGGCAGCTGGGTTCCTATTCTTCGAGGACATCCTCTACTTCCTGCGCACCGAGGGACAAGGTACAAAGACCCTCGTCTTTGTATTCGTCGTTCGTGCCCTGCTGGGGCCCTTCCTGCACGTGATGGCAACCTCGATGACGGGCATCGGACTGGCGCTCGCCCTCCTCAAGTTCAAGCGGGGCTGGTCGAAGACCGCTATCGTCATCATCTTCTGGTTCTTCGCGATGCTCATTCACTTCGTGTGGAATGGAAGCGCCGCGTTGACCGGATCCGGATTGGGCTTCATCGCGATGTATGTCGTGGTGGGTATTCCTGGGTTCCTTCTCTGGTCGATTCTGCTGCTGCGAGCTGCGCGCCGGGAGGCTCTCCATATTCGCGAGGGCCTGGTCCCGTACGTGCGTACCGGATGGATCCTTCCCGGCGAAGTATCGATGGCGACCGATCGTCGCGCGCGTAAGGCCGCATTCAAGTGGGCTGCCCAGGGTGGTCGGGATGCGAAGCGTGCGATGCGCGCCTTCTTGTCCGAGTTGGCCTCCCTCGGCCTTGACCAGCGCCTCATGGCTCGTCATGGCGCCGATCGTTCTCGCATCGAAAACGATCGTCAGATGCTGGCTGATGCTGTCGATAACCGGCGCGAATTCCTGCGACTGACCTCGATCGCGGAGCAACAAAAGGATGTCACAAACGCCGTTGCCGGTCGGGTGCAGGTCGCCTGACGCGCGCAGTAGTGAGCTGGTGTAGCGGGGTGGTAAAGGCGAGCTGAGGCAACGGCAGGCTTTCTTGGTGGCCACTGGTGCACGCCTTTCGCGTGAGCGCTTGCTCACGGCTCGTTCATCGCGCCCTCATAGGTGACGCACAGGAACATGGGGCACGATGGGCGGCAACAGAAAGGAAACCTCAGTGACTGATGTACTGTCGACGCGCCCACGTTCCTGGGCGTTGATCATCTGCTCCGTCGTTCTGATCGCAGTGAGTATCGGGGCGGCTATCTATGAATTGACGACTGCCCTCGAGGGCGTCCCGTCGTCTGATGCCTGGCTCGCGGTTGGCGCCTCGACGCTGAGCGCAGTCGTGGGCCTCGTATTCCTCGGTGCGTGGACGCGCATGAAGCCTTCGGTTCTTGCATGGCTCGCCGCGTTCGCCTGGGGAACCGGCGGTGCTCTCATTTTTGCCGGCTTCGGAAACGGCTTTTTGGATTCTGCTGTTGAAGACTCTGGTGTAGCGGGAAGTACCGCTGACTTTGTGACGTCCGTGCTGACGGGACCCGTCGTCGAGGAGACCGGCAAAGGCCTCGGCGTCCTCGCGCTGATTGTGGCTGCACGTAAGCTGCTCGAGCGGCCCGCACAGGGTGGCGTTCTCGGTGCCCTTGTCGGTATCGGCTTCGCCTGGGGCGAGGACGTGGGGTACTACGTGAGCGCCCTCGAAGACGGCATGGGTGGACTATGGGAATCGTTCCTCGTACGCGCCATTCTCGGCGCATACGCTCACGCGATCTTCACCGGCGTGTTCGGTTACGCGCTGGCCTGGGCCGTCCTGCGCGCCAATAGCGCGGTGAGTGGAATCCTCGCCGGTGTTGGGGGCTATGTCGGAGCGCTCGCGCTGCACGCCCAGGCCAATGGTGTCGGCTTCCTGGCTCCTGAGGACTCCTGGAACCTGACCTACGGCGCGATCGAAATCCCGCTGTTCGTCGTGAGCGTGGCCCTCCTCGTGTGGGGCCTGCGCCGCCACCGGGCTACCCTGGAGGCATGAGCGCACTCGACTGGCCTGTGGACGCGGACGGCTATCCCCACCGGGAGGCCGCCCGCGTCCTCCTCTTTGATGACAGCGGACGGGTCCTCTTGGCCAAGGGCCACGACGAAGATCAACCGGAGCGATTCTGGTGGTTCACGATCGGGGGCGGCATCGAAGATGGCGAAGATCCGCGCGGCGCAGCCGTGCGTGAGGTCTTCGAGGAAACCGGCATCGAGCTAGCCGCTGACGACCTGGTGGGTCCCGTCCTGTACCGGACCGCAGAGTTCGACTTCCTGGCGGTCACCGCCCGGCAGGACGAGTGGTTTTTCATCGCGCAGGCACCCTCGACCGCGCTGAGCAGGGAAGGATGGACCGAGCTGGAACGCTCCGTCATCGACACGCAGGCCTGGTGGGATATTGACGAGGCCGCTGCCCAGATCGATGGAGAAATCTACCCCGCGCAGATCCTCGAGTACGCGCGCGCCTGGCGCAATGGGTGGGACGGGCACATGATCCGCCTGACAGACACGCGCGAACCCTGACGAGCGTGCTCAGGCGAGGCCGAGGGGTGCGATCGCCAGTGACAGATCCGGTGTATTGAGCTGGACGGAGACCTGATCGCGAACGGTGGGCTTCGCACAGAACGCGATACCCACCCCGGCCTCGTGCATCATGGGGATATCGTTCGCCCCGTCACCGATCGCGACCGTGCGCTCGAGGGGGACACCGAGGGACGAGGCCCACGAACGCAGGCAGTCGACCTTGACCTGGGAGGTGACGATGCGCCCGAGGACGCGGCCCGTCAACACGCCGTCGGCAACCTCGAGGCGGTTCGCCGCGTAGAAATCGATGCCAAGAGAGGCCGCCAGGGGAGCGACCACTTCCTCGAATCCGCCCGAGACGACGCCGAACTTTCCGCCGGACCGGTGCACCGCGTTGATCAGCTCGCTCGCACCCTTCGTGGGGGTGATGGCGGACAGGACATCGCCGAAAACGGATTCGGGGACCCCCGCGAGGGTTGCAACGCGCTCGCGCAAAGACTCAGCGAAATCGAGTTCGCCATTCATCGCACGAGACGTAATCTCGGCGACCCGCTCACGGGTACCCGCAGCCTCGGCCAACTCTTCGATGACCTCCTGGCAGATCAGGGTCGAATCGACGTCGGTGACGACGAGGCCGGGTGCCCCGCTGGCACACAGCAGCGGAGCACCCGGCTCGTCGAGACGGTGAGTCATGCTCACTTGCGGACGACCGCGCCCTTGGGAACGACCGTAATACCGGACTCGGTGACGGTGAAGCCACGCTCGCGATCGTGGTCAAGGTCGACACCGACGACGGCGCCTTCCTCAACGACGACATTCTTATCCAGAATCGTCTTCACGACCCGGGCCGAGCGGCCGATGCGACAGCCATGCATGACGACCGAATCCTCGATCTTCGCCCACGAATGGACGTAGGTGTTCGGGGAAATGACCGAGCGCACGATCTCGCCACCGGAGACGATGACGCCGGGTGAGACGAACGAGTCGATCGCGTGACCCAGACGATCCGCATCGCCGTACACGAACTTGGCCGGCGGCAGCGAACCGTCGATCATCGTCATGGTCGGCCAGTCGCGGTTGTACAGGTTGAACACCGGGTGCACCGAGATCAGGTCCATGTTCGCCTCGTAGTAGGCGTCCAGCGTACCGACGTCACGCCAGTAGTCGCGGTCACGGTCGGTCGACCCCGGCACGTCGTTGTCCTGGAAGTCGTAGACGCCGCACTCTCCGCGCTCGACGAACCACGGGATGATGTTGCCGCCCATGTCGTGCTTCGAATCGGGGTTGGCCGCATCCTCACGCAGAGCGTTGACCAGATCCTTCGTGGTGAACACGTAGTTGCCCATGGAGGCGAGAACCTTAGTCGGATCGTCGGGCAGTCCCACGGCGTTCTTCGGCTTCTCGAGGAAGTTCTTGACGACGCCGTTCTCGCCGTCGATGACGCCGAGCGCCGAAGCAAGCTCGATCGGCTGACGGATGCCGGCGACCGTCGCGGGCAGGCCTGAATCGATGTGGTGCTGGACCATCTGCGAGAAGTCCATACGGTAGATGTTGTCCGCACCGATGATGACGATGTACTCCGGCTGCTCATCATCGACGATGTTCAGCGACTGGTAGATGGCATCTGCGCTACCCAGGTACCAGTGCGGGCCGCGACGCTGCTGAGCCGGCACAGGGGCAATGAAGTTGCCGAGTAGGGGAGACGTGTACCAGGTCTTTGTCACGTGACGGTCGAGCGAATGGGACTTGTACTGCGTCAAGACAACAATCTTGAGGTATCCGGAATTCACGATGTTCGACAGAGCAAAATCGATCAGACGGAAGTGGCCACCGAAAGGAACGGCCGGCTTTGCGCGGTCATCCGTCAGGGGCATCAGTCGCTTACCCTCACCGCCCGCGAGAACGATTGCCAGGACGTGGTTCTTTGCCATGTGGCACCTCTTTGTTGGTCGAGTGGATCCGCATCGGTGCGGACCCGTGGGAGTGGTCACACTGTATTACAAATGTCTATCGATTGCTACACCGTCTCGTTTTCGACCGGCGACGACGTGAGATCGGATACGATGAGTCTCACACGTCGCTCCCATCGGAAGGACCCCACCATGCGCGTTGATCTCCTTACCCGCGAATACCCGCCTCACGTCTATGGAGGAGCCGGTGTCCACGTGCTCGAACTGGCTAAGGTCCTGCGTGGCCTCGTCGAGGACCTGCGCGTCCAGGCGTTTGACGGTCCGCGCGAACCGGGCACCGACGGAGCTGACCCGGGCGTGACCGGACACGCTGATCTGCCTCAGCTGGCAGGAGCGAATGCCGCCCTGCGCACGCTCGGTGTTGACCTCGAGATCGCCGCCGCGTGCGAGGGATCTGACCTGGTCCACTCCCATACCTGGTACGCGAACTTTGCTGGACACGTTGCGTCGCTTCTCGGCGACATCCCGCACGTGATCTCGGCGCATTCGCTGGAGCCGCTGCGCCCGTGGAAGGCTGAGCAGCTCGGCGGCGGCTACCGCCTGTCGTCCTACGTGGAAAAGACCGCCTACGAGGCTGCGAGCGCGATCGTCGCCGTCTCGAACGGCATGCGCGACGATATTCTGCGCTGCTACCCCGGCGTTGATCCCGAGCGCGTGCATGTCATTCACAACGGTATCGACCTGAACAAGTGGCACGCCCCCGAAGGGGAAGCGGGCGAGGAGCTGCGCGCCCGTGTGCTTGCCGAGCACGGTATTGACCCGTCTCGTCGCACGGTTGTGTTCGTCGGCCGCATCACCCGCCAGAAGGGCCTTCCGTACTTCCTGCGCGCCGCCCAGCTGCTGCCCGATGACGTTCAGCTCGTGCTGTGTGCCGGTGCTCCCGACACTCCCGAGATTGCCGCGGAGGTGGAGGGCCTCGTCGCCGAGCTGCGTGCTCGTCGCTCGGGCGTCGTTCTCATCTCCGAGATGCTTCCCCAGCCCGAGGTGGCCGCGATCCTGTCCTCGGCTCAGGTCTTCATCACGCCGTCGGTGTACGAGCCCCTCGGCATCGTCAACCTGGAGGCGATGGCCCTGGGTTTGCCCGTCGTCGGCACCGCGACCGGCGGCATCCCCGACGTCATCGTCGATGGAGAGACCGGCTACCTTGTGCCGATCGAACAGAAGCAGGACGGCACGGGAACCCCGCTTGATCCTCGCGCCTTTGAGGAAGCGATGGCTGATCGACTGGTGCGTGTCCTTGACGATCCTGAGTTGGGACGCCGCATGGGTGAGGCCGGCCTCGTTCGCGCCCGCGATCACTTCTCCTGGGAAGCGATCGGCGTGAAGACCGCCGAGCTGTACCGTTCGCTCGTTTAGGGCGCACGTCACCCGACAGACGACTAGGCTGGATACATGACTTACGTCCTGAATCTTTCTCACGTGTTCCTCCAACGCGGGGACACGCAGGTCCTGTCCGACGTCTCGTGGTCGACGCGCCCGCGCCAGCACTGGGTCATCGTCGGCCCGAATGGCGCCGGCAAGACCACGCTGGTGCGCGTGGCCTCGGGCCGTATCGCTCCCGATAGCGGAGAGGTGACGGTGTCGGAGACCGATTTGTCGCACGCCGACCCCTCAGAGATCGCCACGCGCGTGGGGCTCTCGTCGGCCGCGGTGGGGGCCAAGATCGTGCCGACCCAGACGGTCCTCGACACGGTGCGCAGTGCCGCCTGGGGCCTGGCCGTCGCCCACGACGAGGAATACGAGCAGGTCGACGATGAACGCGCCCACGCGCTCATGGACATCTTCGGTGTCTCGCACCTGGCCCAGCGCGAGTTTTCGACGCTCTCCGAGGGCGAGGCCCAGCGCGTGCTGCTTGCGCGCGCTCTCATGACTGACCCGGAGGTGCTCATCCTCGACGAGCCGACGTCCGGCCTTGACCTGGGGGCGAGAGAGCTGCTGATTGCTGCTCTCTCGGAGATTATGGCGGGCTCGAAGTCCCCGCAGGTCATCCTGGTCACGCATCAGATCGAAGAGATCCCCGCGGGCGTGACGCACTGCGCGATCATGTCGAACGGCGCGATCACGCATCAGGGGCCGATCGAGGACGTCCTGACCGGTGTCAACCTGTCCGAGGTGTATGGCATGCCTCTGCTCGCCGGCAACACCGACGGGCGCTGGTGGGCACGCGGCGTGACTGACTGAAAGGGATTGTGTGATGAGTACCTGGTGGCTGTGGATTCTCGGCGCCCTCGTCTGCGGAATCGTCGAGGTCATGAGCGTGAGCTTCGTGTTCCTCATGTTTGCGATCGGTGCCTTGGCCGCGGGCATAGCCGGTGCGTGCGGCGCAGATCTGATGGTTCAGGTCATCGTTTTCATTGTCGTCTCGATCGCTCTTTTGGTCATCCTGCGTCCTTTCCTGAAGGGGCGTATCGACCGGTCCAGTGGTTACGTTCCGAGCAACACTGATGGTCTGATTGGCAAGACCGGTTACGTGACCGAGGCCGTGGGCGAGCGCCACGGGCGTATCCAGTTCTCCGGTGGAGAGTGGAGCGCGCGCACCGAGGGGCCGATGCTGCCCGTCGGCGCCGAAGTTCGTGTTGATCGCATCGACGGTGCAACCGCTGTCGTGAGCGCCCTCAACCCGGCCTCTGCGGCCCCGACCAATCCGTACGGGGACTCGGCCTCCTGATCCCGCACATCCTGTATTTTTCATTGACGTAAGAAAGGAAAGACGCTGTGAATTCAGGTGACATCATCGGCAACATCGCCGTCATCGTGGTGCTTGCTGTCGTTATTTTTGTCGTGGTCTCGCTCGCCCGCGCAGTGCGCATCGTCCCGCAGGCGCAGGCCTACGTTGTTGAGCGCCTCGGCCGGTACCAGGCGGTCATGCAGGGTGGTTTCCACCTGCTGGTCCCCTTCGTGGACCGCGTCGCCGCTCGTGTCGATCTGCGCGAGCAGGTTGCGAACTTCCCGCCTCAGCCCGTCATCACCGCCGACCAGGCGATGGTCTCGATCGACTCCGTCATCTATTTCCAGATTACGGATCCGCGCAGCGCGACCTACGAGGTCGCTAACTTCCTGCAGGCGATCGAGCAGCTGACTGCGACGACGCTGCGTAACCTGATCGGTTCGCTGGACCTGGAGCAGACGCAGACCTCGCGTGAGTCGATCAACAAGCAGCTGCGTGGCGTCCTTGACGAAGCCACGGGCCCGTGGGGTATTCGCGTGACCCGCGTGGAGCTCAAGTCCATCGAGCCGCCGCCGCGAGTCCTGGCCGCCATGGAGCAGCAGATCACGGCAGAGCGTACGAAGCGCGCCACGATTCTGACGGCTGAGGCCGAGCGTGAGGCCCAGATCAAGAAGGCCGAGGGCGCCAAGCAGGCTGCCGTTCTAGCCGCCTCCGCCCAGCAGGAGGCCCAGGTTCTGCAGGCCAAGGGCCAGAAGGAGGCCCTGATCCTCCAGGCCGAGGGTGCCCGCCAGGCACAGATCCTGCGTGCACAGGGCGAGTCCGAGGCCATCCAGACCGTCTTCGCGGCGATCAACGCTGGCAACGCCACGCCCGAGCTCCTGTCCTACAAGTACCTCGAAATGCTGCCGAAGATTGCTGACGGTCAGGCGTCCAAGCTGTGGATGCTTCCCTCCGATCTCACCGGCGCACTGGAATCCATCTCGAAGGGTTTCAACCTGGGCAAGTAGACTGAAGCCATGCCGGGCCGACCGCAGTCCCTGCGGTCGGCCCGTTCTTTTCTCAACGGGAGGATACCGGTGGATTCGCATCAGGAATACGTGCTGCGCGAGGTGGCGCAGAAGAACATTCGCTTTATCCGTTTGTGGTTCACGGATGTTGCGGGCGTGTTGAAGTCGATTTCGATCGACCCCGGTGAGCTCGAGGAGGCATTCGCTGAGGGGATTGGCTTCGACGGCTCGGCCGTCGAAGGCCTGACGCGCGTCTACGAGTCGGACATGCTGCTCAAGCCCGATGCGTCGACGTTCCAGCTGCTCCCGTGGCGTTCCAATGAGGACCCGGTTGGCCGCATGTTCTGCGATGTCCTCATGCCTGATGGTCGCCCGGCTCCCTCCGATCCCCGCGGCGTCCTTGAGCGAGCGGTGGAGCGCGCCGCCGATGCGGGCTTCCGTGTGATGATCCACCCGGAGATCGAGTTCTACCTGCTGCGTCAGCCCGTGACTCCTGATCGCATGATTCCCGTCGATCAGGCTGGATACTTCGATCACGTCGCGCGTGGCGACTCGAACGATTTCCGCCGCCGCGCCGTTCGCATGCTTGAGGACATGGCGATCCCGGTTGAGTTCTCCCACCACGAGGGAGGACCGGGACAAAATGAGATCGACCTGCGCGCCGTTGACCCCGTGCGCGCCGCGGATAACATCATGACTGCGCGCACCCTCATCGAGGAGGTCGCGCTGCGCGAGGAGCTCGTCGCGACGTTCATGCCCAAACCCTTCATCGAGCACCCCGGCTCGGGTATGCACACGCACCTGTCGCTGTTCGAGGGCGAAGAAAATGCGTTCTTCTCCCCGGCGGGTCAGTATCGCCTGTCCACGACGGGACGCCAGTTCATTGCGGGCCTCCTCGCACATGCCGAGGAGATCGCGGCCATCACCAATCAGCACGTCAACTCCTACAAGCGCCTGTGGGGCGGGGGAGAGGCACCCTCCTACGTGTGCTGGGGTCACCTGAATCGCTCGGCTCTCGTGCGTGTTCCCCTCTACAAGCCGAAGAAGGCTGCCGCCGCGCGCATCGAATACCGCGCGCCCGACCCGAGTGCGAACCCCTATCTGGCGTTCGCTGTCCTCATCGCTGCGGGGCTCGACGGCATCGAGAAGAAGATGGAGCTTATGCCCGAGGCCGAGGACAACGTGTGGGATCTGTCGGATCGAGAGCGTCAGGTCATGGGTATTCACGCCCTGCCGGCCTCGTTGGCGGACGCCGTGCGTGCCATGAAGATCTCCGACCTGGTGGCCGCCACGCTCGGCGAGCAGGTGTTCGACTACGTCATCCGCAACAAGCGCAAGGAATGGACGGAATACCGCCAGCAGATCACTCGCCAGGAGCTCGAGCAATTCCTGAAGGTCATTGCCCGGTGACACCCGACGAACTTCGGATTGCTGGTTTCCTGGACCCCCGCAGAGCCCTGGGCTTTTTTGAGGAGCTTCCGGGTGGTGCCGAGGTGTGGGCGGCGGACTTGGGAGAGAGTGCCGACCCTGATCAGGCGCTGCTGGCGGCGATCCGTCTGCACGAGGCGGACCCCGGCCTCGTGCGGGGACTCGTCGATGATTCGCGTGCGCGCGCTCGCCTGTGCGCTGTCCTGGGTGGTAGCCAGTGGCTGGGCGATTACGTGATCGCCGATCCCGGCCGCGCACGATCAACGTGGGAGGACCCTGGTGAGGCCGCGCGTGTGATGCTTGCGTCCGTGGGGGCGACGCGAGGGGAGTCTGGGGGCTTCGTCGCCTCTGAGAATGCCCGTGTGGACGATCTCCGTGGCGCGTATCGCCGGGTCCTGCTGTACCTGGCCGCCGATGACCTGACGAGTGACGATCCCGAAGGGTTCATGCCAGAGGTTGGTCGGCGCATAGCCGACCTGGTCGATGCGACCCTTGAGGCCAGCCTAGCCCTGGCCAGGCGGGACATCGATCCGCGCGGGCTCGTCCCCTTTGCCATCATCGCGATGGGTAAGACTGGAGCACGCGAACTCAACTACATCTCCGATGTCGATGTCGTTTACGTCGCCGAGGCCGGGGCGGATGGGGATGAGCGCGTGGCCCTCGAAGTCGCGACGCGCCTGGCGGCGGCCACCGCCTCCGCCTGTTCGGGCCCCGGCACCGAAGCTCCGCTGTGGACGGTGGATGCGAACCTACGGCCCGAGGGACGCAACGGAGCGCTCGTGCGCACCGTTGAATCCTACCGTCAGTACTGGGACAAGTGGGCGCAGACCTGGGAGTTCCAGGCGCTGCTGAAGGCTCGAGCCTGCGCGGGAGACGAGGCCGTCGGGCGTGCCTTCGAGGAAGCCGCGCAGCCTTACGTGTGGAGCGCGGCGACACGTGAAGGATTCGTCGAAGCGGCGCGCCAGATGCGCCGTCGCGTCGAAGACAACATCTCGCGTTCGTACGCGTCGCGCGAGCTCAAGCTCGGGCGCGGCGGTCTGCGAGACGTCGAGTTTACCGTCCAGCTGCTTCAGCTTGTTCACGGTCGTACCGACGCCTTCCTGCGCGTGAGGTCGACCCTGGAGGCGATTGAGGCGCTGCGCGAGGGCGGCTACATCGCACGCAGCGACGCGCATCGGCTCGCCTCGTGCTACCGATTCCTGCGCGCCGTCGAACATCGCACGCAGCTGCCCCGCATGCGCCGCACGCACCTGATTCCCGACAAGGAACGGGAGCTGCGTGTCCTCGGGCGTGCGATGGGACCCGCTCGCTTCCCCGATGCGGCGTCGATCAGCGCTGCGATCGACGAGGTTCGCACTCGCGTGCGCGCTCTGCACGAGGACGTCTTCTACCGCCCGATCATTGCAGCGACCGCGTCCCTCAGTGAGGATGAGGTATCTCTGCACGCGGATGGCGCGCGTGATCGCCTGGCGGCGATCGGCTACCGAGATCCGGCGGGAGCGCTGACGCACATCGGAGCCCTCACACAGGGGACGAGCAGGCGCGCGGCGATTCAGCGCCACCTACTCCCGGTGTTCATCTCGTGGCTCGCTGGTGGGGCGGACCCCGACATGGGCCTCCTGAACTTCCGTATCCTGTCCGAGGACATCGGCGATTCGCACTGGTACCTCGCGCTCCTGCGCGACTCGGGAGTAGCGGCCCACAGGCTCACGACCATGCTTCCGAACTCTCGCTGGATTGCGGAGGCCCTCGCCAAGCGTCCCGAGGCCGTGGCCTGGCTCGATGATGATGACGAGCTGGCACCGCGCGATCCGCATCGGCTGGCCCGGGAAGTAGCAGCTCTCATTGATCGCCACGATGACGCGACGGAGGCCGCCGCTCGGGTCCGCGCCGTGCGCACCCGCGAGTTGACGCGTTGCGCGATGAGCGACCTGCTGGGCGGCGTTGATCCTCGCGGGAACGCGATCGCTGACGCCACGGATGCGGCAATTCTCGGAGCCCTCGCCATCGCGCAGCGGGAGGAAACTGAGCGGTGGGGAGAGAGACGAGCGAGCGTCGTGTTCGTCGCGATGGGCCGCTACGGCGGACGCGAATGCTCGTACGCGTCGGACGCAGACGTGATTGCCCTGCACGAGGCCGTCGACGGAGCCTCCGATGCGGAGGCGGCGGCGAGCGCGACGGCGATCGTCAACCGCGTGAAGAAGCTCCTTGGCTCTGCGACTAATCAGCTGGGCATCGTCGTCGACCTCGACCTGCGACCCGAGGGCAAGAACGGCCCGATGAGCCGCACGATCGAGTCACACCGAGAGTATGCGCAGCGGTGGGCTTCGACCTGGGAGAGACAGGCGGCGGTGCGTGCGCGCCCGATCGGTGAGGGTGGTCTCGCGGACTCCGCCCGAGAGCTCTTTGATGAGCTCGCCTATGGGGGAGTGAGCGAGGCAGACGTGCGTGACATTCGCTTGCTCAAAGCCCGCATGGAAAACGAGCGCCTGCCGCGCGGCATTGAGCCCGCTCGTCACGTGAAGCTCGGACCCGGTGGCCTCACCGACGTCGAGTGGACGATCCAACTCATTCAGATGCGTGCTGGATTAAACAACCCCGCACTGCGTACGCCCTCGACGACGCAGGCGATTCTCAGCGCTCAGGAGCACGAGCTGATCGGCGCTCAAGACGCGCAGACTCTCCTCGATGCCTGGGACATGGCCACCCGCATTCGTGCGGCGAACACGCTGGCGAGTGGGCGCATGAGCGGTGTGAAGCTCGACGTTGTGCCCCGTGACAGCGCGGAGCTGCGTGCCCTCGCAGCGATCCTCGGGTACGGTAGCGGCGGGCTGAACGCCCTCGAAGACGACTGGCTGCGCGTTGGACGCAAGGCGCGCGCCGTCATGGAACGACTTTTCTGGGAGTAACAGTGAAGATTGTGCTGGTACGGCACGGGCAGACCCCCGCGAATCGCCTCGGTGCGCTCGATACGGTGCGCCCCGGCCTCGGGCTGACTCCCGAAGGGCTCCTCCAGGCCCAGCGCCTCGCGGATCGATGGGAATCCGAAGTTGCGCCTCCTCCTACCGTCATCGCGTTGTCTGGGCTGCACCGCACCCGCCTGACCGCGGCTCCGCTGGCGAGTGCCTACGGGCTGACGCCGCAGGTGCACCCCGGCATTCGCGAGCTGCGCTCCGGCGACCTCGAAATGGCTGCCGACCCGTGCTCTCAGTCCCTCTATGTGCGCACGACCCTGTCGTGGTGCGCCGGGGATTTGAACAATCGCATGCCCGGTGGCGAAAACGGGCGCGAGGCCCTGGCCCGCTCGCTGGAAACCGTGCGCCGCGTGGGCCTGGCCGCCCGCGAGCAAGCGGGGGACGAGGCCGTCGCTGTGTTCGTCATCCACGGTGCCCTCACGCGCCTGCTGGCGACGTGGCTGTCGTGCGACATCGACGAGGAGCTTGTCTCCAAGCACTTCATGTCCAACACGGGCACGTCGACCTTCGAGTGGGCTCCCGGCTTCGCCCCTGCCTCGGCCGACGAACTGGCGAAGGGACTCCACGCCCTGACCTGGAACGACCGTCCCCTCGATCAGTGGTCGTGAGACGATTCGCCGCCTGAGTCCTCATCGGGCGCGACGAACTCTGAGACCTCGTAGGGGAAGGACCGGTACGTGAAGTACCCCTCCAGGTAGGACAGGTGTTCCTCGCACGACAGCCATGTCTTCGTGCGCCCGCGATGGATCGCGGGATTGCTCCAGTCGATCCGGTAGATCGCGGCGTTCGTGCATTCGCGCGCCGAGCAGATGCCCGATGCGGCTTCGACTCCCAGTGCCATGGTGTCCTCCCCGTGCAGTTACGCTTGGAAGTATGCCAACCCTCGTTCTCGTTCGCCACGCGCAGGCCGCATATTTCTACCCCGATCACACTCGCCCCCTCACGGATGCAGGCGTCGACCAGGCCGCGCGCCTCGGCGGTGTCCTGTCCCGTCAGATCGGGAGCTTCGATGTGGCCGTATGCTCGGACGCGGTCCGTGCCCAGCAGACGTTTGCCCAGATCAGCCAGCGCGTGCCGATTCGCGAGAGCTGGTGTGACCGCGGCGTCTACAACGCCGACGAGGAAGACATCCTGACCCTGGCACGCAGCTTCGAGGGGGAGCGCGCACTCATCGTCGGTCATGAGCCGACCATCTCCGGCTCGGGCTATGTTCTGGCGCGCGAGGACGACCGGGCAGAGGTGGCCCGAGGCGTGCCCACCGCGACCGCTCTCATCCTCACCTTCGACGGACCCTGGGAGAAGCTGGCACCCTCCAGCGCCGCCCTTCGCGTGGCGCTGACCCCGCCCACCCGATAGGGTGCCTGCCCCCGGAAGTGGCCCCTGCCTCGTCCATGCTTCCTGTGAGTGTGTTTACGTTTGTCCACGTGACGCCCGCCCGGATGCGGATGGGGGCCGCACACGCGTTAGAATGTGGCGGTATCTATCCACCCAACAGGGAGAAGTGATGTCGGGACACTCTAAGTGGGCGACCACCAAGCACAAGAAGGCCGCCATTGACGCCAAGCGCGGCAAGCTCTTCGCGCGCCTCATCAAGAACATTGAGGTTGCAGCTCGCACGGGCGGCGGCGACCCCGCTGGCAACCCGACCCTGTACGACGCCATCCAGAAGGCGAAGAAGAACTCCGTCCCCGCTGACAACATCGACCGCGCCGTCAAGCGTGGCTCCGGTGCCGAGGCCGGTGGCGCCAACTACGAGACCATCATGTACGAGGGCTACGGCCCGAACGGTGTCGCCTTCCTGGTGGAGTGTCTGACGGATAACCGTAACCGCGCGGCCTCCGACGTGCGCCTGGGCTTCACCCGCCACGGCGGCTCCCTGGCCGACCCCGGTTCGGTCTCCTACCTGTTCTCGCGTCGCGGCGTCGTCGAGGTGCCCGCCGCCGACGGTGTGGATGAGGAATCCATCATGATGGCCGTCCTGGACGCCGGAGCCGAAGATGTCGAGGACGCCGGTGAGATCTTCGTCATCGAATCCGACCCCAAGGACGTCGTCGCCGTGCGCACCGCCCTGCAGGAGGCCGGCATCGACTACGACTCCGCCGAAGTCCAGTTCGTCGCCTCCACCGAGGTCGAGCTCGATCTCGAGGGCGCCCTGAAGGTCAACAAGCTCATCGACGTTCTCGAGGACTCCGATGACGTGCAGAACATCTACACGAACATGTCGCTGAGCGACGAGGTTCGTGCCCAGCTGGAAGAACAGGAGTGAGCATGAGCGATTCGACCGCTAAGCGCGAGGTCGGCACCCCGCAGGTGAAGCGTGGCATGGCCCAGATGCTCAAGGGCGGCGTCATCATGGACGTCGTCACCCCCGAGCAGGCGAAGATTGCCGAGGACGCGGGTGCCGTGGCCGTCATGGCCCTCGAGCGCGTCCCCGCCGACATCCGCGCCCAGGGCGGCGTGGCCCGCATGTCCGACCCCGACCTGATCGAAGGCATCATCGAGGCCGTGTCCATCCCCGTGATGGCCAAGGCCCGTATCGGTCACTTCGTTGAGGCGCAGGTCCTGCAGTCCCTGGGCGTTGACTACATCGACGAGTCCGAGGTTCTGACCCCCGCCGACTACACGCACCACATCGACAAGTGGAACTTCACCGTTCCCTTCGTCTGCGGTGCCACCAACCTCGGTGAGGCACTGCGCCGCATCAACGAGGGCGCGGCCATGATCCGCTCCAAGGGCGAGGCCGGCACCGGCGACGTCTCCAACGCGACCACGCACATGCGCAAGATCCGCGACGAGATCCGCCACCTGACCTCCCTGCCCGAGGATGAGCTCTACGTCGCGGCCAAGGAACTGCAGGCCCCCTACGAGCTCGTCGCCGAGGTTGCCCGCGAGGGTCGCCTCCCCGTCGTGCTCTTCACGGCCGGCGGCATCGCCACCCCCGCCGACGCTGCCATGATGATGCAGCTGGGCGCCGAGGGCGTCTTCGTGGGTTCGGGCATCTTCAAGTCCGGTGACCCCGCCAAGCGCGCGGCAGCCATCGTCAAGGCCACGACCTTCTACGACGATCCGTCCGTCATCGCCGAGGTCTCCCGTGGCCTGGGCGAGGCCATGGTCGGCATTAACGTCGACGACCTGCCGGTTGATCACCGCCTCGCGGAGCGCGGATGGTGACCATCGGCGTTCTCGCCCTGCAGGGCGACGTCGCAGAGCACGTGCGGGCGCTGGAAAACTCCGGCGCCCGCGCGCTGCTTGTGCGCAGGGTTTCTGAGCTCGACCAGGTCGATGGCCTGGTTATCCCGGGCGGCGAGTCGACGACCATGTCGAATCTCCTGCTGTCTTTCGGCATGTTTGACACGCTCAATGAACGCATCGCGTCCGGCATGCCCGTGTACGGGACGTGTGCGGGCATGATCATGCTTGCCTCCTCGATCCTGGACGGCCGCGAGGACCAGCGTTCCTTCGGCGCGCTCGACATGGTCGTGCGCCGTAACGCTTTCGGTCGCCAGGTCGACTCCTACGAGGAGGACCTGGACATTGAGGGTCTTCAGGGCGGTCCCTTCCACGCCGTGTTTATCCGCGCTCCATGGGTCGAGTCGGTGGGCGAGGGCGTCGAGGTGATCGCGCGCGCCGGTAATAGCGCCGACGGCCCGATCGTCGCGGTGCGCCGCGGCAACGTCATGGCGACGTCCTTCCATCCCGAGGTGGGCGGTGACGACCGTGTTCACGCACTGTTCGTCGATATGGTGGCGCGCTCCTGATGCGCGTCATGGGCATCGACCCGGGCCTGACGCGGTGCGGCCTCGGCGTCGTCGACGTCGACGCGTCGCGGCGCGCCTCGCTCGTGTACGTCGGTGTGGCCCGCACGGATAAGGACCTGGCGACGCACTTCCGGCTGCGAACGATCGCGGATGCGATCGATAGTGTCATCGAGCGCTACGAGCCCGAGGTCGTTGCCATCGAACGCGTCTTCGCGCAGGATAACCTGCAGTCGGTGACGAGCACGATGCAGGTCATGGGTGCGGCGATGACGTGCGTCGGTCGCGCCGGCCTGCCCATGGCCGTTCATACGCCCTCCGAGGTCAAGTCCGCCGTCTCGGGCAACGGCAACGCGGACAAGGCTCAGGTGCAGGCGATGGTTGCACGCATCCTCGGCCTCGCCAAGGCCCCCAAGCCTGCGGACGCCGCCGACGCACTGGCCATCGCTATCACGCACGCGTGGCGGGGGACCGGCTTGCTCGGTGCCCCCGAGGACTCCTCGGTCGCCGTCTCGATCTCGGGCCGTCTCACCGCGCGCGGCTCGATGACCCCCGCGCAAAAAGCGTGGGCCGAGGCCCAGGCCGCGCAACGCCGAACGGGTGCCGTCGATCCGAGGCGCAGGCGCGGCTAGAATCGTACATATGTTCGCCCGCGCACGCGGGTGACCCGTGAACGAAAGGAACGCAGTGATCTCCATTCTGTGCGGCACAGTCGCGAGCGTCGGCCTCGACCACATCGACATCGTGGTGGGGGGCATCGGCTTTCGCGTGCACGTGACGCCCGCGTTCGCGCAGGGTGCGTCGCGTGATCAGGAGATGACGGTGTTCACGTCGATGATCGTGCGCGAAGATTCGATGACGCTCTACGGTTTTGAGTCCGCGGATGAGCGTGACGTGTTCACGAAGCTGCTGTCGGTGTCGGGCATCGGCCCGAAGATCGCGCTCGCCGCACTGGCTGTCCTGCGCCCCGACGACCTGCGCCGTGCGGTGCGCGACCAGGACCTTGCGGCGCTCCAGCGCATCCCGGGTGTGGGTAAGAAGTCAGCCCAGCGCATGGCGCTCGAAATCGGCGACAAGCTGGGTACTCCAGCAGCCTTGCCGGGCGACGAAACCGTGGCCGCTCCCGTGTCCACCGAGGATGCCGTGGCCTCCGAAGTCAGCGCCGCGCTGGTCGGTTTGGGCTGGTCCGAGGCCCAGGCCGCCAAGGCGATCGAGAAGCTGGCGGGCAGTGGGCTTGGCGCCTCCGACATGCTGCGTGCTGCCCTCGTGACGCTGGGAGGCGGACGTGGCTGATCAGATGGATTCCGGGTTCGACGTCGATGCGATGCGCATCGTCGCCCCCGATGCCGGGGAGCTCGAGCGTGCCGCAGAGGCCGCGCTGCGCCCGAAGAAGCTCTCTGAGTTCGTCGGCCAGCGCGTCGTGCGCGGCCAGCTGCAGCTCGTGCTCGACGCCGCGCGCATGCGTTCGGCGAGCCCTGACCACGTCTTGCTCGCGGGCCCTCCGGGACTCGGCAAGACGACGCTCGCGATGATCATCGCCGCCGAGATGGGAACGTCCCTGCGACTGACCTCCGGCCCCGCCATCCAGCACGCGGGTGATCTCGCGGCGATCCTGTCCGGTCTTCAAGAGGGCGACATCCTCTTCATCGACGAGATTCACCGCCTCGCGCGCACCGCCGAGGAAATGCTCTACCTCGCCATGGAGGACTTCCGCGTCGACGTCGTCGTGGGCAAGGGACCCGGTGCGACGTCGATCCCGCTGACCCTTCCTCCATTCACGGTCGTCGGCGCAACCACGCGTTCAGGCCTGCTCCCCGCACCGCTGCGCGACCGCTTTGGTTTCACCGCCCATCTCGAGTTCTACGAAACCGATGAACTGCAGTCCGTTGTCACCCGTTCCGCCTCGCTGCTGGGGTCACCCATCGACGCGCAGGCCGCCCACGAGATCGCCTCGCGTTCGCGCGGCACTCCTCGAATCGCGAACCGCCTCCTGCGTCGCGTCGTCGACTACGCCCAGGTGCATGGCGACGGGCAGCTGACCCTCGAGGCCGCGCGCGGCGCGCTCGAGCTTTTCGAGGTCGACCCTTCCGGCCTGGATCGCCTGGACCGCGCGGTACTCGATGCCATCTGTCGTCGTTTCGCGGGTGGCCCGGTGGGCCTGACGACCCTGTCCGTGACGATCGGAGAGGAAGCAGAGACCGTCGAAACCGTCGCCGAACCCTACCTTGTGCGTGAAGGCTTCCTCGTGCGCACCAACCGCGGACGTATGGCAACCCCCAAGGCGTGGGCTCACCTCGGGCTGACCCCGCCCGCGCCGGACGGCGCTCTCTTCGACTAGGGGAGTGTACCTCGTCCCCATCTGTGCTGGTCGCGGGTGACGCGTAGTGTCAAAACGGCTCAGGAGGCGTCTTGCGCCGCGCCACACCTTGATCACTTAGGCTAAAACCTTGCTCGGGCATTAGACTGGCAAAGTGCGCTCGAAGCGCTAGACCGTCATCGAAAGTGAATCAGCCTTTATGAACAACTACATGCTCCTGATCATGGCAGCTTTCCTCATCGTCTTCGTGATGTGGAGCTCGCGCTCCCGCAGGCAGCAGATGCAGAAGATGGAACAGGAAAAGCGCGACCAGCTCGCAGCCGTCACCCCCGGAGAATGGGTGCGTACCCGCGTGGGCTTCTGGGGTCGTTTCGTTGACCTCGACGGCGACATCGTCGTCCTGGAGACCACCGACGGACATGAGATGTACTGGGAGCGCGAATTCATCGCCGAGATCGGTGGACAGCCGCCGCTCGCTGACGCAGATCAGGCTGACGCGGACGCCGACGCGGCAGAGGCGGTGGAGGAGGACGCGTCCGTCCTCGGCCTCAACCAGGAAGACGCCCAGTCTTTCGACGTGCGCGACACCGACGAGCAGCAGAACTAACTCAAGGCTGAACGGAAAGTAGAACCGTGGCATCACACAAGCGACGCCCCGTGCGCGCGCTCGTGACCCTGACCGTCGCCATCCTGGCGGCGTGCGCGGCACTTGCGATCGGGCACTTCGTGAAGGGCGTGTCCCCGTATCCCGACCTGGCCCTTGACCTCAAGGGTGGTACTCAGCTGATCCTGACTCCGACCCCGACGTCAGAGGGACAGCGCGAGATCACCGAGGAGGACATCACGCAGGCGATCTCGATTATTCGTAATCGTATTGACGCCTCCGGCGTGTCCGAGTCCGAAATCTCCTCGATGGGTAGCTCGAACATTATGGTGTCGATTCCCGGCACCCCCTCCCAGGAGCAGCTGGACCTGATCCGTTCGTCCTCGCAGATGAACTTCCGCCCGGTGCTGCGCATCGGGCCCGCGCAGCGCGTCCCCCAGAATCAGCAGCAGCCTCAGGTGGATAACCCTCAGTCGGGTGAGCAGTCCGGCGCTCAGTCGGGTGCGCAATCCGGCGAGCAGAGCGGCGAGCAGTCGGGTGAGCAGAGCGGCGCTGGAGCGGCTGACACGGCCCAGTCCGGCGTTCAGTCCACCGCTCTGGACGAGGCGACCGCTCGTGGCGCTGCGGACGCGGACGGCGACGGCGTCCTGTCCGACACCCCCTTGAAGACTCCCGAGAACGCTTCGGATCTCTCCTGGGTGACCGAGCAGGTCATGTATGACTTCCTGACGCTCGATTGCTCGGCATCTGCCGATGTCAAGCGCGTCGAGGGCCCCGCAGATAAGCCCTACGCCGCCTGCGATGAGTCCGGCCAGATCAAGTACATCCTGGGCCCTGTAGCCGTTCCCGGTTCGGACCTGACGTCTGCGGCCGCGGCCATCGCGCGCAACAATAACGGTCAGTCGACCGGCCAGTGGATCGTGTCGCTGCAGTTCAACCACGATGGTGCCGAGAAGTTCAAGGATACCTCCACGATCCTGTACGGCTACCACGATTCGGACCCCCAGGGGTCGTCCTTCCGAGGCAGCCCGGATCGTAACTCGTTCGCGGTCGTCCTCGACGGAACAGTCATTACCGCTCCGTCGATGCAGGCCATCATTACGAACGGTGAGGCACAGATCAGCGGTAACTTCACCGCGCAGTCTGCGACCGCGCTGGCTAACCAGCTGCAGTTCGGCTCGTTGCCCCTGAACTTCGAGGTCGAGTCCGAGCAGCAAATTTCTGCGACGATCGGTACGGACCACCTGACCATTGGCCTGTGGGCGGCCCTCATCGGCTTCCTGCTCGTCATCCTCTACCTGATCTGGCAGTACCGCGGCCTCGCGATTATCTCTGCCGGTTCGCTGATCATTGCTTCGATCATCACCTACCTGGTGATCACGCTGCTGTCGTGGGCGATGGGCTACCGCCTCTCGCTGGCAGGTGTCGCCGGTCTGATTATGGCAATTGGCGTCACCACAGACTCGTTCATCGTCTACTTCGAACGTGTTCGAGACGAGGTCCGAGATGGACGTCCGCTCCGCGCCGCCGTCGAGGAGGGCTGGGATCGCGCCAAGCGCACCATCCTGGTCTCCGACGCCGTCAACCTGGTCGCGGCCGTGGTCCTCTACCTGCTCGCCGTTGGTGGTGTTCAGGGCTTCGCCTTCACCCTCGGTATCACGACAGTCATCGACATCGCGGTGATCTTCCTGTTCACCCACCCGATGATGGAGCTGCTGATTCGGGCCCGCTTCTTCGGCGAAGGACACAAGCTGTCGGGTCTGGACCCCGAGCACCTGGGCGCGAAGAGCTCTCTCGTGTACGCGGGTCGCGGACGCGTGGTCGTGCGCGGTGAATCCGCCACGACGAAGGACACGGACGACGAGGCCGGCGATGGTCTGTCGATTGCCGAGCGCCGCCGCGCCGCCCGCCTCGCCGCCGCCAAGGCCGAGGAAGAAACCGTCGACGACGCTTCAGGCGAAACGACGGATGACGCCGCAGACGTGACCGAGGAAGAGGAGAACTGACATGATGAGTTTTGCTCAGTGGGGTAACGCCCTGTACTCCGGCGACAAGTCCTATGCCGTCGTTCCCAAGCGCAAGATCTTCGTCGGCCTCGCCGCTGCTGTGTTGGTCCTCGGCTTCGCACTCGTCGCAATCCTGGGACTGAACCGCTCGATTGAGTTCACCGGAGGCTCGCAGTTCGATGTCGCTCACGTGAGTGACCAGAGTGAATCCTTCGCGTCGCGTGCAGTGAGCTCGACCGGCCTCGTTGAAGGCGCCCCCAAGGTCACGCGCGTGGGTTCCGACTCCGTGCGCATCCAGACCACGTCCCTCGACTCCGCGCAGACCGCGCAGATGCGCGATGCGCTGGCCAGCGCCTATGGCGTGGATGCGACCGAGGTGCAGTCCTCCTCGATCGGTCCCTCCTGGGGTTCGTCGGTCACCAGTAAGGCCGCCCAGTCGCTCGTCATCTTCATGGCGCTCGTCGCCCTGCTCATGACGGTGTACTTCCGATCGTGGCGCATGGCAGCGTCTGCGCTGCTCGCGCTCGTGCACGACATCGCAGTGACCATCGGCGTGTTCGCGATCCTGCAGGTTGAGGTCTCGCCCGCAACCGTGATCGGTTTCTTGACGATTCTGGGCTACTCGCTCTATGACACCGTCGTCGTGTTCGACAAGGTGCGCGAGCTGACCTCGGACGTCTACGAGCAGAGGAACTACACCTTCGCCGAGTACGTGAACCTCGCGGTCAACCAGACGATGGTTCGCTCGATCAACACCTCGGTTGTGGCGCTTCTCCCTGTCGGCGCGATCCTGATCATCGGTTCCGTGGCCCTTGGCCCGGGTACTCTGGTGGATATCTCGCTGGCCCTGTTCGTCGGTATGATCGCCGGTACCTACTCGTCGATCTTTATCGCCTCGCCGCTTCTGGTGACCTTCCAGGAGCTGTCGGATAAGACCCGCGAGCACAACGCGGCCGTCGACCGGGCACGTCAGGGCCGCCACGCCACTGACAAGCCGGGCGCTTCCGCGTCGGTGAAGGTGGCTCCCATCAAGCCCGGCAAGCGCCTGGGCAACGAGAACCAGCCCCACAGGAAGAAGAATCATCGATGATCGGTGAGCTTGGCGATCGGATCGCCACTCTGGTGCGCAGCAACATGCTGGAAATCCCGGATTTTCCGGAACCCGGCGTCCTGTTCCGCGATATCACTGAGCTGTTTGCGAATGGCCCGGCATTCAAGGAACTCGTTGAGCTGATCGGCGCTCGCTACGCGGGTCGCATCGACGCCGTCGCGGGTCTTGAGTCGCGCGGCTTCATCCTCGGCGCGCCCGTGGCCGCCGAGCTGGGCCTTGGAATGCTGACGATCCGTAAGGCCGGCAAGCTTCCCGGCCATGTGATTGGCGTCGACTATGAACTCGAGTACGGTACGGCGCGCATGGAAATGCACCCCGAGTCGGTCCACGAGGGACAGCGCGTCCTTATCATCGACGACGTGCTTGCAACGGGCGGCACCGCGAACGCGGCGGTGAAGCTGCTGCGTCAGTGCGGTGCCTCCGTTGAGGCGGTGGCCGTTCTCCTCGAACTCGATGCGCTGGGTGGACGCTCGGTGCTGACGGATGTGACGGTGGAGAGCGCGTTACACCTCTAAGCGTCGTTTCTTGACAGCGAGCGGGTCCGGGGATCGCCACGATCCCCGGACCCGCTCGTTCGTCGCTATCATGGGGCCATGAGCAGCGACGACATGACTTCAGGATCCGCACTTCCCGCGGCCGGTTCCCGAGTGCGCTCTGGCCTCGTTTGGTTTGGCTCACGCGGACGCGCCACGATCCCCGAGATTGAGCCGCTTGTACGCGCCCTGCGAGCGAACCATCCGAAGGCGGACATCAGCGTCATCGAGCGGGCTTACCGCACTGCCGAGGAACACCACCGTGGGCAAATGCGCAAGTCCGGTGAACCGTATATCACCCATCCGGTCGCCGTTGCCACGATCCTGGCGGAAATGGGCATGACGACGCCGACGCTTGTCGCAGCGCTGCTGCACGACACGGTCGAGGACACGGACTACACCCTCGAGCAGCTCGCTGGCGAATACGGCGAGGCGATCGCCAACCTCGTCGATGGCGTGACCAAGCTCGATAAGGTGCGCTACGGCGCGGCTGCCCAGTCCGAGACGCTGCGCAAGATGCTCGTCGCGATGAGTCGCGACATTCGTGTGCTGCTCATCAAGCTCGGCGACCGCCTGCACAATGCTCGCACGTGGCGTTTCGTGCCCGCCAAGTCGGCGGCAAAGAAGGCGAAGGAGACGCTCGAGATCTACGCTCCGCTCGCTCATCGCCTTGGCATGAATATGGTCAAGTGGGAGCTTGAGGAGCTGTCGTTTAAGACGCTGTACCCGGAGATCTACGAGGAGATCGACCGCCTCGTCGCGGAGCGGGCACCCCAGCGCGAAGAATACCTGCGAGATGTCATTGACCAGATCGAAGAGGATCTGCGTCATTCGGGCACGAAGGGGACGGTGAGCGGCCGTCCGAAGAGTCACTATTCGATCTACCAGAAGATGATTGTGCGCGGAAAGGCCTTCGATGAGGTCTTCGACCTGGTGGCTGTGCGTGTCCTGGTGGAGTCGATCAAGGATTGCTACGGCGTGCTTGGGGCGCTGCACGGGCGCTGGAACCCGATTCCCGGCCGTTTCAAAGACTACATCGCGATGCCGAAGTTTAATCTCTACCAGTCGCTGCATACGACGGTCATCGGACCCGGCGGCAAGCCGGTGGAGATTCAGATCCGTACTTTTGACATGCATGAGCGCGCCGAGCACGGTGTCGCCGCGCACTGGAAGTACAAGCAGAACCCCAACGCGTCGAGTGGCGACGCTGATCGTATGAGTTCCGATGAGCAGGCGAACTGGCTGCGCGCGTTGGTCGAGATGGAGCGCGAGACGGGGGATCCTGAGGAGTTCCTCGATTCGCTGCGCTACGAGATCGCGGGCGACGAGGTTTACGTGTTTACGCCGAAGGGCCAGGTCATCGTGTTGCCGGCGCGTTCGACGCCCGTCGACTTCGCGTACGCGGTGCATACGGAGGTCGGCCACCGTACGGTGGGCGCGAAGGTCAACGGCCGTCTCGTCTCCTTGGATACGCGCCTTGAGTCGGGTGAGACAGTCGAGGTCGTGACCTCTAAGTCGGACAAGGCTGGGCCTTCGCGCGACTGGCTAGCTTTTGTCGCCTCGCCACGTGCGCGTTCGAAGATCAAGGCGTGGTTCTCGAAGGAGCGCCGCGAGGAAGCCGTGGAGGCCGGCAAGGAGGCGCTCGCCCGCGCGATGCGTAAGCAGAACCTGCCGCTCCAGCGCCTCATGAACCACGAGTCGATCCTGTCGGTGGCGACGTCTTTCGGCTATCCGGATGTGTCCGGCCTGTATGCAGCTGTCGGTGAGGGGCACATCTCCGCGCAAAACGTTGTCTCCAAGCTGGTCGACAACCTGGGTGGGGGAGATGGAACGGAGGAGACGCTGTCCGAGGCCGTGACCCCCGGTTCTCAGAAGCCGCGCTCCGATGCCTCGGGCGATGCGGCGATCACCGTCGCGGGTCTGAGTCCGAATGAGATCTGGGTGAAGCTGGCCAAGTGCTGTACTCCGGTGCCCGGCGATGACATCGTCGGCTTTATTACCCGAGGCCAGGGCGTCTCGGTGCATCGCAGTACGTGCGCGAACGCTGTGCGGCTGGGACAGTTGCAGCCCGAGCGGTTCGTCGACGTGTCTTGGAACGAGGAGGGCCTGGGCGCTCCATTCCGCGTGCAGATCGAGGTGCGCGCTCTTGACCGTGGTGGCCTTCTGTCGGATCTGACGCGCGTCCTGTCTGACTATCGCGTCAATATTCTCGCCGCCGCGCTTAAGACCGACGGAGATCAGGTCGTCTCGGGAAACTTCTCATTCGAGCTGGCCGACCTCGGGCACTTGAACGCTGTTCTGTCCGCTCTCCGTCGGGTCGACGGTGTCTTCGAAGCGGTGCGCATCGGCGCGGATTCATAGACGAGGCGCGGGAGGCCTGCGTCGATTTGGGCAAAACGGGTGTTACATCCGTCCCCTTTTGGGTGATGAGCTTTCCCCTGCTCGTTAGATGTGACACACTAGAAGTGTGTGTCACATCGGCACACACCCGCGCCGGGCGTAAGCCCTCGTCTCAGAAGGAATATCGTGACCACGACGCCGATTCCGAATAACGAAACCGCTCCCGAAGCTGCCCCGTCGACTGTTGAGGAGGCTGCGGCCTCGACGACGATCGCTGCTTCTGAGGTGCCCACCCACCCCTTCGCCCGTATCGGCGAGGATGGCACTGTGTATGTCAAGGATGGAGACGAGGAGCGCGTCATTGGCGGCTTCCCCGAGGGCATTCCTGCTTCTCCCTACGCTCTGTACGAGCGTCGCTACGCGGACCTCGAGGCCACCATCAAGCTGTTTGAGGATCGCCTGGGCACGCTGAGCCCGCGCGACATCGATCAGACTCTCGCAACGCTGCGTGAGCAGGTCGCCTCTCCGAACGTTATCGGCGATATCCCGGCGCTGCGTGAGCGCGTCGCGGCGGCCACGAAGGCTGCCGAGGAGCGCAAGGAAACTGCCCGCGAGGAGCGTAAGGCTGCCAAGGCTGCCGCTCTCGCCGAGCGCACCTCCGTCGTCGAGCGCGCCGAGGCTATTGTTGCCCAGGATCCCGCTAAGACCCACTGGAAGCAGTCGGGGCAGACTCTGCGCGACCTCCTCGACGAGTGGAAGAACCTGCAGCGCCGCGGTCCGCGCCTGGAGAAGGCGGTTGAGGATGAGCTGTGGAAGCGTTTCTCCTCCGCGCGCACCCAGTTTGACCGTCACCGCCGCCAGTTCTTCTCGCAGCTCGATCAGGCTCAGTCTGAGGCGAAGCGTGTGAAGGAAGCTCTGATCGCCGAGGCCGAGGCTCTCTCCTCGTCTGTGGACTGGTCGCGTACCTCCGGCGCCTACCGTGAGCTCATGAACCGATGGAAGGCTGCCCCGCGTGCCTCGCGTAAGGAAGACGACGCGCTGTGGGCGCGTTTCCGCGCCGCTCAGCAGGTGTTCTTCGACGCTCGCCGCGCGAAGGACGAGGCCACCGACGCGGAGTACCGCGACAACCTCGTCGCGAAGGAAGCGATTCTCGTTGACGCCGAGGCGATCCTGCCGGTGACCGACATTGATCGTGCGAAGGCTCAGCTGCGTCAGATTCAGGACCGCTGGGAAGATGTGGGCCGCGTGCCTTCCGCTGATCTGCACCGTATCGAGGGTCGCCTGCGCGCCGTTGAGGCCGCTGTCCGCGAGGCGGAAGAGAAGGAATGGCGTCGCACCAACCCGGAGACGCGCGCACGCGCGGCCGGCATGGTTGGTCAGCTTGAGGAGCAGATCGCTCAGCTCGAGCGTTCTCTGTCCGAGGCCGAGGCCAAGGGCGACGAGAAGGCTGCCAGGAGCGTGCGCGAGGCTCTCGAGACCAAGCGCGCCTGGCTCGCGCAGATCTCCTCCTCCATGGAGTGACATGCGTCTTCACGTCATTCCGTCGCCTTTCTACGCGGCGAATGGGCTTGTGCTCGTCCCTTCCGGGGCGGGCACTGCCCTTGTCGTCGACCCTTCAGCGGGAATCCAACACCTGATCCGCGAGGTCCTCGAGCTCGAGGGCGTCAACGTGGGCGCGGTGCTTCTCACGCACGGACATCCGGACCACGTCTGGGATGCGGCCGCAGTGTCCACCTGGGGACCGGACGGCGCGACCGTTCCCGTGTATGTGCCGGGACCTGACATGTACCGCATGGACGACCCGGCCTCGTTCCTGCCGATGCCGCTGCCCGACTTCGTGGGGGAGTGGGTCAAGCCCGACGACCTGCGTGAGATGCCCTCCGATTCGTTCGAGGCAACTCCGGGCGTGTGGCTGCGCATGGTTCCCGCACCCGGCCATACAGAGGGATCGGCTGTCTTCCTGGGGGAGAGTCCGCTCGACATTCGGGTGAACAACCAGTCCTTTTACTCGTCCGACGAAGCGGTTCCGTGGGCGATGAGCGCAGACGTGCTGTTTAAGGACAGCGTCGGGCGCACCGACCTTCCCGGGGGCGACGAAACTCAAATGCGGCATTCTCTGCGCACGATTTCCAACGCTCTCGATCCTCGCACCGTCCTCGTACCCGGCCACGGCCCGGCGACGACGCTCGCGGATGAGATACGCTCAAACCAGTATCTGATTCGCGCTCGTCGCATCGGCTAACCACCTTCCTCACAGAAAGAACGCTCAATGGCTCGCACGTCCCTGTCAGGTTTCCCCGAATGGCTCCCGGAGGGCCGCATCATTGAGATGCATGTCCTCGACGAGCTGCGGCGCGTGTTCGAATTGCATGGGTTTGCGGGCATTGAAACCCGGGCGGTCGAGACCCTCGAGCAGTTGGAAGCAAAGGGCGAGACCTCCAAAGAGATCTACGTGCTCGACCGCCTGCAGGCCCTGAAGGCCGCGGCGGCGGGCGCACGCGCTCCCAAGGACAAGGGCATGGGTCTGCACTTCGATCTGACCGTTCCATTCGCCCGCTACGTGGTGGAGAACGCGAACGAACTGGACTTCCCGTTCAAGCGCTATCAGATTCAGAAGGTGTGGCGCGGCGAGCGCCCACAGGATGGTCGCTTCCGCGAGTTCACGCAGGCGGATATCGATGTCGTAGGTAACGGCGAGCTGCCGTTTCACTTCGAGGTAGACCTGCCCCTCGTCATGGCCGAGGCGCTCAACAACCTGCCGATCCCGCCCGTGCGCGTGCTCGTGAACAACCGCAAGGTTGTCCAGGGAGTGTGCGAGTCCCTCGGGGTCACGGACGTTGAGGCTGCCCTGCGTGGCCTCGACAAGATCGACAAGATCGGTCCGGAGGGTGTGGCCGCCGAGCTGGCTCAGTCCGGTATCTCGGGCGACCAGGCATCCGTTCTGCTTCAGATGGCGCAGATCCGCACGTCCGAATCTTCCGAGGTGCGCACGCGTCTGGCCGAGCTCGGCGTGAGCGGTGAACTGCTGGATGAGGGCTTGAAAGAGCTGACCGAGCTCCTCGATACCGCGAACAAGCGGATGCCGGGTGCAGTCGTCGCTGACCTCAAGATCGCTCGCGGCCTCGACTACTACACGGGCAGCGTGTACGAGTCGGAGATCGAAGGCCATGAGGACCTCGGCTCGATCTGCTCGGGCGGACGCTACGACTCCCTGGCGAAGGACGGCAAGCGCACGTACCCGGGCGTCGGCCTGTCGATTGGCGTTTCGCGCCTCGTGTCGCGCATGATCTCCGCGCCGATGGTGACGGCATCTCGCAAGGTGCCCACGGCGGTCGTGGTCGCGGTCATCGCGGAGGAACAGCGTGAGCGCTCGGAGTCCATTGCCGCCGTGCTGCGTTCGCGCGGCATCTCGACGGACGTTGCTCCCAGCGCCGCGAAGTTCGGCAAGCAGATCAAGTTCGCCGATAAGCGCGGAATCCCCTTCGTCTGGTTCCCGGGCGAGGAGGGCAGCGCGGATACGGTGAAGGATATCCGAAGCGGTGAGCAGGTGGACGCCGACCCGCACACGTGGGTCCTGCCCGAGGCCGACGCGGTTCCCACTATCGAGAAGGTGACGGACTGAGTGTCCCTCACGGCGGTTGAAGCAGCTCGCTCGCTGGCACAAGCCCTCGAGCAAACGCTCCAGGCCATTCCGGACGGGAGTCGCGGTGACGCGGAGCGCGCGCTGCGACGCCTGCAGGACGTCGTGTTGCCGCGTCTTAAGGATGCGGATGCGCCCGTGCTGGTTGTCGTCGGCGGCTCGACGGGGTCGGGTAAGTCGACGCTCGTCAATTCGTTGCTTGGCCGGAACGTGAGCCGGGCGGGCGCGGTGCGTCCGACGACTCGCCGCCCCGTGTTGGTGTGCTCGCCCAAGGCGCGTGAGTGGTTCATGTCGGACCGAGTGCTGCCGCGCCTGGCGAAGATCGAGGGCACGGGCGGGGACAGCCTTGACGCGATCACGATCGCGGTCGAGGAGACGTTGTGGCCAGCCGTGGGCATTGTGGACGCCCCGGACATCGATTCTGTCGAGGACGGAAACCGTCGCCTGGCTGCGGAGCTGCTTGACGGTGCAGATCTGTGGGTGTTCGTCACGACCGCGGCCCGCTACGCCGATGCGGTGGCGTGGAAGCACCTGGAGGAAGCCGCGAGCCGCGGATTGCGTGTTGCTATCGTGCTCAACCGCGTCCCCGCTGGGGCGACGCAGGAGATTCGCGAGGATCTGGCCGCGTTGGCCCAGCGGCGAGGCCTGGGCGAGGTGGCGATTTATACGGTCGAGGAGCAGCCGCTGAGCGATTCCCGCCTGCCCGCCGAGGCAATTGCGCCGATTGGCGCGTACCTGGAGGGAATCGGACGCGATGCCGAGGAACGCGCCGCTATCGTGCGCCGATCGCTGTCTGGTGCCGTCGCCTCGTCGTTGGAGGAGACGACGCGTGCGCTGGAGGCTGCGAGGCAACGCAACCGTGCGTTTGAGGCGGCCTCCGATGATATTGCGCAGCTCGTTGCGTCCTATGCCCGGGAGGTGTCCTCCTCGTCCAGCGACGACGTGCTGCGTGGCGAAGTGAGCGCACGCATCGCTGAGGTGCTGGGCTCGTGGGATATGTCCAAGACCATCTCGCGTGTGTTTTCTGGCCTGAGCTCGCGCGTCATGGGGGCTTTTCGCGGACAGGCAGCCCCGGACGTTCAGGTGCAGCGCGACCTGACTGGAGGCCTTGCGCAGCGTTTGGCGGACCAATACCACCGGGCGTGGGGCGAATCCCTGCGCAGGGCGCGTATCGTCGTCGATACGTCGTCCTTCGATGAGCTGCTCGATGTCGATGCGGCGGCGCAGCGCGGCCGCACAGTCGCGCAGGAGTGGACGCGCGAGGTCACGCAGATCATTCGTGGCCAGGCCGAATCCTCGCGCGTCAGCGGGCGCATGCTCGCGGGCGGCATCAACGTCGTGACGGTGTCACTGATGGTGACCGCGTTTACGATGACCGGTGGTCTCACCGGAGTTGAAGTCGGCATCGCCGGCGCATCTGCCGCCCTGTCGCAGACGATCTTGGAAGCCTATTTCGGCGAGCGAACGGTTCGCTCGCTGGCGGAGCAGGCCCGCGCGGCGCTCGAGCGCCTCGCCGGCGAGTCGCTGTCGGATGTCGTTGCGCCTGTGAGTGCGAGCCTCGACCGTGCGTCCGACAAGGTTCTCGTCGACAAGCTGGCGGCGGCCGTGGAGAGCGCCCGGGAGGTGCTGGCATGAGGCGAGCGACGAACCCCGTGGCGTCGGCCGCCCAGCAGCTCGACCAGATGTGTACCCTGGCTGCTCGGGATCTTGATGAGCAGACCCTGGCGCGCATTCGCGAGCTCATTGACGTGACGTCCGAACGCAGCGAGGTTGACCCGTCCTGGTGCGTCATCGGCATGCTGGGAGGTACGGGTGCCGGCAAGTCTTCCCTGGTGAATGCGCTGAGTGGGGGAGAGGTCGTCACCGCGGGTGTTCGACGCCCCACGACGAACGAGGCGTGCGCCGTGTTGCCGCGAGGCCGCGAACCGCAGGAACTGCTGGGGTGGCTGGGCATCGGTCGTCGGGTGGAGGCTCCGCGAGCGCTCCCCGGCGACACAGTCGTCGTCGATCTGCCGGACATTGATTCGGTCGAGGCAAGCCACGCGGAGATCACCGGTCGTCTCGCATCGCGCGTTGACGCGCTCGTTGTTGTCGTCAATCCTCAGAAGTACGCTGATGCGCGTCTCCATGACGACTGGTTGGAACGCTTGCGCTTGTCCCACGCGTCGGTGACGGTCGTCCTCACGCACATCGATACCATCTCCATGCCCGAGCGTGATGCGATCGAGCAGGACCTGCGTCGTCTGCTGAGTGAGCGCGGTGTGGCGCAGGCTGAGGTCTTCGCGGTGTCGTCGACGACGGGTGAGGGCATGCGCACGCTGATCAAGCACTTGACGCGTGAGGCCGAGCGGGTCGCGCGGCAGGCGTCGCGCGCGCGCGCTGCGTTGCGTGAGGCCTCCCGGCTGCTGCACGAGTCCTTGGAGCTGTCCGGCACGGTCCGAGGTCTCGAGACCGATGGCCTGGCCGACGAATTGGCTGGCACGGCCGCTGATCTTGCGGGTGCCCCCATCATCGCCGAGGCCGTGGCTGACTCGACGCTGCGTGCCGGACGCCGGGCGGGTGGCTGGCTGCCGTTGCGTTGGCTGGCGCGTACGGGTGCGGACCCGCTGCGCCGCCTGCATCTGGACGATGAGTCGCGCGCCGAGGGGGCGACGACTCCGACGTTGCCGACTCGGTCCGCCTCTGATGAAGCTGCTTTCGTGAACGCCGTTCGTGGGGCCGTTGGGGAGCGCGCGCAGGCGCGTCCTGCCCGGTGGCGCGCGGCGCTGGTCGAGCGTGCGCTCAGCGGGGCGCGAGAGGCTCCAGATGCGGCGCATCGCGAGGTTGCGGAGCATATCCGCGTGTCGACCGGAGCGCCGGCGTTGTGCCGCGTGCTGGGAGGAGCACAGCTGCTTGCGTGGCTCGGCGTTGTCGTGGGCGTGGCGTGGATTGTTCTCGTGCACCTGGGCCGGGCCGTCCTCATCGACGTTCGGGTCCCCGCGCTCGGGCCGATTCCACTTCCGACGGCTCTGGCCGCGTTGTGCCTGTTGATCACGGTGCTATGCGCGTGTGCGAGCCGAGCACTCGCCCGGTGGGCTGCATCGCGGCGTCGACGCGTCGTGATGCGCGACCTGCGTGGACTGTGCCGTGATGTGGTCGATCGACTTGTCGTTGCTCCCCTTCGGTCCGAGGACAATCGACAGGTGACGATTGCCTCGTTCCTTTCCCGCCTGCCTCTCTGAGCGCCGTCCGATCGGTAGAGGGTTGACGATTCGCTGACAGTGAGTTCGCCGACCACGCGCCTCTACGAGCTGCGCGCGAGGGTATGCTGGCCATAGCGATGAGGCGCTGCCCCTTGTTATGGTGCCCGCGGGATGCGGGATTTGTTGTTATGGGTGAGGCCGCGCCGAGGAGCCGAGTAGGCCCGCCCCGATGGTTTTGCTGACACCGATTGCACCACGCAAGGATGAATTATGCCCTCTGACGATTTCATGGAACGCGCTGACGACGAGCGCGAGATGACGGCGATTGCCGACGATATTGACGACCTCGACGATGATCGTGACCTCGACGATGATCGCGCGGACGAGGAGGATGCGGATACCGTGACCTTCGCGAGCCTCGGCCTGCCCGAGGAGATCCTCGCCGCCGTTACCGACATGGGATTCCGCGTCCCCACCCCGATTCAGGCCGCTGCTATCCCGCCGCTGCTGGAGCTGCGCGACGTCGTCGGCATCGCCCAGACGGGTACCGGTAAGACTGCTGCATTCGGTCTGCCGCTCCTGGCAATTGTTGACGCGGACGAGCGCGATGTCCAGGCCCTCGTGCTGGCCCCCACCCGCGAACTCGCGATGCAGAGTGCCCAGGCCATCGAGGATTTTGCTGCTCGTACCGCCCGCCTCGACGTTGTCCCCGTGTACGGCGGCTCGCCCTACGGCCCGCAGATCGGTGCGCTCAAGCGCGGCGCTCAGGTTGTTGTCGGTACCCCGGGTCGCGTCATCGACCTCATCGAGAAGGGCGCCCTGGACCTGTCGAACGTGCGCATGCTGGTCCTCGACGAGGCCGACGAAATGCTGCGGATGGGCTTTGCCGAGGATGTCGAGACGATCGCCTCGAGCGCCCCGGATGATCGCCTGACGGCACTGTTCAGCGCGACGATGCCCGCGGCCATTGAGAAGGTCGCCCGCGAGCACCTGAAGGATCCGGTCAAGGTCGCGGTTTCCACCGAGTCCTCGACTGTCGACACCATCCACCAGACCTATGCGGTGGTGCCCTACAAGCACAAGATCGGCGCGCTCTCGCGCGTGCTTGCCACCCGCGCCCAGCACATCAAGGAAGGCCAGGAAGGTGCTGACGCCGCCATCGTCTTCGTGCGCACTCGCGCCGATGTCGAAGAGGTGTCTCTGGAGCTCTCGGGCCGCGGATTCCGCGCTGCCGGCATCTCCGGCGATGTCGCTCAGACCGAGCGCGAGCGCATGGTTGAGCGCCTGAAGAACGGCTCGCTCGACGTGCTGGTCGCGACTGACGTGGCCGCGCGAGGCCTCGATGTCGAGCGTATCTCCCTCGTCGTCAACTTCGACGTTCCGCGCGAGCCCGAGGCCTACGTGCACCGCATCGGTCGCACCGGCCGAGCAGGCCGCGAGGGTCGTGCGCTGACCTTCTTCACCCCGCGCGAGCACGGACGTCTGCGCCGTATCGAGAAGTTGACGGGCACGGAGATGGAAGAGGTCGAGATTCCCTCGCCCGCAGCCGTCTCCGAATTCCGCGCTAGCCGCTTGCTCGAGGGCCTGTCCGCTCGCATCGAGCGCGGCCGTCTCGACATGTATAAGCGCCTGCTCGCGGACCTCGGCGGTGAGATGTCCGTCGAGGACATCGCCGCGGCCCTCATGGCGACGGCCGTCGGCGACGAGGGCCCCGCGCCGCGCCGCGAAAAGGACCGTCGCGGCAACGGCAAGATCCGCCGTGAGGAACAGCTGGACGAGTCCGGCGAGTTCGTCGGCGCCACCTTCGAGGCTGGCCGCGACAAAGACCGCCCGCTCAAGGGCGGCGCGAACGGTGCCCGTCGTCGCGGCGGCGGTCGCCCGGCCCCCGGTTCCGGTACACGCTACCGCATCGAGGTGGGCAAGAAGGACCGCGTCAAGCCCGGTTCGATCGTGGGCGCTATTGCGGGCGAGGGTGGCATCGACGGCCGCGATATCGGCAATATCGAAATCTACCCGACCTTCTCCCTGGTCGACATCACCGCTGACCTGTCCGGCGAGCAGCTATCCCGTATCTCCAAGGGATACGTGTCGGGCCGCCAGCTGCGCATCCGCGTGGACGAGGGCCCCGGCGGCCGTTCTCACGGCGACCGCGATGGTTTTGAGCGCCGTGAGCGCCGCGACTTCGACCGAGACAACCGAGGCCGCGGTGGCTACGGCGACCGCGAGGGCCGCTTCGGGGACCGTGATGAGAAGCGTCCGCACCGCTTCGAAAAGGGCGACGGATCGCGTCCGCGCCGCAGCGTTCGTACCGAGCGCTGGGAGAAAGACATCAAGCGTGCCCGCCGCGAACGCGAGGGTGGCCGCGACGGCGGTTGGGATCGCGACTCAGGCCGCGATGGCGGACGCCGCCACTTCGGCAAGCGCCGTTACGAGGACTGAGCGCTAGCCGCCTCGCCCGTGGAACGAACCGAAGATGGACGCAGCCGAGTCACGGCAATCACGGTGAGGATCGCAAGCACTCCAGCAATCACCCAATAGGGAGCGTAGGCCGCCCCGCCCACCGTGGCGGTGGCGGCCCACGCGCTCATGGCCACGGATACGAGGGCGAGTTCGAGGGCAGGGCCTGCCGAATCCGCGACCTGCAGCCACGAGGCGACACGCCCGTGCTTGGCCTCGGGGGTGACCTCAAGGGCCATGACGGACAGGGGAGCGTGCACGAGGCCGACGCCCAGGCCGACGAGGAGCCAGCCGACGAGAGGCACCAATACGGGAATCGAGGGCACCAGGAGAGCTCCGACGGGGATCGCGCCGATCGCCATCAGCGCGCCACCGATGACGGGAAGACGACGTCGCAGATGTGGATCGTGAACGCGCGCCTGTCCGACTGCGCCAATCGACCAGGTGATCGACCCGAGGGTGACCCACCAGGCGGAGGAGGCCTCGGACCACCCGTGCACGCGCTGGAGGATGAGCGGAATCATGACGGCGAGACCAACCTGTGAGGCCATCGCGCTCAGCCTGGCCAGAATTGCCGAGGGCATGCCTCGGCGTGAGATGAATGTTCCGCGCGGCAGGAGACGGGGCAGTGCCCAGACCGTGATGCACGCGCCGAGGGCGAAAACCCCGAACTGTGCCATAGGCGTGGGCAGTGCGCCCGCGAGCTGGAGCAACATGACACCGATTCCGACGAGTCCGGCGTCTCGCGACAGGGATGCAAGCACGGGGGAGCGCTGCCCCTGCGTGGCCGGCACGGAGCGCAGCACATAGGCGATGGGCAGAGCAGCGATCACCACGAAAAGCGGGACGACGCCGAAGACGTAGCGCCATCCCCACTCCTGGGTGACGTGACCGGCGATTGCGGGGCCGACCAGTGAGGGAAGTACCCACGCCAGCGAAAAGGACGCAAAGAACGAGGGACGGTGACGAGGGGACGCGACCGAACCCACGAGCACGTAGAGCGGAACGATGAGAAGGCCACCGCCGAGCCCCTGCAACGCGCGGCCGACAACAAACACAACCACGTTCGTACCCGCAGCGCATACCGCCAAACCGACGGCGAACAGGACCAATCCCGCGAGCAAGACGAAACGGGGGCCCTTCCAATCCGCCAGAGCACCCGCGACCACGGTGGCGCTCAGCTGCGTCGCCAAGGCCGCGCCCGAGGCGATCGGGTACCAGGCGGCAGCGTCAAAAGACTGGACGACTGCGGGCATGATCGTCGTGGCGGCGAGCTCCTCAAAAGCTACGAGGGTGATGAGGAGCACCGAACCGATGGCCAAGCCAATTTCGGACGGCGTCCATGAAGCGCGGGCGGGGGAAGAAATGGCTGGTGGCATGATGACTATCGTACTCGCGGCACGCGCGACTCTACGGAAGGCAGGCGTACAATAACACTGCCGCCGCCTGTCTCGCGGATGGTAACTACGAAAGGAATCACAGTGCTTCGCACTCACAACATTGGAACCCTCGGCACCGACCTCGTCGGTCAGACCGTGACGCTCACCGGTTGGGTGGATCGTCGTCGTGACCACGGCGGCGTGGCCTTCATCGATCTGCGCGACGCGTCGGGCATCGCCCAGGTTGTCGTCCGCGACGAGCGTGTTGCCCACGAGCTGCGCTCCGAGTTCGTCCTCAAGGTCACCGGCGAGGTCTGCGCTCGCCCCGAGGGCAACGAAAACCCGCACCTGGCCACCGGCGCCATCGAGGTGATGGGCGATGACATCGAAATCCTGAACACCAGCGCGCCTCTGCCGTTCCAGGTGTCCTCCAATGCTGAAGATTCCGGCAACGTGGGCGAGGAAACCCGCCTGAAGTACCGCTACCTCGACCTGCGTCGCGAGCCCGAGCAGTACGCGATCCGCCTGCGTTCGAAGGTCTCCCGCGCTGCCCGTGAGGCGCTCTACGCCCGCGACTTCGTCGAGATCGAGACCCCGACCCTGACCCGTTCGACCCCCGAGGGTGCCCGCGACTTTATCGTCCCGGCTCGCCTCTCGCCCGGTTCGTGGTACGCCCTGCCCCAGTCGCCCCAGCTCTTCAAGCAGCTGCTCATGGTGGCCGGCATGGAACGCTACTTCCAGATTGCGCGCTGCTACCGCGACGAGGACTTCCGCGCCGACCGTCAGCCCGAGTTCACCCAGCTCGACATCGAGATGAGCTTCGTGGACCAGGACGATGTCATCGAGGTCGCCGAGGACGTCCTGAAGAACGTGTGGGCGCTCATCGGCTACGACCTGTCCACGCCGATCCCGCGTATGACCTACAAGGACGCGATGGAGCGCTACGGCTCGGATAAGCCCGACCTGCGCTTCGGCCTCGAGCTCACCGACCTCACCGAGTACTTCAAGGACACGACCTTCCGCGTGTTCCAGGCCCCCTACGTGGGTGCCGTCGTCATGCCCGGTGGCGGCTCGCAGCCGCGTCGTACCTTCGACAAGTGGCAGGAATGGGCCAAGGCGCGCGGCGCCAAGGGCCTGGCCTACGTCACGATCGCCGAGGACGGTACGCTGGGCGGCCCCGTTGCCAAGAACATCACCGAGGCTGAGCGCGAGGGTCTGGCCGCCGCCACCGGTGCCAACCCCGGCGACTGCATCTTCTTCGCCGCCGGCAAGCCCACGCCCTCGCGCGAGCTGCTCGGCGCAGCCCGCCTCGAGATCGGCAAGCGCTGCAACCTCATCGACCCCGATGCCTGGGCGTTCACCTGGGTCGTCGACGCGCCGCTCTTCAAGCCCACTGGTGATGCCGAGGCCGAGGGCGACGTCGCGCTGGGCCACAGCGCCTGGACGGCCGTCCACCACGCGTTCACCTCGCCCAAGCCCGAGTGGGTCGACTCCTTCGACAAGGACCCGGGCAACGCGCTTGCCTACGCCTACGACATCGTCTGCAACGGCAACGAGATCGGTGGCGGCTCCATCCGTATCCACCGCCGCGACATCCAGAACCGCGTGTTCAACGTGATGGGCATCGGCGAGGAGGAAGCCCAGACGCAGTTCGGCTTTCTGCTGGACGCCTTCAAGTTCGGCGCCCCGCCGCACGGCGGCGTCGCTTTCGGCTGGGACCGCATCGTCTCTCTGCTGACGAAGTCCGACTCGATCCGCGACGTCATCGCCTTCCCGAAGTCCGGCGGCGGTTTCGACCCGCTGACCGAGGCCCCGGCCCCGATCACGCCCGCGCAGCGTAAGGAAGCCGGCGTCGATGCGAAGCCGAAGAAGCGCGGCGAGGAAGCGTCCGAAGAATCGGAGAAGTGATTCTCTCGCCGTGACCTTGTCCACGGAACCCCCATCGGCTACCCACCGGTGGGGGTTTCGTGCACAATGGGTACATGTCGTACGTCGAGATGCACCCCGAGAATCCGCAGGCACGTTTGGTCAACACGGTTGTTGACCTGCTGGAACGCGGCGGCACGATCGCGCTGCCCACCGACTCCGGCTACGCGATCGCCACGAAGGCGGGCAACAAGGCGGGTATGGACACGATCCGTGCCATCCGTAAGCTTGATGACAAGCACAACTTCTCGCTGCTGTGCCACTCGTTTGCCCAGCTGGGTGAGCTTGTCATCATCGATAATCACGAGTTCCGCACCATGAAGGCGCTGACCCCCGGACCGTACACGTTTATCCTGCGGGGGACCAAGGAGGTCCCGCGCATCATGCTGAACAAGAAGAAGCACACGGTGGGCGTGCGCATCCCCGATCACGTGATTACGCAGGCGATCGTCGAGGCGCTGGGCGAGCCCCTGGCCTGCTCGACGCTCATCATGCCGGGTGAGGAGGAGCCGCTGACGGACGGCTTCGACGTGGATGATCGCATCGGGCACCAGGTTGACCTGGTGGTTGTGGGTCCCGTGGGCGTCGCCGAGCCGACCACGGTCATCGACTTCGCCGGTGGGGACGCTGTCGTCGCGCGCGTCGGCGCGGGCGACATCTCGCTTTTCGACTGATTTCGTGGCGTTTGAGCGAACGTCTTTTTCGCGCACGGGTTTTTGTCGGCTGCGCTGGGAGGCGTCAGACGGGATTTATCGCTACGCCGATGGGCTCCCAATCGTCGGGCCGCGGCTCGTCATTGATGGGGTCGACGCTGTTCGCGTGACCTTTCAATGGGGAGCCCAGGTGCCTGCGCACTGCTACGTCGTCCTCAACACGATCACTGATCGGGCGCGCGAACATCTCGACGATTTTCGTATGTCGGTGGGGCCGGGACGGGCGGATGCCCGGGCGCTCGTGTGCGCGCTTCCTGCGGATGTGATCCTCAGCTATCAAACGGTGATCGTGGGCCCGTGGGGCCTTGATCCCGGGGTGCGTACGGACATGGGGGAGTGGATACGATTTCTTGAGGATGCGCGCCCTGATGAATCGAATCCCTTGAGAGTCGTGAATGGGCGAGGTGCCACAGCCTCGCTTTTCGTTGGGCCCGACGCGCGGGTCGTGTGGCCGTCGGAGGATCTGGCGGCGCCTCAGATGCGTGCACCGCGAGAGCGCGAGATTGGCGCGCGTATTAGTGCCCGGCTCGGGCACACGCGCCAGCGCCGGGTCGTGATGTACGACGGCGAGGCGGACCCAACGTGCACGCTCATCATCTTCGACGGCGAGATCTGGCGAGGTAACGGCGTGGGCTGGCTGACCCGGCGCTATCCCGGCCTGCGGGTCGTGACGATCGACGCGGGGGATCTGGGCGAGCGCGAGGCGGAGTTGACCGATGCGGATCGCGTCGTTGCTCTGCTGCGGGCAGTGTGCGACGAGGCGGGGGCGGCACCCGTGATGGTCGCCGGCCAGTCCTACGGCGGTCTTGCTGCACTCGAGGCCGCTGTGCGATCGGCTGTGCCCGTCGACGAAGTTGTCGCTCAATCGCCGTCTCTGTGGTGGGGAGGGGAACAACGAGGAGTCGGCGAAGGCGCGCTGATGGGCGACCTTCGCGCCGGGCAGGTTCGGCCGCGCCAGGGGGTGCGGCTACGGCTGCAGGTGGGCACGTTGGAAGAGACGATGTGTCCTGTGGTGGATGACTGCGCCGAACTGCTGCGGCACCTGGGCGTAGCGGTTGAGCTTGACCACTATCGCAGCGGGCACGATGTGGCATGGTGGCGCGAAGGCCTCGTGCGGGCCCTTGATGAATGGGACTCTCTCACATGCTGACCATGAATGAGACAGCCCAGGTCAATGTGTAGTCTGTAGGTTAGGCTTACCTATGCACCTGATAAGATCGACTGAATTGAGGCACTTGTGCACCTGTCGACGCGAATTCGCGCCATCGTTGGCGTCGCTCTGACCGCTCTCGCTCTGGGAGCATGCTCGTCCACCCAGCCCGCTCCAGCCTCGTCCCCCGAGGCCTCCGCGATGTCCGAGAGCTCTGCGACGCGCACTGTCACCGATGCGTCCGGCCAGGAGGTTACCCTGCCGTCGCACCCCAGCCGTGTTGTCACGCTCTCTGAGCCAACGACCGACAATGCACTCGCCCTGGGCGTGACCCCGATCGGCGTCGTCTCCGGCCGCGGCCAGCAGACGGTTCCCAACTACCTCGTTGACCGCGCGGGTGATATCCCGATCCTGGGCTCCGTCGGCACCCCCAACCTCGAGGCCATCGGTGCGGCGCACCCGGATCTCATCCTCGTCGACGGCACGTCGGTGAAGAACAATGATACCGAGACGCTAACCGCGCTGGCTCAGATCGCGCCCGTCTTCTTCACGACGCAAAAGGGTGGCGACTGGCGCGAGACCTTCACCCTGACGGCCGACGCGCTCGGCGTTGCCGACCAGGCTGAGGCCAAGCTCGCGGAATTCGATCAGCACGTTGCCTCCGTCAGCGCCCGTCTGAAGGACGCCGGCTACCTCGATCAGACCTACTCGGTGGTGCGTTGGCAGGGCGACAGCGCCGGCCTCATCCTCAAGGAGCTGCCCGCCGGCCAGGCTCTCACCGCGCTCGGCATGAAGCGTCCCGCGAACCAGGATCGTGACGGCGAGGGTCACTCCGAGCCCGTCTCGCTGGAAAACATCGATCAGATCGACGCTGACTGGATCTTCTTCGGCACGCTGGGCAAGGCCTCGGTGAACAATCCCTCCGCCGGCGGCAACACGGGCGTCGAGGCCTCGGCCGCCGCCCTGGAAGAGGCCAAGAGTACCGTCGGTTTTGACTCCCTCGGTGCTGTGAAGGCAAATCACGTTATCCCCGTCGACGGTTCCCTGTGGACCTCCACCGGTGGATACCTCCTCATGGACGGCATTGTCTCGAGCATCGAGGCCCAGTTCGTCCCGGCCTCCTGACGTCGATGGCCAAACGATCCGGGTCGATGACCTGACATGACGACACGTCGCCTCACCAGCGTCGCCATTGCTTGTGCGGTGGCGACGCTGGTGCTTGCCCTTGTCGCCCTCGCCTCCCTCGCCTTCGGTTCGCGTCAGATCGCTCCCGACGTGGTATGGGAAGCGCTTGTGCACGGCGGCGTCACTCAGGACGCGCAGGTGGTGACGCAGCTGCGCGTTCCGCGCACGCTCGCCGCGCTCGTGATCGGCGGGGCGCTGGGGCTGGCAGGATCCATCATGCAGGCAATGACTCGCAATCCTCTCGCAGATCCCGGTGTGCTTGGCATCAACTCAGGAGCGGCCTTTCTCGTTGTGACCGTCACCGCTGCGACTGGCGTCGCCACTCGCACGTCGACGCTGGGGGCCTCTCTCATCGGCGCGGGAGTTGCCGCTGGACTTGTCTTCGCTCTTTCGGGGAGCGGGGGAGGCTCTCGGTCGCGCCTTGCCCTGGCGGGTATTGCCGTATCGGCTGCTCTCGCCTCACTCACTCAGGCTGTTCTCGCGGCGAATCAGTTTGCGTTCAACGAATATCGATACTGGGCATCGGGATCATTGGAAGGCGTTGATATGGCCTCGGTGGCCAGCGCGGGTGCAGTGATCGCCGGTGGTGCCGTGGTTGCCCTACTTATCACCTCGGCACTGGGTATCCTTGCACTCGGCGATGACGCCGCGGTGAGCCTCGGAGTGCGCGTGCGACTCGTCCGTGTGCTCGGGGTTGTCGCCGTGACGGCACTGGCTGGGGGAGCGACTGCCCTGGGAGGCCCCCTCACGTTCGTCGGCCTCGCGGTGCCGCTGATGGTGCGACGCATCGTCGGGGCACGGCAGGGTGCCATTGCCCTCTGGTCTATCGTGGTCGGCGCTGCTTGGGTGTGTGGTGCTGACGTCGTCTCACGCCTCGTGCTCGCCCCGTCCGAGGTGCCCGTGGGTGTCATTGTCGCTTTGATCGGCGCCCCGTTCTTCATCTTGGGGGCGCGTGGAAAGGGCATGTCATGACGCCAGCTCCGTCGCGCTACAAGACTGTTTCGCTGCACCGGTTATCGGTGCGCGTGCACCGGCGCAGCGCAGCCGTCGTGGTCGTCGGTTCCATTCTCCTCGCCGCGTTAGCCGTTTATTCGCTGACTCTGGGGGACTACGGGCTGAGTGCCGCCGATTCGTTCCGTCGTCTTCTGGGCGACGGTGGGTCCCGGGATGATTTTCTTGGAGTCTACTTTGTCCAGTCGGTGCGCCTGCCGCGCATGCTCGCAGCGATTGGTGTCGGCGTAGCGCTTGGGATTGCCGGGCGTATCTTCCAGACGATCTCGGGTAATCCGCTCGGTAGCCCCGACATCGTCGGTCTGTCGACGGGCTGCGCGACCGGCGCTCTGATCGCGATCATCATTCTGGGCTCAAGCCCCACGGTCACTGGGGTTGGCGCCTTGCTCGGAGGACTCGTTTCGGGTGCGATCATCCTTGCGTGCGCGGGTGGCATGCGAGTGACGGGTATTCGTGTCGTCCTCGTGGGCATTGGCTGCTCGGCGGCGTTGCGTGCTGTCAACTCGCTGCTCATCGTTAAGGCTCCGCTGGAAGCAGCACAGCGCGCGCAGCTGTGGAGCGCCGGCTCATTCTCCGGCGTTACTCTCGCGCGTCTGATGCCTCTGCTGATCGTAGTTGGCGCTGTCGTTGTGGTGTGTGCCGTCTTCGCGGTGCCCCTCGGGCTTGTCGCGATGGGCGACGATGTGGCGACGGGCCTCGGCGTGAGAGTGAGTCGCACCCGCGTACTCCTTATCGTCGTCGCGATCCTACTCGTCGCATCCGCGACATCGGTGGCGGGGCCGGTTGCCTTCGTTGCTCTCGCCGCACCCCATGTCGCGCATCGGCTGTGCGGCGGCGGGGGAGTCGGATTCACATCCTCTGCTCTCGTCGGAGCCTTGCTTGTGCTGGTCTCAGACGTGTGCGCACAGAGGCTCGTCGCTCCAGCTGAGCTTCCCGTCGGTGTCGTGACGGGCGTCGTTGGGGGCGTATATCTTCTCTGGTTGTTGATTCGTGAGGTGAGATCGTGAGTGAGTCTGCTGTGAGCCGTGGGCTGAGTGCTCGAGACATTGTTGTCGGCTATGGGAAAAATGACCCGATCCTCGAGGGGCTTTCACTCGATGTTCTGCCAGGAGAACTGACCGTCATTGTTGGACCGAACGCCTGCGGCAAGTCGACGCTTCTGCGTTCGCTAGCCCGAGTACTTGGCGTGCGACACGGTGTGGTTGAGCTGGATGGGCGAAGCGTTACTGATATGAATCAGAAGGCTCTTGCGCGTCGACTGGGTTTGCTTGCTCAGTCGTCGGTCGCTCCGGGCGACATGTTTGTCGAAGATCTGGTTGCTCGCGGCCGCTATCCCTATCAGTCGGTGCTTCATCAGTGGAGTGATGAGGACGACGAGGTTGTGGCTCGCGCGATGAAGGACGCAGGTGTTGCGGACCTGGTGGGGCGTCGAGTCGGCGAGCTGTCGGGTGGACAGCGTCAGCGCGTGTGGATCGCGATGTCGCTCGCCCAAGCGACGGACATTCTGCTCCTTGATGAGCCAACGACGTATCTTGACCTCAACCACCAGCTGGAGGTCCTGCGTTTGGCGCAGCGCCTCCACAGGGACGGTGTGACGGTCGTTGCGGTACTGCATGACCTGCATCTGGCATTCCGCTACGCAACGCACCTTGTGTTCATGAAGGATGGCGAGGTTGTTGCCCAGGGGGCACCGCGTGACGTTGTGACGGCAGAACTGATCGAACGTGTTTTCAGCGTGCCCTGCAGGATCATCGACGACCCTGAAACCGAATCGCCACTGGTGATTCCGACGCGATGACCAGGGCGTTGTGATTCCCAATATCTCAAATCTTGACCGGCGGGTCATGCAGCCCCATGATTATCGGATAATATAATTCACACGAAGTTGATAGAGGGCTGATATTTCCTGATAAAAACGTGTTTTGACTGCATGTTCCGGTATTTTGCTTGTTGTTCGCAATTGCGGAATAGGCATCAGGCAATAGGATGGTTCCTGTAGCTGGTGGTTACTCGGACACTGACATATTGATTCTGGGCATGGTGAAGCCGATTAGCACACGACATCCCGTCGAGACAGAGAAGGACACAGATGACGACACAGATGCGATCGTACGGTAGAGGACTGCGTATGCCTCTGCTGGCTCTGACCGCGTCTGCTTCCATCGTCGGTGGAGTGTTTGTGGCTGCTCAGCCTGCATACAGCGTTGACGGAGTTGTCGGCGTGGGCGGACAGTGTCTGACCGCTGCTGACGAGGGTGCATCCATCGTCGTATCGTCGGTCGTTCCTGTCGGTTCTCCGCTGCATGTGGAGGGTTCTGGCTGGGGCGCTAGTTCTGAGACGTTGCGCGGCTTCGTCATCGTCACGCTCGACGATGGGCAGGAAGTTCGTCCCGACGGTGTCAATCTTCCTGCCTGGGTTCCCGCGTCTGTCGTCCGCAATAAGACCGCCTGGAGCGTCGCCGAAGTGTCGACCACCGGCACCTTTAGTGCCGATATTGAGCTTCCGTCAACGTGGGTGGTTGGATCCGAGCACTCGATCATGATTGGCGATGGCGTGACCGGCACCTATGTGCAGGTGTCTGTGACGGTCGCAGAAGCCAATGCGCAGACGTATGCGTGCTCGCTGACACCGACGGATGAGCCTTCTCACGAGCCTACGGATGAGCCGTCGGTAGCGCCTGATGACCATGCGACTTCTGACGTGGTGACCGATGATCCTTCGGAGTCTCCGACTGCTGATGCCGCCAATAACGCCGCTAAGCCCGTTGTTGATCTGACGGATGATGCTTCCAGTGATGCTGGTAGTGACGCGCCGGCCAGTGTTCCCCCCAACGCGACGGCGACGCCATCCACCCGTACCACCCCCTCGGCCGATGCCTCGGATACCTCACGCGCGTCGGCGACCCCGATGCCCTCCGCCTCGGCCTCGTCCGCTTCTTCCTCCGGGGGTAATGGTTCGTCTTCTTCTGATGCTGGCGGTGTCGGCTCGAACGCTGATACCCCGTCTCCCTCCCCGTCTGAGGAGCAGGAGAGCGTGTCCGCTTCGCAGATTGGTCCCAAGGCTCATTCGGAGCAGCAGGCCACGAACCAGGCTGTTCGTGAGCAGGAGTCTCGCCTTAATGGCTGGATCCTTGCGGGTGGCGGTCTCCTCGCCCTCCTTGGGGCGATCGTGACGGTCAGCATTGTTCGCCGCTCGCACGGACTGCTGCGCTAAAGCCCGCACACCTGGGGCGATGCGCTGGGAATGTGTGCATTAACCACATGGTGTGTGTTGGGATTTAGCATTCATGCGTTACGCCTGTTACTCTTGATTCAGTACAATAGTTTCTGCGGATTTAGTCACTAAGGAGAACGGTATGCAGCACGGACGCGCATCGTCGGCCGTCGGCGCTCGGAGGTTCGTCGGTCGCAGTCGAACCATGAGCCTGCTCATGGCGCTGTTCCTGTTTGCGGGCATCGGTCTCGCGATCCCCGGTTTCGCCGCGCGGGCGGATGACGCCCCGCGTTACGGCGTGTTTGAAGGTGGCATGCTCCGCGCAGCCATGTCGGAGAACTCAGACTTCGCTGCCGCACACGTCCAAACCGGATTTTGGGGACTGATCCTGGATCATGGACAGGTCACGCCGCTGAAGCGTCCGACTTTCACCCGTAACAATGAGTCCGTGACGGCGAACGACCCCGATCTGTGGGCTGCTGCCTCGCTTGATGATCCTACGATCATGACGGCCATTCCCAATGGCACGAACAACGTCGAGGGGATTACATGGAAGGCCGGAACCGTGCACACGGTCACTGTTGTGATGTACCGCAGCGACACCTCCGGAGTTGAGCCCAATCCGGTCACCTATACGGTGATGGTGAATAGTCCGTACGTCGACAATATCGACGATCCGACGCCCGCTCCCACCGCGGACCCGACAGCTGCTCCCACCGATGATCCGACGGCCTCGCCTGCCCACACGGACGAGCCGACGGCCTCGCCTGCCCGCACGGACGAGCCGACGGCCGAGCCTGCCCCCACGGTGGACCCCGAGCCCGCTCCGACGGTCGAGCCGACCGCTGATCCCGCTCCGGCGCCCGCTCCGGACCCGGTGGTTGAGCCCACGACGGAGCCTTCCGCCGCTCCCGCACCGCAGCCTGACGATCCGCAGCTGCCGGCCGTGCGTCCCATGCCGACTCCTTCCGAGAGTGCGTCCCCGACGCCTGGCCCGTCCGCGTCTGCGACTGCTTCGCGGCCGTCCGAGACCCCTGTGTCGCCCATTACTGACGAGTCTCAGCTGACCGACTCAAACAAGGGCGGCGTGAGCGCCGCCTTCACGGCCGGCCAGCTGACCATCAACGTGCCGTCGGAGAAGGCTGCCGCAGGCGACTGGGTAAGTGCCAACATCATGCAGACCGGAGAGGCCCGTTGGCTGCAGGTCGAGGACTCCAACAAGGTCACCATGGACCTCACGGGTCTGCCGACTGGCGAGTACAAGGTCGTTGTTGCAAACCGCTCGCACGAGCTTGTCGGATGGGCCGAATTCAAGGTTGCTTCCACCGTGGGAGCGGCGGCGAACGGTTCGTCGGTCGACGCATCGGGTGCCGTGAAGCTTCACGCGGAGATGCTGTCCTCCTCGCTCGCTGGCAATGAGTCCGAGGGACTTAACGGATACCTGCTCGGTGCCGGTGCCTGCATGCTGATCCTCGGCGGCCTCGTGGTTGTCCAGGTTCTCTCCGGTCCTAAGATTGGCTCCGCCTCGAATGGAGTCACTCTGTCCTAAGCTAGGTTTCATGGATCTGTTTGATTCTGAATCCGTCGACGAGTCGGGCGTGCCTGCTTTCAACGCGGGCGCGCCCCTCGCCGTTCGTATGCGCCCGACGACCCTTGAAGAGGTAGTCGGTCAGTCTCACCTGCTTGGCGAAGGAGCGCCGCTGCGCCGCCTCCTGTCGCCCGGTTCGAGTGATGGTGTTGCCGTTTCCTCCGTGGTGCTGTGGGGTCCGCCCGGAACGGGTAAGACGACCCTCGCCTATCTGATTGCGCGTGCGTCAGGGCGACGTTTTATTGAGCTGTCGGCAGTCTCCTCCGGTGTGAGCGACGTCCGGCGCGTGGTTGATGATGCGCGTCGAACCCTTGCCAGCGGGGGAGAGGAAACGATTCTGTTCGTCGACGAGGTGCATCGCTTTTCTAAGTCGCAGCAGGATTCGCTGCTTCCGGCGGTTGAGAATCGCTGGGTGGTGCTCGTTGCGGCGACGACGGAGAATCCGTCCTTCTCGGTTATTTCGCCGCTACTCTCGCGTTCGCTCCTGCTGACGCTTCGGCCCCTGGATTCGGACGCTATCGAGCGACTGATCCGCCGTGCGCTGGCGGATGATCGCGGTCTCGCGGGGCGCTTTTCCATCACGCACGAGGCCGTGGCTGGCCTCGTGCGTCTGGCAGGCTCGGACGCACGAAAGTCACTCACTCTCCTCGAGGCGGCGGCAGGCGTTGCCAGTGATGATGGCTCTGGCGAGATCACTGTCGCGAGTGTCGAGGCAGCGGCGAATCAAGCGCTGGTTCGGTGGAGCAAGGATCAGCACTACGATGTCGCGAGTGCGTTCATTAAGTCGATGCGCGGGTCTGATGTGGACGCCTCGCTTCACTATCTTGCCCGGATGATCGAGGCCGGGGAAGACCCGCGCTTCATTGCGAGGCGCATCATGATTGCCGCATCTGAGGAAATCGGGATGGCAGCCCCCGAGGTGCTCACCACCTGTGTGAGCGTCGCGCAGGGCGTCGCGCTTATCGGCATGCCTGAGGCGCGTCTGCTCCTGGCTCAGGCTGTCGTCGCCGTGGCGACAGCCCCGAAGTCGAACGCGACCTATTTGGCGATTGACCGCGCCATCGCGGATGTTCGCGCTGGGCGTGGGGGAGCGGTGCCCGAACATCTGCGCGACGCGCACTACGCCGGCGCAAAGGCTCTGGGCCATGGCGACGGGTACCTCTACGCGCACGATCAGCCTCACCATGTTGCCGCGCAGCAGTATCTGCCGGACGACCTGGAAGGTACGCAGTACTACGAGCCGACGGAAAACGGACATGAGGCGATGCTCACGAAGCGGCTCGGTGTGATTCGCAATCTGCTGAAAAGACGCTAGGATGGAACAGTTGTCCGCAGCAGCGGGCACCTGGGGCCTTAGCCGATGGATCGGATCGATCCTGGAGTTGGCCCCATGCCGGGATCCCCGGCATGACATGAGAAACAGGAAGAAGAAACATGGCAACGAATCGTTCCCGCAAGCAGGTGCGCGAGTCCCGCGCCCTCGGTCTGGCTCTGACCCCCAAAGCCGTTCGCTACTTCGAGAAGCGCCCCTACGGCCCCGGTGAGCACGGCCGCACCCGCCGCCGCCAGGACTCCGACTACGCCGTTCGTCTGAAGGAAAAGCAGCGTCTGCGCGCTCAGTACGGTATTCGCGAGTCGCAGCTGCGCCGCACCTTCGAAGAGGCCCGTCGCACCGCCGGCCTGACCGGTGAGAACCTGGTCGAGCTGCTTGAGATGCGCCTCGACGCCCTCGTCCTGCGCGCCGGCTTCGCCCGCACCATCCAGCAGGCCCGCCAGTTCGTCGTGCACCGTCACATCCTCGTTGACGGCAAGATCGTCGACCGCCCCTCGTTCCGTGTGAAGCCCGGCCAGACCCTGCAGGTCAAGCCGAAGTCGCAGACCACGGTTCCCTTCGAGATCGCCGCTGAGGGTATTCACCGCGACGTGCTGCCCGCCGTCCCCGAGTACCTGGATGTCGATCTTTCCCGCCTCAAGGCGACCCTGGTGCGTCGCCCCAAGCGCGCTGAGGTCCCCGTGACCGTCGACGTCCAGATGGTCGTCGAGCACTACTCGCGCTGACACTAGTCAACGCCGCGCCCCCGAGCAATGCTCGGGGGCGCGGTTTTTTCTTTCATCCCACTGTCCGCTTGCGCGTGCCGATGTGCCGTGAGCGGCGCCAACCGTCTAACATGGGGAACTATGCGTACCTCTGAAATCCGCACCCGCTGGCTCGACTACTTCGAGAAGCAGGGTCATGAGATTCGTCCTTCCGTTTCTCTCGTCTCTCCGGAGCCCTCGATTCTGTTTACGATCGCGGGCATGGTTCCGTTCATCCCCTACATCACGGGCGTTGAGCCTGCGCCGTGGCCGCGCGCCGCGTCGGTGCAGAAGTGCATTCGCACGAACGACATCGACAACGTCGGCAAGACGACCCGTCACGGCACGTTCTTCCAGATGAACGGCAACTTCTCCTTCGGCGATTACTTCAAGGAAGGTGCGATCAACTATGCGTGGGACCTGTTGACCGGTTCGCGCGACGAGGGTAAGTACGGCCTCGACGGTGATCGCTTCTGGGTGACGATTTGGGACCAGGATGAGGAAGCTTTCGATGTGCTGACCAAACAGATCGGCATGGACCCCAAGCACATCGTCCGCCTGCCTCGCGAGGAGAACTTCTGGGACACCGGCCAGCCTGGCCCGGCGGGTCCCTGCGCCGAGTGGCACTACGACCGTGGTCCCGCATACGGCCCCGAGGCTGTGGGCGGTACCGTCGATCCGGGTGGCGACCGCTACCTCGAGGTGTGGAACCTGGTCTTCGACCAGTACATGCGCGGTGAGGGCTCCGGCAAGGACTACCCGCTGCTGGGCGAGCTCGACCAGAAGGCGATCGATACAGGTGCCGGTCTGGAGCGTCTGGCCTTCGTCATGCAGGACAAGCCCAACATGTACGAGATCGACGAGGTCTTCCCCGTCATCGAGGCCGCCATGCAGATGAGCGGTAAGCGCTACGGCCTGGGCGCTGCGGGCCCCGAGGCCGGCGCCGCTTACGACGACGACGTGCGCATGCGCGTCGTGGCCGACCACGTGCGTTCCTCCCTTATGCTCATCGGAGACGGGGTGCGTCCCGGCAACGATGGTCGCGGCTACGTGCTGCGCCGCCTGATCCGTCGCGCGGTTCGCTCGATGCGTCTGCTCGGTGTCGACGAGGCGACGATGCCCACGCTGCTCACGGCATCGAAGGATGCGATGAAGGCGTCGTACCCCGAGCTGGAGACCAACTGGAAGACGATCTCCGAGGTTGCTTACGCGGAGGAAGACGCGTTCCGCCGCACCCTCAGCGCCGGTACGACGATCCTCGACGCCGCCGTTGCGACGGCCAAGGAAGCGAAGGGTGCGCCCGTCATTTCTGGTGCGTCGGCGTTCTCGCTGCACGACACCTACGGTTTCCCGATCGATCTGACCCTCGAGATGGCCGCCGAGCAGGGCGTGTCCGTCGACGAGGAGGGCTTCCGCACTCTGATGGCCGAGCAGAAGGAGCGCGCACGCGCCGATGCTCGCTCGAAGAAGACCGGACATACCGACGTTCGCGTCTTCCATGACATTGAGAAGGCGATGGGTGGCGGCTCGACGTTCCTGGGCTACACGGAGCAGGCCGCAGAGGCCACCGTTGAGGCTCTGCTCGTCGACGGTGTGGCGGCTCCGGCTGCGAGCGCCCCTGCCGAGGTTGAGGTCATCCTCGACCGCACGCCCTTCTACGCCGAGATGGGTGGCCAGCTCGCCGACCACGGCACCATTCGCCTTGCAGGTGGCGGTGTCGTTGAGGTCCACGACGTGCAGGCTCCTATCCGTGGCCTGAGCGTTCACCGCGGAACCCTCACTGAGGGCGGAATCACGGTGGCCGAGAAGGCTTACGCCGAGATCGACGGCCAGCGTCGCCTCGCCATCGCGCGCGCTCACACCGCGACGCACATGGTGTACGCGGGACTGCGTAACGTCGTGTCGGAGGACGCGACCCAGGCGGGTTCGGAGAACTCCCCGTCGCGCCTGCGCTTCGACTTCCGTCACGGATCCGCTCTCGAGGGCTCGCAGCTCACCGATATTGAGGCACTCGTCAACGAAAAGCTCGCAGAGGACCTGGCCGTGACCACCGAGGTCATGAGTATTGATGCTGCTCGTAAAGCTGGCGCGATCGCATTGTTCGGTGAAAAGTACGGTTCCGAGGTCCGCGTCGTCACTATCGGTGATGGGTTCGACCGTGAGCTCTGCGGTGGTACTCACGTGCCCACGACCGGTCATATTGGTCGCGTCACGGTGCTGTCCGAGGGGTCCGTCGGTTCGGGCGTGCGTCGTATCGACGCTCTGGTCGGCGACGGTGCGTATGAGTTCCAGGCGAAGGAACACGCGCTCGTCAACCAGCTCTCCCAGCTTGTGGGCGGGCGCGCCGATGAACTGCCCGAGCGCATCGAGTCGCTGCTGGCCAAGCTGCGCGATTCCGAGAAGGAGCTCGAGAAGATCCGCATGGCACAGGCTCTGAGCCAGGGTGCCGATCTGGCAGCTTCTGCACAGGCCGTCGGTCCCGTGACCCTCGTCGCCGCAGCAGTTGGTGAGATGCCGTCTGCGGACGCTCTGCGTACCCTGGCGCTGGATGTGCGCGACCGCCTCGGCAATGAGCGTGGAACCGTCGTCGCCCTCGGTGGCCTCGTCGGCGGTAAGCCCTCGCTTGTCGTCGCGACGAACGAGGCAGCGCGCGAGGCGTCGGTGAAGGCCGGTGCTCTGGTTCGCGCCGTCGGTAAGCACATGGGCGGTGGCGGCGGTGGCCGTGACGACATCGCTCAGGGTGGCGGCACCAAGCCCGAGGGCATCGCGGACGCGATCGACGCGATCCGCAAGGAAATCGAGGCTCTGTGAGTATTCGTCGGGGTATTCGTATCGGCGTAGACGTCGGCACCGTGCGTGTCGGCGTCAGCCGGTGCGACCCCGACGGCATTCTTACGATGCCTGTTGAAACCCTTCACAGGGCTCCCGACCTGTCCGATCTTGATCGCTTGACCGACATCGTGCGTAGCCACGACGCGATCGAAGTGATCGTGGGACTCCCTCGGCACCTGCGCGGGGGAGAGGGGATCTCTGCGAAGGGCGCGCGCAAGTATGCACGCCGCATCAAGAAGCTTGTTCCCGATGTGCGTGTGGCGATGGTCGACGAACGCATGACGTCCAACCAGGCGCACGCGCGTCTGCGTGCATCCGGGATCCCCGAGATCGAGCATCGCAGTGTCATCGACCAGGTCGCGGCGCAGATCATTTTGGAACAGGCACTCGAGCTCGAACGCATGGGTGGTCGTGCTCCCGGTGAGGAAATCATCCTCGAACCAAGTGAAGGAGCGCACGCATGAGTACGCCTCCCCCGTACCCCTTCCGTTCTCGTCGCGAGATTCATTCCGGCGAGCGAAAGGTCTATTCCGATGCCGATCTACATGAGCAGTATGCATCGCAGGACGCGACCGAGACGCCCGCTGCGGGAACCGACTTGCGTGACGGTTTCTCGCGTGACGAGGCCGTGGCACCCGTTTCGGCAAGGGCGCGGGGCGAGCGCACGCTTCGTTCTTTCGACGAAGTGACGGATACTGGCGATACTCCTCGCGTGTCCGGTGCAGCGCTGCGTCAGCGTAGTGCGGCGCAGGCAGCAGAATCGCCTTCTGAGACGACGGGTATGCGTTCTCGCCGCCTCGCCAGTGAACGACGAGCGGCGCGCAAGCGCAAGCGCCGCCGTCGGGTGCGGTCCTTCTTCATTATTGTTCTGGTGCTTGGCCTGCTGGCCGGTGCCAGCTACGTCGCCTACGATCAGATCTTCAACTCGTCTGCGACCTCCTCGGATGATTTCCCGGGGCCGGGCTCCGGCTCGGTCGAGGTGACGATCGTTGAGAATTCATCCGGTCGCGATATCGGCCAGATGCTCGTCGATGCGGGCGTGGTGAAGTCCGTCGGAGCGTTCGTGCGTCAGTTCGAGAAGACCTCGGCGTCGATGTCCATTCGTCCCGGTACGTACCGCCTGAAGCAACAGATGAGTGCCGCCGGCGCGCTTGCAGGCCTGCTGGACGAGACGAACCGCGTCGATTCGACGATTACGATCACGTCGGGCCAGAAGATGTCGGAGGTCAAGAAGCGGATCGTCGACATTATGGGCGTCACTGAGGAACAGGTAGACGCTGCTTTCGCCGACACGGAGGCGATTGGGCTACCGTCTGAGGCTGGAGGTAACGCCGAGGGATGGCTGCTGCCCGGTTCCTATGAGGTCGCCGAGGACGACACTCCGACGACCGTCATCGCACGGATGGTGAAGGGCACTGTCGATGAGCTTGATCGTCTTGGCGTTGCTCCTGCTGACCGTGAGACCGTCCTCATCAAGGCTTCCATCGTCGACGGTGAAATGAACATCGACAAGTACATGCCGATGGTTGCTCGTGTCATCGAGAATCGCCTCGCAGACACGAACGGGGAGACGAAGGGCTACCTCGGCATGGACTCGACCGTCCTGTACGGCGTCGGAAAGACCAGCGGCGTTCCGGACCAGGCGGACCTGGACAACGACAATCCCTACAACACGCGCCTGCACGCAGGTCTGCCTCCGACGCCGATTGGGCAGCCCAGCGAGAAGGCCATCAAGGCAGTCCTGAACCCAGCTGATGGTAACTGGCTGTACTTCGTCACCGTCAACCTGGACACGGGTGAGACACTGTTTGCCTCGACTCTCGAGGAGCAGGAGAAGAACCGCGAACAGTTCAAGGCGTACTGCACCGCGAACCCGACGGTCTGCACCGCGTCATGATGTGGGCCGGTGTCATCGGTTCCCCGATTGAGCACTCCCTGTCGCCGGTGATCCACCGAGCGGCATGGGAGGACCTCGGAATTGAGGGATGGGAGTACCGCCGCATCGAGCAGGATGAGACGAGCCTGCCCGAGTTCATCGCAGGGTTGGATGAGTCCTTCCGAGGACTGTCGGTCACGATGCCCTGCAAACAGGCGATTATCCCGCTCCTGGATGCAATCGATCCGCTCGCCACTGGAGTTGGCGCAGTGAATACGGTGGTTCCGTCCTCTGGCGTGCTCGCTGGCTTCAACACGGATGTCACGGGGATCGCTTCGGCGATTCGGCGCGCGTGCTCGCAGGCGGGACGAGTGCTCCCCACAAACGCCGTCGTGCTCGGGGCGCGAGCCACGGCCTCGTCTGCGCTTGCCGCACTCGGTGAGCTCGGCATCGTGACCTCCACCGTCGCCGCGCGCCGTTTCGGGGGACCCGGTTCTGTCGTCGCTGCGTCCTCACGACTGGGTGTCACTATCGATCAGGTGCTGTGGTCGGATCGCGACGCGGTTCTTCGTGCCGTCAGCGGTGCTGATCTCGTGATCTCGACGCTGCCCGCAGGCGTTGCTGATCCGCTTGCCGAGCGGATGAGCGTTCGCGAGGGCCAGATTCTCCTCGACGTTGTTTACTCTCCTCGCGAGACGGCACTACGCAGCGTTTTCGAAAGGAACGGTGGCATCGTTGCCGAAGGCACCGACATGCTCATCTTCCAGGCGGCAGCGCAGGTTCAGCTGATGACGGGGCGCGCCCCGAAGACGGAGGTTATGCGTGGCGCGCTGGAGGCGGAGCTTGCTCGACGCGCCCGGGTGAGCGGGGGAGGAGATGCCTTGTGATTCAGACGTGGCTGCAGCCGTGGCTGAGCGCTGATCTGTCTTTAATCTCCGGTTTTCTCACCTGGATTGTCGTTCTTTCCTGGCTGTGGCGTTCCGGGTGGAAGATTCAGCGCCGCTACTTTATTGAAGCGACGCAAAAGCCGCTCACGCGCAACGCGATTGTGTGGAGCGCGGGCATCGTCGGAGCAATCTTCTTTGTGACGGCACAGATGCGTCCCGACGTGCCCGGTGTGATGACAGTTGCGATGATCGGCGCGCTGAGTGCTTACGTTGATGCTCGTACCCATCGGTTGCCGAACGCATACACGATCGCGATGGCTATCGGCGTCGTCCTCGGTCTGGTCGTCGGTGGCGTGATGACGCCGCTGTGGCAGGAGCAGCTCCTTGGAGCGCTCATCGGTGCGCTCATTTGGTTCGTGCCGATTGCTTTGTTGAATCGCATGCCCGGCGGCATGGGCGGCGGTGACGTGAAGCTGGCTCCGGTGTTGGGGGCCTTGGTCGGCTCTGTGGGATTGCACGCCGGGGTTTTTGCCCTCGCGCTCTCCTTCGTCTCCGCCGGCGTCGCGGCACTGTGGAAGATCGTCGTCGGATCCGCGGGAACGAAGACCCGCGTGCCGATGGGCCCCTGGATGATCGGATCAGCGCTCGTCGGCACGATTGCATGGGGCATTGTCCCCGACTGGCTGTAGGGATCAGCGCAGGTCTCATCGTGGATCACGGCGGGACGAGTGCGCGTGCAGATGGGACAATAGAACGGTGAGTATTTCGACGCCTTCGTATCAGTGCGAGCCTGTGAGCCTCGAGTGGGGCCAGACGTGGCCTCCGCGCGACGTCTTTGCTGATCTCGCGACGAGGCGTCGCGTGATCCCCGTGGTGCGCCGCGTGCTTGCCGACGAACTGAGCGCGGTGGGTGTCTACCGCCAGCTCGCGCACGGCAACTATGGCAGCTTCATCCTGGAATCCGCCGAGCATGGTGGTTCGTGGGGACGCTGGTCGTTCGTTGGAGCTTCGAGCGCGGGTGCGATCGTCGCGCGTGACGGACATGCGCAGTGGATCGGTTCGCATCCTGAGGGTGCCCTGGAGGAAGGAACCTTCCTTGAGGTTGTGCACTCTGCCCTCGACGAGCTTGCTGCGCCTGCAATTGAAGGAATGCCTCCTCTGACGGGCGCGCTCGTCGGATCCCTGGGTTGGGGCATCATCCCTGAGTGGGAGCCGACGCTCGCAGCGACCGCGCCGAAGGAATCCGATATTCCGGATGCGACGCTCGTGCTGGCCACCGAGGTTGCTGCGCTCGACCATGCGACTGGTTCGGTATATCTGATGGCGATCGCCTGGAACCTGAACGGCTCTGCCGACGGCGTCAACGGGGCGTACGACCGCGCGATTGAGCGCCTCGACGCGATGACTGCGCAGCTTGCGAGCCCGATCGCCCCCGCGGTTCTGGGCAGCAGCGGTGCCACGCCGCCCCAGGTTTGCGAGCGGACGGCGCGCGCAGATTTCGAGTCCTCCGTCAATGCCGCCAAGCGTGCGATCGAAGACGGCGACGCCTTCCAGATCGTCGTGTCCCAGCGCCTTGACGTGTCGACGTCGGCCAGCGGCATCGATGTCTACCGCGTGCTACGCACGGTCAACCCCTCGCCCTACATGTACTTCCTGGACCTGCCCGACGAGTTGGGCGGTCACTTCGAAGTCGTCGGCTCGTCTCCCGAGACCCTCGTGAAGGCTGAACGACGCCGCGTCTGGACGTATCCGATCGCCGGCTCGCGCCCGCGCGGCGCGGATTCGGCCGAGGACCATCGCCTGGCTGCCGAGCTTCTCGAGGACCCGAAGGAGCTGTCGGAGCACGTCATGCTCGTGGACCTGGCTCGCAACGACCTGTCGAAGGTCTGCGATCCTGCGTCGGTCGAGGTCTCCACGCTCATGGAACTCAAGCGTTTCTCTCACATCCAGCACATTTCCTCCACGGTGACGGGTGTGCTGCGCGATGATGCAGACGCGCTTGATGCCCTGGTCGCGACATTTCCGGCGGGCACCCTGTCGGGCGCGCCCAAGCCTCGTGCCATCCAGCTCATCGATGATTTCGAGCCCGCGGCGCGCGGCGTGTACGGCGGCGTGGTCGGATACTTCGACCTGTCGGGGGACGCGGATCTGGCAATCGCTATTCGTACGGCTTCCTTGAAGGATGGCCTGGCATCGGTGCAGGCGGGTGCCGGCCTTGTCGCCGATTCCGTGCCCGCCCTCGAGTACGAGGAGTCGCGTAACAAGGCCGCCGCAGCGGTTGAGTCTGTCGTGCGGGCGTCGACTCTCGTTCCTCTGTCCTAACCCGTAGTGCGGGATGGCTGACTCGTTGTCGGCCATTTTTCGCTAGCCTAGGTGAGGATTGATCGTTTCTGCCTGAAAGGGGAGCGTCGTGAGCGTTCTCGATGACATTATCGCCGGGGTCCGGCAGGACCTGAAAGAGCGTGAAGACCGCGTCCCTTTGGCTCGAATCAAGGAGATGGAGACCCAGGTCCCGGAGGCGAAGGATGCGCTCGGCGCTCTGCGGTGCCGCGACGGTGCCGTCAGAATCATCTCCGAGGTCAAGCGATCGTCGCCGTCCAAGGGGGCGCTCGCAGCGATCCCGGATCCGGCTGCGCTTGCCTCCACGTACGAGGCCGGGGGAGCGTCGGTCATTTCCGTGCTCACCGAGCAACGTCGTTTCAATGGTTCGCTCGCGGATCTTGACGCCGTGCGTGCGGCCGTCGATATTCCGATTCTGCGCAAGGACTTCATCGTGACGCCGTATCAGATCCACGAGGCGCGTGCTCACGGCGCTGACCTCGTTCTCTTGATCGTCGCCGCGCTCGAACAGAACGTACTCGTGTCGTTGCTAGAACGCACCCGTTCGCTGGGCATGGAGGCGCTTGTGGAGACGCACTCGCGACTTGAAGCCCTGCGCGCGATGGAGGCCGGGGCCTCGATCATCGGTGTCAACGCACGCAATCTGAAGACCCTGGAAGTAGACCGCTCGACCGTCGAGCAGGTCATCGACGTGATCCCCCAGGATGTCGTCGCCGTCGCCGAGTCCGGCGTCGCGAATGCTCACGATGTTTTTGAATATGCCAAGTGGGGCGCTGACGCTGTGCTCGTTGGCGAAGCGCTCGTGACGTCGGGTGATCCCCGCGCGAGCATTCAGGACATGGTGAGCGCGGGCCAGCACCCCGCGCTGCGCACGGATCGTAAGGCTCGCGTCGCCGCGGCACGTCAGGAGGAACAGTGATGGAAGCCGAGAACTTTGCGCAAGGACCGTACTTCGGTGATTTCGGTGGCCGCTTCGTCGCCGAGTCCCTGATGGGCCCCCTCGAAGAGGTTGAGGCAGCGTGGAAGCGCCTGTGGCGCGATAAGTCATTCCAGCGCCGCCTGCGCGACCTGTTCCTGAACTATGCCGGGCGTCCCTCTCTGCTGACCGAGGCCCCGCGTTTTGCGGCAGATTTGGGTGGCGTGCGCGTGTTCCTCAAGCGTGAGGACCTGAACCACACGGGCTCGCACAAGATCAACAACGTGCTCGGTCAGGCGCTGCTCACCAAGGAGCTGGGTAAGACGCGCGTTATTGCGGAGACCGGCGCGGGGCAGCACGGTGTCGCTACCGCGACCGCCGCTGCTCTCCTTGGCCTCGACTGCACGATCTACATGGGGCGTGAGGACACCGAGCGTCAGGCCCTGAATGTTGCGCGCATGCAGATGCTTGGCGCCGAGGTTATCGCTGTGACCGCAGGTTCTGCGACGCTCAAGGATGCGATTAACGAGGCGTTCCGTGACTGGGTGACCAACGTCGAGACGACCAACTACATCTTCGGTACGGCGGCTGGTCCGCACCCGTTCCCGGAGCTGGTGCGCGACCTTCAGCGTGTCATCGGCGACGAGGCACGCGCCCAGCTGCTCGCCTCCGAGGGGCGCCTGCCCGACGTCGTCGTGGCCTGCGTGGGCGGCGGCTCCAACGCGATTGGCTCGTTCACCGCATTCCTCGATGATCCCAGCGTCGAGCTGCTCGGTTGCGAGGCGGCCGGCGACGGCTTCGAGACCGGGCGACACGCCGCGTCGATCACGGCCGACGAGGTGGGTGTGCTCCACGGTGCCCGCACGTTCGTCCTGCAGGAGCGCGACGGCCAGACGAAGGCCTCCCACTCCATTTCCGCCGGGCTGGACTACCCGGGTGTTGGTCCGCAGCACGCGTGGTTGGCGCGCTCCGGTCGCGCCTCGTACATGCCTATTTCCGACGCCGAGGCGATGGATGCTTTCCTGCATCTGTCGCGCACGGAGGGCATCATCCCCGCTATCGAGTCCTCGCACGCCCTCGCCGGTGTGCGCACCTGGGCGCGTGCAAAGGCGGAGGCTGAGGGGCCCTTCGCACCTGGTGAGGAACCCATCGCGATTGTGACTGTGTCGGGTCGCGGCGACAAGGACGTGGATACGGCATCGCGGTGGTTCGGCTACGGTCGCGCGAAGCTGCAGGTCATCGACCCTAGCGCTGGCCCGTCGGGCGTCGCCGTCCTGGATGAGAACGAGGAGAAGTGATATGACGCGTGCACCCCATTCCGCTGTCGCTATCGATGCTGCCCTCCAGCGCGGAGATGCCGCGCTCATCGCCTACCTGCCCGTCGGCTTCCCGTCGGTCGAGGACTCGATCCGTGCGGGAAAGGTCTTGGCTGACTGTGGCGTCGACGTCATCGAACTCGGCTTCCCGTACTCGGATCCGGGTATGGACGGACCGACGATCCAGCGCGCGACCGTTGCGGCTCTTGAGCGCGGCACCCACCTCGAGGATCTCTTCCACGCGGTGGACGATCTGACCTCGTACGGCATTTCGACCTGCTCGATGACCTACTGGAACCCCGTCGAGTGGTGGGGTGTCGAGCGCTTCGCCAAGGACTTTGCCGCCGTCGGCGGCTCCGGCCTTATTACGCCGGACCTGCCGCCCGAGGAAGGAACGCAGTGGGAGGCGGCGTCGGACAAGTACGACCTCGAACGCATCTACCTGAGTGCCCCCTCGTCCCCCGAGCATCGGCTCAAGCTGATTGCTGAGCACTCGCGCGGCTGGGTCTATGCGGCCTCGTCGATGGGCGTGACGGGCGCGCGTGCTGCTGTTGGTGCTCACGTCGCCGACGTCGTGGAGCGCACCCGCGCAGCCGGTGCTGAGCGCGTGTGCGTTGGTCTCGGCGTGTCCAACGGCGCTCAGGCCCGTGAGATCGGCGCCTACGCGGACGGCGTCATCGTCGGATCAGCGCTCGTGAAGACTCTGTTCGATGAGAACGTCGACCGTGGTCTGAAGGCTCTGGGCGAGCTTGCCACCGAGCTGAAGTCCGGCGTCAGCGGGGCGCGCGCATGAGCGCCCTCATCTCGGCCGGTATCCCGTCGCCCTCGCAGGGTGTCTGGTACCTTGGGCCGATTCCGCTGCGAGCCTACGGCATCATCATCGCCGCAGGCATGATCATCGGCGTCTGGTGGACGGCCCGCCGTTACCGCGACCGCGGTGGAAACCCGGACACGCTGTATGACGCCGCGCTCTGGGCGATCCCGCTCGGCGTCGTCGGTGCGCGCATCTACCACGTCATCACGTCCCCGGATGCTTATTTCGGCCCGGGCGGTGATCCGATGCTCGCCTTTCAGATTTGGCGTGGAGGCCTGGGTATTTGGGGTGGCGTCGCCTTCGGCGCGCTCGGCGTGTATATCGCCGTGAAACGTGCGGGTGTCCGCCTCGGCCCCATCGCCGACTCCCTGGCTCCGGCTCTGCTGATTGCCCAAGCGATCGGCCGTTGGGGAAACTGGTTCAACCAGGAGCTCTTCGGTGCTCCAACGACTCTGCCGTGGGGCCTCCAGATTGACGCGGCGCACATGCCCGCCGGATACCCTGCAGGGACGCTGTTCCATCCGACGTTCCTCTACGAGTGCCTGTGGAACCTCGCCTGCGCCGCCCTCATCGTGTGGCTCGACCGGCGTCACCGCTTCGCCGGCGGCCAGGTGTTCGGGCTGTACCTGATGGCCTACACGGCCGGCCGGTGCTGGATCGAGATGCTGCGCATCGACGATGCGCACCGGGTGTTGGGCCTGCGTCTGAATGTGTGGACGTCCCTGCTCGTGTTCGCACTCGGACTGTTCGTGTTCGTCGTCGCCGGCCGACTCGGTCGATCGACGCGCGTCGTCGCCGAAGACCTGGAAGACCAGGATGCCGAGACGGAAGACGACGCCTCGTTGCTCAACGACGGGGGAGAAGCCGGTGCATCCATCGAGGAACGCGGAGAGAATACTGCGAACGCAGCTGATGCTTCCAAGGATGGCGTCACCAAGTAGCCGTCGTGTGGCGTCTGTTCGGGTTTTGAGTGCCTGAGGTCCCACAACAGGACGATTCATGGGAATGATCACGTTGTCTCGTTGCTGATCCTCCTCGTTTCAACCGTGATTGGACGGTAAACTCATACCTATGCGTCGAGCTAAGATTGTCTGCACTATTGGACCTGCCACTGAATCCCCTGAGCAGCTCCAGGCACTGGTGGACGCCGGCATGGATGTCGCGCGTATCAACCGGTCGCATGGAAAGGCTGAGGACCACGAGGCCGTCATTGAGCGCGTGAGGAAGGCGTCTGCAACGTCCGGCCGCGCGATCGCTGTCCTGGTTGACCTCCAGGGCCCCAAGATTCGCCTGGAGACGTTCCAGGATGGCCCTCAGGAACTCAAGATCGGTGACACCTTCACCATTACCACCCGCGACGTTCCCGGCACCAAGGAACTCGTCGGCACGACCTTCAAGGGCCTGCCCGGTGACTGTGCTCCCGGTGACCGCCTGCTGATCGACGACGGTAATGTCGCGGTCCGCGTTGTTGAGGTGACGGATACTGACGTCGTCACCCGTGTTGAGGTTCCCGGTATGGTCTCGGACCACAAGGGCCTGAACCTTCCCGGCGTCGCCGTCTCTGTTCCCGCCCTGTCTGAAAAGGACAAGGAGGACCTGCGCTGGGGTATCGAGCAGGACGCCGACTTCATCGCCCTGTCCTTCGTGCGTTCCGCCGGGGACATCAAGGACGTCCACGAGATCATGGACGAAATGGGCAAGCGTATCCCCGTCATCGCCAAGATCGAGAAGCCCCAGGCCGTCGAGGCCCTGGAAGAGATCGTCGAGGCCTTCGACGGCATCATGGTTGCCCGCGGCGACCTCGGTGTGGAGATGCCCCTCGAGGCTGTCCCGCTGGTCCAGAAGCGAGCGATTGAGCTTGCTCGTATCGCCGCCAAGCCTGTCATCGTGGCGACCCAGGTCATGGACTCGATGATCAAGAACCCGCGTCCGACTCGCGCCGAGGCTTCCGACTGCGCCAACGCGATCCTCGACGGTGCTGACGCGGTCATGCTGTCGGGCGAGACCTCGGTGGGTGCTTTCCCGATCGAAACGGTTCGTACGATGGCCGCCATCATCGAGTCGACGGAAGAAAACGGCGGTGAGCGCATCGCCTCCATCCCCGGTTTCTACGCTGACCGTGCGGGTGTTATCTGCGAAGCTGCCGCTCGTATCGCCGAGCACCTGGATGCCCGTTACCTGGTGACGTTTAGCCAGTCCGGCACGTCGGCGCGTCTGCTCTCGCGCATGCGCCGTCCGATCCCGATGCTGGCGTTCACGCCGCTTGAGTCGACTCGTCGTCGTCTGGCGCTCTCGTGGGGCATTCAGACCTACCGTGTTCCCGAGGTGCAACACACGGACGATATGGTGTGGCAGCTCGATCAGGTCGTGCAGTCCTCGCACCTGGCCGGCATCGGCGATCAGCTTGTGATCGTTGCGGGCATGCCCCCGGGCATCGCCGGATCTTCGAACATGCTGCGTATCCATGAAGTCGGAGATGAAGCCGACTACGCGATTGGCGGAACCCGCCACGCGTGAGATACGTGAGTAGCGGGGGCGCCGGCAGTGAGCCGGTGCCCCTGCTCTTTTTGTTTCTTCACGTGGACAAATTGCAATCCGTGGAATAAAGTACTCGGATACACGTTGAGACACGTGGACGCCGCACCAACGACGGCGCGGCACAGCAGCAAATCGCTGCCCGGCGTGATCAGGAATGCCTGTGCGAACAAAGCACGTTTTCTGGCGCGCCCGAATTGAAGAGGAGAAAGAGAAATGAATACGAACATCCGGACCGTGTCGGTCCACGACACTCTGTTTGGCCGCGTGGCCAACAACCTGGAGGTCGGCCAGCTCTCGCGTGCCGTTGAGCCGTGGTTCGCTGACTTCCACGACTCGAGGGTCAAGCAGGCAATCGCCGACCTTGACGAGCCGGCCCGTCGGGGCGCGGCTGCCGAGTACCTCGGTCTCGAACTGAGCGTCGTGGCCTGAACCGTGACAAAGGGGCCGACAAGCAATGCTTGTCGGCCCCTTGTTCGTCTGTGATTGTGCTGTATCAATTTGTGCTACGCACGTCGCACACGTTCACAAATGCCGGTACCATTAGGAGCACGTACTCCACTGGCGGTACCCCGAGTGGGATTCGAACCCACAACAAGCCGGGTTTGAGCCGACCGCCTCTGCCAGTTGGGCTATCGGGGCTTCGCGTGTGCGAGTTCCACAATAGAGCAGCTGAGCAAACCGATCAAACTGAGGAATATGACAATGAGTGAAGAGCAGGCTGGACCGCGTCGCGTCCTCGTCGCAGAAGACGAGGGGTTGATTCGTCTCGATATCGTTGAGACGCTGACCCAGGCGGGGTTCGAGGTCGTTGGCGAGGCTGCCGACGGTGAGGAAGCTGTCGAGCTGGCACTCGAGCTCGAACCGGATCTGTGCGTGATGGATGTCAAGATGCCGAAGATGGATGGCATCACCGCAGCGGAGAAAATCCTGCAGGAACTGTCCTGCGCTGTCGTCATGCTGACGGCGTTCTCGCAGACTGAGCTCGTCGAGCGTGCTCGTGATGCCGGCGCGATGGCCTACGTTGTGAAGCCCTTCAGTCCCGCTGACCTGATCCCGGCGGTCGAGATTGCGCTGTCGCGTCACGCGGAGATCGAGTCGCTCGAGGACCAGATTGCCGATCTGTCGGATCGCTTCGAGACCCGCAAGCGCGTGGATCGCGCGAAGGGTCTGCTCATGAAGAATATGGGTATGAGCGAGCCCGAGGCCTTCCGCTGGATTCAAAAGACGTCGATGGATCGTCGTCTGTCCATGCGTGAGGTTGCCGACGCGGTGATCAACCAGGTTGACGACTGAGTGATAGATGCGCGAATGGGGAGGGTCGATTGACCCTCCCCATTGCTGTACTCAGGCACTTCAGTCGTGGCTTGAGCGCACCAGGATGCGGTTCGCGACGCGGGCGATCGAAATAAGGCGGTCCGCCTCGTCGCGAATCTCAACGGTGTGAACGGTCGAGCTGCGGCCCAGGTGAACGGCGGTCGCGGTCGCCGTGATGATTCCCTCGCGTCCGGCGCTGATATGCGAGGCGTTGAGTTCTGTACCGACGGCGTAGGCCTGCTTGCCCGGGTTCGCTTCACGCGCGTGGATCTGTGCGGCAAACGACGCGGCGGTCTCCGCGAGGGCAGCGGATGCGCCACCGTGGAGGATCCCGGCGCTCTGGCGATTCCCGTCGATGGGCATGGAGATGACGGTGCGCGTTGCGCTGTGTTCCAGCACTTCCATGCCTGTGGCTTCCATCAGGGTGCCGGGCCAGTGGGCACCGACCCACCCGCCGCGTGCGAGCGGATCGGGTGAGGAAGAATGCGTGTGTTTCATCTGGTGATCGTGTGTCATGGCATCTAGGGTGGCATGTGTGAGTGATACTGTGCTGATTATTGACGGCCATTCGATGGCTTTTCGTGCGTTCTATGCCCTGCCGCCGGATAACTTCGTGACCGCCACCGGCCAGCACACGAACGCCGTTTACGGCTTTGTTTCAATGTTGACGCGCCTGCTGGAGACAGAGAAGCCGACCCACATCGCCGTCGCGTTCGATGTGTCCAGGCACTCATTCCGTACCGAGGAATACCCGGAGTACAAGGGGACGCGTGACGCCACTCCCGAGGAGTTCAAGGGTCAGGTGGAGCTGATTCGTGAGGTGCTCGATGCGATGGGGATCGTTTCTCTGTCCCGGGAGGGCTTTGAGGCGGACGATATTCTCGCAACGCTGGCCTACCGTGCCGGCAACGATGGTGCAACCGTCCTCGTCGTGTCCGGCGACCGTGACTCCTTCCAGACGGTGACTGATAACGTGACGGTGCTGTACCCGGGCACGGGTCCCGGGGATCTGCGCCGTATGACGCCCGAGGCCGTCGAGGCCAAGTACGGGGTGCCGCCGCATCGCTACCCCGAGATTGCTGCGATCGTGGGTGAGGCCTCGGATAATCTGCCGGGAGTGCCCGGTGTAGGACCCAAGACGGCTGCACAGTGGATCAACAAGTACGACGGCCTGGACAACCTGCTGGCGCGCGCCGACGAAATCGGTGGAAAGCGCGGCGCCGCCCTGCGCGAGCACATGGACGACGTCGTGCGCAACCGCCGCCTCAATCGCCTCCTGACCGACATGGACCTTGAGGTGGCACCGAGTGATCTGGCGCGCCGTCCCACGGATATTGCTGCCATTGATCGTCTCTTCGACTCCCTCGAGTTCGGTCGTTTGCGCCAGAAAGTCCGTGAGGTATCTGGGATCGGCATGGGGGAGGGACACGTCGAGGAGGCCCCCGAGCCTGTCGCCGAGGTCGAGATCTCGGTGTCCCTGGCCGACGGCTCCTGTGACATCGCGCAGTGGGCTCGCACCCACTCACCTCTCGGCGTGCTTATCGAGGGGGATACGAGGCCGACGCGAGGCGACGTGGCCCGCCTTGTCCTCGCCTCCGACAACGAGGCGCTCGTTATCGACCCCGTCGAACTGAGCCCCGAGCAGGAGGACGCGCTCGGCGAGCTGCTCGCCACGGCCTCGTCCCTCATCGTGCACGACGCGAAGGGTGCGCGCCATGCGCTGACGTCGCGCGGCTGGACTCTCGGTGGCGTCGAGTTCGACACCATGCTGGCTGCCTATCTCGCTCACCCCGATCAGCGCTCGCACAAGCTGGAGGATGTGCTGTCGCGCGTGCTCGGCGTTGTTATTGAGGAAGAGGAGGGCGACTCTGAAGCTCTCTTCGACCTCGGCGATATCGGCGCAGGCCCGAGCGCGGCTCAGGTGCGTGCCGGCAAGCTGGCCGCCCACCTGCACCCGCTGGCCGCGACTCTGCGCGCGCGCCTGGAGGAAAGCTCTGAGGCCTTGCTGCTGGCCGACATGGAGATGCCCCTGTCGGTTCTGCTGGGGCAGATGGAAGACATCGGCATCGCCGCTGACACGAGCGTGCTTGATGGGCTCTCCGATGAACTCGGCAAAGCCGTCGATGCCGCGCGCGAGGGCGCATGGGCCGCTGCGGGCCGCGAGGTCAACCTCTCGAGCCCCAAGCAGCTCCAGGAGCTGATCTTCGACCACTTCGGCCTGCCGAAGACGAAGAAGACGAAGACCGGGTATACGACGAACGCCGAGGCCCTGGCGGACCTGCACGCGAAGACTGCGGACGAAGGGGGAGCGGGGCATGACTTCCTCGGCTTTCTACTCACCCACCGTGACCGCATCAAGCTCAAGCAGATGGTCGACTCGCTGTCCGCGACCGTCGCATCCGATGGGCGCATCCACACGACCTTCTCCCAGGTCGCCGCGGCCACGGGGCGCCTCGCGTCCTCCGATCCGAACTTGCAGAACATCCCCGCGCGCAGCGCCGACGGCATGCGCATCCGCGGCGCCTTCGTCGCGGGTGAGGGCTTCGAGTCGCTCATGAGCGCCGACTACTCGCAGATCGAGATGCGCCTGATGGCCCATCTGTCCGGCGACGAGGCGCTCATCGAGGCGTTCAATTCCGGCGAGGACCTGCACCGCACGATGGCATCCATGGTTTTTGGAACCCCGGTTGCCGAGGTAAGTGCCGAGGAACGGTCGCGCATCAAGGCGACCTCCTACGGCCTCGCGTACGGCCTGTCCTCCTACGGCCTCGCCGCCCAGCTCGGCATTCCTGTGCCCGAGGCCGCCGCCCTGCGTGATCGTTACTTCGAACGCTTCGGGAAGGTTCGCGACTATCTCGAGGGCCTTGTCGCCCAGGCGCGCGCCGACGGCTACACCCAGACGATGTTTGGGCGCCGCCGCTACCTGCCCGACCTGCGTTCCTCGAACCGCCAGCGCCGCGAGATGGCAGAACGTGCTGCCCTCAACGCTCCCATCCAGGGCAGTGCTGCGGACATCGTCAAGATCGCCATGATGAACGTCGTTGACGCCCTGTCCGAGGCCGGCCTGAAGTCTCGCCTCCTCGTGCAGATCCACGACGAACTGCTCCTTGAGGTCGCTCCGGGAGAGGGCGCGGCGCTCGAGGCGATCGTTCGCGACAAGATGGCGACGCCCGTGGAGCTCTCCGTCCCGCTCGATGTTGCTGTCGGCATCGGGGCGTCCTGGCAGCTCGCGGCTCACTGACCGGCGAGACGACGCGACGCACGCCACGGAAAGTGTCGCCAAATTCGTCACATTTGCCAGTCAAAGGCTGCTAAACTGATTGACGGTGTCTGGGGACAAGTGCATCCGCATTCGTCCCGGGGCACCGGAACTGTCCATCTACTATCCAGTCCGTTTCGGAGAAACTACTACATGACCACCAACACGCCGCAGGTCGCTATCAACGACATTGGTTCGGAAGCAGACCTGATCGCAGCCATCGACGAGACCATCAAGTACTTCAACGATGGCGACATCGTCGAGGGCACTGTCGTCAAGGTCGACCACGACGAGGTCCTCCTTGACATCGGCTACAAGACCGAGGGTGTGATCCTCTCTCGCGAGCTGTCCATTAAGCACGACGTCAACCCCGACGACGTTGTCGCCGTGGGCGACCAGATCGAGGCGCTCGTCCTCCAGAAGGAAGACAAGGAAGGCCGCCTCCTCCTGTCGAAGAAGCGTGCGCAGTACGAGCGCGCGTGGGGCCAGATCGAGAAGGTCAAGGAAGAGGACGGCGTCGTTACCGGTACCGTCATCGAGGTCGTCAAGGGCGGCCTGATCCTCGACATCGGCCTGCGTGGCTTCCTGCCCGCCTCCCTCGTCGAGATGCGTCGCGTCCGCGACCTCGCCCCCTACATCGGCCGCGAGATCGAAGCGAAGATCATCGAGCTCGACAAGAACCGCAACAACGTGGTCCTGTCCCGCCGCGCATGGCTCGAGCAGACCCAGTCCGAGGTCCGCACGAACTTCCTGCACACCCTGCAGAAGGGCCAGGTGCGCTCCGGCGTCGTTTCCTCCATCGTCAACTTCGGCGCGTTCGTCGATCTCGGTGGTGTCGACGGCCTGGTTCACGTCTCCGAGCTGTCCTGGAAGCACATCGACCACCCGTCCGAGGTCGTCGAGGTTGGCCAGGAAGTCACCGTCGAGGTTCTCGACGTCGACATGGATCGCGAGCGCGTCTCCCTGTCGCTCAAGGCCACGCAGGAAGATCCGTGGCAGGCATTCGCCCGCACCCACGCCATCGGCCAGGTTGTGCCCGGCAAGGTCACCAAGCTGGTCCCCTTCGGCGCGTTCGTCCGCGTCGAGGACGGCATCGAGGGCCTCGTCCACATCTCCGAGCTGGCTCAGCGTCACGTCGAGCTGCCGGACCAGGTCGTCAAGGTCGGCGAAGATGTCTTCGTCAAGGTTATCGACATCGACCTCGAGCGTCGCCGCATCTCCCTGTCTCTCAAGCAGGCCAACGAGGGTGTGGATCCGAACTCCGAAGAGTTCGATCCCTCGCTCTACGGCATGGCCGCCGAGTACGACGAGAACGGCAACTACAAGTACCCCGAGGGCTTCGATCCGGAGACCCAGGAGTGGATGGAAGGCTTCGACGCTCAGCGCGAGGCTTGGGAAGCCCAGTACGCAGAGGCTCAGGCCCGCTGGGAGGCCCACAAGGCTCAGGTCCGCAAGGCCCTCGAAGAGGACGCCGAAGCGGCTCCCTCCATCGAGGAGCAGGCCTCCTACTCGACCCCGGTCGACAACGAGGGTACCCTTGCTTCCGACGAGGCCCTGGCCGCGCTGCGTGAGAAGCTGACGAACAACTGAATCAGTCGTTCTGACTGAGTGTCAACTCGTCAGTTCACGTCAGTGAACGCATGAGTGGTGGCCCCCAGGTTTTCCTGGGGGCCACCACTTTTTGTCTGAATGCGTCAATTTGATCGCGTCGCCGCCTGATCTCCGACCGCCGCGAGGCCTGCCCGCCCGCTCGCCGTCCGCGCCACGAGCTTCGCTCGGCGCGTCGGCTCGTTGTCCGGCCAGGCCCAGCAGGCCTCGCGGCGGCCTCCAATCGGGCGGCGCTGGGAATGATCCGGCTAGGCCCCGCCACCGCCCACGGGCACCGCAGCCAGGCCCCGCTCTACCCGTGCCCTCCGCTCCCTCCGGTGCCCTCCACAGTGGTGCCTGGCGTGCCGATGTGTGGCTCGGTGCGTCGTCGTGAAGCCCGGCTATGGCTGTCGTTGTTCAACAACGTCGCACGTAATTCCCCGTTGACTCATTCAAAATTCGAATTTGCATCGTTGGAATTGCAACGTTTTTGAGGTGTCTCGAAAAATGACCGCGATAAATTACGTGCGACATTTGGCTGGCAGTGGTGTCGTCGCCGCCCACGGGCACCGCAGCCAGGCCTCGCCTTGGCCCCACAGACCAGTAGTGTCCCGCATAGTGGTGTAACCGTGTGGTGGTCGGCTCGTTTGATATGGGTGCGGTCACCGTGTGATCCTTCGAGAAAGCTCTCTACTTCTGACTCGAAATGATTTGGAGGCACAACGATGACCGCTCCTCATATTATCGACCCTGCTGGCCTGCTTGGCGAGGCGTTGTCCCAGGCATCCCCGGATTTGATGCGTTCCTTGCTCCAGCACGTGATTAACGCGTTGTTATCAGCGGACGCTGACACCGTGTGCGGGGCCCAGTGGGGCCAACAAGACCCGCAGCGTCAGGCCAGGCGCAATGGGTATCGCTACCGGCCCCTGGACACCAGGGTCGGCACCATTGACGTGGCGATCCCCAAGCTGCGCTCAGGAACCTATTTTCCAGAGTGGTTGCTTCAACGCCGCAAACGCTCCGAAAGCGCCTTGATCACAGTGGTCGCTGACTGCTACCTGGCAGGAGTATCCACGCGCCGTATGGACAAGCTC
>NZ_JVOJ01000046.1 GCF_001064145.1 Sanguibacter keddieii
ACTCCGGATCCGACCCCTGCACCGGACCCGGCACCTGCTCCCGAGCCCACGCCGCTGAGTGGTCAGTGGGTGAGTGATTCGGTCGGTTGGTGGTACCGGTATGCGGATGGTTCCTATCCGGCTGGCCGGGCGGTGCAGATCGGCAGCTCGATCTACCGTTTCGGTGCGGATGGGTACATGCGCACTGGATGGGTGAGTGAGGATGGCTCGTGGTTCTATCACGATGCTTCGGGTGCTCAGGCGAGTGGCTGGGTGTGGGATGGCTCCTCGTGGTATTACCTGGATCCGGCGACGGGTCGTATGGTGACCGGTTGGCTGCTTGATGGCTTGACCTGGTATTACCTGATGCCGGGCAGTGGTGCGATGGCTACCGGCTGGGTGTGGGATGGCTCGTCTTGGTACTTCATGGCCCCCAGCGGTGCGCTGACCACTGGCTGGCTGAAGGATGGTGGCTTCTGGTACTACCTGAGCACTGACTCGGGAGCGATGTACACCGGCGGTCACTGGATCGGCTGGAAGTGGTACTACTTCAACGAGTCTGGACAGTGGAACGGCTGAGGCCTGACGCAACGCGCTGACATGCGTGATGCAGTGTGCGCCTCCGGGTAACCGGGGGTGCACACTCGTCTTGTGATCAGTCAATTGTCTGTGGGGTTAAAATCCCAGGATTTTCTCAGCTCACCTTGCCGTTGCCGCAAGGTTGTGCTCCTACAGTAGGTGTCATCACAAGGGAATACGGCACGGGCCACACGGGCTCGGGACATGCCGACGAGACATCATTGGGGAGCCTTCTGGGACAACTTGCACTGTGTTGATGGGATACGCCGAGGGGCCGACCGCCAGGTCGGCCCCTCGGCGTATCTGCGTCCCAGTGAGTAACGTGTGGAACTATGGGGTTCCGGCAAGGCAGCTGTGTCGGCTTGTCCTGTGGAGCTTGTACGGAGGCTGTTCTGGCAAGAGTGTGTGGCGGAGTGTATGCCGTCGGAACTCCGCTGTTTCGGGCCCTGTTCTTGCTGCCACCAATTTCGCACGTAATTCCCTTGCAGCTGTTTCAAAGATTGAATTGTGATCGTTGGAATTGCAACGTTTCTGGATGTTGTTGAATGTTCACGCAGTCGAATTACGTGCGACTTTTGTCTGGGCGTGACTACGGCTGGGGGGTTGTCGACCTAGCGGTGGTCTCCATGCTGGTCGTAATCAGGGGTTTTGCACTACACGAAGCCCTCTGGCGGCGTGTCGTCGGCGTGTCGGCCCCTCGTGTAGTGCAATTCCCCCCGTCTTGGCTCTCCTCCACCAATTTCGCATGCAATTCCCCTAAATGATCTTGTCTATCTATTTCAGTTCGCATTGCTGTGTCACTTGTGTTTTGGAATTGCATGCGACATTGTGGAGCCAGCATGCGCGCATGGCGGTCTTTGCGGTGGCCTGCATCCGGGATCGCGTGTTCTGGATAGGAAATTGTGTTCTGGATAGGAACGGCACATCTGGATAGGTTATTTTCCTATCCAGAAGTCGATAACCTATCCAGATCGTCGTTTCCTATCCAGTTTGTCGGCATATTGGACTCTCGTGTAGTGCAATTCCCCCGTCGATCGAGGAGAGCGGCTGCGAGGCCTCCGGTCCTCACGCAGTGCAGTTCCGCGCCGAGTGACGTCAGGTTGCTCGGGGAGTCGTGGCGTCCCCAGCGCAGCTCGGCTGGGCGAATAATGCCGACAATGGGCTCAAGCGGATGAAAAAGCCGGGGCGCGCCGGGCATATCGCCCAACGCGCCCCGGCCTCGTCGTTGCGAGATGCTGCTACTCAGAGGCGTTCAAAGCCAGCGTCCCACGCGGCGCGCATGGGGTTCGCGTCGGCGACCAGCTGATCGAAACGCAGGTCGGCGATGTCGATGACCTCGCCGAGCGCGAAGCGAGCCTCGCGGGCGGGGGAGTGCTCGACGCGGCGCCAGCCCGAGGACAGCAGGTGCTTGCGGTCCACCACGTTGTCCACGCAGATGATCAGCGGACGGCCGAACTTCTCGCGGTAGGCGGCAGCCAGGGCGCGCAGCTCCTCGGCCTCCTCGGGGGTTACCTCACCCACGGACAGGTTCGAGGTGTCCGTGCTGGCCTGCTCGTCGCCCGCACCGTCGAGGATTAGGGAGACGACGTCCGTGTAGGACGCGATGAGCTCCTCGGCCTCCTCGGGGCTGGCCGCCAGGACAGCGTCCTCGAAGGAGGAACGCAACTCGGACACGGAGGCGAAGGGGCGGGACTCCCAGGCGCGCTCGACCGGCCACGTGTGCGAGGAGAACATCGAGGAGAAGGTTGCAACGAACTGGTCGCGATCCATCGCGTTGACGTCGTCCAGGTTGATCTTCTTGCCGTCCACGACGGCCACGTCCGGCGAGGCCTGGCGTCCGATGTGGAAGAAGATGATGTTGAGGATGATGGCCGTCAGCGAGCCGATGGTCACGCCGGAGCCGAAGATGATCTGCAGCCAGGAGGGCATGGCCGTGACGATGTCTTCTTTCCTGAAGGTGACGAGGAGTGCCAGGCCGATCGACGTGGAGACGATGACGGCGTTGCGGTTGTCGCGCAGGTCGACCTTTGACAGGGTCTGGATGCCGACGACGGCGACGTTGGCGAACATCGCCAGGGAGGCGCCGCCGATGACGGGGGAGGGGATGGCTGCGACGATGGCCGCGGCCTTGGGGAGCAGGCCCAGGATGATCATGAAGACGCCCGCTGCGGTGACGACCCAGCGGGACTTCACGCGGGTGAGGCGCACGAGGCCGACGTTCTGCGCGAAGCAGGTGTAGGGGAAGGAGTTGAGGACGCCGCCCAGCAGCGTGGACAAGCCGTCGGCGCGCAGGGCGTTGGCGACGTCGCGCGGGGCGATGCGCTTGCCCACGACCTCGCCGGTGGCGAAGACGTCGCCCGTGGTCTCCACGGCGGTCACGGCCATGACGATGATCATCGCGATGATGGCGGTGATGGAGAACTGGGGGAGCCCGAAGAAGAAGGGGTGGGTGACGGCCACCCAGCTGGCCTTTCCGACGCCTGTGAGATCGGTCTTGCCCATTGCGAAGGCGACGCCCGTCATAATGACGAGGCCGAGGAGGACTGAGAGCGTTCCCATGAAGCCCTTGAAGAGGTGTTGAATAAGAACGATGATGACGATGGTGCCGATGGCGTAGGCGAGCGATTCGACGGTGAGGGCCGCCTTCGTGTCCGCTGGTGCATTGTCAGTCCACCTCAAAATGTCGTCGGCAGAGACGGACAGGAGCGTCGTGCCCATGACGGTCAGGAGCGTGCCCGTGACGACCGGTGGGAAAAAGCGAAGGAACTTCGCGAAGATGGGCGCGACTAGGAAGACGAGAAGGCCGACGGCGATGATGGAGCCGTACATGGTGGCCAGGCCGGTCTTCGGGTCTGCGCCGGGGGGTGTGGCCGCCGCTCCGATTGCGATGAGGGGGGAGACGGCGGTGAAGGTGACGCCCTGGATGAGGGGGAGCTTCACGCCGATGAAGCGGCCGATGCCGGCCGACTGGATGATGGTGGCGATGCCGCAGGTGAGCAGGTCTGCGTTGATGAGGTGAATCAGAGTTTCATTGTCGAGTCCAAGCTGATTGACAATGACGAGCGGGACGACCACGGCGCCCGCGTAAAACGCGAGGACGTGCTGAATGCCCAGAATGGTGAGTTTCCCAAAGGGAGGGACTTGATCGACGGGGTGGGGAGCGGACGAGGGGCGTGATGCCATCTGTGTCTCCTGGACTTTTATCCAAGTGTTGAAGGGACCCCTCCATTCTCTGTGATCGAGATGGGCGTTTTACGAGTTATTGAAAAAGTGTGGCGAGTTATATGTCGCGGGTGCTTGTCGTTTACGATGTGAAGACAGTGGGACGCCTGCGGGAGGGAGGCCGGTATGACGCGCAATGGTCGTCCTCCGTCGATGGCGGACGTGGCCGAATTGGTCGGAGTCTCCCATCAGACGGTGTCTCGCGTGGTGAACGGCAAGGGGCGTGTGTCGCCTCGGACACGTGAGCGCGTGCAGGCCGCGATTGATCAGCTGGGATACCGCCCGAACTCCGTGGCCCGTGCGCTGGTGACCGCCCGCTCGGGCATTATCGGCGTCGTGACCACGACCTCGGCCCACTTCGGTCCCTCCTCGATGCTGGTGGCCCTGGAGGTTGCCGCCCGCGAAGCCGGGCTTTTCACGTCGGTGGTGGCCCTCGATCGCTTTGGCGCGGACGACGTGGCCAGCGCCTTCAACCACTTCTCCTCCCTGGCGGCCGAGGCGATCGTCGTCATTGCGCCGGTGGATTCTCTCGCCGAGGCCGTGGCCTCCCAGGGTGCGTCCGTGCCGGTGGTTGCGGTCTCCGGTGGGCGCGCGTTCGGTCGCGGGGTGTCCGTCGTTCACGCGGATGAGCGCGGAGGTGCGCGAGCCCTCGCAGAGCACCTCATGTCACTGGGGCACAGGGACATTGTCTGCGTGGCGGGCCCTCAGGAGTGGTTCGAGGCGCGCGAACGCGTGGCCGGATGGCGCGAGGCAATGGATGAGGCGAGCCTGCCGAAGCGCGAGCCGCTCGTCGGCTCGTGGGAGGCGCGCTGGGGGTACGTCGCCGGACAGAACCTCGTTGAGGATGGCCTTCCGGATGCCGTCATGTGCGCGAACGACGAGGTCGCGGTCGGCCTCCTGCGCGCCTTCGCCGAGGCCGGGGTGAGCGTTCCGGGTGACGTGTCGGTCGCGGGTTTCGACGATGTGCCGATGGCCGCCTATGCGGGGCCGGGGCTGACGACGGTGCGCCAGGATTTCGCGGATCTTGGGCGCTGTGCGCTTGAGGCGGTCAGTCACGCGCTCGATGGAGAATCGGTGGACACGTACGTGCGTCCAACCCGCCTCGTTGTGCGCGGTTCGACGGGAGTGTGCCTTCGTTAGAGGCTCTTTTTGTCGTCGTGCTTGCCTTGTGCGCGGGTGAATGTTAACGTTAACCCAACCGCTCATCGATGCTCAGTGAGGAGTATGAAAGGCGCGCAGCCTTCGGCGGGCAACATGTTTGAGCTTGACGCAATCGCCGCCTGCTTCATCGGTGGTGCGTCGACGACCGGTGGTATCGGACGTCTGTCCGGTGCCCTCATCGGTGGCCTCATCATGGCCGTCATGTCCAACGGCATGCAGCTCATGGGTGCCTCCACCTCCACCCAGCAGATCGTTAAGGGAGCTGTCCTACTTCTGGCCGTCGCCTTCGACGTCTGGAACAAGCAGCGCGCCTCGGCCTGAGGGAACGCGTAGAACCTTACGAGGGCGGGGAGCGGCCGCAGGGTCGCTTCCCGCCCTCGTGTATGCCCATGGGGCTGCGTGCGTGGTCGGCCGTGTTTGTCAGGTCTCATGAGAGGGGCGCAGTCTCGGCGTGGAGCGAAGTTCTTGTTACCGAAAAACATGCCGGTGGTGGCGCATTTGAGTTCTGCGGAATTGCAACCACTCGGCAAGTTGGAGTGAGCTGTCACACAGAATTGACGGTTTTTGAGCAAAAAAACGAGAAATTTTCGTGAAATCCGCGAAATCTGGCCCTAAAGTCGGCAAAATTGCCAAAGATTTCGTAGTGTGTCATTCGTGGCCACGACAGTGGTAACCAAGAACGAACAGGAATGAGGTTTCTCAATGTCCGTGAACCGTACCGAGCTTGTCGCTCAGATTGCCGAACGCGCCGACCTGACCAAGGCGAAGGCCGACGAGGCCCTGGCCGCCTTCCAGGCCGTCCTCGTTGAGTCCCTGGCTAAGGGCGAGGCCGTCAAGGTGACCGGTCTGCTCTCCGTCGAGCGTGTTGAGCGCGCCGCCCGCACCGGCCGTAACCCCCGTACCGGCGAAGAGATCAAGATCCCCGCTGGCTACGGTGTGAAGCTCTCCGCTGGCTCCACGCTGAAGAAGGCCGTCTCCAAGTGACGCGCTGACACTAGCGAATAGCCTGTGGGGCACGACCGCGTGGTCGTGCCCCACAGGCTTTAGCCACCTGACGCGGCCCGATCACGGTGTCGCACGAAACGTTGCCCCCGGCCCGCAGCAGCGGACCGGGGGCAACGCATGGAGTTCGCATGAACGTGTGTGTTAGGCGTTCACATCTTCCTTGACGCTCAGCGTCAGGAGCGGGTGGTGGCACGCCACGCGGTGCGCCTCATCCGTGAGCATGGGCTGCACCTTGCACTCCTCGCCGGCGAACGGGCAGCGCGGGCGGAAGCGGCAACCTTCGGGCGGGTTGACGGCGCTCGGCGGCTCGCCGGTGAGCTTGATGGTGCTCTCGTCGTGCACGAACTCGGGGTCCGGAACGGGGATCGAGTCGATGAGCGCCTTCGTGTAGGGGTGCTTCGGGTTGTTGACGACCTCGCGAGCGGGGCCCTCCTCGACGATGCGGCCCAGGTACATGACGCCGATACGATCGGCCATGTACTGAACGACCGCCAGGTCGTGACTGATAAACAGGTAGGACAGGCCCAGCTCCTGCTGCAGGTCCTTCATGAGGTTGAGGACCTGCGCCTGGACCGAGACGTCGAGCGCGGAGACGGGCTCGTCCGCCACGATCAGGTCGGGGGCCAGGGTCAGCGAACGGGCAAAACCGATGCGCTGGAGCTGTCCGCCCGAGAACTCGTGCGGGTAGCGGTCCAGGATCTCCTCGGTCAGGCCAACCTGTTCGAGGATCTCCATGATGCGCTCGGCGATCTGGCGAGCGTTGCCGGTCTTCTGGATGCTCATGGGCTCGGCCAGGATCTGGTCGATGCGCATGCGCGGGTCCATTGCCGCGTAGGAGTCCTGGAACATCATCTGCACGTCTCGGTGGATGCGCACAGCGTCGCGTCCCTTGAGCGTGGCCAGGTCGCGTCCATCGAGTTCGATGGCACCGCCCGACGGGCGCTCGAGGCCGGCGATGAGGCGGCCAACGGTGGACTTGCCGCAGCCGGACTCGCCGACGAGGCCGTAGGTTTCGCCCTTGTTGACCGTGATGGACACACGATCGACGGCGGAAACGACACCCTTATCGCGCTTGAAGAAGCCGGAGCCTGACGACTCGTACACGCGCGAGGCCTCCTTGACGTCGAGGAGTACCTCGTGGGAGATCTGCCCGGTGGCGTCGAGCGCGTCCTCGGCCTTGCCGGAATCCATCATGGCCTGGAGGACCGCGGGGGATTCGTCGCCCTCCTGCACCGGGTGGAAGCAGGAGAAGGTGTGGTTTTCGTCCCCGCTCAGGGACGGGTAGTCGGCGAGGCACTCGTCGGTGGCCCACAGGCAGCGGGCCGCGAAGCGGCATCCCTTCGGCAGGTTGGTCAGCGACGGGGGAGCGCCGGGGATCGAAAAGAGCTTGGTGCCTGCTGCGAGGGCGCGCTCGGGCAGAGCCGCCATCAGCGAGCTCGTGTAGCGGTGCTTCGGCTCGGTGAACAGCGTCTTCGTCGGCGCGGTTTCGACGATACGGCCGGCGTACATGACGGCGACACGGTCGGTGTGGCCGGCAACAACACCCAGGTCGTGGGTGATGAGGATGACGCCCATCTGGTACTCGTCGCGCAGCTCGTCGATGAGGTCGAGGATCTGCATCTGCGTCGTGACATCCAGGGCCGTCGTCGGCTCGTCCGCGATGAGAATACGCGGCTTGCACACGAGGGCCATGGCGATCATGACGCGCTGGCGCATGCCGCCCGAGAGCTGGTGCGGGTAGTTGTTGATGACAACCTCGGGGCGAGGCATGCCGACGCGCTTGAGGATCTCGACGGCGCGCGCGAGGGCTTCCCTCTTCGAGAGCTTCTCGTGCACGCGCAGCGGCTCGCACACCTGAAGGCCGATCTTCATAGTCGGGTTCAGGGAGGTCAGCGGATCCTGGAAGATCATGCCGACCTTGGTGCCACGCATCTTGCGCTTGAGGTGCAGCGGCATCTTCGTCAGGTCCTGGCCGTCGAGGATGATCGAGCCGGAGGAGACCTTGCCGCCCTGGGGGAGCAGACCCATGAGGGACAGGGCCGTCATGGTCTTGCCGGAACCGGACTCGCCCACGATACCCAGGGTCTCGCCCGGGTTCACGTGCAGGTCAACGCCTGACAGGGCGCGAACCACGCCGGAGCGGATCTCAATATCGGTGTGTAGATCTTTGATCTGAAGGAGTGGAGTGTTCATAGTTCAGTGCTCACCTCTTGCGCAGTCGAACTTCGAAGGCGTCACGCAGGCCGTCGCCGATAAAGTTGAACGACAAGACCAGGATGATGATGAGGACGCCCGGCGGGTAGAGCAGCCACCAGTTGCCCGAGTAGACGTGCGACTGGCTGTTGGAGAGCATGGCTCCCCAGTCGGTGGCCGGAGGCTGCGCGCCCAGGCCAAGGAACGACAGGTAAGCGACGTAGAGGACGGCGTCGGCGACCTGGAAGGTCGCGTTGACGATGACGGTACCGATCGTGTTGCGCACAATGTGCGTGCGGATCGCCCGGGGCATCGACCCGCCCATGCCTCGCATCGCGACGACGTATTCGCGGGTGCGCAGGGACAGGGCCTCGCCTCGGATCAGTCGGGACGTGCCCAGCCAGGACAGAGCCGACATGATGATGATCAGGACGGGGACCGTCGGGGGGATCATCGTCGCGATGAGCATGAAGAGGAACAGGACGGGCACGGACATGAGCGCGTCAACGATGCGCATCATGATTGCGTCGATCCAGCCCCCGACGAAGCCCGCGATCGCGCCGTACAGGGTGCCGATCGTGGTCGCGATGATGCCGGCGAACAGGCCGACGATGATTGAGGTCTGTCCGCCCTTCATGAGGCGGCCGAGCTGATCGTAGCCGACCATGTCCGTGCCGAGCGGGTGCTCGGAGGAGGGACGCAGTGCCGAGTTCATGAGGTCGGTGTGAACCTGGTCGGTCACGTAGAACATCGGGCCGATGAACGAGAACGCCAGCAGAATCAGGAGCATGCACACGCCGAAGACGGCGAGCTTGTTCTCCATGAAGACCTGCAGGCCCTGCAGCTTCGTGGACTTGCGGGCGGTGCGCGTTTTCGCTGGCGCGGTGGGGGTGGCGGTTGCTGTGCTCATTTGGATCGTCCTGCCAGTCGGATTCGAGGATCGGCAATGGCGTACAGGAAGTCAGCCAGGAGCGCGCCGATGACGGTCGCGAAGGAGACGATGAGCGCCACGCCCAGGAGGATCGGGTAGTCGCGCCTGCCGGTGGCCTGGTAGTACAGGTAGCCCATGCCGTTGAAGTTGAAGAGCGTCTCGATGACGAGGGCACCGCAGAACATTGCGGGGATGTACAGGCCGATCATCGTGATGACGGGGAACATGGCGTTGCGTAGCGTGTGCACGAAGACGACGCGGAACTCTGACAGGCCCTTGGCGCGGGCCGTGCGCACGTACTGCTCGTTGAGGTTATCCACCATCGAGGAGCGCACGTAACGGGCGTAGGCGGCGATCGTGCCGACCGAGAGGGCACACACCGGCAGGATCAGGTGATCCCACTGCTCCCACATGACGGAGAGGTCCTGCCCCTGCGGGGCATCGTTGGGCAGGATGGGCCACACCTGGGAGAAGAGGACGATCAGGAGGAGTCCCGCGAAGAAGATGGGCGTCGAGTAGGCCAGCAGACACGCAATCGTCACGATGTAGTCGGGGGCCTTGTTTCTCTTCACCGCCTGCCACACGCCCAGGGGAACCGCGATGATGAGGGCCAGGATGGTGGAGAGCAGGGAGAGGAAGATGGTGCGCGGCAGGCGGGCTGCGAGCAGGTCGTTCACAGACTGGTTGTGCTGGTAGGAGTAGCCGAAGTCGCCGTGCGCAATTTTGTTCAGGTAGGTGACGTACTGCTCGGCGATCGGCCGGTCGTATCCGTTTTCGTGGTCGAAGGCTGCGAGCTGTTCTTGGGTCGCGTCCTTACCGAGTGCCGCTCGCGCTGCGCCGCCCGGCTGAGACTGGAGGAGGATGAAGGTGATGATGGTGACCAGGAAGACAACGACGACTGCCTGGCCGAGGCGTTTGAGGATGAATTGGATCATTGCGAACTCCACAGTAAGGGGGCAGGCGCCCGCATGTGCGGGTGCGGGCGCCTGCCCCGTGAGGCGTCAAGGCGAAGGTTTACTTACCTTCGGTCGACCACGACCAATCCTCAGGCCAGGTGTCGCCGGTGGCGTCGAGTTCGCCCAGGTCGAGCGTCTTCTTCACCGCGGTGATCTGGTAGTAGGGGTTGGGCATCCACAGAACGGGGAGGTCCTCCGCGAGGTAGTCGTTGTATGCCTGGAGAGCGTTGGGCTCGGAGGAGCGGGTCGACTCTTCGATGAGCTTGTCAGCCTCGGGGTTCTTGTACTGGCCGAGGTTGACGGGAGCGTCAGAGGCGAAGAGGCGCTCGCCGGAGGCGTAGATCGGGAAGCCCCACGAGGTCTGGGATCCGAAGAAGGACAGGTCCCAGGTGCAGGGGGTTTCGTCGTCGCATGCCTGCGAGGCGCCGACCGAGTCGGGGACCTCGTTCATGTCGATCTTGATGCCGACCTTGCCGAACTGGGAGATGATCTCCTCGAACATCTGGTGCGTGGAGACGAAGCCCGACTGGGAGATGAGCTTGAAGCTCAGCTTGTCGCCGGCCTCGATGCCCTCGCCGCACTGGCCTTCACCGGTACCGGGGTTCTCGCAGGTGGTTTCGCCGTCGGGCACGACCTTCCAGCCGTGGTCCTCAAGGAGCTTCTTGGCGGCATCCGGATCGAACTTGTAGACGCAGCCCTCGGTGGTGCCGGTCTTCTCGGCGGGCATCGGGACGGGGCCACAGGTCGGGGAAGCGGTGCCAGACCAGATCTTCTCAGACAGGGTTGGCTGGTCGATGAGCTGCTGCATCGCCTGGCGGATGTACTTCTGGTTGATGAACTTCGAGCCGGGGGCCTGGGGAGCAAAGTTCAGGGCCAGGTAGGTGATGGAGTTGCCGGGCCACAGGAAGACGTTGTAGCCCTTGTCCTCAACGGCCTTGCGCTGGTTGTACTGCGCGGCCGGAATGTAGCCGAAGTCGATGGCGCCCGAACGCACGGAGTTGAATTCGGCGTCGTCACCCGTGAATGCCTTGTAGATCAACGCGTCGATCTTGGGCTTGTCCTCGCCCCAGTAGTTCTCGTTGGGGACGAGCGTCAGGCCCTGGTCGGGGGTGAATTCCTTGAGCTTCCAGGGGCCGTTCACCGTCTGCCACAGCGGGTTGGTGGCGTAGGAGGACAGGTTCTTGGCCTCGCCCTGCAGGTAGGCGAAGACAGCCTGCGCGCCCTCGGGGGTGCGGTCGAGGTCGGAGACGGCCTCGTCGGCGCTGGACTTGTCCCAGGCGTGCTGGGGGAGCAGAGCGACCTTGTTGATCTGGTTGTCAATGAACCAGGCCGGGGCGAACTTGGTCTCGGTGGTGATCGAGAAGGTGTGCTCGTCGACGATCTTCAGATCGGCACCGTCGGGGAAGAAGCCCTTCTTGTAGGAGGCCCATTCGTCCTTGTTGTTGGTGACGAGGTTCCACCAGAACTCAACGTCGCGGGTGGTGACGGGCGTGCCGTCGGACCACTTGGCGTCGTCGCGCAGCTTGATGGTGTAGGTCAGGCCGTCCTCAGAGACCTCGGGAACGGTGCCCAGGGACTTGGGGAGGTTGATCTTGTAGGGGGTGTCAGAGGTGGACTTGTAGGCGAAGAGCGGGCGGTACATCGCCTGGATGAACTGGCCGTTCTCGCCCTGCGTGTAGCCCTTTGCCGAGACCGGGAAGATCCAGTTGGGGGTGCGCGAGGCCATCGTGACCTCGTTCTTTCCGGTTTCCGAGTTGGCTGCCTGGCCGCCGCTACTGCTGCTGCCGCCACAGGCGGACAGGCCGAGGGATGCGACCATTGCGAGGGCCGCGCCGGTGACCATCCACCGCTTCTTTCTAAGGTTCATGACTGCTCCAAATCAACGTTGATCAGGGACACTGACGGATGACAACCCTGTCAGATGGCATTCATCATATGACAGATTGTCGGCGAATGTTGGCACTTTGGCCAAAATGTGGAATGTTACGAAAAAATAACAAGATATTTTGGCGAAAGAAGTGTCGAACTTTCTTCGGTGGGGCATAATTGATCATGTTCTCAACGATGAGCGCGGTGTAACGTTGTAGTTACTGCATACGTACTTAGAGGAGGTGTCATGGCCACGCATGATGTCGACGAGACTGTCCTGACGCTGATTGGGTCCGGTCAAGCGGACACCAGGCCAGCGATTGTCAAGCAAACGGGCCTCGCACCATCAACGGTGTCGGCCGCTGTGTCTCGCCTTGTCGAAGCCGGGGTCATCGCGGAAGCGGAACAGTCTGTTTCCACGGGCGGGCGGCGTGCGCGGCGCCTCGTCACATCCGATGGCGCCGGAGCACTCGCCCTCGTTGAGCTGGGAGCTCACCACGGCCTCGTGGCACTGACGGACCCCACCCGCGGAGTCGGGCAGGCCTCGAGCCTCCTTATTGACATCGCGGAAGGTCCCCAGGTGGTGCTTGACGCCGTCATGGAGGAGGTATCCCGCCAGGAAGAAACTGCCGGCGTGCGGGTCGGTGGCATCGCCCTGGCGGTTCCCGGTCCCGTAGACGCGGAGCGCTCGCGCGTCATCCGTCCCGCCCGCATGCCCGGGTGGGACGGTATCAACGTCGCCGAGGCCGTGACCGAGCAGTGCGGACTGCCCGCCCTCATCGAAAACGACGCGCGCGCGGGAGCCATCGGCGAATCCGTGTACCGGCGTCGTCTTCAGGGCGTGACCCCCATCGATACCCTCATCTACGTCAAGGCTGGTTCCGCCATCGGCGGTGCCTACCTCGTTGATGGCGTGCCGCAGGTCGGGCAGGGCGGACTGGCTGGGGACATCTCGCACATCCCCGTCGAGGCCGCCGCGGGCCGCCCCTGCAAGTGCGGCAACGTCGGATGCCTCGAGACGATCGCGTCCGCTGACTCGATCCGAGCAGACCTGGCCGCTACCGGCCTCGTCTATGAGAACAACGCACAGCTTCTGGCCGCCGCACGCGACGGCATCCCCGAAGTTGCGACGGCTATCCGCCAGGCGGGCACTCTCCTGGGTCTCTGCGTCGCCCACCTTGTGTCCTTCCTGGCACCCCAGGGAGTCATCGTCGGTGGAGCGCTCTCCGCCGTCGATGCCTTCACTGCCGGAGTGCGCGCCGCACTCCACCAATCCTGCCTCCCCTCGATCATGGAACACCTCGTGATCGAATCGTCTCGATCAGGGCGCGAAGCAGCGCTCTGGGGGCTCTCGACACTCACCCCCTCAAAGATCTCAAAGGAGAATCGCTCATGACCAAGCCCCGCATCGCGGTCGCCGGAATCCACATCGAATCCTCGACGTTCACGCCCTACACCTCGACCGCTGACGACTTCATCGTCACCCGCGGCGAGCAGCTGATGGAGCGCTTCTACTGGCGTGACGAGGACTGGGCCACCCAGATCGAGTGGATCCCCGTCCTGCACTCGCGCGCCCTGCCCGGCGGCGTCGTCGAACGCGGTGCCTACGACGCCTGGAAGGCAGAGATCCTCGAAGGCCTCGCGGCCGCCGGCCCCCTGGACGGCATCTTCTTCGACATCCACGGTGCCATGAGCGTCCAGGGCATGGACGATGCCGAGGGCGACCTCATCAACGCCATCCGCGGTGTCATTGGCCCCGAGCCCATGGTCAGCGCCTCGATGGACCTGCACGGAAACGTCTCCCAGGACCTCTTCGACGGCTGCGACATCCTCACCTGCTACCGCCTCGCACCCCACGAGGACGCCCTCGAGTCGCGTCGTCGTGCCGCCTACAACCTGGGCATGCGCCTCCTGAACGGAGTGCCCAAGCCCGTCAAGGCCCTCGTCCACGTCCCTGTGCTGCTGCCGGGCGAGAAGACCTCGACCCGCATCGAACCCGCCAAGTCCCTGTATAAGATGATCGATCCCATCGAAGAAATGGACGGTATCCTGGATGCCGCGATCTGGATCGGCTTCGCGTGGGCCGACCAGCCGCGCTGCAAGGGCGCGGTCGTCGTCACGGGTGACGACGCGGAGCTCGTCAAGGAACAGGCCGAGCGCATCGGCCAGTACTTCTGGGACGTGCACGACCGCTTCGAGTTCGTGGCGCCCGTCGCCTCCATGGAAGAGTGCCTGGCAGCCGCCGAGGAGGGCCCCAAGCCCTTCTTCATCTCCGACTCCGGCGACAACCCGGGTGCCGGCGGTGCCGACGACGTGACGGTCGCGCTCGCGGCCCTGCTCGCTTGGAAGCCCGTCCAGGAGGCCACACTCGACGTCGTCTACGCCTCGATCATTGATCCTGCCGCGGCCGCTGTCGCGTGGGAGGCCGGCGTCGGCGCCGAGGTCGACCTCGAGGTCGGCGGACACATCGACACCCGCGAGCCCGGGCCCCTCGCCGTCCATGCCACGGTCGAGGCCCTCGCCGACGATCCGATGGGCGGCCACACCGCGCTGCTGCGCACGGGCGGCCTGCGCTTCATCATCACGACGAACCGCAACCAGTACACGATGTACAGCCAGTTCGAGCTGCTCGGCGTGGACATCACCACCGCCGACGTTGTCGTCGTCAAGATCGGTTACCTCGAGCCCGACCTGTACGAGACCCAGAAGGGCTGGCTCATGGCGCTGACCCCCGGCGGCGTCGATCAGGACCTCATCCGCCTCGGTCACCACAAGATTGAGCGCCCGATGTTCCCCTTCGATCCGGATATGGCAGATCCCGATCTGCATGCTCAGGTCGTCGTACCATGAGCGCCGTCAAGGATTCCCAGGGTCCGGTCTTCGCGGGCATCGACATCGGCGGCACATCCATCAAGTGGATGATCGTCGATGAAGCAGGCACGATCCTCACCCAGGGCAACGAGCCGACCGACCGCGAGGCCGTGGCCGCGCAGGTGGGACGCATCGGCGCGCGCCTTGCGAGCGACTATCCGGGACTGGTTGGTTTCGGCCTGATTTGCCCCGGCCTCGTCGATGAGGAGCGCGGGACCGTCGTGTACGCGGCGAACCTTGAGCTACGTGGCGTCCAGCTGGCCCGCGCGGTCGAGGAGGCCACGGGCGTGCCCGCCGCACTTATGCACGACGGGCGCGCCGCCGGCCTGGCCGAGGGCCTCCTCGGCGCGGGCCGAGGGGCTTCCTCCTTCCTCATGATGCCCATCGGCACCGGCATCTCCGTGGCCCTCATGCTCGGGGATAACCTGTGGAGCGGAGCGACGTTTAGCGCCGGTGAAGTCGGGCACGCGCCCGTCTTCCCCGGCGGCGAATCCTGCCGCTGCGGATCGCGCGGCTGCCTGGAGGTCTACGCCTCGGCGAAGGGCATCGCGAGGCGCTACGAGCAGGCGACCGGCGAGGACATCGGTGCGAAGGCTATCGAAGCCGGCATCGGTACGGATCCGGTCGCGACCGAGGTGTGGAACACCGCGGTTCGTGCACTCGCGCTATCCCTCACCCACATGACACTCACCGTCGACGTTGAGCGCATCATCATCGGCGGCGGCCTGTCGCACGCGGGGGAGAACCTGCTGGCACCGCTGCGAGCGGAATTCGCCTCGATGCTGACATTCCGCGACGCTCCCGAGATCGTTCGAGCCTCCCTCGGGGGAGCGGGCGGACGCTGGGGTGCCGCGATCCTGGCCGCCCGCGTGGGAGGCTCGACGTGCTACGAGAGGTGGCAGCCGTGACGACTGTAGAGATTTGCGTGGAAGATGCCGTGGGTGTGCGCCGTGCGCGCGACGGGGGAGCGGATCGCATCGAGATCTGCACCGACCTGTCGTGCGGCGGCCTGACCCCCGCATTCGACGAGGTGGCAGCCGCCCTCGAGGTGGCGCCCGCCGGGGGCGTTCAGGTGCTCGTGCGCCCGCGCCCGGGGGACTTCGTGCATACGCGCGAGGAGGTCGACCGCATCGCCTCCGATATTGTGACGCTCTCGTCGATCGGTCGGGGAGCGCACGTGCGCCTCGGCTTCGTCGTCGGCGTCATTACCCGCGACGGGCAGATCGACGTGAACGCGTCCGCGCGCCTGCGGGATACCGCCGAGGACGCGCCGCTGACCTTCCACCGTGGATTCGACCAGGTTGTGGATCAGGATCGTAGCCTCGACGTCCTCATGGAACTCGGGTACGACCGCGTGCTGACGACGGGTGGGGATCCGGCCGTCGCACAGCCGGACGCCCTGGCCCGCCTCGTCGAGCGCGGGGGAGACGACATCATCATCCTGGTGTCGGGTGGCCTGCGCGCTCATAACGTCGCCGAGGTCGTGGCTGCCTCGGGAGCTCGAGAGGTCCACATGCGCGCCCCCGGAACCTCGGGAACCGATCAGGCGGAGGTCGAGCGAATCGTCGCTGCCCTGCACGGATAGCCCAGCTCACACGTTTTCGAAAAATCTTCATCGATTCGTCTGACAAATCGACGTCGACAGTGTAAGGTTAAACACATGAGAATTGGAATTTTCAACGACGAAGATCAGATCGCATCCCTCGCAGCGGACCGCATCCTCGAGGTGTACCGCGCTAAGCCGAACTTCGTGCTCGGCCTGGCCACCGGCTCCTCGCCGCTCAAGCTCTACGCAGAGCTCGTGCGCCGCTACGAGGCAGGTCAGATCTCCTTTGCCCAGGTTCGTTCCTACAACCTCGACGAGTACGTGGGCCTGCCCCGCGACCACTACGAGGGTTACGCGAACTTCATCCACCGCAACCTCGTCGACCTCGTCGACATGCCCGAGGGTGCGGCACACGGCCCCGACGGCTGGTGCGATGACCTCGAGGCCGGCGCTGCCGCCTACGACGAGGCCATTAAGGCCGACGGCGGCATCGACATCCAGGTCCTCGGTATCGGCTCGGACGGCCACATCGGCTTCAACGAGCCTGGCGGCACCCTCGCGTCGCGCACCCACGTGGGTGTCCTGACCGAGCAGACCCGCCGCGACAACGCCCGCTTCTTCGACGGCGACATCGACCAGGTCCCCACGCACTGCGTGACCCAGGGTCTGGGCACGATCATGGACTCGCGCGCCCACATCTTCATTGCCACGGGTGAAGGCAAGGCCGACGCGGTCAAGGCCATGATCGAGGGCGGCGTCACCCAGCGCTGGCCCGCGTCCATCCTCCAGCACCACCCCGACGTCACCGTGCTCCTCGACGAGGCCGCCGCCTCCAAGCTCGAGCTCGCGGACTTCTACAAGGAGGTCTGGGAGAAGGAACACCTGTGAGATAGGTTCCCCATCCGGCTGCGCCCCGGCCTCATCAATGCGAGGTCGGGGCCTTATTGTGAGGGTCGCTTCTTCGCTCCGGGCGCACGCGTGCCACCCGTTGGAAGCACCCCCAGGCACGTACAATGGTCCCCATGCGTAATGCCCTCGACGAACCCACCGGCCCCTCCGCGCCCTCCGGTCCCTCCACCGCGTCCTCGACCGGCCTTCTGGAGCGTACCGAGACCCGCAAAGAGCGCACCGGCGGGGATGGCGACCGCTTCGCCCACTTCGTGCGCAAGGACAAGGCGAACTCGTCCATGGTGACTGGACAGCCCGTCGTCGCCCTGTGCGGCAAGGTGTGGATCCCCACCCGCGACGCCTCGCAGTACCCGGTGTGCCCCACCTGCAAGGAACTGCGCGACTCGATGGGAAAGAATGGGCGTAACTGGCCTTTCTCTGACGGTGGAAAGGGCTCCGACAAGTGAGCGAGACGACCCGGCGCGCACCCGTTGGCAGGCTGCGCGCCTGGCAGGCCGCTGCCTTGGATCGCTACATGGCGGCCTCCCCGCGCGACTTCCTGGCGGTCGCAACCCCGGGCGCAGGTAAGACGACCTTCGCCCTGACGCTTGCGACCGAGCTGATCGCCCGCGGCATCGTCGATAAGCTCACCGTCGTGTGCCCCACCGAGCACCTCAAGGGCCAGTGGGCCTCGAGCGCCGCGCGCTTTGGTATCCACATCGACCCCGACTTTACGAATTCGCAGGGCGTGGCCGGCTCGCACTTCGACGGCGTGGCCGTCACCTATGCGCAGATTGGCTCCAACCCGGCCGTTCACGCGGCACGCACCCGCGCCTACCGCACCCTCGTCATCCTCGACGAGATCCACCACGCCGGTGACTCCCTGTCGTGGGGCGATGGCGTGCGCGAGGCCTTCACGGACGCGACGCGCCGCCTGGCCCTGACGGGTACGCCCTTCCGTTCCGACACCTCTCCGATCCCCTTCGTCACCTACGAGGAGGACGAGGAGGGCATCCGCCGTTCGCGCGCCGACTACACCTACGGCTACGGCGACGCCCTCAAGGACGGCGTCGTGCGTCCCGTCCTGTTCATGTCCTACTCGGGGCAGATGGCCTGGCGCACCAGCGCGGGCGACGAGGTCAGCGCCCGCCTGGGCGAGCCCCTCACCAAGGACATGATGAAGCAGGCCTGGCGTACTGCGCTGGACCCCAAGGGCGAGTGGATCCCCGCGGTCCTGCGAGCCGCCGACATGCGTCTTGAGGAGGTGCGCCGCGCCGTGCCCGATGCGGGCGGCCTCATCATTGCCTCCAACCAGGAGCACGCGCGCGCCTACGCCCGCCACCTGCGCCTCATCACCGGCAAGGCTCCCACGATCGTCCTGTCCGACGACGCGGACGCGTCGGACCGTATCTCCGAGTTCGCCGACTCCACCGACAAGTGGATGGTCGCCGTGCGCATGGTGTCCGAGGGTGTCGACGTGCCCCGGCTCGCGGTCGGTGTCTACGCCACGAATGCATCCACGCCCCTGTTTTTCGCCCAGGCGGTCGGTCGTTACGTGCGAGCGCGGCGCCGCGGCGAGACGGCCACTGTCTTTATCCCTTCCGTCGTGCCTCTGCTGACCCTCGCCGGCGGCATGGAGATCGAGCGCGACCACGCGCTGGACCGCCCCAAGCGCGAGGAGGCCAGCGAAGACGACATGTGGAACCCCGAGGACGCCCTCGTCGCGGTCGCAAACCGCGAGGAAAAGGCGTCCTCCGACCTGCTCTCGCAGTTCGAGGTCCTGGGTGCGGACGCCGAGTTCGACGGTGTCCTCTTCGACGGTGCCGCGTGGGGTGCGGGCGCCGAGGTCGGCTCCGAGGAAGAGCAGGAATACCTGGGTATTCCCGGCCTGCTGGACGCCGATCAGGTGACGACCCTGCTGCGCGCTCGACAGGCCGACCAGGTTGCCGCGCAGAAGAAGACCCGCGCCGCGCAGAAGATGCGCGAGGAGAACGCCAGCATCCCCGCCCACAAGCTGCGTGCCGCCAAGCGTAAGGAACTCCAGCACCTGGTCTCCACGTGGTCGCGCCGCTCCGGAGAAACCCACGCGACCATCCATTCGCGCCTGCGCTCGCGCTGCGGCGGCCCCGAGGTCGCCCAGGCGACGACCGAGCAGATCGAGGCCCGCATCGCGCTGCTGCGCGAGTGGTTCGTCGGTCGCCACTGACGCGTGGTTTTGTAGCGTCCGCTCCATGTCAATCTGACACGAGATGCTGAGCGCGCGCTTGGCAGGATTCAACCTGATCGGGAGCACTCAACCCGATCAGAAGGGGTTGAATCTTCCCGATCGGGTGTCACCCCCATCGGTAATAAGCCCGGTCGTGGATAACCGGCCCGAGAGATGCTCCGATGAGCCTCCACCCGAGCCAGACCAGGCAGTGCTGCACTAGATGCAGCAGCAATGCACTAGTTAGGAGTGCATTGCACTGCCTTCTATCTAGTGCAAAGCTGCGCCAAGTAGTGCACTGCTGCTGAGCTACAAGTTCACGTGCGGCAGGGTAAGACCCAATGTGTCGTTACATTGCTGTCAACTGAGCTGCGGTAGGCAGTGCTGAGCCACTTAGGGAGCATTACACCAGTTAGGGAGCATTACACCACTTCCGAGCTGGTGTAATACCCTGCTAAGTGGTGTAACACCACTTAGCAACAAGTCGTACTGCGCAGACGTGCGTGAGGTCGCCATTGGTTGCGTGGTCAGCTTGGTGCTCCCGACCCGTATCAGGTCGAAACTGAATGCATAAGACCCGATCGGGTGTTACACCCCGTCGGTAACAGGCTTCATTGTGGATCCGGCAGTCGATGGGGGCTCACGCTCGCAGCACACGGCCATGCGTCATGCGCGGATCTGCGGGCATGAAAAGCCTCCCATTCCCTGGACTTCAATGTCGATGTCCAAGAAACGGGAGGCAGTTCAAAGAAGGACGAGGCCGGGGCTTCGTTGTGAGTGCGAGCTGAGGGTCAGTCGACCTTCTCATAGCGCGTCGGGATCGCGGCCTCGCCCTCGGAGAGGCGCCATGCCTGGTAGGGCAGTTCGTTGCGGGCACGCAGGTGGTGCTCCTGGGCGCGGGACAGCGCCTCGGAACCCCATGCGGCGGCGTCGATTTGGCCGCCGCGGACCAGCTGGACCTGCAGCGGGCGGGCACCGCGCTCGGCGAGGAGGGCCTGGCCTTCTTCGAAGGAGGTGCCGACGAGCAGGAGCTCCTCGGTCGCGTAGCCGTCCTCGCCCAGGACGCGGCCGGCGACCTTGCGCCCGCCGACCGTGGACTTCGACTCGGCCTTCTTGGCGACAAGAACGGTCTCGCCGTTGGAATCCTCGCGCTGGACGACCTTGTAGACCAGGGCGGCCGTCGGCACGCCCGAGCCCGTGACCAGCTTGGTGCCCACGCCGTAGGAGTCCACGGGGGCCGCGCCCAGGGCGGCGATCGCGTACTCGTCCAGGTCGGAGGTCACCGTGATCTTCGTGGTGGTGGCACCCATTGCGTCGAGCTGTCCGCGCACCTTGAACGCCTCGGCGACCAGGTCGCCCGAATCCAGGCGCACAGCGCCCAGCTCGCCGCCTGCGGCGCGCGCGGCCTCGACCGCGTTGATGACGCCCTGCCTGATGTCGTAGGTGTCCACGAGCAGGGTCGTACCCGCGCCCAGCTTGGCGACCTGGGAGTCGAAAGCGTCGCGCTCGGTGTCGTGCAGGAGCGTGAACGCGTGGGCGGCCGTGCCGATGCAACGGATTCCGTAGCGCTTGGCGGCCTCAAGGTCGGAGGTGCCCTGGAAGCCGCCGATGATGGCGGCGCGGGCGGCGGAGACCGCCGCGCGCTCGTGGGCGCGGCGAGCACCCATGTCCATACAGGGACGACCATGGGCGGCGATCGTCATACGCGAGGCGGCAGAAGCCACCGCGCAATCATGGTTGAGGATCGACAGGAGCAGCGTCTCCAGGAGCGTGCAGTCCGCGAAGGTACCCTCAACGGTGAGCAGGGGAGAGCCGGGGAAGTAGCACTCGCCCTCGGCGTAGCCCCAGATGTCGCCCGTGAAGCGCCACGAGGCCAGGAACTGTGCGGCCTCCTCGGAGATGATCCCCTGGTCTTTCAACCAATCGATCTGCTCCGCGTCGAACTCGAAGCGTTCCAAGGCCTCGAGAATTCGGCCGGTTCCGGCGACAACGCCGAAGCGGCGCGTGGCGGGCAGGCGGCGCCCAAACAGCTCGAACGTGCAGCGACGATGCGCGGTGCCATCCTTGAGGGCGGCGTCGAGCATCGTGAGCTCGTACATATCAGTCAGCAATGAAGTAGATGTCGATGCAGGCATACTGTGAGCCTACCCTGAGAAGCGTGTCACCGGGGTGCGAAATCGCTTCCATGGACGCTCTTTTCGACTTAGGGTTGATACATGACCACCATCGCCCAGCCGATTCCGCGCGCGCACGAGGCCGCCACCTCCGTGCCGCGGTGGCGCGCCGTCGTGTGGGACGATCCTGTCAACCTCATGAGCTACGTGAGCGCTGTTTTTCGCCAGTATTTCGGCTACTCCGCCGCTCGCGCCGAGGAACTCATGCTGGCCGTCCACACGCGCGGGCGTGCGATCGTCTCGACGGGCGTGCGCGAACGCATCGAAGCCGACGTCATGGCCATGCACTCCTACGGTCTGCGCGCCACCATCGAAGAGGACCGGGACTGAGGATATGGAAGGCTTCGCTCTTCGAGACGGTGTCTACGCCTCGTCGATGAGCGACGGTGAGGCGCTCCTCCTGCGTCAGCTTGCCAGCGAGGTCCTCGTGGTCCTCGACGACCCCGGCGACTTCGCCGCGACCTCGTCCATGGTGAATGCCGCCACGGAGACCGAACAGCGCCGAGACGAACCCCGCGAACGCACCCTGCGCATGCTGCTGCCCTCGATGAGCGAGGACGACGAAGATGCTGGCCGCCTGCGCGCTCTGACCGAGGATTCTCTGCGCACCGATAAGTCCGTCCGTTTGCGCGCGATCGTTGGCGATCTTGACCACATCGTCCACGGTGAGAGTGACACCCTCAGGATCCAACCCGAGGCCGTGTGGTCCTGGCTCGGTGCTCTCAATGACATTAGGCTCGGCTTAGCCGGTGAGCTGGGCCTATCGGATCAGCAAGACGCGCAACGCATCGAAGAATTGGCCCTTAGTGAGCCGACGGGGGAGCGCTCCCAAACCGTCGCCGCCATCTATATGCTCATCACATGGTGGCAGGACTCACTCCTAGAAGCCGTCAATAATTCCCAGTAACGCATAAGGTCGATACATGAACAACGCCCCGATCGGAATTTTCGACTCGGGCCTAGGTGGGCTGACGGTGGCGCGCGCAGTCATCGACAAACTGCCCGACGAAGAGATCATCTACCTGGGCGACACCGAGCACACGCCTTACGGCCCGCGAGCTATCGCGCAGGTTCGCTCGCTGACGCTCTCCGCCCTCGACGAGCTGGCCTCGCGCGGCGTGAAGGCGCTCGTCATCGCCTGCAACACGGCGACGGCTGCCGCGCTCGCGGACGCTCGGGAACGCTACTGGATCGATGCCGGTATCCCCGTCATTGAGGTCATCACTCCGGCTGCGCGCCAGAGCGTCATCGCCACGCGTAACCACCACGTGGGTGTCATCGGGACGAAGGCCACCATCCAGTCCGAGGCATATCTGCGCGCGCTCGCAGCCGTTCCCGGGCTGACGGTCAGCCAGCAGGCGTGCCCCGCTTTCGTCGAGTTCGTCGAGGCCGGGGTGACCACGGGCGAGGAGATCGAGGCCGTTGCGCGCGAGTATCTGACGCCGCTGAAGGAAGCGGGCGTGGATACGCTGATCCTGGGGTGCACGCACTACCCGCTGCTCACCGGTGTTATCGGTCGCATCATGGGCGAGGGAGTCACGCTCGTGACCTCCTCGGAGGCGACCGCGAACGTCACCTATAACGAGCTCGTGGATCGCGGGCTCCTTCATGATCAGTGGCCCGCAGGTGAAGGGCCGCAGCACCAGTTCCTGGCCACGGGCGCTTCCGACGCGTTCCCGCGCCTGGCTCGCCGTTTCCTCGGCCCCGAGGTGGGGTCCGTTGCCCGCGTGAACACCGGCGGTGGTATCGCGTGAAGCTCACCGTCATCGGCGCTACCGGTTCGATGTCTGGCCCGGAGTCGCCGGCCTCGTCCTACCTTGTTCAGGCCCGAGGCCTGGACCCGCGTTCGGGGGAAGATCGGACGCTCTCGCTCGTGTGCGATATGGGTCCCGGTTCCTTCGGTGCGCTGTGGGCGCACCTGTGTCCGTGCGACCTGGATGCGCTGGTGCTGTCGCACTGCCACGCGGACCACATGGGCGACATTATTTCCCTGCAGGTGTACCGCAAGTGGGGTCCCGGTTCGTGCGCGATCCGGCCCGTGTCCCTGTTTGGGCCGGGCGAGACGCTGCACCGTGTGCGCCAGATCGAGGGCGCGCCGGAGGGGGAGACCTACGACGGCGAGTTCGCTTTTACGCGGCTCCGCGTGGGCGAGGTCTATCAGGTTGGTCCCATGACGATCCGCCCCTACCGCGCCCTGCATCCGGTCGAGGCCTTTGGCCTGCGCATTGAGGGCCCCTCGGAGGAGGACCCCGAGCGCATGGTGTCCCTGTTCTACACGGGAGACACCGACCTGTGCGACACGATCATTGAGGGGGCGCGCGGCGTCGATGTGCTCCTCAGCGAGGTCGGCTTCACGAGCGACGAGGCCGAGCCCGACATGCACATGGATGGTACGCGCGCGGGCGAGCTCGCCACGCGAGCCGGAGTGGGCCGCATGATCGCGACACACATCCAGCCCTGGACGCCCCGCGATCGGGTGGCCTCCGAAGTGCGACAGACCTGGTCGGGTCCCCTCGACTTCGCGACCTCCGGGATGCAGGTCAGTCTCTGAGCCATCCCGCGCCCCGCCGATGGGCGAGGCGCGGCGGCTCCTCAGTCAGTCGCCGGACGTCGAGTACGAGGCGTTGTGGCGCTTCCACTCCGCCAGGTACGTGGCGACGCGCGCCGGGCCTGAAGCCTCGGACCACCCGTGATTCTTGTGGCGCAGCAGGATCTTGCGAGTGCCCAGCGAGGGGAGAGGCGTGATGCGCATGCCCTCTGTGTGTGCGCCGACCAGCGCCATAGCCGGAAGGATCGTCGAGCCCGTGCGGGCGCGCACGAGGGCGCGCGCGGCCTCGTAGGTCGTGTAGAGGTGGGGTGCCCACCGCGTGTCCGGGAACGCCTTCGTGATACGGCGCATGACGTGGTCGCCGCTGGTGCCCGGATTGACGCGCAGCCAGGTGAGGTCCGCGAGGTCTTCGATCGCGCCGATGGGGGGAGCCGAGTCGGGGGTGACGAGCATCCAGGGTTCGTCGAGGAAGGGAACGTCCGTGTAGCCGCGAGGGGCCAGGCCGGGATCCTCATCTCGTTCGATGACGAGAATGTCGTACTGGCCCGTGCGCAGCGCGGCCATGCCGGGGGTCTCCTCGGTTTCTTCGATGCGCAGGTCGATGCCGGGCAGGGCGTCCACGAGGTCGGGGAGCGCGGGGATCAGGGTCGATCTGCAGATCGTCAGGAACGCCCCGATGGTGACCGTTCCCGTGACCTGGCCCGTGAGGGGGCGCAGCGCCTTGAGGGCTTCTTCGATGTCGGCGTTGATGCGCTCGCCGGCCTCGGCGACGATCGTGCCGGCCGGGGTGAGAATCGCGCCGGATGTGGTGCGCTCGACGAGCTTGAGGCCGACTTCTTCCTCGAGTTTTTGGATCTGCTGGGACACTGCCGAGGGCGAGACCATGAGGATGTCGGCGGCGGCAACGATGCCGCCTTCACGCGCGACGGACAGAAGGAAAGGTAGGCGACGGGGGTCGATGTCCACGCGAACTCCTTCGTTAAGTGAAACTGTAAGATAACTATAGAACCATTCAATTGTGCTTGACTAGTGGAAGGTGCATCATATGAGTCATGACGATCTCATCTCTCGCAATTCCGGTCCTCGGTTGGTTGGGCGCAGCTGCCTCCATCGCCGCCTACTACCTGGTCTCTTCCAAGCGCTTCGCTCCCGACTCCCTGCGCTACCACTCTCTCAATGTCTCCAGCTGCATCCTGCTGGCCCTCGCATGTGCGTCCACCGGCGCGTGGCCGTCCTTCCTCACTAACGCCATCTTCATCGGGGTTGGCTGCACCATGATCTGGCGCGTGCGCGACCGCCTCGCGCGTCGCATCATGCAGGTCGTTCGCTTCTTCGACGTGCGCCGCTTCCTGCCGCGCCGTGCGCGCCTGGCGCGCGCTCGCTGAATCTTCACTGAATTGGGGGCGAGAGGGCAGGCCCTGGGCCTGCCCCCTCACTGTATCCACCGACGGATAAATTAAGACAAGCAACCTTCTTTGGTCAAGGCTTTTTCAAGCTGTACCAAGGAAAAGTCCGTAAGATGCGCTTCATAGAAACATAAGAAAACATCGATGGAAAAAACGGACAATGAGGCGCACTATGTCAGTACGACGCGGTGACAGATCCATCGCACGGTAACTCAAAGAGGAGCACACCATGTCTCGTTTCGTCGCATCACTCCTTCAACGCCTCACCCATCACCGCAGGGTGCGCCAACAGCGCAACCCCCTGCAGTTCTCGATGGACCGCCCCATCTTCGGTAACCTCGTCGCCCGTTGATGGCGCGCCTGCGGGCGCAACACACAAGTGCCGGACACCCTCGGGTGCCCGGCACATTTGTGTCTGCGCTGTTTCTCAGCCGCGCAGGTACTCCACGATGTAGGGCATGAGGGCGCGGAAGGCAATGCCGCGGTGGCTGATCGCGTTCTTCTGCTGCGCGCTCATCTGAGCGGTCGTGACCTCGAAGCCCTCGGGAACGAAAATCGGGTCGTAGCCGAACCCGCCCTCACCCCGTGGGGAGCGCGTCAAGGTGCCGCGCACCTCGCCTCGCTCGACGAACTCGCGACCATCCGGGGTGACGAGGACAGCGGCTGACACGAACGCCGCTCCGCGGTGGCGGTCGGGAACATCGGAGAGCTGGTCGATGAGCAGGCGCAGATTCGCCGCGTCATCCCCGTGGGAGCCGGCCCAGCGTGCGGAGAAGATGCCGGGTGCCCCGCCCAGCACGTCCACTGCGATACCGGAGTCATCGGCGATCGCCGCCAGGCCGGTGGCGCGAGCCAGCGCGCGGGCCTTGATCAGGGAGTTCTCCTCGAAGGTCACGCCGTCCTCGATCGGGGAAACCACGTCAAAATCGCTCATGCGCGCCACGCAGCCGTCCTCGAAGCCCTCCCACGCGGGGGCCAGGATGGCCTCGAGCTCGCTGACCTTGTGCGCGTTGGAGGTCGCGAAGACCAGGCGCGCGCTCACGGACGCACCTCGACGCGCTCCATGAGGGGAGCCTCGAGCGCCAGCTTCTGCGCCTGCGCGAGCTGGGCGTTGCCCAGCGTCGCCAGGTCCAGCAGCTCGTTCAGCTCGTCGCGGTTGAAGGGGGCATGCTCGGCGGTACCCTGCACCTCGATGAAACGGCCGTCGCCGGTCTGCACGACGTTCATGTCGGTTTCGGCGCGCACGTCCTCAACGTAGGGCAGGTCCAGCATGGGAGTGCCGTCGATAACGCCCACGGAGATCGCGGAGATTGAGTCGGTGAGGACCTTCGCGGAGGGCTTGAGGATACCCTGCTCCTTCGCCCAGCTCACCGCGTCGGCGAGGGCCACGTAGGCACCCGTGATCGCCGCGGTGCGCGTGCCGCCGTCGGCGCGCAGAACGTCGCAGTCCAGGACGATGGTGTTCTCGCCGAGCGCGGACACGTCGACGATGCCGCGCAGGGAGCGGCCAATGAGGCGCGAGATCTCCTGAGTGCGGCCGCCCACCTTGCCCTTGACGGATTCTCGGGAGGAGCGCTGCTCGGTCGCGCGCGGGAGCATCGAGTACTCGCCGGTCACCCAGCCCTCGCCGGAATCGCGCTTCCAACGCGGCACGCCCTCAGTGAAAGAGGCGACACACAGGACGCGGGTGTTGCCGAACTCGATGAGGACGGAGCCCTCGCCGGTACCCGACCAACCGCGGGTAATGGAGACGGGACGGAGCTGGGACGGGGTGCGCCCATCGGCGCGCAGGGGAGTATTTGTCATAGTGCCTAGGGTAGCCCACCGCGTTACCGTGGAGTTATGAGTCTTGATCTACCTCTCGTCCGTGGTCACGTCGACCCGGCTGTCGCACTGCGTGAATCCGTGGTTCCGGCGGCTCTGGTGCGTGCCGGTGAGGCCGACGTCATTGTCGTCGACCCGTCCGGTTTCGTTCTCCTCGACGAGGCCGAGGCGTCGTCCTCGGACGCCCCGCTCCTGCGTCGCCTGGCCGGGGATGAGGTTGTGCGTGCCGCCAAGGGGGCGACGGCCTCGTTCATCGGGGTCGCGCGCGGACGCTCCGTCGTCGCGATCGAGACGAGCCGGGACGAGGTTCGGGGCCGCTGGGAGCACCTGCGCGCGGTCGGGTGGCGCCTCGACGGCGACGACGCGGCCCTGGCGCTGACCGCGCTGGCCCTCGCGGGTTGGCACTCCAACTACCGCTTCTGCTCGCGCTGCGGGGCTCCGGTGCAGCTGGTGTCCGGCGGATGGGCCGCGCGATGCGAGACGTGCGATCGGCTTGAATATCCGCGCCAGGACCCGGCCATCATCGTCCTCGTCCAGGATCATGACGGGCGCGTCCTCCTGGCGCACAACGCGCTGTGGCGGCCCGGCTTCGTGTCGATCATTGCCGGCTACGTCGAGGCCGGGGAATCCCCGGACGTCGCGGTTGCCCGTGAAGTCGCTGAGGAAGTCGGCGTCGAGATTGAGACGCCCACCTACGTCGCGACGCAGCCGTGGCCCTTCGGACGTTCGCAGATGATGGGCTACCAGGCTCGCACCGCCTCGCCGTTCCCGACCCCGCAGGCGGACGGCGTGGAGATCGAGTGGGCGCGCTTCTACAGCCGCGACGAGCTGACGCGCGCGCTTGAATCTGGGGAGATCAGCGCCCCCGGTCGCGCCTCGATCGCCTACGCGCTGCTGCGGGACTGGTACGGCACCGATCTGCCGAGCGGCCCGGACGGCGCGGGACGCAACTGAGGGCGGGCGATGGAACAATGGGGGCCATGAACCCCGAGGAACTGCTGGACGCCCTGGACCCCGATCAGCGCGCCGTCGCCACGCAGGTGGCGGGCCCGCTCGCCGTCCTGGCGGGCGCGGGCACCGGCAAGACCCGCGCGATCACGTACCGCATCGCGTACGGGGCGGCCGTCGGTGCCTTCGACCCGTCCAACGTGCTCGCCGTGACCTTCACGCAGCGCGCGGCCTTCGAAATGCGTCACCGCCTGGCTCAGCTGGGTGTTCCGAAGGCTCAGGCGCGCACCTTCCACTCCGCCGCGCTGCGCCAGCTGCGCCACTTCTGGCCCACCGTCGTGGGCGGTCCGCTGCCCGACGTCATCCCGCACAAGGCGTCCCTCGTCGCGGCCTCCGCTGCACGGCTCGGGATCACGATTGACCGCACGAACGTGCGTGACATTGCGGCAGAGGTCGAATGGGCGAAGGTGTCGATGATCGACGCCGCGCACTACGCCTCGCGCGTGGCTCGACTGCGCCGCGACGTGCCCGCCGGGCTGGACGCTGGTGACATGGCGCGCCTCCTTGACGTGTACGAGGACGCGAAGAACGAACGTGGCGTCATCGACTTTGAGGACATCCTCATCTACCTGTGCGGCATGCTGCAGGAGCGCGCAGACGTCGCCTCCATCGTGCGCAAGCAGTACCGCTCCTTCGTGGTCGATGAGTTCCAGGACGTCAACCTCCTCCAGGCTCGTCTGCTCGACCTGTGGCTGGGTGGGCGCCACGATGTGTGCGTCGTCGGCGACGTCGCGCAGACCATCTACTCCTTCACGGGCGCGTCCCCGGACTACTTGACCGGTTTCGGGCGCAAGCATCCGGGGGCGCGCATCGTCGAGCTGACTCGCGACTACCGTTCGACCCCGCAGATCGTGAGCGTGGCGAACGACGTCTTGGCGCGCTCGAGCCAGCGCGAGGGCACGGTGCGCCTGTCCAGCCAGCGCGACGGTGGCGCTCAGGTCGCCTACCGGTCCTACGACGACGATCGAGCCGAGGCCGAGGGCGTCGCAGCGTCGATCGCCGACCTCATCGCGGGCGGAATCGCGCCTCATTCGATCGCTGTCCTCATGCGTACGAACGGCCAGTCCCAGGCCTTCGAGGAGGCCTTGGGCGCGCGCGGTATTCCCGTGGCTGTCGCCGGAGGAAAGCCTTTCTTCGCTCGTGACGACGTGCGTACCGCGATCTTGCGCTTGCGGACCGCGGCGGCGGCCGCCACCGACGACGGGAGCGTGGGCGAGATTGTGCGCGACGTTCTGTCGGGCGTCGGTTGGGCCCCCGAGGCCCCCTCCGGCCAGGCGGGTTCCGAGCGCTGGTCGAACATGAACGCGATCGTCGGCTGGGCGGATGACAGCAAGGCGGAGACGCTCGCCGCCTTCGTCGCCGAACTCGACGAACGCGTCGCCTACCAGGTCGAACCGGACAAGGCTGGCGTCGAGTTGGCGACCATTCATGCCGCCAAGGGCCTCGAATGGGACGCGGTCTTCCTCGTCGGCGTCGCCGAAGGACTCCTGCCGATCTCGTACGCAAAGACCGCGGCCGCACGCGAGGAGGAGCGTCGCCTGCTGTCCGTGGCCGTCACCCGTGCCCGCGACCTGCTGACCCTGTCGTGGGCGCGCTCGCGGGGAGCGGACGGGCGCGGCAAGCGCAAGCGCAGTCGCCTGCTCGACGGTATCTGGCCCGAGGAAGTGGGAGTGGGCGCGCCGAAGAAAAAGGTGCGTGCCTCCACCCGCGCCCTCAATCAGGCTTTTGAGGAGGAGGCGTCGCCCCAGGCGATCGAGCTCTTCGGGCGTCTCAAGGCGTGGCGTCTCGAGGTCTCACGCCAGGCGGGTGTGCCCCCTTTCGCCGTGTTCACCGACCAGACCCTGCGCGATATTGCCAAGGCCATGCCAAAGAACACGACGCAGCTGCGGGTGATTCGAGGCATCGGCGACGTGAAGGTGCAGCGCTTCGCCGCCCCGGTGCTCGCACTGGTGCGTGGTGACGATGTCATCGTCGACGAAGGGGCCTGAGCTAGCAGGCCACACCGTCGATGCCGCAGACGCATTCGTGGGCACCGATCGCGCGTTCGACGCTGATGGTTCCGTCCTCGTCGACCGTGGCGATCTCGGCGCACAGGGATCGGGTGAGTGCCCCCGAGGCGAAGTCGCGCAGCAGGCGCGCAATCCGCAGGGCGGCCGCGAAGTGTGCCAGCTGGGGGAGTGGCCCGAGTGGCCACTGGGTGAGTTCTCGCAGGTGGGTGAGGTGGTAGGGGTCCTGCTCGGCGCGCGCGTGCTCGATGCAGTGGAAGCATGGCGTAGAGCCGGGAATCACGAACGGCCCGATCTCGTAGGAGTGCTCCCCGCGCGTGATGAGCAGGTGAGGCGTGTCTGCGGCCATCAGCTCGAAAGGGATGCCGGGGTCTTGTGCCCGATCCGCCGATACGAGGGCGACGTCTGGCGCATCCTGGGCGTGCAGGTCGGGCAGAGGGATCAGAGAGGCGAGTTCTCGGCGCACCGCGCGCGAGCGAGGCGTGCCCGTGTATACCCCGCCGAACACGCGATCCCAGTCGCCGTCCACCAGGGTGGGGGCGTCGATGCGGAGTCGTAGCGCGACGGTGTCGACCAGCGAGCGGAGGGCGAGCAGCGTGGCGGGTACCGCGCCGAAAACACCCAGCGAGAGGAGCGGGCGGCGGTCGGGATGATCCACGAGGTCCGCCTCGGCCAGCGCGGCGAGGAGGCCGGGTGAGGCCTCGGGGATGTCGGAAGCGTGAGCGGGGCGGGCCTGGCTGGCGAGCCAGAGCTGGTCGCTTGCGTGCAGGTCGTCGAGTCGCACGTGTCGGGCGCGGTCGCCACCAATTTGGACACTGCCCGGCCCGCGCCACAGGATCGCCGTGTGATGCATTAGGTTCATGATGGTCTCCTTCAGTTTGTGACTGTTAGAGACATCATGAACCGAGATGGGTCACCGTTGTGGCGTTTTGAAAAATCTGTGGATAAGTTGTCAGATCGCTTCGGTATGTATCAGTTTGTTTCGTCCTGGGGGTTGGGTGCTTCAGGGTCCTCGGGTTCGTCATCCGAGCCGGCCGAGGCCTCGTCCCCGGGCTCCAGTCCATCCGCCCAACCGAGCGTGCCATCCAGGAGCGAGTTCAGTGCGGCGTCGATATCCGCGTCTTCTTCGGCCGCAGCCCGGCGCAGTGTGAGGAAGGTGTCCGGCGTAGCCAGCTCCGTCTCGGAGGGCACCATGTCCGGGTGCGACCAGAGGGCCTCGCGAGCGTCGCGCCCACCATCGGCCTCCACCAGCGCAAAGATCGATGCGGCGCCGCGCGCCTGACGCGGGCGCATCTTGAGGCCCATGAGTGTCCCGAGGATCTCCTCCGCAGGGCCGCCCGACGCCCGGCGGCGACGCATCATCTCGCGCAGCGCGTCCGCGTGGGGCAGGTAGGGCAGGGTGGCGCGGGCCGTCACAACCTCAACCCAGCCCTCGATGAGTGCCAACATCGTCTCCAGGCGTGTGAGCGCGCGGCGCTGATCGGGCGTCGTCGACAGGGCGAACACGCCGCCGTTGAGGGCCGACTCCACCGAGTGCGGATCCGAGGGGTCCACCGAGCGTGCTGCCTCGGAAATGGCCTCCGTGTCGATCGCGATCTGGGACGCGTAGCGCTCGACCGCGCGCACCAGGTCGCCCTCCAGCCACGGGACCGAGGCGAAGAGCCGGCGGTGCGCCGCCTCGCGCACGGCGAGGAACTGGCGGACCTCGTCGAAGGGAATGTCGAGTCCCTCGGAGAACTGCGCGACGTTGTGCGGTAGTAGGGCGGCGTGCGACGTGTCCGACAGGGGGATACCCGTGTCGAAGGTGCCGAACGACTCACCGGCCAGGGCCGCCAGCGCGCGTGCGATTTGCGCGGAGAACATCATCGCCGATAGGCGCGGCATCATCTCCTGCGTCTTGCCGAGGATCGCAGCCATACCCTCCGGCAGGGAGGCCGCATCCCCCAGGCCCTCGGAACCGAACTGCTCCGAGAGGGCAGCGGACAGGGCGCGCGACACGTTGAGTGCCACGGGCTCGCAGATACGCTTCCACGTCGGAATGGTGTGCTCGACCCACGCGACCTTGCTCCACACGTCCCGGGTGACCGGGCCGGAGGCGAAATCGGTGACCGCATCGAGCCACAGGTCCGCGACCGTCATCGCCTGACGCGCGGCCTCGGCCTCCGTAGCCGTGGGGGAGGGGTCACCGCTCGCGTATGCCGCCTGCTTCGCGCTGTCCTCCACCATGCGCCAATTAACGGGGCCAGCCGTCGTGTTCATGAGGAACTGGAACTGGCCCATCGCAGCGCGCATACGCGCGGGATCGGAAAACTCCGGGGGAAGATTCGCGGGATCGAAACCCTGCGCCTGCAGGGCGCGCGCGGCCTCAGCTGCCGCCTCCTCGCCCAGGATCGAGCGTAGGAAGTCCTCAAACGGGGTGCCGGAGTCAAACTCGTTCATGAGCACAGACTAGCCGCCCCTCGTTCGCGGGGGCTGACAATCTTCTGTAAAAACGCTGAGAGCTGAAGGGATGGTGCGCGGCGCGCGTGCGCAGGCGGAGCGGGTGGGACACAATAACACGGTGAATGATGCGCAGATGACCTCGGAGAATATCGAGCTGGTGCCCCTGCAGGAGGACGACTCTACCCGGCGTATCCCCATCATCAGCTGGCGACTCATCACGGCGGTCCTCGCCGCGCTCGCGATGGTGGCGATCCTCTTCTGGATCCCCGTCCCCTTCGTGGTCAACAGCCCGGGTCCGACCTTTAACGTGTTGGGATCCGACAACGGTGTTCCTATGCTTCAGATCGAAGGAACAGACCCCACGACGGAGGAACCGATCCAGCAGGACGAGCCTCAATCCAGCTCGTACGACGCACCTGCGAAGCCGGGGCAGGGGCAGCTGCGCATGGTGACGGTCTCCGAATCGGGAAACCCCGCGTCTCGCCTGAACTTCGCGCAGCTTATCGCCGCATACTTTGACCCTCACAGCAAGATCCTGGACTACGACTCGGTGTATCCCGCTGGAACGACACGTCAGCAGGTGAGCGATGCTCAGCTGGCGATGATGCGTAACTCGCAGACGACCTCCCAGGTCGCCGCCCTCGAGTACCTCGGGTGGGACGTTCCCGCGACGATCACGATCGAAGGCGCGGTCGAGGGATCCAACGCGGAAGGCAACGTCGAGCAAGGAGACATCCTCCGCGCGATCACCACCCCCGACGGTGTGCGTCACGAGATCACGAGCGCCGCCACTCCCTTCGCCCTCATGCGCTCGGTGCCGGCCGGTTCCACGATGACGCTGACGGTCGAGCGAAGCGGAGTCATGCAGGACATCACCTTCGACTCGGTCGCCGCATCCGCCACCGAGACCGGCTCCAAGCTCGGCGTCTACCTCTCCGCTGACCCCGTCCTGCCCGTCGACATCACCGTCAACATCGACGGCGTGGGTGGTCCCAGCGCCGGCATGATGTTCTCCCTGAGCATCATCGATCGTCTGACCCCCGGCGATATGACCGGCGGTAACGTCATCGCGGGCACCGGAACCATGTCCTACGACGGGCAAGTCGGTGCCATCGGCGGCATCCAGCAGAAGCTGTGGGGCGCGCACCGCGATGGCGCCCAGTGGTTCCTCGCCCCCTCCACCAACTGCGACGAGGTCGTCGGACACGTTCCCGATGGGCTGCGCGTCGTCTCGGTGTCCACGCTCGACGAGGCAGTGAGCGCCGTGCACTCCATCGCCGACGGCACCGGGGACGCCCTGCCGACCTGCCAGTAGCGCGGGGGCGCTCTCAAGCCCGCCCGCCGGCTTTCGTCAGGTGGGCGATAAAGGGCCCCGGCCTCGTCCATCTGGTCCGGACGAGGCCGGGGCATCTTCTATGTCCTCAGGCTTCCTCGTCCGTCACCGGCTCGAGGGAAGCGCGCAGGGCGTCCACCAGCGCCGGAACGAGCGCCGAGCCCTGCCCGACCTTGTCGTCGGAGTCGAAGGCGCGGGTGCGCAGCGCACACCACGACTCGCCCGTGCGCATCACGCCAACGGCCAGACGCACGTCCGTGCGTAGGGGATGATTCGAGATGAAGGCCAGGGCCTCGTCGGGGTCCTCGGGGGCCTCGTCCTCGACCTCCGGTGGAACGACGATGCGCTCGACCGTGATCGCCGCACCCGGCACCGTTTCCGGCCACGCCAGGTGAGCCAGGACCTGCTCGATATCGTCGTCAGCCAGGTCCTCCTGGATGATCGCGCTCAGGTGGTCCTCGGTCCCGTCCCAGCCCGCGCGCAGCTGCTCGGCGATGTCCGCAGGCAGGTTCGGGTCGGCTAGCAGCATCGCGGTCGGCACCAGCGCGTAGATAGACGGGGCGTGATCCCAGCCCACACGGGCCGCGCCCTTCTCGATATCGACAACCACGTTGGCCAGCGCGATCTCGCGCGCACTCGGCATCATCTCAACAGTCATAACCCCATAATCTCACGGAGAGCGAATAAGACAGAGACGAAGAAGTGCATGTGCGCGGCTAAACTGGATCGGAGCTAATCGGTTTCACAGAGAGGACTGCCGTGAGCTTCAATTTTTCGGTCTTCCCCCCGGGGGGAGCGCGTGCACCGCGAGACCCCGACAGCCCACCCGTCGAGCTGAAAATGCATAAGCCCGGCCCCGGAGCTATCACTCTGGGCGTCCTGATCGCGATCAGTGCGATCATCTACGGCGCATCGATCGTGTGGACCGAGATCCTGTGGTTCCGCCAGATGAGCGCCACCCGCGTCATCCTCACCCAGTGGGGTGCGCACATCGGCCTGTTCGTCGTCGGTTTCATCGTGGCCACGGCACTCATTTTCTTCTCGATGTCCTACGCGTACCGGCATCGTGCGTCCTCGACGCGCGGGCAGGCCTCGGCCTCCCTGCGTGCCTACCAGAAGGCTCTCGAGCCCCTGCGCCGATTCGCGTTCTGGGGCGTCTCTGTGTTCTTCGGTTTCACGAACGGCGCTCGCCTGGCCACCGAATGGCAGACGCTGCTCCAGTTCCTCAACCGCTCCTCCTTCGATCAGGTTGATCCCCAGTTCGGCCTGGACATCTCGTTCTTCGTGTTCGTCCTGCCCGCGCTGAAGGTCCTCGTGTCCTTCCTGCTGACCGTCACCGCCATCGCCCTCGTCGCGGCCCTCATCGTGTCCTACCTGTACGGAACGATCCGCCTGGCGCCGCGCCCCCACGCCTCGAAGCAGGCGCGCCTGCAGTCCGGCATGATGGCCGCCTGTCTGTCGATCTTCATCGGCTTGAACTACTGGCTGGGCCGCTACGAGCTGCTCACCTCGGACTCCGGCTCCATTCATGGCGCCATGTACTCCGATATCAACGCGACGCTGCCCGCGCACTCCATCCTGGCGGTCATCTCGGGACTCGTTGCTGTCCTCTTCGTCGTCGCGGCCTTCAAGGGCACGTGGCGCCTGCCGGTCACCGGCGTCGCGGTGACCGTGATCGCCGCCCTCGTCCTGGCCGGTGCCTACCCGGCCCTCGTCGAGCAGTTCCGCGTGCGCCCCAACCAGCGCAGCCTTGAATCTCCCTATATTCAGCGCAACATCGACGCCACGCTGGCCGCCTACGGCCTGCAGGACGTCGACTATCAGACGAACTACGACGCGGCCACCACGGCCTCGGCCGGGCAGTTCGACACTGAGTCCCTCACCTCCCAGGTGCGTCTGCTCGACCCGCAGGTCATCACGAAGACCGTCCAGCAGCTCCAGCAGTCTCGCCTGTACTACGGCTTCAACTCGGGCATGAAGGTCGACCGCTACAACGTGGGCGGGGAGCGTCGCGACACCGTGATCTCCGTGCGCGAGCTCAACCTCTCGGGCCTGTCCGCCGAGCAGCAGACGTGGGTTAACCAGCACACTGTCTACACCCATGGCTACGGTGCGGTCGCCGCGTACGGCAACCAGCTGACCAGCGACGGCCTGCCCTCCTACTGGGAGCAGTCCGTGCCATCCGTCGGCGAGATGGGCGACTACGAGGAGCGCGTCTACTTCAGCCCCGGCTCGCCCGACTACTCGATCGTCGGTGCCCCCGAGGGCTCCGAGCCCCAGGAACTCGATTACCCGGACGACACCGCGGTCGGCGGCCAGGTCTCCACGACCTTCGTCGGCAACGGCGGCCCCTCCGTGGGTAACGTGTGGAACAAGCTTCTGTACGCGATCAAGTTCGGATCCACGGACCTGTTCTTCTCCTCGCAGACGAACGAGGCCTCGCAGATCCTCTACAACCGCGATCCTCTCCAGCGCGTCGCGAAGGTCGCCCCGTACCTGACGCTCGAACAGTCCGCCTACCCGGCGGTCGTCGACATGGACGGTGACGCCTCGACTCCCAAGCGCCTCGTGTGGGTCGTCGACGCGTACACGACCACGAACAACTACCCGTACGCTCAACACGAGACCCTCTCGGACACCACCGTGGATTCTCGCTCCACGCAGGTGGGCCAGTACGTCCAGGCGAACAAGATCAACTACATGCGTAACTCCGTCAAGGCCATCGTCGACGCCTACGACGGCTCCGTGCGCCTGTTCCGCTGGGATGACCAGGATCCGATCCTGCGCACCTGGGAAAAGATCTACCCCGGCAGCGTCGAGCCTGTCTCGGCGATCTCGGGCGATCTCATGAGCCACCTGCGCTACCCGGAGGACATGTTCAAGGTCCAGCGCAACCTGCTCGCCACGTACCACGTGACCGACGCCGCCGGCTTCTACTCCGGCGGTGACCGTTGGCGCCTGGCCGAGGAGACCTCCACCCACGGTGCGGCCTCCAGCTCCGACTCCTCCACGCGGGTGGACGCGTCGGGCAACCCCGTGCCCGCTCCGACTGCACTGCAGCCGCCGTACTACCTGACCATGCAAATGCCCGGCCAGGACAGCGCTGAGTTCTCCCTGACCTCGGTCTTCGTGCCCGGTGGAGGCGGCGAGGGACGGCGCGAGGCAATGGCTGGCTTCCTCGCCGTCGACTCCGAGACCGGTAACACCCCCGGCCAGGTGCGCGAGGGATACGGCAAGCTGCGTCTCCTTGCCCTCCCGTCCTCGACGACTGTTCCTGGCCCCGGCCAGGTGCAGAACAAGTACGACTCGGATGAGAAGATCGCGACCCAGCTCAACCTGCTCAACCAGGCTGACTCCACGGTCATCCGCGGTAATCTCCTGACCCTGCCGGTTGGCGGCGGTCTGCTCTACGTGCAGCCCGTCTACGTGCAGGGCACGGGATCGGCGTCATACCCGGTGCTGCGTTCGGTCCTGACGGCCTTCGGCGACAAGGTTGGCTTCGCGCCGACCCTGGAAGAGTCGCTGCGCCAGCTCGTCTCGGACGATGGGAGCTCGTCAACCTCTCCCGGCACGACGACTCCACCGTCGGGGGACACCTCGCAGTCGGGTGCGAGCTCATCAGATGCGAGCGCCCAGCTGTCCCAGGCCGTCAGCGATGCTGCGCAGGCCATGCGTGACGCGGATGCCGCGATGAGCAAGGGCGACTGGACTGCGTACGGCGAGGCCCAGACGCGCCTGCACGACGCCCTGACTCGTGCAGAGGCCGCACAGGCAGCGCTCGGTACGTCCACGTCGGCGACCCCGAACGCAGGAACGCCGACGCCCAGCCCGAGCCCATCCGCCACGAGCGGAGCACAAAGCGGCTCATAACCGCTGATGGAAGCCGCCGCGCGCCCGGTCCCGCCGATCACACGTCGTGAGGGGGCCGGGCGCGCAGCCGTCTGTGGGGTGGGGAAGCGGCGGGGGCGCTTTCCCGGCATGAGTTATCGACCGGCGTGCTCTGCCGCGTCGTTGCTATGGTGAGGGCATCTGTCCCTGGGATCCATCTATATTGTGGAAGGAAGACGATGACTCTCCCCAATAATCCCTTCGCTGCGTCCGCGGGCGTGCCTCAGCCGATCCAAGAACCTGCGCACGCCTCGTCGCTGCCTGCGCCGACGGGTGCCCCCGTGATGGTGGCACCGACCGCAGCTGCTCATGGTGCGGTGCCCCTGTTCAGCGGTGCAGCGAGCTCGTCGCGATCCTCGCACGGACGCATTGCTGCGTGGATGGTCATCGTCCTCCAGGTGGTCTCCCTGGTGCAGGGATTCATTCCCTATCACTTCGATCATCTCGACAATTACGCGAGCCGGTTCTCGAACCCGATATTCTGGTTCTGGTGTCTGACGTACATCGTCGTCATCGCTCTTGCGGTGCTCTATCTCCGCAAGAGCGCTGTCATTGCGCGCTACGTCGCCGCGTGCATCATTGTGGTGCTGTTCTTCATCGTCGCTCCGGTCATGCTCGCTGTTCACGATGATATGTGGTACTACGCGTTCATTCCTAACCCCAATATTTATGAGATGGGTGCGTTGGGTGCGCGCTTGCTCCTGATGCGCGCGCTCGATTGGATCTGCGTGATTGCCGCGATCCTGCTCGCGATCCCGGACTTCAAGCGGGCGCCCGCGCCCTACGCGATGAGCGCTTCCGTCCCTGCCGCAGGAGTGGCTCCGGCCGGACAAGTCCCGGTTCCGTCGGCGCCCCCCGAGGGAGCTTTTTCCGAGGCCGCGCCCGAGGCCTCGACCGCTCAGACAACGAACGCGTCAGGGTTCGTGCAGCCCCAGTGAGCGCTTCTGGACCGTGTGGATGCCCGCCCGCTAACAGATACTGACCGCTGGGACGTAAATCACCGTGCACGGTTTGTGCCCTCCCCATCGATGCGCTAGAGTATCTAGAGCCGACGCGGGGTGGAGCAGTTCGGTAGCTCGCCGGGCTCATAACCCGGAGGTCGCAGGTTCAAATCCTGTCCCCGCTACCACCAAAGGCCCGGTCCCGTGAGGGGCCGGGTCTTTTGTTTCACGCCCATGTTTCATGGTGTGAACGTCTTGACGTGTACAACCCTCGGCGCGATAGTATTGGCTGTTCGCCATCAGGAACTGCACCTACGGGTGCGAGAGGAATACAGATGAGCACTATCGATCCGTCGCAGCTCACCGCTGCCGACTTGAGCAATCCGGCGCTTTCGGCCCAGGATCTCGCGGATATTACTGCCGCTCGCCCGGACCTGCGTCCGTACGTCGCAACGCACCCGTCGCTGTACCCTGCCCTCGGGCAGTGGCTGGCGGATCAGGGCGTCGTTCCCGCGCAGCCCCCGGCTGCCGTGGAACCGGCTGTCTCTGAGTTCGAGGCTCCCGCGGAGGAGACCGGCGAGCAGGCCGAGCCTTTCGCCGGTGCCCACGAGGAAGCGCAGGCCGAGGCTGACGCCGCGCCGGCCGAGGCCCCTGTCGAGCAGCCCGCGGTCGAAGAGTCGCGCGTTGAGGCTCCCGCAGAGCCCGAGGCTCCCGTTGTTGCGGCCTCTGATGACAATCTCGAGCAGGCGATCCTTGACGGCGCGGCGCAGTCCGAGGCTCCCGCGGGTGACGAGGCTACCCCGGCCCCGTCGGCCGAGGAGCAGGTCGCGCAGTCTCCCTTCAGCAACCCGCCCCAGGCCGATGCTCAGGCGCAGGCTCAGCAGGCCCCCTTCGGCCAGCCCCAGTACGGCACTGCTCCTCAGCAGGGTCAGCCTCAGTTTGGCGGCCAGCCGCAGCAGGGCCAGCGGGCTCCCTTCGGCCAGCCTCAGCCCGGCCAGCAGCAGTACGGTCAGCCGGGTTACGCTCCGGCGGGCCCGTCGGCGGGCCAGCAGTTCGGTGCTGCCGCCCAGCAGTTCGGCGCTGCCGCGAACTCGGCGTTCAACCAGTTCCAGACGGCCGTCGTGGCTGAAACGGGCAAGGTGAGCGGTCGTTCCGTTCGCGCGACCTACTCGCTCATCGGTATCGCCGCGTCGGCGGTGCTGATCCTCGTCTCGATGCTGCTGCCTTACCTCACTAGTGACTATGGAAGCGCGTCGATGTTTACCGTGAAGGGTGGGTACTCGGCATTCCACCTCGTCCTGCTGATGGCTGTCGTCGGCTTGGGTGCCGCCTACTGGTTTACGAATCAGAAGTGGGCCTACCTGTCGGCGGGTATCGGTGCGCTTGTGGTGGCGTTGCTTGGTGTTGTTCAGTTCTTTGTCGCGTTCAGTTATGACTACATCGACGCGGGCTTTGGTGCGTTCATGCTGGGGCTGTTCTCTATCGCGATTGGCGTCGCGGGGGGCTTCCTGCTCATGGAGCTGAAGAGTGGCGCGGTCGCACCGATTAACAATCCGAATGCCTTTGGTGGTGCGTTCGCCGGTGTTCAGATGGGCCAGCAGCAGGGCCAGTTCGGCCAGCAGCAGGGTGGCTTCCAGGCTCCCCAGGCCGGTCAGCCTCAGTATGGCCAGCAGCAGGGCGGCTTCCAGGCTCCCCAGGCTCCCCAGGCCGGTCAGCCTCAGTTCGGCCAGCAGGCTCAGTTTGGCCAGCAGCAGGGCCAGCAGCCCCAGCTGGGCGACAAGCCCTACAATCCCTTCGGTCCTCAGGCGTGATGCGCTGAGAGCCTGATGGCACGTACGAGGGGCCCGCGGTGATCCGCGGGCCCCTCGTCTATGCTGCGACTCTATTCGTCGTCGTCTTCGCTGATGTCGACGCCTGCGACGCCATCGAGGTCGGCGAGGGTGGTCACCAGCAGGGAGCGGGAGAGGTCCTGGCGCGTCGCCGCAGTGAATCGCGCGGTGGTCGCGCGGTCACTTGAATCCGTGCGGGTCGATACGCCTGAGACGTTCCAGCCGAGGGAGGAGACCTGGCTCAGCAGCGTGGAGAGGACGCCGTGCCCGGGCGTGTAATGGACGGTGAGCGTGACTTTGTGGCCATGCGTGCGCATGAGGATGAATTGAACGAGGGGCGTCAGGAGGGCGATGACGATGAAGTGGAGGACCGTTCCGGCCAGGGCGAGCCACCACAGGCCTGCGCCACACGCCATGCCGATCGCCGCGGTCTCCCAGATGGTGGCCGCAGTCGTGAGGCCTCGAATTGCGCCGTGACGGGTGAGGATGATGCCCGCGCCCAGGAAGCCGATGCCCGAGACAATCTGCGAGGCGACGCGCGAAGGGTCGTAACGGGTGATGCCGTCGACGAGGATGTCGGAGAAGCCGTACTTGGAGATGAGCATCATGAGGCAGGCGGTGAGGCCGACGATGGCCTGCGTTCGAATGCCTGCGCTCTTGCCTCGGATCTGTCGCTCGAGGCCGATGGACGCTGAGAGGATGAGGGCGAGGAGCATCCAGCCGATGCTCATCAGGGATTGCGTCATGGGATCCTCCTGTGGTGGCGTGGGTGGGTTTAGTGTAACTGCCCAGCATGTGTGTGGCTCATGTGGCGGGGACGAGGCCGTGGTGGGCAATGGGGTGACAAAGCGGAAGGGGAGCCCCGTCCTCATTAAAGAATGAGAAAAGAATCTACCAACGTCGACACAAGCGGTTGTGGGACTAAGATGGGACTCAACGATCAACAGATGAGGAACCGACTCATGGCTACCCCCACTCCCGACGACATCGCCAGTGATGTGCGCGAGCGCTCCAACACGGCGCTCAAGCGCGGCCTGGCGTCGCGTCACATGCAGATGATCGCCATCGGCGGAGCAATCGGCACGGGCCTGTTCCTGGCCTCCGGTAGGACGGTCTCGAACGCCGGTCCGGGCGGTGCTCTTCTCGCTTACGCGGCGATTGGCCTGATGGTGCTACTCCTCATGCAGTCCCTGGGCGAGATGAGCGCGCACCAGCCGGTCGCGGGCTCCTTCCAGACGTTCGCCACGAAGTTCGTCTCCCCGTCCTTCGGTTTCACGATGGGGTGGAACTACTGGTTCAACTGGGCGGTCACGGTGGCCGCGGACCTCGTGGCATCGGGCCTGGTCATGGCCTATTGGTTCCCCTCTGTGCCCTCGTGGATATGGGCGGTGGGCTTCCTCGTCATTGTCGTCGGGCTCAACGCGCTCTCGGCGAGAGTCTACGGCGAGGCCGAATTCTGGCTGGCCGCAATCAAGGTCGTCATCGTCATCATCTTTGTCCTGTCGGGCGTCTTCATGATCGCCGGCGTGATGGGCGACAACTCTCCGGGCCTGTCGAATTGGACGATCGGGGACGCGCCCTTCCATAACGGTTTCGTGGGCGTCATCGCGGTCTTTATGATCGCGGGCTTTTCCTTCCAGGGCACAGAGCTGGTGGGCGTGGCCGCGGGCGAGTCTGAGAATCCGCGCAGGGACGTGCCGCGCTCGATTCGCACGGTGTTCTGGCGCATCATGTTCTTCTACATCGGCGCGATCGCCGTGATCGGCACGCTGCTGCCGTACACAGACCCGAGCCTGCTGAGCGCGGCCGATGACTCGGCGAACAACATCGCACAGTCGCCCTTCACGCTCGTGTTTGCGCGCATGGGAATCGGCGCGGCGGCCGCCGTCATGAACGCCGTCATCCTCACGTCGATCCTGTCCGCTGGTAACTCGGGCCTGTACGCGGCCTCGCGCATGTTGCACTCGATGGCCCTCAAGCGCCAGGCGCCCGCGATCTTCGCGCGCGTCACTAAGGGCGGCGTGCCCGCCTATGCGATGGCGGTGACGACGATGATGGCGGCGTTGGGCTTCCTCACGCAGCTGGTCTTCAACGACGCGTACATCTGGCTGGTGAACATCGTCGGTATTTCCGGCATCATCATGTGGCTGGGCATCGCGGTCAGTCATCTTCGATTCCGCCGCGCGTACCTGCTGCAGGGGTATCGCCTCGAGGACTTGCCGTATCGATCGCCGTTCTTCCCGGCCGGTCCCATCATCGCTTTCGTCATGTGCCTGGTCGTCATGGCCGGCCAGAACTATGAAGCAGTGCTTCACGGCCAGGTCTGGGAGGTTGCCTCCTCCTATATCGGCCTGCCGCTGTTCGGCGTGGTCTGGTTGGGCTACCACGTGGCCCGCAAGGATCGGGTGGTACCGCTGGCTGAGATGGACGTGGCCCCCGTGGAGATCGAGTCTGTCGCTCGATAACGGGGACGAGGCCGGGGCCGGGTGCGCAGCGCGGGCCCGGTGCGCGGCTTGTCACCCCTGGGCTATGCCCGGCGTGGCGGTGCGTGAGCGGCGTGGCACTTCATAGGATGGGGCCATGATCAACACGCGACGCATTCTTGCCGTGACCTCCCTGTCCACCCTCGCCCTGGGCGTTGCCGCCTGCTCCCCGCAGGGCACGCAGCCCCAGTCGGGGTCGGCGGCCTCGTCCGCTTCCCCGAGCGCTTCCGCCTCTCAGAGCGACATGCCCGCCCAGAGCGGCGCCGGCCCCCAGAGCGGCGTGCCCGACGAGGGTAACCAGGCCCCCGAGGTCAACGTCGCCGACAACGATCAGCGTTGCGACCTGACGAACCTGCAGCCTTCCATCGACTCTCAGCAGGAGGCGGGCGGTACCTCCTACGTGGACATCGGCTTCACGAACGAGGGACCCTCGTGCTGGATTGACGGCTTCCCGCAGATTATTTTCTCCGGCGGCGGCGCGGTTCTTTCGACGGCCGTGCGCGATGGCGAGGATCCCGGCAACGTCTACACGATCGCTCAGGGTGGCCGCGTGGGCGTGACCCTGACGGCAGAGTCGACGGATGGAGTCGACGGATGTAACCCCGCCGATTCGGAGCTGGTCGACATCATGCCCGAGGCCGGCACCGGCGCGACGAGCCTGCAGCTGACCCTGCGTGTGTGCCAGGAGATGCCATCGGTGTCAGTGAGCCCCTTCGAGCCGCGTTCCTGAGGAAGGCGCTTTCACTTCTGTGAACAGGGCGGGCGGCGAGACGATTGAGTCGTCACGCCGCCCGCCTGCGTCTATGGGCCTGGCTTTTGCTTTCTTAACGAAGGTCATGGTCATTTCTGGTGACGGAGTATGAGATTTGGGCGCGTGCTGCTACGCTGAACCAGATGGAAGAAGTCGCGCACCCGCAGTGTCACACCGAGACGACCGCGTCGGTGCGTGTGGCCCCTTCTTCGCCGGTGCGCGCGCGAACAGATCGCGCGTATCCGAGATAACTGAGATCTTTAAGGAGACACTCCCATGGGTATGCGTTCCACGACGCAGGCATTCCAGTTCAACGTGCCGTTCGCGCAGCTGTTCCAGCTCGCTACCCCGGCCGCGCAGTCCGTTCCGAAGGCGACCGTGACGCTCGCCGACCCCAACCGCCAAGTTGTCACCTTCGACACCCCGATGGGCATGATGTCGTGGGGCGAGAAGATCGTCGTGGGCTTCATCCCCTCTGAGGCCGGCACCGTCGTTGAGGTCACCTGCACGACCAAGGGCCTGCCCAACCTCATGCAGGACAGCCGTAACCGCACGCTGATCGCGCAGTTCGTGACCGCTCTGTCCAACCTCGCGCAGACGACCGCCGTGGAGGTCGCTCGCTCCTGAGGGCGCGTACTCGCAAGACTCGGCCCCGGCCTCGTTCATGACGACGAGGTCGGGGTTTTGCATGCGGGTAACGGACGAGATGTTTCTTCATTGTGCTGTCGTGGTTATTCGGTAGATGTAGGCTGGTCCACATATTGCTTCTAACAACGTCGAACTGGGAGTAATGCGATGGCGCGTGGCTACAGGGCAATTGTGGAACTGGACAGCAAGGAAGGCGCTCTGCTCACCGCCGACCGACTCTTTCACGAGTGGGTGCACAACAAGTACCCACTGGAGGGAAGGAGTGTGCGCATTGAGTGCGACGAGGAGGGCATCTACCGATTCGGTGAGCTGCCATCCCAGAAAGGGACCATCGCGGATATCGTCGCGACGAAACTAACGGAGACGTCCGAGGATAAGCACTACGAACGTCAACTCCTCGAGCTGGTCGAACGCACAGGCGACGGCCACCAGCAGTGGACGACGCGGATCTTCGCCATGCACGCGACCAAAGAGTCCCACTATCGGGATGTGGTCTGGATCGAGGTCACTCCACCGCGCGATAGTGAATGGGACGCGAAGCCTCCGAGGCTGGTACACGATCTCATCAGTGAGGGCCACTGCTATGACCGGGGAATGCCGCTGTCGGAATCTCTTCAATCCATCTCCGACGACCGTCAGGTCGACGAGCTGATCGGCTGGATCCGTGACGAACGTAGGCGTGCCTCCGTCGTCGTGGCCGCTCCGCTCACGGATGGGAGCGGAGAAGGGGACCTCGTGGCGGAATGTCGATGGAAGGAAATCCTTGGTTCGCTGACTCGGGACTCGGCCGGCTGTGCTTCCTACTTCCTCCTCACGCCCGACGCCTATCGTGAGTTCCGTGCTGGGATCGGGCAGGGGTGTGGCATGCCTAAGGGGAGCCTGCGCACCTACCTGCCTGGTTTTAACCCGGAGGAACCTGCGGACAGGCTTCGCCACCGGGTTCTCACCGCTCCTACGCTCCTGCGCGGCTATGACGAGAAAAGAAAGCGTTTTCGCCCTGAATTGTCGGCGATTATCGCGCGTACCCCCTGCGAATACCTGTGGGAAAACGGCCTGGACAAGGAACTGCGCCGCGCGCAAGCACCCCTAGACAAGAAACGCCTCACGGTTCCCACGTTCTATCCGCTGCGCGAAGTGACGAGGACGGTGGAGCTGCTCGACGAGAGGGTGCGCCAGCGGGTCGCCGAGTCTCTGTCCGCGCTCTCTCATGAGACGGGGCTACCGGTCGAGGAGTCGAGTAAGCCTGGAGCGGTGAAGCCGGAGGAATCTGCACCTGGGGCGCCTGTATCCGAGGCGAACGGTAGGGCAGTGGTTGCCGAGCCAGCGCCGCAGCGTAGCGAGTCGCGGCACCTGGCGTGGTACGAGCCGTTACGCCGCCTCGTTCGCCGCTTCTTGCCGTCTTTTAATCCGCGTTCGCACACCGAGCTGGAGAGCGGTGTCGCCGCTCTCTCGAGTGGCCTGGACGCAATGAATGACGAGCATGCGCAACTTGCCGCGCGCCGTGATGAGCTCGAAAACGAGCTGCGGGCCGCGGAAGAACTGCTGGAAGAAGCATCGCGCCAGAGCCAGCACATCGAAGAACTTAAACAGGAGCGGAACACGCTCGCAGAAGAGCTTCTCGTGGTTCAGCAAGAGAGGGAGAACCTCAGTAAGAAGAACCGCCGTCTCGAGTGGAAGGTGAGACATCCCGACGCGGGTGACCAAAGCGAAGATGTCGACGATTCGTGGTTGACTGATTCACCTAAGAGCATGTCGGAGCTCTTCGATCGGATGACTCAGGGCGGCTATGAGATGGTCACGCACTACGTTGAACTGAGCGACCCCGACAAGATGATGGACGACATTCTCGCCCTCGATGAGCTGGCGGAAAGCCACTATGCGGCTGAGTTTTGGAACTACATCCTTGTGCTGCGTGATTATATGCGCGCTCGCGAGACGGGTGACTTCACTGCTGGGGATATCGAGGAGTATTTGCTAGCGCAGCCAGAGGGGTATTTTACGTGTGGCCTCAAGCGGCACAAGCGCAATGAGGGGCATACCGTGAAGACAATGCGAAAGATGCGGCTTGAACGTATGCTGCCGGTTCCTACTGCGGTTGATTCGCGCGGTTATATCGAGATGTGGGCGCACTTTGCGCCGACGCATTGTAATCAGAGGGCACCGCGCATGTACTACTACGCGGATACGAAAAAGACGAACAAGGTCTACATCGGCTATATCGGTCGTCACCTGACGAACACGAGGACCAACTGAACGTCATGGATGTGGCTCGGCCCCGGCCTCGTCGTCATGAATGAACTGCCTCCCGTTTCTTGGACATCGAAATTGAAGTCCAGGGAATGGGAGGCTTTTCGTGTCTGTGGATCTGGGGTTGAGGCATGATCGTTTGCTTCGGGAGCAGGCGGTGGAGATGTTTGAGAGGGGGTGTGGCTATGGTTTGACCGCCAGGAGGCTTGGTGTGTCTGCCGAGACTGTGAGAGAGTGGCAGAAGATGTACCGAGTGATCGGGAGGGGCGGGCTTCTTGCCATGGGAG
>NZ_JVOJ01000047.1 GCF_001064145.1 Sanguibacter keddieii
ACTCCGGATCCGACCCCTGCACCGGACCCGGCACCTGCTCCCGAGCCCACGCCGCTGAGTGGTCAGTGGGTGAGTGATTCGGTCGGTTGGTGGTACCGGTATGCGGATGGTTCCTATCCGGCTGGCCGGGCGGTGCAGATCGGCAGCTCGATCTACCGTTTCGGTGCGGATGGGTACATGCGCACTGGATGGGTGAGTGAGGATGGCTCGTGGTTCTATCACGATGCTTCGGGTGCTCAGGCGAGTGGCTGGGTGTGGGATGGCTCCTCGTGGTATTACCTGGATCCGGCGACGGGTCGTATGGTGACCGGTTGGCTGCTTGATGGCTTGACCTGGTATTACCTGATGCCGGGCAGTGGTGCGATGGCTACCGGCTGGGTGTGGGATGGCTCGTCTTGGTACTTCATGGCCCCCAGCGGTGCGCTGACCACTGGCTGGCTGAAGGATGGTGGCTTCTGGTACTACCTGAGCACTGACTCGGGAGCGATGTACACCGGCGGTCACTGGATCGGCTGGAAGTGGTACTACTTCAACGAGTCTGGACAGTGGAACGGCTGATAGAGCTGCGAGACTGCTCGCCCGCGCCCCCGGAGAATCTCCGGGGGCGCGGGCCTTTGTTCGACCACTAGGTCGGGACAGTCGTGATGTGGCTTCGCGCGCGCTCGCTTGTAGGGGTGTATGCAGCGTAAATACTGGATTTCGGTTGATTTGTCAGATTCAGTGGAAAGATGTTATGCAACCCTAGAGAAAATCGGTGAAAATCGGCCGCATCGTCGCCGCTCTACACTCGTCACTGATCCGGGTTGATGCATGGTACTACCCGCAAAGATCCTCAATACTTGATTGACATATGCTGAGAAGGAGTGTCTCAGAGGGTATCCAAAAACCCTATTGGGAGATATGTTTGACACGAGGGGCCGTAGTCGCAACACGGAGCCTTCCCTTACCAACTGTCAATAGAGGGGGTCACAGATGTCCCATCGAAAGTCAACGGTGCTGGCGTTCGCGCTCGCCGGCACCCTGTCCCTGACCATGGTCAGCGTGCCAGCCGCATTCGCGGCGGACGCAGGCGCATTCGGTCGGGTTAACGCAGCCGCCCCGCTGCATGCCAATGCCGATGGGTTCACCATCGACGCCGACGGCGTGCTCGTGTCGTACACGGGCACCGCAACGGATGTTCGCATCCCTGACGGTGTCACCGAAATCGCTACGAACGCCTTTAGTGACGTGAGTCTGACGAGCGTGTGGATCCCCGCGAGCGTGCGCGCCATCGACGACTCTGCCTTCGCGGGTCAGCCGCTCACCCAGGTCACCTTCCAGGACGATGACGCGCACCCCTCGCAGCTGGAGACGATCGGGGAGCGCGCCTTTTCGTACACATCCCTGGAGAGCGTTTCCCTGCCTCGTTCTCTCAAGACGGCAGGCCTCGAGACCTTCAGCGACATGGCGAAGCTGCGCTCCGTCACCGTCGGCCCAAACGTCCAGGCCGACGGCCTTTTCGCGGCATTCGCACGCACCCCGCTCCTGGAGAGCATCGAGGTCGACGCCACGAACCAGAACTACCAGAGCCTCGACGGCGTCCTGTACACGAAGGATCTGACGCACCTGGCGACATACCCGCAGGCGAAGAACTCGGGCGGCTCATACACCGTCGCCGAGGAAACCGCATTCATCGACGAGGGTGCTTTCGCCTCTGCGCAGATCACCTCCGTGACCCTGCCCTCGCATCTGCGCAACGTTGGCAAGGGTGCGTTCGTGGGGGCGCGGATCACGTCCCTGACCCTGCCTGACGCCTTCGAGTCCATGGACGACACGGCTTTCTGGTACATGCCCAAGCTGGAGCGCGTTGACCTGGGTGGTGCCACGATGCTGCCGGATAGTGCCTTCCGCTACGACAGGGCCCTCGCCGAGGTGAATTTCCGTCCCGACCTGAATCGCCTGGCCGAGGTCGGCGACTACGCCTTCGACACCACGGCGCTCACCTCCGCCACACTTCCCGACTCGGTGACCTCGATCGGTAAGGGTGCCTTCTCCAACGACACCGCCCTGACCTCGCTCCACCTGGGCTCGGGCATTGCCACCATCGGAGAATCCGCGTTCGTGGCTGCGAACAACCTTGCCTCGCTGACCGTGGACCCCGCCAACACGGTGTACTCCGTGGAAGACGGTGCCCTGTACGGTAAGGGCGACGCGGGGCGCACCCTCGTCCTGTACCTGCCCACGAAGACGGACACAGACGTGACGGTTCCCAAGGGGACGACCGTCATCACCGACAGCGCCTTCGCGAGCAACACGTCCCTGCGCCGCGTCGTCCTGCCCGAGGGACTGACGACCATCGGCTACAGCGCCTTCGACGGCGATACGAACCTCACCGACCTCGTCATCCCCGACTCGGTGACGGTCGCCCGCGGCCTGGTTAACAACGGCCTGGACACGATCGAGCTGGGAACGAAGGTTACGGAACTGTGGATGACCCCGCGCGCGACCACCACCCCGCGCCACATCATCGTGCACGGCGGTAACGACGGCGAGTTCTACTACGAGGGCAAGGCCTCCAACGGCCGCCCGGACAGCGCCTACTTCGGCGAGGGGATGACCCGATTCACCTTCTGGTTCGACACGCCCCGCGTCCTGGTGCTGCCCTCGACCGTCGAGGAGATCAAGCTCGCCGCTGACATGGACGATGACCTCAAGGAGGGTACGGAGATCTACGTCGCCGCCCCCAAGGGCTCGAAGGCATGGACGCTTACCGAGACGGCCATGAAGAACGCTGGCTACAACACCGCCAACCTCTTCGAGTACGCCCGCCCGCAGGTCGCGGTCTCGGGTGACGGAATCGCTGAGGCCGGCCCCGGGTACACGCTCACCACCGCCGTGGGCACTCCGACGACCGTGAAGGTCTCCGCGCAGGGCGGCACCCTGGGTGGACGTCAGATGCGCGTGGTGCAGATCGGCAGCGACGGTACGGAGACGGTTCTCCAGGACTGGGATACGATGCAGGGCAGCTCGGATGAGAGCGCGTCCACCGCCTCCTACACCTGGACTCCGACGAGCGCTGATGTCTCCCTGCGCGTCGACGTGCGTCAGGATCCCAACGTCATCACCTCGGCGACCGTCACCGTCAAGGACGCCTCTGACTCCGTGCCCTCCGGCGGCCAGTGGACGTGGGGTGCTCGCGGCTGGCGGTATCGCTACGCGGACGGTACCTACCCCTCGAACACGGCCAAGACCATCGATGGCCAGGTGTACCGCTTTGACGCGGACGGCTACATGCGCACCGGCTGGGTCTTCGAGCAGGGTAACTGGTACTACCACACCCTCTCGGGCGCGCAGGCCAGCGGCTGGGTCCTCGATGGCGTCTCCTGGTACTACATGGATCCCGCCACGGGCACCATGGTCACGGGATGGGTCAAGGATGGTTCGCACTGGTACTACCTGAACCCCGCCAATGGCAAGATGAAGACCGGATGGCACTACGAGGACGGTTCCTGGTACTACCTCAAGCCCGGCAGCGGTCAGATGGCGACCGGACGCCTGTGGATTGTCTGGAAGTACTACCGATTTGCCGACAACGGCAAGTTGATCCGCTGATCCACTGACCCGAAGGACTACCCATGCGTCGCGCCCGCCCCACCCGGACTCGTGCCGGGGGAGCGGGCGCGCTCGCAAGGCGATGCGAGGTGCGGCCGTGCGCTGCGCTCGCCCTATCGCGTGCCCGCAGCGACGTGCCGCGCGATCCCTCACCCTCATGCAGCTCAACACTTTAGGTGTGAAGAAAGCGAGCCGATAATGTTCCACTACCGACGCGCAGCGCTGACGCTCATAGCGGCCGGCGCCCTTGCGCTCACCACGATCGGCGTGCCCGCAGCCTTTGCGGACGAGGCCGACGCCACCCAGACCTCGTCGCCCCAGCAGGGCGCGGACAACTCCCCGGCGACGATCGTCGTCCAGCTTGAGGCGGGCGAGGCCGGGGCCGACCGCGCCGCGTACTACGCGCAGATGAAGAAGCGCATCGGCGAGGCCGTATCCGCAGCTCTCCCGGGTGCGACCGTCTCCGACGTGCGCGACTACCTCCACGCCTTCGATGGATTCGCGATCCAGGCGCCCGCCTCGACTCTTGCGGCGATCCAGGCGACGGCTGGCGTCAAGGGCGCTTTCCTGGATGGCGATAACACGTTCGTCACCGACGAGGAGATCGACGGACAGTATCGTGCTGCTGCCGGCGGCGGAGACTCTGAAAGCGCGCCCGGAGCGGCGGCACGGATGATGCGCGTCGACGCGGCTACTCAGAAGGGGCAGGGCCAGGTTATCGAGCTCATCGACAGCGGCATTGATACCTCGCACGAGGCCTTTGCCGGCGACCTGGATGCCGCGTCACTGCGCCTCACGCAGGATGCGGCAGCTTCCCTGACATCCCAGCTGGGCGCGGGGCAGGCGGGAGTCTGGGTCAGCCCCAAGATTCCTTTCGCCTACGACTACGGTGACGGGGACACGAACGTGCTCGCCACGGATGAAGGGGACGACCATGCGCGCGCTGCGAACACCCAGGGCACGCGCGTCGCCGCCCTTGCAGCTGCCAACGGGGGGCAGTTCTCCGGGGCGGCACCCCAGGCGCAGCTCATCGTCGCGAAGGTAACGAAGGATCCCGGCAATCACGCCAGCGATGTCGACCTGCTGGCGGCGCTCGACGACGCGACAGTCCTGCGCCCCGACGTCATCTCCGTGTCTTTCTCCAAGACCGAAGGAATGAGCGACGCCGCCGCGTCCCTCTATTCCCAGGTCTACGAGACCCTTGGCGCGCAGGGCATCACCGTCTATGCGCCCGCTGGGGACGTTGAGCGCTACGGGCGCGCCGATGACCCGGATAACGGTGCGCTCGGTTTCCCGGCCTCTTTCTCCTCGACCCTCGCGGTGGCCTCGGTTGACGAGCAGGAGATCATGGGAGCCATCACCTTCGGTGATCACCTCATCGGCTACCGTCCCGTGACCCGCATGAGCAAGGGTGATGGCCCCGGCTTCGACACTCTCGCCGAGGGCACGTACCGCGTCGTCTACGCCGGTAACGGATCGAGCGAGGACCTGACGAAGTACCTCGGCGCGGACTACGGGGACCTGTCCCACACGATCCTCCTCGAGGAGCTGGGAGGCACTGACTCGAGGGGCAACTCGGTGGAGGTGAAGCACAAGATTAAGGCGCTGAAGTCCCTGACGAGCAAGCCTGCAGGCGTTCTGCTTGGCCACTGGTACGACACCGAAACCCCCGTGAAGTGGTCGGTCGACCGCTGGTTCAACCTGCCGATGGCGACCATCACGACCTCGGACCGCAACCGTCTGTACGACGCCATCAAGGCCTCCGAGAGCGGATCGGTCGAGGTCAGTGTCTCTCCCTCCACGACCCTCACCGTGCCCGAGGGCGTGCAGGCCTCCGACTTCTCGTCCATGGGCGTGACCCCCGACCTGAAGCTCAAGCCCGAGGCTGCGGCTCCCGGTGGCAAGGTCAGGTCCGCGACACCCGGAAACGACTACGATAACGGGTCCGGCACTGCCGAGGCCTCGGCTCAGGCTGGCGCGGTCGCTACCCTCGTGCGTCAGCGCGTGGCGTCCGACCCGGCGTTTGCGGGCCTGTCTGCCACCGAGAAGGAAGCCGTTGTCACGAAGCTCCTGATGGGCACCGCACGTCCGATCGTGGACGCGGAGCACAATGACGGCACCTTCTACTCGCCGCGTCGAGTGGGGGCGGGCCTGATCGACGCGAAGGGCGCCACGACATCCTTCGTGTACCCGAGCGTCGTGGGCGCCGACAACCCATCGCGGCCCAAGGCGGACCTGGGCGACGGAACCTCCGGGTGGACCTTCCAGGTGACCCTGACGAACGTCTCCGACACGGCCCGCACCTACACGCTGGGTGGCCAGGCGCTGTCCGAAAATGTCGAGAGCATGCTGTTCACACATCACTCGACGAACTGGGCTGGGCAGGGCATCGACCTGACGTTCTCCGCGGACTCGGTGACCGTGCCCGCCAAGGGTGAGTCCACCGTGACCGTCACCGTGACCCCGCGCGAAGCCTTCGCCTCGTACGCGGCCGCGAACACCCCCAAGGGAACGTTCATCGACGGTGCCGTCACTTTCACGAGCACCGACGGAGCTCCGAACCTCACCGTCCCCTACATGGGCTTCTACGGATCCTGGGGCGCGCCCGCCATCTTCGACCAGGTCACCCCGAACAACCACATCAGCGGCTACGGGTCGACCTTCATGGATGGAAACCTCCCGTTCGGACAACAGAGCCCCTTCGACGTCGAGGACGAGCGGATGATCAACGGGGTCAATCCCGACCTCTTCATCATCACCCGTTCGACGGATGAGAACGCGCGCAGGGGCGTGCGCCCGGGTACCGTGCTGCTGCGCTCCGTGTCCTCCCTGACCTACACCTTCGCCAACGAGGCAGGCCAAACCATCCGCACCTTCACGTGTGGGCGCGCGGATCGGTCCATCTACGACGTGCAGGAGCGCTCGCCGCGTACCGTCGAGGACTCTGTGCCGGGATGCGCCCCCTGGTTCTCCGGCTACGCGCCGGACGGCACCGAGCTGCCGGATGGGCGCTACACGCTGACGATCGAGGGCACGACCGAGGGGCCCTCGCCCTCAACCCAGCAGATCAGCTACGGCCTCACGCTGGATACCAAGGCCCCCGTCATCTCGAACGTGACGGTCAGTGGCGATGGTAATGAGCGAACGCTCTCCTTCGACGTCGCCGACTCCTCGCCCATATCGGCCGTCGGTTTCTCGGCCACCGCCGATGGACCCATCGTCGAGCGCGGCGCCGAGGTCTACCCGACCGAACGCGGGGAGGACGGGCTGGTTCACCGCCACTTCGACGTCCCACTGAAGGACGCACTGACGAGCATCGGCGGCGACCCGTCATCCATCTACCTGCACGTGTGGGACTGGCCCGCCAACAAGGGGACGGCTCCGGTCGCCCTCAAGGCGATCCCCATGACGTCGCTGGCACTCTCCCAGACGTCCGCGACGCTGAGCGTCGGTGAGACGCTGACGCTGAGCACCACCCACGAACCCGCGGACGCCAATGTGACCGAACTCGCCTGGTCCTCCTCGGACGAGGCCGTGGCGACGGTGAGTGCGACCGGTGAGGTCAGCGCGGTGGGCGCGGGCGACGCGACCATCACCGTCTCCGACCCGACGCAGCCGAGCGTGTCCGCCAGCGCCACGATCCACGTCAGCGCCCCCGCGCCCAAGGCCGGTACCTGGAAGCGGGATGGTCGCGGCTGGTGGTACCGCTACGAGGATGGCACGTACCCCGCCGATACGACGCTGGTGATCGACGGGGCGACGTACCGCTTCGACGCGAGCGGCTACATGCGCACCGGCTGGGTGAGGGAGCAGGGCTCGTGGTACTACCACAGTGCATCGGGCGCGCAGGCGAGCGGGTGGGTCCTCGACGGGATCTCCTGGTACTACCTGGATCCGGTGACGGGCGTTATGGCGACCGGCTGGGTCAAGGACGGGGACACCTGGTACTACCTCAATCCCACCACCGGCAAGATGGTAACGGGGTGGCTCAAGGACGGCGGTGCCTGGTACTACCTGAAGGCCGGAAGCGGCGCGATGGCCACGGGCCGGCTGCGCATCTTCTGGACGTGGTACACCTTCTCTGAGACGGGGCAGTTGATCAGCTAGGCTGCCCCTGAGACTGACCGTTCAGGCCCGCACACCCTGCTACATGTGGGATGTGCGGGCCTGGCGTCCGTCAAAGGGGGCAAGCGCCAAAATTCCCAGGGTTTTTTCAGGTTGTCTTGCCGTTGTCACAAGGTTCGTTCTTTACACTGGATGTCATCACAAGGGAATACGGCGCGGACCAAGAGGGTCCGGGACATGCCGACGAGACTTTTTCGAGGAGCTCTCTGGGAAAACTTGCACTGTGTTGATGGGATAAGCTGAGGGGTCGACCGCCAGGTCGGGGTTAAGGGTCAAAATGTGTGTCTGGCTCGGCGTGTCGCGGGGGTTAGATTTGGCCTTTTTGAATGCCGATTGAGTGGGTGTAGTCGGTGTCGATAGCGTTGTCGTAGAGGGCTGGGCGTCCTGTTTCGTGGTCGGCTTGGTTCTCGGTTTGGGTCAGGGTGGATACTTTGGCGAGTTGGCCCTGGCCCCAGTCGGACTGCCTGGCGATTCGTACTGGATCGTCAGGCAGTTCCGTTTTTAAGTAGAGCCACCAATCCAGCATGCGGCGTTGTCGTTCGCCTGATCTGCCGCGGTGGGTTCTGGCGAGCAGTTTGAGCTGGGCGTTGATGCCGCCTTCTAAGCTGTTGGTGGTGGATTTGATCCGCTCGGGCGCAAGGACTCCTGCTGGCGGGTTGAGGTAGACAAACAGCATCTCGGACCGCCAAAGATGGTTGAGGCTGTTGTAGGCCTTGCGCACGTTGTGGTGGGTCCACACGCGGGTCCATGCACCTGTTTTGGGGTCTTTGATCATGGTTTTCTCGTTCATCCATTCCCGGTAGATCGTTGAAAACTCGTGCAGTTGCACACCCCACGCGGCGGCTTCATCCAGTGTGGTGATCCGGGTCAGTTTCAGCGCAAGTCGGTAGATGGTGCGCCCGGCATCGGTGCGTGGGTTGGTGGTGGTGTAGCGGCGGACCACGCGTTGGGCGTGGACGAGGCAGCGTTGAATTTTCGTAGTCGGCCAGCACTTTTTGATTGCGCTGTATGCGCCTTGGCCGCCGTCGATGACGGCGATGAGTGGGGCTTCGATGCGTTCAAGCAGCAGTTGGTAGTCGCGGGTGGTTTCGTGTTTGCACCAGTGCCAGGCGATCACGTGGTCGATGGTCGCCGCGACGATCAGGCAGCCACCGGCGGTGTAGGTGCCATCGAGAAATACCTGGTCGTAGATCCGCTTGTGGTGGCCGGCGGTGGGGTCAGGCACATCAACGAGCCAGCACCACTTGAAGCGCCGCTTCATGGTGGCGCGGCTAACACCGTTTCGTTTGGCTAGGTCGTCGAGTGATATTGCGGTGGTGCAATGCTCGATGAACTGGGTGAACACTGCCGCGTTGGTGATGTCGTTTCGACGTTTGACGCTGGAGGCGCCGCATTGTTTGCAGCGCCATCTGGTGGTGCCTTTGCTGGTGGTGCCGTTGCGTTTCATTTCACCGCCGCAGTGGCAGCGTGGTTGGTTCTTCGACATTGCGACACCACACCACGCCGCGCATAGCACATCACGGCTGCCACACCGAGGATTTCCCGTCGGGGGCTAGATATATGCTTCCGGAGCATATACTTTCCGGAAACCTACAGGTCAATCCGTGAAAATCCGCGATTCCGGACACACTTTTTGACCCTTAACCC
>NZ_JVOJ01000048.1 GCF_001064145.1 Sanguibacter keddieii
ACACCGACCAGAATCCCAATCAGCTTCACACGCTTTCTACCCGCCGCAGACATCGGCGTAAAAGCCACGCCTCCCCCGGCGGGCGTCGGCGAACTCGCCCCCGCAGGCCCCGTCGGCGGAGCCGGAACCGGCGTCTCCATCGACTCGTTGTTCCCAGTGCCCATCATGTACTCCTCACACCAATTGACAATCCGTGACCAAGCCAGCAGCACACCTCGCGTGCCCCGGCAACCGGCCACCCAGGCATGCTCACTATCACACCACGACTGCCAATAGTCAAAGAGCGCCCACACTACGACTGCGCCGTGCCCGCCCACAGCGGACGGACACGGCGCAGGAAGCTCACAAGATTCGCGTCTTAGCGAGTAAAGTCCACCGTGAAGTCTGGCTTCCCGTCCTTGTCCAGAACAAGCACATCGTTGTCATCCAGCTGCGCGATGACCTCCACCTTGGCTTCGACGTCACGAGTGCCCTCCATGTAGTACTTGTTCGAGTACGTTGCCGTGAAGGTGACAGAAGCCCGGAAGAATGTCGGCTGATCCGCGGACACCGGCCCGATGGCCTTCGGCATGGCACCGGAGACCGCGGTAACCGCATCGCTCTGAATCGCGAAGGGACACACCGAGTTCTGGTTGCCCGGGATGGACGCGCACGAGTCAACGACCTCCTTGCCAGCATCGAGCGCCGCCGCCGTGAGCTTCGTGTTGTAGGTGGCTGTCAAAGAGACAGAGGTACCGTCTCCGCTCCACGTATCACCGAGGATCGAAACGGTTTCCGGGTTGGAGTCGGCATACTCACTCGCTGCGACCGGCGTGAACGTGTACACGCCCGGGTAGAAGAGGAAGGTCGCATCGTTACCACCCTGCTCCTTTCGATGAGCATCGGCGGTCACGTCGCCCACGGTGAATTGGTTGTACCCACGGGCATCGACGCTCACCTGGGACACGAGAGCATCCTTGACCTGCCAGTTGTCCAAAACTCCCATCGTGGGCTTCGTCTTCACCACCGTGAACTCGTGAACGAAACGCTCACCGTTGACCTGCATGGTCGCGGTCACCGTACGCGTATCAGACTTGTCTTTCTTCCCGTCCTTCTCGCCCTCGCCAGCGCTGATGTCTTCGACAACCAGCAGCGACTGAGCGGACGACATCACCGAGTCCGTCAAAAACACGCGCTCGTCATTGGCTACGCCCGGATCGACCATCGCCGTGGCCGCGCTGGCATTACCGGCGGCCAGCAGATCCAGGTACTGACGCACCTGCGCCTCGGGCGTACGAGAACTATTGGCAACCTTGATCGCCACCACACCAGCGATCACCAGCACGACGAGAACACCGACCAGAATCCCAATCAGCTTCACACGCTTTCTACCCGC
>NZ_JVOJ01000049.1 GCF_001064145.1 Sanguibacter keddieii
GTGTGTTGTGGCGGTGTCCTACTCTCCCACAACCTGGCGGTTGCAGTACCATTGGCGCTGCCGGGCTTAGCTTCCAGGTTCGGAATGGGTGCTGGGCGTTTCCCCGGTGCTATGACCACCACAAGACTGGTGTTCAACACGTCTCCCCCTTTTTTGGGGGGTGTGGGTTGATCGTGGTTTGTATAGTGGTTGCGGCTGTTTTGTTGCCTGTCTTGTTGTTCACCCGCACGTGTTGTGTGGGTTGTTGTTTAGTGTTGGCCCATTAGTACCAGTCGGCTCACGAGCACCTCGCGGTGCTTCCACCTCTGGCCTATCAACCCGCTCGTCTGGCGGGGGCCTCTCACCCCACAGGGGGGGCGTGGAAATCTCATCTTGAAGCAGGCTTCCCGCTTAGATGCTTTCAGCGGTTATCCCTTCCGAACGTAGCCAACCAGCCATGCACCTGGCGGTACAACTGGCACACCAGAGGTTCGTCCATCCCGGTCCTCTCGTACTAGGGACGGCCCTCCTCAAATTTCCTGCGCGCACAGAGGATAGGGACCGAACTGTCTCACGACGTTCTGAACCCAGCTCGCGTACCGCTTTAATGGGCGAACAGCCCAACCCTTGGGACCAACTCCAGCCCCAGGATGCGACGAGCCGACATCGAGGTGCCAAACCATGCCGTCGATATGGACTCTTGGGCAAGATCAGCCTGTTATCCCCGGGGTACCTTTTATCCGTTGAGCGACCACGCACCCACGTGCCATGGCCGGATCACTAGTTCCTGCTTTCGCACCTGCTCGACCCGTCGGTCTCACAGTCAAGCTCCCTTGTACACTTGCACTCGCCACCTGATTACCAACCAGGCTGAGGGAACCTTTGAGCGCCTCCGTTACATTTTAGGAGGCAACCGCCCCAGTTAAACTACCCACCAGGCACTGTCCCCAACCCGGATCACGGGCCAAGGTTGAGGTGACCGCTTGAACCAGAATGGTATTTCAACGACGACTCCACCACCGCTGGCGCGGCAGCTTCACAGTCTCCCACCTATCCTACACAAGTCCAAGCGAACACCAATACCAAGCTATAGTAAAGGTCCCGGGGTCTTTCCGTCCTTCTGCGCGAAACGAGCATCTTTACTCGTACTGCAATTTCACCGAGTTCGCGGTCGAGACAGCGGAGAAGTCGTTACGCCATTCGTGCAGGTCGGAACTTACCCGACAAGGAATTTCGCTACCTTAGGATGGTTATAGTTACCACCGCCGTTTACTGGGGCTTAAATTCACCGCTTCACACCCCACAAGGGGGGTGTTAACGGTTCCTCTTAACCTTCCAGCACCGGGCAGGCGTCAGTGCGTATACATCGCCTTACGGCTTCGCACGCACCTGTGTTTTTGATAAACAGTCGCTTCTCCCTATTCTCTGCGACCCCACAACCCCACCCACGCGCACGGCGTGGGGAAGTCACGGGGTCCTCCTTATCCCGAAGTTACGGAGGAATTTTGCCGAGTTCCTTAACCACGATTCACTCGAACGCCTCGGTATACTCTACCTGACCACCTGAGTCGGTTTAGGGTACGGGCGCGTCATGCCCTCACGTCGAGGCTTTTCTCGGCAGCTTAGGATCACCACAAGTCCACACACGCGTGTGTCCCTCATCAGTTCTCACCCACAATGCCCCCCGGATTTACCTGGAAGACGGGCCACAACCTTAAATACGCACAACCATCGGCGCACTGCAGCTACCTGTCTGCGTCACCCCTGTTAACACGCTTGCCTACAATCACCGGGGCCCCAAGACCCACACACACCACAAAACCCGAAGGTCACGTGGCGGCGTGAGCAAATTGGTTAGCACAATGACTTCAGCATGGGCGGTCACAACGCGGTACCAGAATATCAACTGGTTGTCCATCGACTACGCCTGTCGGCCTCGCCTTAGGACCCGACTAACCCAGGGCGGATAAACCTAGCCCTGGAACCCTTAGTCAATCGGCGCTGCGGATTCTCACCGCAGATTCGTTACTCATGCCTGCATTCTCACTCCCACACAATCCACCAGAAGTTCCCTCCAGGCTTCACCTCGTGCAGGACGCTCCCCTACCCAACAACACACCAGCACTCCAGTTCCTGGCGCCAGCATCACGTGTCGTTGCCACAGCTTCGGCGGTACGCTTGAGCCCCGCTACATTGTCGGCGCAGAACCACTTGACCAGTGAGCTATTACGCACTCTTTCAAGGATGGCTGCTTCTAAGCCAACCTCCTGGTTGTCACCGCGACTCCACATCCTTTCCCACTTAGCGCACGCTTAGGGGCCTTAGCTGATGATCTGGGCTGTTTCCCTCTCGACTACGAAGCTTATCCCCCGCAGTCTCACTGCCACGCTACACCTAATGGCATTCGGAGTTTGGCTGACGTCAGTAACCCACAGGGCCCATCGGCCATCCAGTAGCTCTACCTCCACCAGGGACCACGCGACGCTGCACCTAAATGCATTTCGGGGAGAACCAGCTATCACGGAGTTTGATTGGCCTTTCACCCCTACCCACAGTTCATCCCCCAGGTTTTCAACCCTGGTGGGTTCGGTCCTCCACACAGTCTTACCTCTGCTTCAACCTGACCATGGGTAGATCACCCCGCTTCGGGTCTAGAACACGCGACACACGCCATATTTCAGACTCGCTTTCGCTACGCATACCCCACACGGGTTAAGCACGCCACGTATCACTAACTCGCAGGCTCATTCTTCAAAAGGCACGCCATCACCCCACAAGGCTCTGACGGCTTACAGGCACACGGTTTCAGGTACTATTTCACTCCCCTCCCGGGGTACTTTTCACCATTCCCTCACGGTACTATGCACTATCGGTCATCAAGTAGTATTTAGGCTTACCAAGTGGTCTTGGCAGATTCACACGAGATTTCACGAGTCCCGCGCTACTCGGGCACCACACCCACACCAGAAGCAACCGGTCCGTTTACACGACTCTCACGCTCTACGGTCAGACTTCCCAGACTGTTCAACTCCGGGCAACACCTGGCGCGATCCCCCGGCAGAAGGATCCAACATGGCCCCACAACACCAAACACGCAACGGCCGCCGCCTCTCACACGCATCTGGTTTAGCCTCCTCCGCTTTCGCTCGCCACTACTCACGGAATATCTTTTCCTGCGGGTACTGAGATGTTTCACTTCCCCGCGTTCCCCCCACCACCCTATACACGTTCAGATGATGGTAACCCAGCACAACCCAGGTTAGGTTCCCCCATTCGGACACCCTCGGATAATAACGCTCGTTCGCCAGCTCCCCGAGGCATATCGCAGGCCGCAACGTCCTTCATCAGCTCTTGATGCCAAGGCATCCACCGAATGCCCAACAAAACTAAACAAAACACAAAAAACAGTACAGAACAAATATGCTCGCAACCACTATACAAATCACAAACAACCCACCACACACAACCCACACCCAAAAAAAGAACCCTTCAGGCCGGCTGCGCAGGCACCCACCACCCCACACGGTGGCAGACGCTCACACGGTGTTGAACGTGAACCCGACAGTGTGTCCGCTCGTATAACTTATTATGCCCAACCCAAACACGCACCCACACCCACCACCCACACTGGGCAGTAAACACATGCAGGCACAAGAAAACAAACAACACAACCCAACAGGCCACGCTGCTTGTTCCCCACAAAACTGGGCTCCCTAGAAAGGAGGTGATCCAGCCGCACCTTCCGGTACGGCTACCTTGTTACGACTTCGTCCCAATCGCCAATCCCACCTTCGACCACTCCCCCCGCAAAAACGGTTAGGCCATGGGCTTCGGGTGTTACCAACTTTCGTGACGTGACGGGCGGTGTGTACAAGGCCCGAGAACGTATTCACCGCAGCGTTGCTGATCTGCGATTACTAGCGACTCCACCTTCATGGGGTCGAGTTGCAGACCCCAATCCGAACTGAGACTGGCTTTAAGGGATTCGCTCCACCTCACAGTATCGCAACCCTCTGTACCAACCATTGTAGCATGCGTGAAGCCCAAGACATAAGGGGCATGATGATTTGACGTCATCCCCACCTTCCTCCGAGTTAACCCCGGCAGTCCCCCACGAGTCCCCACCATCACGTGCTGGCAACATAGGGCAAGGGTTGCGCTCGTTGCGGGACTTAACCCAACATCTCACGACACGAGCTGACGACAACCATGCACCACCTGCACACGACCAACTAAATGCCACCACATCTCTGCAGTGCCGCCGTGCATGTCAAGCCTTGGTAAGGTTCTTCGCGTTGCATCGAATTAATCCGCATGCTCCGCCGCTTGTGCGGGCCCCCGTCAATTCCTTTGAGTTTTAGCCTTGCGGCCGTACTCCCCAGGCGGGGCACTTAAAGCGTTAGCTACGGCGCAGAAACCACGGGTGGCCCCCACACCTAGTGCCCAACGTTTACAGCGTGGACTACCAGGGTATCTAATCCTGTTCGCTCCCCACGCTTTCGCTCCTCAGCGTCAGTAACGGCCCAGAGACCCGCCTTCGCCACCGGTGTTCTTCCTGATATCTGCGCATTCCACCGCTACACCAGGAGTTCCAGTCTCCCCTACCGCACTCAAGTCAGCCCGTACCCACCGCACGCCCCCAGTTAAGCCAGAGGATTTCACGGCAGACGCGACCAACCGCCTACAAGCCCTTTACGCCCAATAATTCCGGACAACGCTCGCGCCCTACGTATTACCGCGGCTGCTGGCACGTAGTTAGCCGGCGCTTCTTTACCCACTACCCTCACCACAACCCACAGTTGCGGCTTGACCATGAGCGAAAGAGGTTTACAACCCGAAGGCCTCCATCCCTCACGCGGCGTCGCTGCATCAGGCTTTCGCCCATTGTGCAATATTCCCCACTGCTGCCTCCCGTAGGAGTCTGGGCCGTATCTCAGTCCCAATGTGACCGGTCACCCTCTCAGGCCGGCTACCCGTCAAAGCCTTGGTAGGCCATCACCCCACCAACAAGCTGATAGGCCGCGAGCCCATCCCCCACCAGAAAAAACCTTTCCACCAACCCCCATGCGAAGGCCAGTGAATATCCAGTATTAGCACCCGTTTCCGGGCGTTATCCCAAAGAAGAGGGCAGGTTACTCACGTGTTACTCACCCGTTCGCCACTCATCCACCCAGCAAGCTAGGCTTCAGCGTTCGACTTGCATGTGTTAAGCACGCCGCCAGCGTTCGTCCTGAGCCAGGATCAAACTCTCCGAACAAAAACACAAACGTTAAAGCCCAGAAAAACCAACCAAACAAAACAGTCCGGCCAGCAATCCCAACCAAAAACACTCAAAAACAAAAAACAGGCATAAAAAACAAACAAACACACTATCGAGTTCACAAACAACACCCACACACCCCAGAMAACCAAGCCACAAACCCAGCCACCAAAGCAGTGAACCACCACCACAAACCCACTCACAAGCTCGCGGCGACAGGTGAATAATCTACTCACCCCCACACCCAAAGTCAAACCAAAACACCGTGACCCCCAACACACACCACACAAACCCCACAAACACAACGAAAAGTCCGGGCCACTTCAGCTTGCACGGGCACACGGAGTGAATGAAATGGCGGACCTGATCGCGCGACAACAGCGCGATCAGGCCCGCCAAACAGCCGAAATGACTCTCAGTTCACATCCATGTCGGGCTGAACGGGGATATCTACGGTCGGAAGGTCGCGCACGGCGCGACGCACGGCCTTGGAGACGGCGGGCGCAACCCGCTTATCGAAGGCACCGGGGATGATGTAGGACGGGCTGAGCTCGTCCTCGGAGATCACCGCGGCGATAGCCACGGCAGCAACGCGCAAGACCTCGGTCGTGATCTCCTTGACCTTCGCATCGAGGAGGCCGCGGAACAGGCCCGGGAAGGCCAGAACATTGTTGATCTGGTTCGGGTAGTCGCTTCGTCCGGTCGCAACGACCGCGGCGTACTTGCCGGCACCGATCGGGTCGACCTCGGGCGTGGGGTTCGCCAGGGCGAAGACGATCGCGTCGTCGGCCATGGTCTCAATGTCGGCGGGCTCCAGGATGTTGCCGGAGGAGACGCCGATGAAAACGTCGGCACCCTTGAGGACCTCCTTGAGGGAGCCGTGGACGTGGCGGGGGTTGGTCGCCTCGGCCAGGGCCTTACGGGAGGGGTGCATGCCTTCGGTGGCGTCGCCGGACAGCGCGCCGTCGCGGCCACAGCCGATGATGTCGCGCGCGCCCTGAGCGAGCAGCAGTCGGATGATCGCGTTTCCGGCCGCGCCGACACCGGAGACGACGATACGCACGTCTTCGATCTTCTTGCCCACGATCTTTAGCGCGTTGATGAGCGCGGAGAGCACCACGATCGCGGTGCCGTGCTGGTCGTCGTGGAAGACGGGGATGTCGAGCTCGGCGCGCAGGCGCTCCTCGATCTCGAAGCAACGCGGCGCGGAGATGTCTTCCAGGTTGATGCCACCGTACGCCGGGGCGATGGCCTTGACGATCGCGATGATCTCCTCGGTGTCCTTGGTGTCCAGGACGACGGGCCACGCGTCGACACCGCCGAATTCCTTGAACAGGACGGCCTTGCCCTCCATGACGGGCAGGGCGGCCTCGGGACCGATGTCGCCCAGGCCGAGCACCGCGGTGCCGTCGGAGACGACCGCGACCGTGTTGGCCTTCATGGTCAGCAGGTGGGCTTTCTGGGGCATGTCGTGGATGGCGGTGCACACGCGGGCAACGCCGGGGGTGTAGGCGCGCGAGAGGTCGTCACGGTTACGCAGGGGCACCTTCGAGTGGATTTCCACCTTGCCGCCGATGTGGCTCATGAAGGTCTGGTCAGCGACCGATTCGGCGGTCACGCCGGGCAGCGCGGCGATGGCGTCGCGGACCTCGCGGCGGTGCTCAGAATCGCGCATGTCGCACGTCAGGTCGATGAGGATGCGCCCGCGGTCGGAGTCGGCCACGTCGAGGCCCTTGATCTCCGCTCCAGTCGAAGAGACTACGTCAACAATGGACGCGATGGAAGTCGTCTTCTCGTCCACCTCGATACGGTAAGAGGCGGTGTACGACGGCGATGTGCGCATGTCTGTCCTTTCGTCGGGCGCCCGGCCACAGTCGGCCCGGCTGTCCTCAAGCGCTCATCCTAGGTAATATTCCGCTCCCCCCGGAAGGGGGAGGCCACAACGTGGACACGTGCGAACGGTCAGGGACGAGGCCGAGGCACCTCCTGGGGAGAGCACACACGAGGCAGGGGCGCGCAGTCTGGAGACGACGACGGGGGCCGGGATCGATGCGATCCCGGCCCCCGTGGTGTTCGTCAGGATGAGCGTCAGGCGCCGACCATCTCCATGATCAGCTCGCGCACGCGGGCGGCATCAGCCTGTCCGCGGGTGGCCTTCATGACCGCGCCGACGAGGGCGCCGGCCGCCTGGACCTTGCCGCCCTTGATCTTCTCGACGATGTCGGGGTTAGCGTCCAGGGCCTCCTGGACGGCCGCCGTCAGGGCACCGTCGTCGGAGACGACCTCGAGGCCTCGGGCCTCGACGACCTGCGTCGGATCGCCTTCGCCCGCGAGGACGCCCTCGAGAGCCTGGCGTGCCAGCTTGTCGTTGATACGACCCGAATCGATGAGGCCCTGCAGCTCGGCGACCTGAGCGGGGCTGACCCCGGCCTCGTCAAGGGAAACCTCGCGTTCCTTGGCGCGGCGCGAGATCTCACCCATCCACCACTTGCGTGCGGAGGCGGGATCGCAGCCCGCGGCGACCGTGGCCTCGATGAGTTCGAGGGCGCCGGCGTTGATGACGTCGCGCATCTCCATGTCCGCGTAGCCCCACTCGGTGCGCAGGCGGCGGCGCTTGGCGACGGGCAGCTCGGGCAGCGAGGCGCGCAGCTCCTCCACCCACTCCCGATCCGGGCGGATCGGAACCAGGTCGGGCTCGGGGAAGTAGCGGTAGTCCTCGGAATCCGACTTCTCACGGCCGGACGACGTCGAGCCATCCTCCTCGTGGTAGTGGCGGGTCTCCTGCAGGATCGTGCCGCCCTCGGACAGGATCTGGGCCTGGCGCTGCATCTCGTAGCGCACGGCCGAGGCGATGCCACGGAAGGAGTTCACGTTCTTCGTCTCGGTGCGCGTGCCCAGCGGAGACTCGGGCGTCGGGCGCAGCGACACATTGATGTCGGCGCGCACGTTGCCGCGCTCCATGCGGGCCTCGGACACGTCCAGGGCGCGGAAAATGTCGCGCAGGGCCTGCACGTAGGCGGCGGCCACCTCGGGCGCACGTTCGCCGGCACCCTCGATCGGACGGGTCACGATCTCCACGAGCGGCACGCCCGCACGGTTGTAGTCCACGAGCGAGTGATCCGCGCCCTGGATGCGACCGTCCGCGCCGCCGATATGCGTGTTCTTGCCCGCATCCTCCTCCATGTGCGCGCGCTCGATCTGCACGCGGAACATGGTGCCGTCCTCGAGCTCGACGTCCACGTAGCCGTCGTGAGCGATCGGCTCGTCGGACTGCGAGGTCTGGAAGGCCTTCGTCAGGTCCGGGTAGAAGTAGTTCTTACGCGCGAAACGGCAGTACTGCGCGATCTCGCAGTTCAGCGCCAGGCCGATCTTGATGGCGTACTCGACAGCCTTGTGGTTGACGACCGGCAGGGAGCCGGGCAGACCCAGCGACACGGGGGTCACGAAGGTGTTCGGGTCGCCACCAAACGCGTTGGGGGCCGCGTCGAACATCTTGGTCTTGGTGCCCAGCTCGACGTGCACCTCAATGCCGAGAACCGGGTCGAAGCGGCGCGCCGCCTCGTCGTAATCCATGAGCTCAGTCATCACTTTTCCTCCCAGTTAGCTGCGGGGCACTGACCCGCGACGTCGTCGCTGAGCGCCTCCACCAGGGACGCCACCTTGTACATGACCAGGTCGCCGCGCGCGGGGGCCAGCACCTGGAAGCCGATGGGCAGGCCCTCGGAAGACACCGCGTTGGGCACGTTGACGCCGGGGATGCCCGCCAGGTTCGCGGGGATCGTGGCGACGTCGTAGAGGTACATGGCCAGCGGGTCGGAGGTCTTCTCGCCGAACTTGAAGGCCGTCTCGGGGGCCGTGGGCGACACGAGGACGTCGACCTGCTCGAACACCGCGTCGAAGTCGCGCTGGATGAGCGTGCGCACCTTCTGGGCGCTGCCATAGTAGGCGTCGTAGTAGCCGGCCGAGAGCACGTGCGTGCCCAGGATGATGCGGCGCTTGACCTCGTCGCCGAAGCCGGCCTCGCGGGTGGCGGCCATGACGCGCTCGGCGGTCACGGGGCCCTCGGCGGGCTCGACGCGGATGCCGTAGCGCATGCCGTCGAAGCGGGCCAGGTTCGAGGAGACCTCGGCGGGCATGATCAGGTAGTAGGCAGCCAGCGAGTACTCAAGGTGCGGGCAGGAGACCTCAACGATCTCAGCGCCCGCCTCGCGCAGCTTCTCGACGGTGGCGTTGAAGGCATCGATAACGTCCTTCTGGTAGCCCTCGCCGCTCAGCTCCTTGACGACGCCGACCTTCAGGCCCTTCATGGAACCTTCGGCGGCGACGGACTCGACGGCCTGCGTGAGCGCGGGAACCGGCTCGTTGAGGGAGGTCGAATCGTTGGGGTCGTAGCCGCCGATCAGCTCGGTCAGGGCGGCCGCGTCGGCGACCGTGCGGGTGACGGGGCCGATCTGGTCCAGGGACGAGGCCATGGCCACCAGGCCGAAACGCGACACCGCGCCGTAGGTGGGCTTGGCGCCGACCGTGCCGGTCACGAACGCGGGCTGGCGGATCGAGCCGCCCGTGTCGGAACCGATGGCCAGGGGCACCATGTAGGCCGCGACAGCAGCGGCCGAACCGCCGCCGGAGCCGCCGGGGATACGCTCGGTGTCCCAGGGGTTCTTGGTCGCACCGAAAGCGGAGTGCTCGGTGGACGAACCCATGGCGAACTCATCCATGTTGGTCTTGCCGACGATGGGCAGGCCGGCTTCCTTGATCTTGGCGGTGACGGTCGCGTCGTAGGGAGGCTCCCAGTCTCCCAGGATCTTCGAGGCGCAGGTGGTGCGCAGGCCGCGCGTCACCACGTTGTCCTTCACGGCGATCGGCACACCCGCCAGGCGGTGCAGGGTCTGGCCCGCCGCGCGGCGCGCGTCCACGTCGGCCGCGGTCGCCAGGGCGCCCTCGCGGTCGACGGTGATGAACGCGTTGACGCGGTCCTCGATGGCGTCGATGCGGTCCAGGCACGCCTGGGTCAGCTCGACGGAGGTGATCTGGCCGGCGGCCAGCATGTCCGCCAGCTCGAGGGCGCTCTTCTTCAGCAGCTCGTTCATCAGTCCTCCCCCAGAATCTGCGGAACCAGGAACATGCCGTCCTGGGCGGCGGGCGCCTGAGCGAGCACCTCGTCGCGGTCGACGGTTTCGCCCACCACGTCCTCGCGCCACACGTTGGTCAGCGGAATCGGGTGGGACGTGGCGGGAACCTCGGGGGTGGCGACCTCGGACACCTTGGAGACGGCGTCGGCGATCGCGTCGAGCTCACCCGCGAAACGCGTGATTTCCTCGTCGGTCAATGCGATGTGGGCCAGGCCCGCAACGCGGGCGACCTCGTCAGTACTAATGCGTGACATGTGTGGCATCCTACCCGTATGGCCTTTTCACAGCGACGCCAACTCACCAGGCAGACGTGGTCGATCGTCAAAAAAGCGGGAATCGCGCTGCTCGCCGCGCAGGCGGGGGCAGTCGTGACCGTGCACGCAATCGACCGCATGCGCACCGCCCGTATCCCCGGTGGCGTGCACGGTTTCCCCACCCTACCTCCCGCCGACACGCAGATCGGTGACACCGTGGCACGCACGTACACGGAGGGGACCTCCCTGTACGCGGACATGCTGGAGGCCATCGAAGGGGCAACGCATCACATTTATTTCGAGACCTTCATTTGGCGCTCAGACCGCTGGGGTCAACGCTTTAAAGACGCTCTCATCGCCGCTGCCGAGCGCGGTGTCGAGGTGTTCTGCGTGTGGGATGGCTTCGGCGTCCTCAACCAGGATCCGCGCTTCTACAAGTTCCCCGCGATGCCGCACCTGCACGTGCGCCGCTTCCCGACGCTGCGCTCGGGTTTCTTCACCCTGAATATTCGCCGCACGGGCCAGGATCACCGCAAGATCCTCGTGGTCGACGGCGAGGTCGGCTTTGTCGGCGGCTACAACATCGGTGACCCGTTCGCGAACGAGTGGCGCGACACCCACGTGCGCATCACGGGCGAGGCCGTGTGGGAGTTGGAAAACGGCTTTGTCGACTTCTGGAATCATTTCCGCCCCGCAACCTGTCCGGAGCTGCCGGATCAGGGGGCGCGCGCGTGGAGCGCGGACGTGACCGCGCAGTTCAACCTGCCGCACAACCTGCTGTACCCGATCCGCGGCATGTACATCGACGCGATCGAGCGCGCGACGAACCGCGTGCTCATCACGACGGCGTACTTCATTCCCGACCGCGAGGTCCTCGGCTCTCTGATCGCCGCCGCCCGCCGGGGTGTGCGCGTCCAGGTGCTCATCCCCGAGTATTCCAACCACATCCTGGCGGACTGGGTGGCACGCCCCTACTACGGCGAGCTGCTGCGCGAGGGCGTGGAAATCTGGCTGTATCGTCACGCGATGGTCCACTCCAAGACGATGACGGTGGACGGTCGATGGTCGACGATCGGCACGGCGAACATTGATCGCCTGTCGATGCGCGGCAACTACGAGGTGTGCCTGCAGTTCTTCTCCCGCCCGCTGGCCGCGCGCATGGAGGAGATTTTCGCGAACGACCTGACGACGGCCCGCCGCTTGACGATCGACGAGTGGGAAAAGCGCTCGACACTCACCCGCGTCGGCGAGATGTTGCTGGGCCCCTTGGAGCCCCTCGTCTGAGTCCCGGCCTCGTTACAGGCCGACTCCCGCCAGGCCTCCCTCGAGGAGGTCGGCGAACTGCTGCTCGGTAATGACGGGGACGCCCAGGGCCTCGGCCTTGGCGGCCTTCGATCCCGCGCCCGGGCCGGCGACCACGAGGGAGGTCTTCTTCGAGACCGAGCCCGCCGCCTTGCCGCCGCGCGACGTGATCGCCTCCTTGGCACCCTCACGGTCGTATCCCGGCATCGCACCCGAGACGACGATCGTGAGGCCCGCGAGCACGTCCGAGGCTGGCTCGGGCGCCTCGTCGGCCATGCGCACGCCCGCGCGCGCCCACGCCTCCAGCACCTCCAGGTGCCAGTCGACCGTGAACCAGTCACGCAGGGACCGTCCGATTTCCTCGCCCACGCCCTCGACGGCGGAGAGCTCCTCGACCGAGGCGGCGCGCAGGGCATCCATCGACAGGAACTTCTCTGCGAGCGCGCGGGCCGCCGTGGGGCCGACATGGCGGATGGACAGAGCGACGAGGACGCGCGCGAGGGGCTGGCTCTTGGCCTTGTCCAGCTCGGCGAGCATCTTCTCGGTGCCCTTGGACGCGCTGGGCTCGATGGGCTCGAAGACGGTCTGCCCGCGCAGCTTGCGGGGCTTGTAGGCCTTCGTCCAGAAGTAGCGGACCTGCTTCCAATCCCCGGTTTCCTCGCCCTTCTTCTTGACGGGCTTCCACACCATGACGTCGCGCAGATCCTCCGCGCGCAGGTCAAAGAGCGCGGCCTCCGTGCGCAGGGCGGGGGCCTGCGGGGCGGGCAGGAGCTCCTCGGCGCGGGTGATCTGCTCGCCGTGGGGCAGCTCGCGGCCGCCCTCGAGGGTGAGGACGGTGCCGTCCTCCAGGGTGACGCTGTGGCCGGCGACCAGGGCGGCGGCCACCTCGTCGCGGTCGTTTTCGGGCTGGGTCATGGCGAGCGCGGACTCGTCGCCGAGGCCCTCCACGTCCAGGGCGCTTCTGGCACCGACGTGGGCGAGGCGCTCGGTGATCTGCGCGGGGCATGCGCCCTTATTGGGGCATCGCAGGTCGACGTCGCCTTCCTTCTCCTGCACGAGGGGGGTCCCGCAGGAGGGGCACTGCGTGGGCATCACGAAGGGACGCTCGGAGCCGTTGCGCGCGTCCTCGACGGGCGCGACGATCTCGGGGATCACGTCGCCCGCCTTGCGCAGGACGACGAGATCGCCGATGAGGACTCCCTTGCGAGCAACCTCCTGGGCGTTGTGCAGGGTCGCCCGCGCGACGTTTGAGCCCGCGACCAGCACGGATTCCATGACGCCGTAGGGCGTCACGCGGCCCGTGCGGCCCACCTGGACGCGGATGTCGAGCAGGCGCGTGTGAACCTCCTCGGGCGGGAACTTGTAGGCGGCCGCCCAGCGCGGCGTGCGCGAGGTCGAGCCGAGGGAACGCTGCAGGTCCAGGTCGTTGATCTTGACGACGACGCCGTCGATCTCATGGACGAGGCCGTGGCGGTCCGCGCCGATCTCGGCGATCCGCGCTTCGATGGCCTTTCGGCCCGTCAGCAGGCGCGTGTAGGGCGAGACGGGCAGACCCCATTCGCGCAGCTGCTCGTACCAGCCCATCTGAGTGGTCGGCTCCGTGAACTCATCCCCGGCCTCGACGAAGCCGATGCCGTGGGCGACCATCGCAAGGGGGCGCTTGGCGGTCTCGGCCGGGTCCTTTTGGCGCAGGGATCCGGCGGCGGCGTTGCGCGCGTTGACGAAGGTCTTTTCCCCGGCCTCGACGCGGGCCTCGTTGAAGGCAGCGAAGTCGGCGACCGGGAAGTAGACCTCGCCGCGCACCTCGATACGCGCAGGCTCGGCACCGGTGAGTGTCTGAGGGATCGACGCGATCGTGCGCGCGTTCGCGGTGACGTCTTCGCCGACATAGCCGTCACCTCGGGTCGCGGCGCGCACGAGGCGGCCATTCTCGTACAGGAGGTTGATGGAGAGGCCATCGACCTTCACCTCGGTCGTCATCTCGAGGTCGGAGATACCGGTGGCCTCGGCCATGCGAGTTTCCCACCCGGCGAGCTCCTCGAGGGAAAACACGTCGTCGAGGGACATCATCTGGGCGAGGTGGCGCACCTCGGAGAACCCAGAGTCGACGCTGCCGCCCACGCTCATCGTGGGCGAGTCGGCGCCGCGCAGCTGCGGGTAGCGCTCCTCGATCTGTTCGACCTCGCGGTACATGCGGTCGTAATCCGCGTCCGCGAGGGTCGGCGAATCACGGTCGTAGTAGGCGGCGCGTGCCGCGTTGATGCGGGCAACGAGGTCGTTGTAGCGGTCGCGGGTCGTCTCGAACGTGGAGTCAGCCATGGGGTCCATTCTTGCATTTCGGAAGGCCGGTGGGTCGGCGGGCATGGCACCCAGCGTAGGAGGTGGCCATAGCCACATGGCCGTGCGCGCAGTTATCCACAGGGGTTTTCTGTTGCCCCTAGTTATCCACAGGGCTTCTCACGCCGCTTGATCGCCCGCGAGCGCGGCGGGATCGTTGATGCATGAAGGATTCCGGTTGCCTCGCCAGATCTGCCCTGCGCACCGACCTGCATCTGGCTTGCACGGCGGGCCCCGACGTCGGCGTCGTGGTCGCTCCCGGGATGGTCGGGCGCGCGGGGGATGTGCCGCTGACGTGCGCCTCCATCGCCAGGGAGCACCTTCGCTTGTCGACGCGGGACGGTCGGGCCGTCTTGCGTGTGTCGCCTGGCGCCTCCCCCGTGCGCGTGCGCTCGCGAGTCCCTCTGTGGCACCGCTATCGGGAGGCACGGCCGCTCCCTGCTGGGACCCGCATCCGTCTGGGGGAGGACGTCTTCGAGGTGCGGGCCCGGCCTCGGCGACTTGCCTGGCCCTCGGTGTCCGGGCGAGGCCGGGGATCGCTGACGGGTTCGTCTCTCCTGCGGGGAGCTCCCCTGGTCTCCGTGCTCGTCATGGCCGGGTTTCTGCTGTGGAGGCTGCGCTCGAGCGTCTCGCTGTCCTCCGTGCTCGCGCCGGCCTGCGCGGGCGTTGTGCTGGCCGCGATCGCCGCATCGCTTGCCTTGTCGTGGCGGGCGCGCCGGCGTCGCCGGGGCTGGGACGGCGGCGCGCTGGCCCTGATCCTTGCGGGGCTTCCGGCCTCGTCCACTCCCCAGCGCGCCGCGCGGGCTGCCGTGTGGCCGGGTCGGCCCACGCGCGTGGGTCGACGCGTGCGACTGTCGGCGTCCGTTGATGCGAGAGAGCCGGACGAGTGCGAGGCGATCGGCATCGTCGGTGCCCACGCGTCCCAGTGCGCGCTGTGGTGCGCCGGCCAGATCGCCGCTCAACTCGGCGGGGCGCGCGTGTGGTGGAACAGCGCCGCTCCCGTGCTGATTGGGCACGCGGGTGTAGATATCCACGTCAGCGACCGCGATTCCTGCCCGCACTGCACGCGCGACGCCGCGCGTCCGACGCTCCACATCGGATACGCCTCCTCGCTGTCACTCCTCCCGGCATGGTGCGCGCAGGTGTGCGTCACCGATGATGAGCCCGTGAGCTCGCACTGGTGGTGGACCGTCACGCGGGCCGACGCGCGCGACAGCCTGCCGACGCGGCTCGACTGGGACCCCTCCTCGGCGAGGGGACGCGGCGGCGGGCTCAGCGTGCGGATCGGTCTCGGAGAGGAGGGACCCGTCGACCTCGACCTGGTCACCGACGGGCCGCACGCCCTCGTCGCCGGGTGCACCGGATCGGGCAAGTCAGAGGCACTCCTCGGGTGGCTTGCCGCTATCGCGCACTGCTACAGCCCCGAACAGGTCCGCTTCATCCTCATCGACTACAAGGGCGGGGCGACCTTCGCCCGCCTCGAGGAACTCCCGCACACTCAGGCACTCCTCACCGACCTTGATGCCGGCGCCACAACCCGGGCACTGGATGGGATCGCGTCGATACTCCAGCGACGCGAGGAGACACTCGGGGCGCTCGGCTTCCCTGACCTCGCCACGTGGGAGAGCGCTCACGAGTCCGATCCGCTCAGCGTGACCGTTCCCCCGCCTCGTCTCGTCGTCGCGATCGACGAGTTTCGTGTTCTCGCCCAGGCCCATCCCGATTCGATGGAGGTCTTGCTCCGCCTCGCCGCGCAGGGACGCAGCCTCGGCTTGCATCTCATCGCGGCCACCCAACGCCCCTCGGGCGCGGTGAGCGCACAGATGCGCGCGAACATGGACATTCGGCTGTGTCTGCGCTGCGTGAGCGCCTCGGACTCCACCGACGTCCTCGGGGACACACGCGCCGCCTCGCTGCCGCGTATCCCCGGCCGCGCTGTTCTGGCGGACGTGGGCACGATCCAGCTGACCTACCTCGCCGATATCGCGTCGGTGGTCGAACGCTCCAACGCCACGTGGCCTCGCTCGGTCACCGAACCCCTGTGGGCGCCGCCCCTGCCCGAGGCGCTGAGCTGGGAGGACGTCGATGCCGCCACGCAGCCGCTTCCCGATCATGCCCTGCAGGGGAACGAGGCCCGCGATGCACGCCCTGACGCCGCCGTGTCTCTCGGACTGGTGGAAGGCATCGAGCGTCACGGCTCCATCGTCTGGGACGGAGGAAGCATCCAGATCCAGACCAGCGCACACGAGGCACATATCGCCGCGCAATGGGCACTCTCCCTCGCGACGCGAATAGCGCACCGCACCCGTCACCCTCTCCACGTCATCGGCGAGGAGAGCATCGAAGGCGCGGCCTCCCAGCTGCCTGTGGACGCACCCGGCGTCATCGACCTGCTGGAAGGCATCTGCGCCCACGGGCCCGCGGTCCTGGCTCTCACGGATGCCCCGCAGCTGCGCTCCTATCTGTCTCACGTGCTGACTGCTCCCCAAGCGGAGGCGCTGTGGACCTCACTCCTGGCCACAGCCAGGCGCGCCGGCGTCGTCATCGTCGCCGCCTTCGCCGGCAGATTCACCCCGTCAAGCGCAGCATTAGGCGCATTCTCGACGCGTATCGTGCGCGCCAGGGACTCGGATGAGGCCGTTCACGCCGGGATCGCGCCCGGGGAGCTGCGCGCTCTCGGAGAGGGACAGGCGCTCATCGTGCGACCGGGAGACAAGCCGCGCCTCGCCTGCATCCCCCGGCAGTCCGTTCGTGGCCACGGCGATTACCTGGATGCCGAGGACGATTGGCACATCCTCTCCCCGTCGCAGGTCGCAGCGTTGGTCAGAAATACACGCTCCCCCATCTTGATCGGCCCCACCTACAGCGCCCCCACCTGGACACACGCACTGCCGTGGATCATCATCGGACGCAGGGACGACGCCCGTATCGTCGAGGCTATCCACGCCCATTTCGGATGGGAAACACCAAAGATAGCTGATGTAATTCCCGAAGAAGCGTGGACTCGTATCACCAGATGGGACAAGCACCGGGTCCTCGCGCTCAACCCCACACACAACGTTATTCGCGCATTAATTCAACACAGCCACACGCCCCCACTCGCCCTGGCGGCACGACGGTGGGAGTCGACCTGCGGGGTGATCAGCGAGGGTGATACCGTGACTACTGTCCAACTGACCGTAGGGTCAGTTAATACCTAAGTCCCACCTTATTGGCCGGTCGTGAGCAGACGCATAGTGACATCCCATTTCACTGTTGACGCGACCTTGCGCGACTAAGATGACCTAGCGGACACTGAAAAAGAGCACAAGAGACCCAGGCGCACAGGACGCGAGGAGCGAAAGACAGATCATGGATTGGCGCAGTAAGGCAGCATGCCTGACCGTAGACCCAGAACTTTTCTTCCCCATCGGGAACACGGGTTCGGCTATTACGCAGGTCGCTGAAGCCAAGGCCGTGTGCCGTGAGTGCGAGGTCGTGGGCATCTGCCTGCAGTGGGCCATCGACAACAACCAGGACTCCGGCGTGTGGGGCGGCATGAGCGAGGAAGAACGCCGCTCCCTCAAGCGCCGCGCAGCGCGCGCACGCCGCGCAGGCTGCTAACGCAGCACCGCGCCCGCGCAAGCCGCACCAACGAACAAGGCCGAGGATCCGCGATGGATCCCCGGCCTCGTTCGTTGATCATTCACGCCGCCCGCGCGGTGTCCCGATCAGGCGGGGTCCAGGTTGGCGTGGAGCGTCACGAGCGTGCCGCCGCCCTCACGAGGCGCCCACTCGATCGAACCCTTCAGCTCACCGCGCACCATCTGATGCACGATCTGCGTTCCCAGGCCGCTCATGGGCGTGCCCGGCACGAAGCCCACGCCATCGTCTGCGACGGTCACGGTCATGGATGTTCCCTCGCGCTCGGCGCGCACCTCGATGAGACCGTCGCGGTCCGCGAGGCCGTGCTCGACCGAGTTCGCGACCAGCTCGTTGAGGACGGTCGCCAGGGCCTGAGCTTGGTCGGCCTGAATGGTGCCAAAGCTGCCGGTCGTGATGACCTCGACGGCGTGGTCCGTGGACGCGATCGCGCCGGCCATGCGCACGATCGTGCGTGCGACCTCGTCGAAGTCGACCGACTCGTCCACGTTCTGCGACAGAGCTGCGTGCACGGTCGCGATGGCCTGCACGCGGCGCTCGGCCTCTGCGAGCGCCACCTTGACCGCCTCCTCGGAGGAGCGGCGCGACTGGAGGCGCAGCAGGGCGGACACGGTCTGCAGGTTGTTCTTGACGCGGTGGTGGATCTCACGGATCGTCGCGTCCTTCGTCATGAGCTCCTGCTCGTGGCGGTGGACCTCGGAGACGTCGCGCGTGAGGATGACGGCGCCCAGCCGCTTACGCCCGTTGACGAGGGGCAGGGCGCGCATGCTGACGGTGGATGCGCGCGCGGCGATCTCGACGCGCCAGGAGGCACGGCCCATGACGACGACCGCCATGGATTCCTCGATGAGGGTGCCCTCGCCGATGACCTCGGTGATCTCCTGGGCGAGGACCTTGCCGGTCACGTGCGTGCGGATGCCGAGGCGGCGCAAGCACGACACGGCGTTGGGGGTCGCGTGCTGGACGCGGCCCTCCGCATCCAGCAGGACGGCGCCGTCGAGGACTCGCGGGACGCCGTGGGAGGTGACCTGCGGGGTCGAGTCGTAGGGGTATTCGCCGCGCGCCATCATCTGGCACAGGGTGTCGGCCGCCGCCACGGTCCATCCTTCGAACCCGAGGGACAGACGCGGACTCGACAGGTTGGCCTCGCGCGTGACGACGGCGATGATGTGCCCGTCGCGGCACACGGGAACGCACGTTTCCATCATCGAGTAGGTGCCGGCCCAGCGGGCGGCGGGCGAGCGCACGACCTGCCCGGTCTGCAGGGCGCGCCGCAGGTCGATTTCGCGGGCGGCGGGCAGGTGGAGGCCGATGATGTCGTCCACGTGAACGGTCGTCGAGGTCGCGGGGCGGCAGTGGGCGGCCGCGATGAAGCGTCCGTCGTCGGCGGGCAGCCACAGAACCAGGTCGGCTGCCGCCAGGTCGGCGAGCACCTGCCAGTCCGCGAGGAGGAGGTGCAGCCAATCGATGTCCTGCTCCGACAACGGCGTCGAAGATGCTTCTTCAGCTAACTGCATGAGACTACGCATGCATCTACTCTAAAGGGAGAGGGGCCGCGAGGGCGGACCTTCGTTGCAAATGAGCGCCGGGACACGCTTCGGCGCCGCTTCTTTCGCAAGGAGAGCCATGCAGTTCACGCAGTCCATTTCGTATCCCGGCACGGTCAACGAGGTCGTCGCGATGTACTTGACCCCCGCTTACCTGGAGCGACGCTTCGGCCAGTTTGTCGTGGAGGGGTCCCAGGCTGTGTCGGTGGAGGGGGAGCGCGTGTCATTCGCTGGCACCGTGCGCCCCGAGCTGATCCCGGCGGCGGCCGCGCGCTTTGTCAAGTCCGATCTGCGCATCTCTTTCACCGAGGAGTGGGCGACGAACGAGGCCGGGGCGGCCTCGCGCACCTCCGTGACCGTGGACGGCGCCCCCGTGTCCGTCGAGGCCACGTCGACGCTCACGAGCGCCGAGGCTGGAAGCGTTCGCGACGTGACCGGCAACGTGTCGGTGCGCGTGCCGCTGCTGGGCGGTCGCATTGAGAAGGAGGCGGTGGCTCACCTGGGCCGCGTCGTGGAGCGCGAGCAGGCGCTGGCCGCCAACTGGCTGGAGGAGCATCGCTGAACCTTCGCTACGCTCTGCGAGGAAACCCGCCCGCCCGGCGCATGTTGCCGGGCGGGCGGGGTCTTTTCGCGCCACAATAGGTGCCATGAGTGATACCCCTAAGTCTCTGTACATGCAGCGTACGGGCGTGCGTCAGTACGTCGCCCGCAACCAGGACGGCGCCGAGATCCGCATCGGTCACGGCCCCGGCCTCTTCTCCCCCGGCGACCTGCTCAAGCTCGCGATCGCGGGCTGCAACGCGATGAGCTCGGATGCCCGCATGGCGGCTCGCCTGGGCGACGATTTCGAGCAGTTCGTCGGCGTCTCCGGCGACTACGACCAGCAGAATGATCGTTTCACGCACGTGGACGTCGAGCTGGTCCAGGACATGTCTGCCCTGTCCGACGAGGAGATCGAGGATCTCAAGCGTCGCGCCGATGCCGCAATCAAGCGCAACTGCACGATCGAGCACTCGGTCGTCGACCAGGCGCTGCCGGCCTCGCACACGTGGACGAACGAGCGGCTCAACTGACGTGAGCGCCGTCGACCGCCAGTACGAGGACCTGCTGGCGCGCATTATGCGTGAGGGCACCCCCAAGGGTGACCGCACCGGCACGGGCACGCGTTCCCTGTTTGGGGCGCAGCTGCGCTACGACCTGTCCAAGGGCTTCCCGCTGATCACGACGAAGCGTGTGCACCTCAAGTCGGTGGTCGGCGAACTCCTGTGGTTCCTGTCGGGGTCGTCGAACGTGTCCTGGCTCCAGGACAACGGGATCCGCATCTGGAACGAGTGGGCGGACGAAGACGGCGAGCTGGGCCCGGTATACGGCGTCCAGTGGCGTTCGTGGAACGCCGGGGACGGTCGCCATATTGACCAGATCTCTCAGGTCCTCGAGACGCTGAAGACGAACCCGGATTCGCGCCGCATGGTGGTCTCCGCGTGGAACGTCGGCGACCTGCCGCAGATGGCGCTCGAGCCCTGCCACGCGTTCTTCCAGCTGTACGTGGCCGACGGCCGCCTGTCGCTGCAGCTCTACCAGCGCAGCGCGGACATGTTCCTGGGCGTGCCATTCAACATCGCGTCGTACTCGCTGCTCACCCACATGTTCGCCCAGCAGGCGGGCCTGGAAGTCGGCGACTTCATTTGGACGGGCGGGGACTGCCACATCTACTCCAACCACACGGAGCAGGTGAGCGAGCAGCTGAGCCGCGAGCCGTACCCGTTCCCGCGTCTGGAGCTCGCGAAGGCTCCCTCGATGTTCGAGTACTCCTTCGACGATATTTCGGTGACGGACTACCAGCATCACCCCACGATCAAGGCTCCGGTCGCGGTATGACGAAGCTGGGAGCGATTTGGGCGCAGGATTGCAACGGGATCATCGGGACTGGCACGGCCATGTCCTGGCATGTTCCCGCTGATTTCCGGCACTTCAAGGCCTCCACGATGGGCTGCCCGATCATCATGGGTCGCCGCTCGTGGGAGGCTCTCGGGCGCGCCCTGCCGGGACGCACGAACATCGTCATCACCCGCAGGTCCGGGTACGAGGCCGAGGGCGCTCTCATCGTTTCCTCCGTCGATGAGGCGCTTCAGATCGCACGCGAGGAAACGGCGCGTACGGACGCCCCCTACATCTGGATCACGGGCGGGGCGCAGCTCTACGCGCAGACCCTTCCCCTCCTCGACGAGGCCGTGGTGACCGACCTGGAGCTGGACGTGGCCGCGAGCGCGCCCGAGGGTTCGACCTTCGTGTACGCGCCGCCGCTGGATCCGGCGCTGTGGCACAGGGACGAGGCGCGCAGCGACGCCGAGTGGCGTGAGCGTTCCGGGGACGCTCGCTGGAAGGTGAGCACCTGGGTGCAGCGCTAAGCGACGCTCCCCCCGTTTCGATACCTGTCCGGCAAGGCCCCGCGCATCGCGCGGGGCCTTCGTCGTAGGATGCACTGTGCCCTCATCACCTTTGCTGACGAATCCGACGCTGCGCGCGCTCGTGGCGATCGCGCTGTTTACGTACACGGCGCAGAACATGCTCAACGTGTCGATCGCTCCCCTGTCGCGTGCCCTGAACCTGCCCGAGTGGATCGTGGGCGCGGCCGTGTCGTTGGCGGCCGCCGCGGTGACGGCGCTCAGCCAGTTCTGGGGGCGCCGCTCGATCGCCTGGGGACGCAGGCGCGTCATCCTGTTGGCGCTGTTCTTGGCGCTCACGGCGGGTACGCTTTTTTCGGCGGCCGTGTGGGCGCGAGCGGCCGGTTACATCGGCGCTTTCCTCGCGGCGGGTGCCATTATGACGGCGCGCGGCCCCTTCTTCGGCGCGGCCGTCGCGGCGATCCCACCGACGGGCCAGGCCCTCGTCGCCGAGGTGACCCCCGACGAGGCCTCGCGCGTGCGCGGCACGTCCGCGTTCTCCGGCGCGATCAACCTGTCCGTCATGGTCGGCTCCCTCGTCTCCTCGGCGCTGGGAGCCTGGTGGATCTTCGGCCCCGTGCACGCCACCCCGATCTTCGTCCTCATCGCCCTGGCCATCGCCCTCATCTGGCTGCCCCGCGACGGAGCCTCCACACGCCCGAGGAGGCACCTGCCCCGCCTGACGGCCAAGGACACGCAACCCGAGCAGGCGGCCCCGGCCTCGTCGACGGAATCGGCGGACACGAACACCGCGAGCGAGGCGACGGCCACCGCCGAACTGCCACCGCGCGTGCGGTGGACCGACCGGCGCATTGCCCCGTGGATCGCTTCGGTGTTCGGCATCTACTTCGCGAATGGCGTCGTTCAGATCACGATGGGTTTTCTCGTCCAGGACCGCGGCGGACTCGATCCCGCGCCCGCCGTATCCGTGACCGCCCTCATGCTGCTGGCCAACGCCGCCGGAGCCATGCTCATGCAGCTGATCGTCGTGCCGCGCCTGGGGTGGAGTCCACGCAGACTGCTGCGCGCCGGCATGACGCTCGCCCTCGTGGCTCTCACGTGCCTGACGATCGCGCCGTCGCTGTGGGCGCTGGCCGCCTCGACGTTCGCGATGGGCGTTGCCTCGGGCATGGCCTCTCCCGGCTACTCGGCGGGCGCGTCCCTGGCGGTGAGCGCGCGCGAGCAGGGCGGCATCGCCGGAGTCATCAACGCGACCGGCGCGATCACGTGGATCGTGGCCCCCGTGAGCGCCACGGCCCTGTACGGCTGGAAACCGCTGTCGCCCTTCCTGCTGGCACTCTCACTGGTCGCCCTGTCGTGCGCGTGCGCCTGGTGGCTCCTGCACCGCGCTGATCTCGAGGCCCGCGCGCGCGATTAGGCGCGACTAGGACGAGTGCCCCACGCCTCAGTGCGCGTGCGGCGCTATCCTAGGAGGGTACGTAAGCCCTACGCAAAGGAGCCACCTGTGGCACAAGAAACCCGTACCGAAACCGACTCGATGGGAGCCGTTGAGGTCCCCGCGAACCGTTACTGGGGCGCTCAGACCGAGCGTTCGCTGCACAACTTCGACATTGGACGCAACACCTTCGTGTGGGGCCGCCCGATGGTGCGCGCCCTTGGCATCCTGAAGAAGTCCGCGGCCCTGGCGAACGCCGAGCTGGGCGAGCTGCCCGCTGACATCGCGAACTACATCGCGCAGGCCGGCGACGAGGTCATCTCCGGCAAGCTCGACGACAACTTCCCGCTCGTCGTCTTCCAGACCGGTTCGGGCACGCAGTCGAACATGAATGCCAACGAGGTCATCTCCAACCGCGCCATCGAACTCGCTGGCGGCACCATGGGAACCAAGTCCCCCGTGCACCCCAACGACCACGTGAACCGCGGCCAGTCCTCCAACGACACGTTCCCCACCGCCATGCACATCGCGGTCGTCTCCGAGCTGCACGACATGTACCCGCGCGTGCGCCAGCTGCGTAACACCCTGGACAAGAAGGCCAAGGAGTTCGACGACGTCATCATGGTGGGCCGCACCCACCTGCAGGACGCCACCCCGATCCGCCTGGGCCAGGTTATTTCCGGCTGGGTTGCTCAGATCGACTTCGCCCTCGACGGCATCGAGTACGCAGACACCCGTGCGCGCGAACTGGCCATTGGCGGCACCGCCGTGGGCACCGGCCTGAACGCTCACCCGAAGTTCGGCGAGCTCACCGCCAAGAAGATCTCCGAGGAGACCGGCATCGAGTTCAAGCAGGCCGACAACCTGTTCGCCGCCCTGGGCGCGCACGACGCGCTGGTGCTGGTCTCGGGTGCGCTGCGCGTCCTGGCCGACGCCCTCATGAAGATCGCGAACGACGTGCGCTGGTACGCGTCCGGCCCGCGTAACGGCATCGGCGAGCTGATCATCCCCGAGAACGAGCCGGGCTCGTCCATCATGCCGGGCAAGGTCAACCCGACCCAGTGCGAGGCCATGACGATGGTCGCCACGCAGGTCTTCGGCAACGACGCGACGGTCGGCTTCGCCGGCTCGCAGGGCAACTTCCAGCTCAACGTCTTCAAGCCCGTCATGGCGTGGAACGTCCTGGAGTCCATCCGCCTGCTGGGCGACGCCTGCGTGTCCTTCGATACGCACTGCGCGTATGGCATCGAGCCGAACTACGAGAAGATCAAGCACAACCTGGACATCAACCTCATGCAGGTGACGGCCCTGAACCGCCACATCGGCTACGACAAGGCCTCGAAGATCGCGAAGAACGCGCATCACAAGGGCCTGTCGCTGCGCGAGTCCGCCCTCGAACTCGGCTTCCTGACGGCCGAGGAGTTCGACGCGTGGGTCGTTCCCGCCGACATGACGCACCCCAGCGCCGCCGACGAGTGATCCACTCGCCGCACTGACGCCTCGGCCCCGGCCTCGTTCATTTTCGAGGTCGGGGCCGTTTGCGTCTGAGCGAGGCCGGTGCCGGCTGCGTCTGAGCGAGGCCGGTGCCGACACAATCGAGCTCCGCCCCCCGTCGCCCCCGTCGCCGTCGCCCCCGTCGCCGCCGTCAACCGACACCATCAACACGGTTCCCCAACAATGTCGCACGTAATTCCCCAACCTATCCTTCAAGTTTTGAATGCACATCGTTGGCATTTCAAGGAAAAAAGTAGCACTCTAAAACTGACCCAATGAAATTACGTGCGAAATTTCTAGGCGACCACGGTAGTGGCTGGTTCGGCAGACGCCTTCCCTGATCACACGGGGAAACTCGCACGTTAACCCGCCACACCGCACGGAATCATTTAGCCCTGAGCGCGCGCCCGGCGCATCTTCAGGATCGTGGAGACGATGATGGAGAGCAGGAAGATGTTGAAGAGGATCGCGCCGACACTCGGGGACACGAGCGTGGCGACGAGGCGTCCGGCGGGGGCCGTGGCCGCGGCGGATGCGCCGACGATGAGGCCGACGCGCAGGTCGACCATGCGGTGGCGCAGGTTGGTGACAGTGCCGGCGATGCCGGTGGGGATCATGACGAGGAGGGACGTGCCGCGCGCGATCAGGTCTCCCGCGCCGACGGCGAGTTCCATGCCGGGCACGATGACGGATCCGCCGCCCACGCCGACCAGGCCGGAGAGGATGCCGGCACATAGGCCGACCAGGATCATGAGGGCGCACGAGGCCGGGGTCAGCGACACGGTTCCCTCTCGCGTGGGGACGTGCAGGTATTGGGAGACGATGACGAAGACAGTGAAGCCGATGAGGATCCAGGGCAGCGCGGGTGCAGGGAGGCGGCGCAGGAACCACACGCCGATCTGGGAGCCCGCGAGCGCGCCGACGACGAGGAGGGCGGCGCCCGCCCAGGAGACCTCGCCGTGCAGGGCGTAGGTGCCTGAGCCGACGGCGGCGGTGACGATGATGGCGGCAAGGGAGGTGGCCGAGGCGCGACGCTGATCCATGCCCAGGACGGCCATGAGGGCGGGGACGATGACGAGGCCGCCTCCCACCCCGAACAGTCCGGAGAGGAAGCCCGCGCCCACGCCTGTGGCGATGACGAGGAGGATACGGCGCAGGGTGAGGGGCTGGGAGTCGGTGTTGGCCATACTTCAACTGTAGTCTCGCGCCGGTTTGTGTTCCGGGACTGAGCTTCACCAGGCGCGAAACGGGTGTCCATGCCCTGTTCGCGGACCCACGGGCGGGCGTAGACTCCTCGCATCGACGAAAGGAAAGCGATGTCCAACGTTTTAGTTGTGTCGGGCCACCCGCGCACCGGCGATGATTCGGTGGCGAATAAGACGATCCTGGAGGAGCTGGCGTCACTGCTTCCGGGCGTCAAGATTGATCATCTTGACGAGTTGTATCCCGATTACGTGTTTGATGTTGAGGCGGAGCAGGAAAAGCTTCGCAACGCGGACGTCATCGTGCTGCAGTATCCGCTGTGGTGGTACGGCTGGCCGGCACTCCTTCAGAAGTGGATGGAGGACGTGTTTGTGCGTGGTTTCAGCCACGGGTCTACGGGGACGGCGCTGCGCGGTAAGAAGCTGGTGGTGTCGGTGACGACGGGGGCTCCGCAGGCTTACTACGCGGCGGATTCCGTCGATTTCAACGACTTGCTGACGCCCGCGACGGCGACGTGTGCGCTGACGGGCATGGAGTTTGCGGGAAGCCTGCCCCTGTACGGGGTTTCCTACGCGAATCGCACGGATGAGGCGGCGCGCGCCGACATGGTGGAGCGCTCGCGCGAGCACGCAAAACGCCTCGCGGAGTTCGTCTCCTCCCTCTAAGCTTGCGCTCCCCTGCGGTCAGGCAGAGCGTGACACCCAGCCCCCGGCCTCATCGTCACGAGGCCGGGGGCGTTTCTCGTGGCTGAGGCTCCTTTAGGATGGCGGCATGACAGATGCGCGTGACCCGCGAGGGATTGTTAACTTCTTTGTCCGGTACCTGATGCTCCAAGTGGGCCTCCTGGTGTTACTCCTATTCTCGTTGTCATCCAGCCTCGTTCTGTTGACTTTTTTCTGTCTCATGGGCTTCTTCACCTTCTTCCAGGTGTTGGCGTCCATCTCCCGGGATTTTCTCAACCACGCCGGATTGTGGAAGGCTATCGTGATCGCGGTTTCTGTCCTCACCGACGTACCCATCCTGTGGTGGTTCGGACGACTGGTGGCGGGCATTGCCGGCAGCGGGTCCGACTGGTGGCTCGTGACTTCATGGATGCCCTTCCACTTCGTCGCGGCCTTCTTCGCGTGGGGGCTCCGCGAGACGATCGGCACGGCAGGCGCTCAAATTACTGCCGTGTCCAGCACCCCTGAGAGCACCGTTGAACCTGGCAACACCGAGAACACGGGCGAATCCAACGATGCAGACGCCCCGACAAGTGCCCCCGCGAGCACGGAAGCCAACTCCGAAACCGACGCCGACACCGACACCGACACCGACACCGACACCGACAAGCAGTAGTCCGTTTTCCCAGGAGCGGCTTCAGCTACTCCCCTGCCGCTAGACAACAAGCGAAAACTGGCCCCGACCTCGACATTACGAGGCCGGGGCCGGTTCGTCACAGTCCTCCGAGTCCGGAGAATCGTTCGACCCAGGTCCGCAGGGCGTCGAGGACACGCGTGCGGATGGCTTCGCGGCTGCCACCGCCACCGAAGCGGCGGGCCGGGGGAAGGATCGAGGACAGGCCGGTGCCTTCGTCGGGGACGTAGCCCTCGCGCAGGGAGTCGTACGCGAAGTCCCGCGCGCCCTCGCCGAGGCGTTCGGCCTCGATGATTGCGTCGAGTTCGCTGTCGCGCTTGGCGGCGATGAAGGACTCGAACTCTGTGGGAACATCTCCGTTGAGGGACACTCGGCGGTAGAAATCTTCGATGAGGTCGCGTTTGCCGCGCAGGGCGGGTGAAGCGGCGAGGGCGCGTGTGATTTCGACGGGGATTTCGCGGTCGTCGCCGTCGCCGCGCTCGCCCCGATGGTGTTCGACGAGCATGAGGATGTAGTCGACGTTGATGTCGACCTGCTTGACGAGTTCCATTTCGAAGACGAGGTCGTCCGCGATCGGTTCCTTTTCCGCCTTCGAGCGCTCGCGCGCCTCGTGATAGAGGTCCAGGTAGACGCTCCGGTAGTCTTCGAGCTCGCGCGGGGCGATCGTGTCGTCACCTTCGAAGTCGTCGAAGGAGGTGAGGATGTTGCGCAGGCGCAGGACCTGCCCCATGAGGTCGATGAAGCGCTTCTGTTCCTTTTCGGAGGTGATCGATCCGATGGGCAGCGGGAAGCCGATGCGAAGCTGCTCGATGGTCTCGAGGTAGGTGGACAGATACTCGCCGTATGGGCGCAGGAGGACCTGGCCGCGCGCCTCTTTGTTGCCGAAGATAGCAATCGCGTCGTTCGTGGCATCTTCAAGGTTGCGGAAGCAGACGATGTTTCCGAAAGTCTTGACGGAGTTGAGGATTCGGTTCGTGCGCGAGAAGGCTTGGATGAGGCCGTGGGCGCGCAGGTTCTTGTCGACCCACAGGGTGTTGAGGGACTTGGAGTCGAAGCCGGTGAGGAACATGTCGACGACGATGACCAGGTCGATGCGTCGTTCAGCGAGAGCTGTTGACAGGCTCGTGTAGTATCCCTCGAATCCCGAGGCATCCGTGCCGAAGCTGGCCCCGAACTGCTTGTTGTAGTCGGCGATCGCCTCGTCGAGGAAGGCACGGTCGTCCTGGGAGAGGGCCGAGGGGTCCATGGATTCTTCGGAGAGTAGACCGGTGCCCGGTGCCTCGGCATTTGGCGCGTATGAGTAGATGATTCCGACGCTGAGCCTGCGCGCCTCCGGCAGGTCGGCCTGTTGACGCTTGAATTCCTGGTAGTAGGCGCGTGCGGCCTTGATGGAGGAGGTGGCGAACAGGGAGTTAAATCCGTTCACCCGCCGTTTCTTGTACTGGTAGGAGGCGTGCCGCTTCGTCTTTTGGTCGAAGTGTTCGAGGATGTAGGAGACCACGGCCGAGATGCGCTGCGGGTTCATGTAGGCGCTGTCGGTATCGATGCCTTCGACGTCGTGGTTGTCGATGCCGTCTCGCACGCGGAACGAGTTGAGGTAGTCGACGCGGAACGGCAGGACGGTCTTGTCCCGGATGGCGTCGACGATCGTGTAGGAGTGCAGCTGGTCGCCGAAGGCCTGCTCGGTGGTGCGTAGGTTTGCTTTGCCGGAGCTGGAGGCGTTTTCCGCGAAGATGGGCGTTCCGGTAAAGCCGAAGAGGTGGTAGTTGCGGAAGGCTCGCGTGATGTCGGTGTGCATGTCGCCGAACTGGCTACGGTGGCATTCATCGAAGACGAGGACGACGTGCCCGGAGTAGATGGCGTGCCCACGGTGGCTCTTGACGAAGGTCGCGAGCTTTTGGATGGTGGTGACGATGATCGGGGTGGACGAGTCATTGATCTGGTTGGCGAGCTGGCGTGTGGACTGGTTGGCGGAGACGGTTCCCTCGGCGAAGGCGTTATATTCGCGGATGGTCTGATGGTCGAGGTCCTTACGGTCGACGACGAAGATGACCTTGTCGACTCCCTCCATGCCCGCGGCGAGCTTGGCGGTCTTGAAGGACGTGAGGGTCTTTCCCGAACCGGTGGTGTGCCAGATGTATCCGCCGGCGGCGACAGTGCCTGTCTGCTTGTTCATGCTGGAGGTCTTGATGCGCTGGAGGATCGCTTCGGTCGCGGCGATCTGGTAGGGGCGCATCACGAGGAGTTCATCGCGGGTGTTGAGCACGCAGTAGCGCGTGAGGATGGAGAGGATTGTGCGCTTGGCCAGGAATGTGGCTGCGAAGTCGGTGAGGTCCGGAATCTGATTGTTGGCGGCGTCGGTCCACCACATGGTGAATTCGTAGGATCGCGCGTTGGCGGCGGCCACCTGCCGGCGTGTGCCCTGGTTTTCGGTGATGTGCTGGAGGCGCACGGTGTTGGAGTAGTACTTGGTGTGTGCACCGTTGGAGATGACGAAGATTTGCACGTAGCCGAAGAGTCCGTCGCCGGCACCCGCGTGGAAGGAGTCGCGCTGGTAGCGGTCGATCTGGTTGAAGGCTTGACGCAGTTCTTCACCGCGCCGCTTGAGTTCGATGTGGACCAGGGGCAGGCCGTTGACGAGGATGGTGACGTCGTAGCGGTTGGAGCGCGTGCCCGTGTCGATGGCGTATTGGCGGATCACCTGCACCTTGTTACGGTGAATGTTGGTCTTGTCGATGAGGCTGATGTTCTTGGTGGTGCCGTCGTCGCGGGTGAGAACCTGCACATGGTCCTCCTGGATGCGGCGGGCTTTGGCGACGACGGGATTCCCAGCGGCGGAAGGAACGTCGACGATCGAGTGACGGTAGAAGTCTTTCCATTCCCGGTCACTGAAGCGGTAGTCGTTGAGGGCTTCGAGCTGGACGCGCAGGTTCGCTTCGAGGCCGTCGCGGTCGTGGATATCCGCGTATTCGTAGGCTTGGGCGCACAGCTGTTTGATGAGGTCATTCTCGAGGGCGGCCTCACTCTGGTAGTCCTGCTCCTGGTCACGGGTCGGGTGGTAGAGGCCGACGACCGTGAATTCGTCGGAGACGACGACGGGTTCGATGCGGGGGCGAGGCGCGTCGGTGGACACTCGCGTTCCTTTCTCTACGGGTTTCATTCACGAGGCCGGGGCTGGCATCCGGGAGGCTTCCCTCCCATCTCAGTGACGTTGATCCGATGCTAACGTCACCCACCGTCATCTGCGTCCAGGCACTCCCGGCGGCGTCAGCTGAGAGACAAACCTGCAGCCTGTTCAACCCGACTGATGAAGCCATGAACGCCGAGTATAATCGTGTGGCTACTACGCAGAGGAGGAGACCAACACGGCACAGTCAATCGTTGATGTCGCGACCTACATCCTGGAGCGCACCGATACGGTAACGACAATGAAGCTCCAGAAGCTTGCCTTCTATTCCCAGGCTCAACACCTCGCTCAGTACGGATCCCCACTTTTCCCTGAAGCTTTCCAAGCGTGGCGCGGTGGACCCGTCGCTCCCGAACTCTACGCGCTGCATCGCGGCAAGTTTCTGATTCGTCCAGGCGAACTATCGTCCGGTAACTCGTCTGCTCTCACTGATGCTGAACGCGGTCTCATCGATCGTGTGTGTTCCGCACTGGGAGGCATGACAGGTGCTAAGTTGAGTGAACGAACGCACGTGGAAGATCCCTGGCTGCACGCACGTGAGGGCCTGGTGCCATCCGCTCCCTCGGATGCAGTTATCACCCAGGAAGCAATGCGCAGCTACTACCAGGAGCATCCCGTCCTCGGTTGATCGCCTAATGACGCCCCTTTGCTCTAGCGCTGCTATGGATCCTAGAATAATTGCAGGGCAAGGGCTGAAACGGGTACGAAGCAGTTCACCTGCAGACGACGACCGCGAAACCCGACAAAACAGGGCCTCGTAATAGTCCACTCATGGACGGCAAGCTGAAGTCACGCCCTCGTGTTCCCCTCGCGCACGCGCGAGGGGAACACGTGCATTCGAGGGTCCTGTCGGAGGAAACACTGCCCGCAAACAATGAGTCCTGCACGTCATTCCCCAGCCAAGCTCCTGCTGCCCGAAGTCTTTTCCGCGGAATATCAACGTCTCGAGAAATCACTTCAAAAGCCACAGAAGAGAGCTACGTGCGCAGTCGAAGCAGCTACACGGAATCGAGCACCGGCTGTTCGGCATTTGCAGATGGACTGGACGCAGATGTGCATGCCTCCTCCTACCCTCCCTACATAGGAGAAAGGAGGTGACGAATGAACATTCGTGAAGTACGCCGACATGGCGACGGATGGGGCGTGTTCGATCCGGACGCATCCAGAGCATCCGCGGTTGAACCAACGCAGGCAGCTGCTCAGCAGCGCGCACGCGACATTCTGGCTAATCAGGGTGGCGGCGAAATGCGGACGCGAGGAGAGAACGGGAAAATCCGCGCCCAGGACACCATCAAGCCTGGGAACGATCCCCGTCGAAGCAGGGGCTAGTTACCACTGAGGGGGCGGGGCTAACACCCGCCCCCTCAGTTCGTTATTCGGCCTTCTTCTCGGGAAAGGACAGCAGGCGATCCCTGTAGTGCTCGTACTGGGCGCGGCGGGATGCAATCTCGGCGGGGAGACCCGACGTAATGTCGTTGACGAGAGCATCGAAACCGTCGAGTAGGTCAGCAATACGGTACTGCTCGGATAGTCGAGGAACAGGAATCTCAACTTCAGCAACACGCCGAACCGATAGCCCCGGTTGCGCTGATTTCGTTGCGTACTGACTGAGGTTAGCAACAATTAGTGCGTGGTACAGCCATCGCTGAGACAGTTCAACCCTAGGACTTACAACTACAGCATGCTCCGTCGCAAAGAATGGACCATCGGCATACGTGACATTTCCGCAAAGCGCGCCTTGACGCCCAATAATCGAAGCATCATGTTCATGGGTCATAGATCGCACATATCCTCGCACGCCATTAGCCCCATAACAAGGGTAAATATGCTCAGAATCAGATCGCTCAAAAATATACTTGGACGAGATAGAGTTGCCTGCTCTCATTTCAAGCATGTCTCCAAGCTTAACCATTTCAACCGGGCCACGGGCAGCCAGGGATTCATACGAGAGCAGGTGGTTACGGTAGTGCTCGTACTGGGTCCGCCTGGCTTCCAGCTCCGCTTCCAGCTCCGCTTCCAGCGTCGTGAACTGATCCAAGATTCTCACGATCTCTCGTTGCACTGCGAGCGGAGGAACAGGAATATCAATTTTGGATAGATTCGCAGCAGAAAGCTCAACTACTTTTGTCCCCTGAGAATACTTGCGTTTTTTTAGAGCAAAGTCCTCAGTGCGGAGATAATAACTAAGAAAGACAGTATCAACCGCGAGAGAGCGCACCACAGTCGCGTGGCCGCCCGTGACCCCCTCTGCTTCACCGAGCCACACAACGCCCTTTCCCACGTCTTCGAGATTTTCACTCGTATTGGCCACCACCAGATCACCCGGATACACGCGAGTCAATTTATCCGCGTCTTCAGGAGCCAAATAGGCAGCAGCACACTTCGTATGAATGCCATACTTCGTGAAGATATGTCCGTAATGAATAGCAGGAATACCTTCATCGACAAAAAGCTTCTTCGGCATCCCGCTGCCACGTTGCAAATCGGCAACCTCTCCCAGGGGTCGATATTCCACCCCGTCCGGGCACAGCTGCTCGATCAGCTCAGCGAGGCGGCTCATCGGTCAGCCTCCAGTTCTGCGACGATCGCGTCGATAGAGGCGCGCAGCTCGCGCTGACGCTCCACAATGCCGGCGATCCGAGTGTTCAACTCGACGATGTCCACCTGCTCACGCGTGTCCTCGGGCTCGACGTAGGAGGATACCGACAGGTTCCAGTCGTTGCTCTTAATGTCGTCGATCGACACCAGGGCGGCCACGTGATCCACCGCCTGGCGCTCGGACACGAGGGAGAGGATCCGCTGCTGCTTCTCCACCGTCAGGCGATTCTTGTTCCCCTCACGCACGCACTCGGCGGATGCATCCACGAAGAGGACGCTGTGGTCGGGGCGCGCCTTCTTGAGCACGATGATGCAGGTCGCGATCGTCGTCCCAAAGAACAGGTCCGGGGGCAGCTGGATGACCGCATGCACGAAGTTGTTTTCGACGAGGTATTTGCGGATCTTCCCCTCGGCGCCGCCGCGGTACAGGACGCCCGGGAACTCGACGATCGCGGCCGTCCCATCCTCTGCCAGCCAGTGCAGCATATGCATGGTGAAGGCCAGGTCCGCCTTGGACTTGGGTGCCAGAACCCCCGCCGGCGCGAAGCGCGGATCATTAATGAGAGCGATGTCGTCCTTGCCCACCCACTTCGTCGAATAGGGAGGGTTCGAGACGATCGCGTCGAAAGGCTGATCGTCCCAGTGGGCAGGTTCCGTCAGGGTATCCCCCAGCGCGATGTCGAAGTTCGAGAAGTTGACGTCATGCAGGAACATGTTGATGCGGCACAGGTTGTACGTCGTCAGGTTGATCTCCTGGCCGAAATACTGACGGCTACTCGACGGCCCGAGAAGCTTCGCGAACTTCAGCAGCAGGGACCCCGAGCCCGCGCAAGGGTCGTACACGCGCGTGACGTCGGAGCGCCCATCCAGGGCGAGGGTCGCGAGGACCTCGGCGACCTCCTGGGGCGTGTAGAACTCGCCGCCCGACTTGCCCGCGCTCGAGGCATACATGGTCATCAGGTACTCGTAGGCATCACCGAAAGCATCGATCTGCGCAGCACCGTGCTCCAGAGGCAGATCGCCGACGGCGTCCATGATCTTCATGAGCTTCGCGTTACGCTGGGCGACCGTGTTCCCGAGCTTTGTGGAGTTCACGTCCACGTCGTCGAAGAGGCCACGCAAGTCAGACTCGGAGCCGCTGCCCCGCGCCGAGTTCTCAATGAAGCGGAAGGCGTAGGAGAGGGTCTCATTCAGGTTCTCGTCACCGGAAGCCTGAGCGCGCACGTTTCCAAACAGGTCAGACGGCCGAATGAAGAAGCCCTTTTCCTTGACGATGCCTTCACGCGCCGCTTCCGCATCCTCGTTGCTGAGGGTCGCGTAATCGAAGGCCGCGGCATCTTCAGGGGTTCCACCTTCAGCGAGGATCGCCGTGCGCTCGGAGCCGTTCACGTAGTCCGTCAGGTTCTCCGAGATGAAGCGGTAGAACAGAAAACCCAGGACGTAGCTCTTGAAGTCCCACCCGTCCACGCTGCCGCGCAGGTCGTTGGCGATGCGCCAGATTGTCTTATGCAGCTCGGCTCGCTCGATCACTGCCGCCACGGTGTCCTCATTTCCGGCGTAGAGCGCATGAGCTGCACCCCAACTTGGTCTATTTCATCTCCGCAAGCCCGCTATCAACCTGATGTTCGGACCGCACAAATCAGCTTACGGCACGACCCCACATCTGCGACCCCTCGCACTCCGAGAGGCTGCTATCTCCGCTTCCCAGCCCCTGCCTCGTCGATGAACGTCGACCGAGCGAAACCCGCGCTGAAAACCCAATTTTTCAGAATACTCCCCCAAGCCCCTTCCGTTAGACACTTTCAGAAAACACCGACAGACCCCATCCCCACATAACAGCCATTACAGCAGCTCACGAGCGCGCAACACCCGGCAAATACTTGGAAATTCAACCAATCCACGAATTTACTTGTCCGCACTGCGGGACATTTTCGCCCAGCATGACCATATTGTCGGTTAATTTACCGAAAAATCGCTTTACCGTTGAATGGGCGCATTTTCACGCGCATGACTCCCCCACCGGGCAGTCCCGCCAACAACTTCGAGGACACACACGTCATGGAGACACGACATCCCCTGACCATCCCCGCCGCCATCGTGCTGGGCACCGCGGTCGTCGCCACCGCTCTACCCCTGCCGAGCAGCACACCGGCCACCGCCACGGGCACGGCACACGTCACCCGCGCCTACACGGACAAGTCCACACACGAACCGGGCAAGGAAGCGACGATCACGGCTGAGACCTCGACCGAGGGAACCGTCCACTTCTCCGTGAGCCACCTCGGCGCCGAGGTGGCCTCGGGCGACGCCACCGTGGCGAACGGCAAGGCCACCTGGGCCTACACGACGCCAAGCGAGAACAACCAGGGATACCTCGTCACCGCGACCGGCGGGGATGGCACGCACGCGGAGACCGCCATCGACGCCTCCACCAGCTGGACGCGCTTCCCGCGCATGGGTTTCCTCTCCCACTTCAAGCCCACCGCCCCCGAGGGCACAGACGGGCACACCACCTACGAGTCCTTCCTCTTCCAGAAGCCGCAGGACTACATCGACAAGCTCAGCCGGGACTACCACATCAACGCGCTGCAGTACTACGACTGGCAATACCGCCACGAGCAGCCCGTCGCCACAGGCGACCTCGAGAACGAGTGGCCCCTGTGGTACCGCAACAACTACGCGTCGAAGAAAACAATCACCGATTACATTAAAGACGCGAAGAACGCCAACATGGGCTCACTCGCCTACTCGATGGCGTACGCGGCTAACGACAACTACGACACGAATACCATCAAGGACGACTGGCGCCTGCGTGAGGACAACGGCTCCTATTGGGTTCGCGACCTCGGCGAGCAGTGGTGGGTGCCGACCCCTCAGGGCGTGGACAAGCCCAAGAGTCACCAGTTCATGATGAACGTGAACAATGAGGAATGGCGCACCTACATCACTGGGCAATACGCGAAACAGAAGACCGCATTCGCATTCGACGGCACGCACATCGACACGCTCGGGCAAACCTCCAAGAAGGATGCCGCCGGCAACCCTGTTGACCTGACCGACGGACTGGCAGCCCTCGTTGACGACACGTACAAAAACGTCGGTGGCCAGGTGGGCATTAACCTGCCCGACGGTGCAGGAAGCGAGAAAATCAACAAGGATTCCGCTGCCTACATGTACACCGAACTGTGGGACCACAACGAGACGAACGCGCAGGTCGCTTCCTACCTGCAGGGCGCTCGTAACACGGCGGGCAACAAGCCGCAGATCGTGGCCGCCTACGCGAACAACTACGACCCCACGGCCTGGGTGCCCGACCCGAAGGATTCCAAGAAGAAGATCCATCCGAGCGTGACTGCGGACGAGGGAACACGTATCGAGGCCGAGTCTGACCAGGCAAGCGTCAGCGGCGGCGCCCAGATCCTCTCCGGCGACGATTCAGCGTCGGGCGGTGCCTACGCGGGCAATTTCTCTGCGGGCGGCTCCGCCGTCACCTTCACCATCGACGCCGGCCAGGGTGGCACGTTTACGTTTACAACGCGCTACGCCAGGCAGGACGACGATCCCGCCTATCACCAGATGATCCTCGACATGGGTAAGACCGGGCAGCAAAAGCTCATCAAGTACGTTCACTTCGATCAGACGGGCAGCTACTACACGTGGAAGGACATGACAGAGACCGTCGAGCTCACGCCCGGCGTCCACACGATCACCTACTGGGTGCCCACCGACAAGAATTACTCGCCCGTCAACATCGACTGCATCACCTTCCGTGAGTTCAACACGGACTCCGTCAAGCTCGCGGACGCGGCATTCGCGGCGAACGGTGCGCACCACCTGGAGCTCGGCGACTACGGTCGTATGCTAGACAACGAGTTCTTCGTGAACTCCGGGCGCTCCATGTCCGCGGACCTGCAGACATGGATGAAGAACTACTACAACATCTCCACCGCCTACGAGAACCTGATCTTCGGCGACAACCTGACGCGCAAGGAACGCCAGGTCGAGGTCTCGACGAACGGCGTGGGCCTGCCGACCTCGACGGACGGAGCCTCGAACACGATCTGGGCGAACACCATGACGTCCAACGCGGGCACGGCCCTGCACCTGATCAACCTGCGCACCAACGACGACGAGGGCAACGACGAGTACTGGCGTAACGCCGCGAAGAAGACCCTGCCCTTCGACAACACGTCCGTCACCTATCACCTGGAGAACGGCGAGCAGGTCCCCGGTTCGATCTTCGTCGTCAGCCCCGACAACGACGGCGGCCGCCCGACGCTCCTCGACTTCACGACGGGCACGGATGAGCAGGGTCGCACGACCCTCACGTTCAACGTGGGTCGCTTGTCCTCGTGGGACATGGTCGTCTTCTCCCCCGCCACCTACGCGGATCACGCGGCCCTCGCGCCTGGCTCAGTGGACACGTCCGACAATGCAGCTGCGCCCGACGCGGATGACGCAGCCCTGGTGCCCGCGACGATGGTCGGCCAGCTGCGCAACGGCCTCGGCCAGTGCCTGACCTCCCAGGATCCGGCAGGCGCCGACGGCACCCCCGTGTGGAACAGCAACTGCTCCGGAAACAGCGCCGCGCAGACTGTCATCTACGAGGGTGACGGGCACATCCGCATCGGCGACCGCTGCGTCGACGTCGTGGGCGGCTACACCGAGGAGGGCACGGTCGCGCACATGTGGACCTGCTACCCGGCTCTGGAATCCCAGATGTGGGATCTCAACGAGTACGGCCAGCTCAAAAACCGAGCGTCCGGCCTGTGCCTGACGATCCCGGGCGACACGACGCGCGACGCCACGCAGGCTGTCATCTCGCAGTGCTCCGACTCCTCCAAGTCGCAGCGCTGGACGCTCACAGACACCTCCGGACAGTAACGTCCGCCCTCCCCGGTGCGGGCACAGCTGGGGAGGGCGCAGTGACCGCGCACTGAGCGCAAGACTCGGCCCCGGCCTCGTTCTGAACTGCGCCCCGAAACTTGGACGCGTTTAATGCTGCCGTTATGCGGCTTCCTGTAGGGCCTGATCCCGGTATTCTGCCGGGGTCAGGCCCTTGAGCTTTACTTGGCGTCGTGTTGTGTTCCAGTGCGTGATGTAGGCGTCGAGGTCGGYTTTGAAGCTCTCGAAGGTCTGCCAGTCTTGGCCGCGGAAGAATTCATCCTTGAGGTGTCCGAAAACCTGTTCGGTGGCACCATTGTCGATGCAGTTGCCTTTGCGCGACATGCTCTGGATGACACCGTTATCAGCAAGCGTGCTGATGTAGGTCTCGTGCTGGTACTGCCATCCCAT
>NZ_JVOJ01000050.1 GCF_001064145.1 Sanguibacter keddieii
GTGTGGGTGTTGTTTGTGAACTCGATAGTGTGTTTGTTTGTTTTTTATGCCTGTTTTTTGTTTTTGAGTGTTTTTGGTTGGGATTGCTGGCCGGACTGTTTTGTTTGGTTGGTTTTTCTGGGCTTTAACGTTTGTGTTTTTGTTCGGAGAGTTTGATCCTGGCTCAGGACGAACGCTGGCGGCGTGCTTAACACATGCAAGTCGAACGCTGAAGCCTAGCTTGCTGGGTGGATGAGTGGCGAACGGGTGAGTAACACGTGAGTAACCTGCCCTCTTCTTTGGGATAACGCCCGGAAACGGGTGCTAATACTGGATATTCACTGGCCTTCGCATGGGGGTTGGTGGAAAGGTTTTTTCTGGTGGGGGATGGGCTCGCGGCCTATCAGCTTGTTGGTGGGGTGATGGCCTACCAAGGCTTTGACGGGTAGCCGGCCTGAGAGGGTGACCGGTCACATTGGGACTGAGATACGGCCCAGACTCCTACGGGAGGCAGCAGTGGGGAATATTGCACAATGGGCGAAAGCCTGATGCAGCGACGCCGCGTGAGGGATGGAGGCCTTCGGGTTGTAAACCTCTTTCGCTCATGGTCAAGCCGCAACTGTGGGTTGTGGTGAGGGTAGTGGGTAAAGAAGCGCCGGCTAACTACGTGCCAGCAGCCGCGGTAATACGTAGGGCGCGAGCGTTGTCCGGAATTATTGGGCGTAAAGGGCTTGTAGGCGGTTGGTCGCGTCTGCCGTGAAATCCTCTGGCTTAACTGGGGGCGTGCGGTGGGTACGGGCTGACTTGAGTGCGGTAGGGGAGACTGGAACTCCTGGTGTAGCGGTGGAATGCGCAGATATCAGGAAGAACACCGGTGGCGAAGGCGGGTCTCTGGGCCGTTACTGACGCTGAGGAGCGAAAGCGTGGGGAGCGAACAGGATTAGATACCCTGGTAGTCCACGCTGTAAACGTTGGGCACTAGGTGTGGGGGCCACCCGTGGTTTCTGCGCCGTAGCTAACGCTTTAAGTGCCCCGCCTGGGGAGTACGGCCGCAAGGCTAAAACTCAAAGGAATTGACGGGGGCCCGCACAAGCGGCGGAGCATGCGGATTAATTCGATGCAACGCGAAGAACCTTACCAAGGCTTGACATGCACGGCGGCACTGCAGAGATGTGGTGGCATTTAGTTGGTCGTGTGCAGGTGGTGCATGGTTGTCGTCAGCTCGTGTCGTGAGATGTTGGGTTAAGTCCCGCAACGAGCGCAACCCTTGCCCTATGTTGCCAGCACGTGATGGTGGGGACTCGTGGGGGACTGCCGGGGTTAACTCGGAGGAAGGTGGGGATGACGTCAAATCATCATGCCCCTTATGTCTTGGGCTTCACGCATGCTACAATGGTTGGTACAGAGGGTTGCGATACTGTGAGGTGGAGCGAATCCCTTAAAGCCAGTCTCAGTTCGGATTGGGGTCTGCAACTCGACCCCATGAAGGTGGAGTCGCTAGTAATCGCAGATCAGCAACGCTGCGGTGAATACGTTCTCGGGCCTTGTACACACCGCCCGTCACGTCACGAAAGTTGGTAACACCCGAAGCCCATGGCCTAACCGTTTTTGCGGGGGGAGTGGTCGAAGGTGGGATTGGCGATTGGGACGAAGTCGTAACAAGGTAGCCGTACCGGAAGGTGCGGCTGGATCACCTCCTTTCTAGGGAGCCCAGTTTTGTGGGGAACAAGCAGCGTGGCCTGTTGGGTTGTGTTGTTTGTTTTCTTGTGCCTGCATGTGTTTACTGCCCAGTGTGGGTGGTGGGTGTGGGTGCGTGTTTGGGTTGGGCATAATAAGTTATACGAGCGGACACACTGTCGGGTTCACGTTCAACACCGTGTGAGCGTCTGCCACCGTGTGGGGTGGTGGGTGCCTGCGCAGCCGGCCTGAAGGGTTCTTTTTTTGGGTGTGGGTTGTGTGTGGTGGGTTGTTTGTGATTTGTATAGTGGTTGCGAGCATATTTGTTCTGTACTGTTTTTTGTGTTTTGTTTAGTTTTGTTGGGCATTCGGTGGATGCCTTGGCATCAAGAGCTGATGAAGGACGTTGCGGCCTGCGATATGCCTCGGGGAGCTGGCGAACGAGCGTTATTATCCGAGGGTGTCCGAATGGGGGAACCTAACCTGGGTTGTGCTGGGTTACCATCATCTGAACGTGTATAGGGTGGTGGGGGGAACGCGGGGAAGTGAAACATCTCAGTACCCGCAGGAAAAGATATTCCGTGAGTAGTGGCGAGCGAAAGCGGAGGAGGCTAAACCAGATGCGTGTGAGAGGCGGCGGCCGTTGCGTGTTTGGTGTTGTGGGGCCATGTTGGATCCTTCTGCCGGGGGATCGCGCCAGGTGTTGCCCGGAGTTGAACAGTCTGGGAAGTCTGACCGTAGAGCGTGAGAGTCGTGTAAACGGACCGGTTGCTTCTGGTGTGGGTGTGGTGCCCGAGTAGCGCGGGACTCGTGAAATCTCGTGTGAATCTGCCAAGACCACTTGGTAAGCCTAAATACTACTTGATGACCGATAGTGCATAGTACCGTGAGGGAATGGTGAAAAGTACCCCGGGAGGGGAGTGAAATAGTACCTGAAACCGTGTGCCTGTAAGCCGTCAGAGCCTTGTGGGGTGATGGCGTGCCTTTTGAAGAATGAGCCTGCGAGTTAGTGATACGTGGCGTGCTTAACCCGTGTGGGGTATGCGTAGCGAAAGCGAGTCTGAAATATGGCGTGTGTCGCGTGTTCTAGACCCGAAGCGGGGTGATCTACCCATGGTCAGGTTGAAGCAGAGGTAAGACTGTGTGGAGGACCGAACCCACCAGGGTTGAAAACCTGGGGGATGAACTGTGGGTAGGGGTGAAAGGCCAATCAAACTCCGTGATAGCTGGTTCTCCCCGAAATGCATTTAGGTGCAGCGTCGCGTGGTCCCTGGTGGAGGTAGAGCTACTGGATGGCCGATGGGCCCTGTGGGTTACTGACGTCAGCCAAACTCCGAATGCCATTAGGTGTAGCGTGGCAGTGAGACTGCGGGGGATAAGCTTCGTAGTCGAGAGGGAAACAGCCCAGATCATCAGCTAAGGCCCCTAAGCGTGCGCTAAGTGGGAAAGGATGTGGAGTCGCGGTGACAACCAGGAGGTTGGCTTAGAAGCAGCCATCCTTGAAAGAGTGCGTAATAGCTCACTGGTCAAGTGGTTCTGCGCCGACAATGTAGCGGGGCTCAAGCGTACCGCCGAAGCTGTGGCAACGACACGTGATGCTGGCGCCAGGAACTGGAGTGCTGGTGTGTTGTTGGGTAGGGGAGCGTCCTGCACGAGGTGAAGCCTGGAGGGAACTTCTGGTGGATTGTGTGGGAGTGAGAATGCAGGCATGAGTAACGAATCTGCGGTGAGAATCCGCAGCGCCGATTGACTAAGGGTTCCAGGGCTAGGTTTATCCGCCCTGGGTTAGTCGGGTCCTAAGGCGAGGCCGACAGGCGTAGTCGATGGACAACCAGTTGATATTCTGGTACCGCGTTGTGACCGCCCATGCTGAAGTCATTGTGCTAACCAATTTGCTCACGCCGCCACGTGACCTTCGGGTTTTGTGGTGTGTGTGGGTCTTGGGGCCCCGGTGATTGTAGGCAAGCGTGTTAACAGGGGTGACGCAGACAGGTAGCTGCAGTGCGCCGATGGTTGTGCGTATTTAAGGTTGTGGCCCGTCTTCCAGGTAAATCCGGGGGGCATTGTGGGTGAGAACTGATGAGGGACACACGCGTGTGTGGACTTGTGGTGATCCTAAGCTGCCGAGAAAAGCCTCGACGTGAGGGCATGACGCGCCCGTACCCTAAACCGACTCAGGTGGTCAGGTAGAGTATACCGAGGCGTTCGAGTGAATCGTGGTTAAGGAACTCGGCAAAATTCCTCCGTAACTTCGGGATAAGGAGGACCCCGTGACTTCCCCACGCCGTGCGCGTGGGTGGGGTTGTGGGGTCGCAGAGAATAGGGAGAAGCGACTGTTTATCAAAAACACAGGTGCGTGCGAAGCCGTAAGGCGATGTATACGCACTGACGCCTGCCCGGTGCTGGAAGGTTAAGAGGAACCGTTAACACCCCCCTTGTGGGGTGTGAAGCGGTGAATTTAAGCCCCAGTAAACGGCGGTGGTAACTATAACCATCCTAAGGTAGCGAAATTCCTTGTCGGGTAAGTTCCGACCTGCACGAATGGCGTAACGACTTCTCCGCTGTCTCGACCGCGAACTCGGTGAAATTGCAGTACGAGTAAAGATGCTCGTTTCGCGCAGAAGGACGGAAAGACCCCGGGACCTTTACTATAGCTTGGTATTGGTGTTCGCTTGGACTTGTGTAGGATAGGTGGGAGACTGTGAAGCTGCCGCGCCAGCGGTGGTGGAGTCGTCGTTGAAATACCATTCTGGTTCAAGCGGTCACCTCAACCTTGGCCCGTGATCCGGGTTGGGGACAGTGCCTGGTGGGTAGTTTAACTGGGGCGGTTGCCTCCTAAAATGTAACGGAGGCGCTCAAAGGTTCCCTCAGCCTGGTTGGTAATCAGGTGGCGAGTGCAAGTGTACAAGGGAGCTTGACTGTGAGACCGACGGGTCGAGCAGGTGCGAAAGCAGGAACTAGTGATCCGGCCATGGCACGTGGGTGCGTGGTCGCTCAACGGATAAAAGGTACCCCGGGGATAACAGGCTGATCTTGCCCAAGAGTCCATATCGACGGCATGGTTTGGCACCTCGATGTCGGCTCGTCGCATCCTGGGGCTGGAGTTGGTCCCAAGGGTTGGGCTGTTCGCCCATTAAAGCGGTACGCGAGCTGGGTTCAGAACGTCGTGAGACAGTTCGGTCCCTATCCTCTGTGCGCGCAGGAAATTTGAGGAGGGCCGTCCCTAGTACGAGAGGACCGGGATGGACGAACCTCTGGTGTGCCAGTTGTACCGCCAGGTGCATGGCTGGTTGGCTACGTTCGGAAGGGATAACCGCTGAAAGCATCTAAGCGGGAAGCCTGCTTCAAGATGAGATTTCCACGCCCCCCCTGTGGGGTGAGAGGCCCCCGCCAGACGAGCGGGTTGATAGGCCAGAGGTGGAAGCACCGCGAGGTGCTCGTGAGCCGACTGGTACTAATGGGCCAACACTAAACAACAACCCACACAACACGTGCGGGTGAACAACAAGACAGGCAACAAAACAGCCGCAACCACTATACAAACCACGATCAACCCACACCCCCCAAAAAAGGGGGAGACGTGTTGAACACCAGTCTTGTGGTGGTCATAGCACCGGGGAAACGCCCAGCACCCATTCCGAACCTGGAAGCTAAGCCCGGCAGCGCCAATGGTACTGCAACCGCCAGGTTGTGGGAGAGTAGGACACCGCCACAACACACTTATAGAAGCGGCCAGAGACCTTTCGTCTCTGGCCGCTTCTTCTTGTTTGGCGTTATGTTGAAGAAGCAGGTGTGCGCTCTTTGAACCGTGCCGGCACGAGGCATGCGGTATCGATGACGAGCAGTTGTTCGCAATCCGACTGAGCCTGTGTCCAGCAGATGAAACACCACACGTCACGGACCAACGTCGCCCACGTTCGGTTCTTTTGCATGCGATGCTATATCCATGGTCACTTCTGCACATCAGCACGGACCTCACCACCACGGTGGTAAGGATGAGGTTCTCGCCCAACGTATGGCGGCGCATGACCGCCTCGCCCATCAATCTCAGGTAGTACTCCGGCTCGGCCAAATGCTTCTGTCGTTTGGCGCGAGCGCATATCGCGTCAAGAAGTCGATGGCTGACCTAGCACGCGCAGTCGGTATTTCCGAGCATCGAGCGCAGGTCACGTACACAGAGATTATCGCGACTGCGTACGCGAACGGTACATTCCGCACGGAGCTCGCTGAGCAGCGTCTCATGGGCGTGAACGCTGATAAGATCGACCGTATCAACAACTACGTGGCTTCTTTGAATGGTAAGTCCGTGCGAGTCGAAGACGTGTCGGACGAGCTCGACAAGATCGCGAAGATTCCCGGTCTCTACGACTGGTTTTCCAACGCGCTTGCCTCCGGTCTCGCCTGTGCGGCATTCGCTTTCCTCAACGGCGGGGGATGGGTCGAGTGCTCCGCTGTCGCCGTTGCCTCGTTCTTCGGCCAGGCACTGCGTCGTCAGATGCTTGTGCGGCACATGAACCACTTCGGTGTGTGGATGGCTTGCGGTGCTCTTGCTGCGATGATCTACATTGTGCTGGTCGCACCGGCTCAGCACTTCCTCGGCATCGAGTCGACGCATCAGGCCGGCTTCATTTCTGCGCTACTTTTCCTGGTGCCAGGCTTCCCGCTGGTGACTGGCCTGATCGATTTGGTGCGTCAAGACTTCCAAGGTGGTGTCGGGCGCCTCGTGTATGTGGCGATGCTTGTCGCGTCGGCGGGTGTGGCCGTGTGGGCGATTTCCGCTATCTTCGGCTGGTCTGTGACCCCCGAGTACGGCGTGTCGCTCGTTCCATGGTGCCACTACATCCTGCGCTTTCTGACGAGCTTCGTTGCGGCATACGGGTTTGCGATGCTTTTCAATTCACCGCAACGTGTGTGTGCGACGGCTGCACTCATCGGCGCCGTTATCAACACCGCTCGTATCGCCCTGCACCTGGAACTCGGCGTTCCTGCTCCGGCTTGCGTCGGCCTCGCCGCGCTCGCAGCTGGCCTTCTCGCCGTCTTCGTGGCCCGCAGGACACGTTTCTCGCGCGTGACCCTGTCCGTGCCTGCTGTCGTCATCATGATTCCCGGTGTGCCGTTGTACCGTGCGCTCACCTACCTGAACAACCAGCAGATCGACGAGGCGCTCGGTGCGCTCTTTACGGTCATGTTCACGATCGTGGCTATCGGTATGGGGCTGGCGCTTTCCCGTATGCTGACGGACAAGAACTGGCTCGTCGAAAAGCAAGATCGAGTCCCGAACCTGTGGGAGTACGAGGAGGAGAACGCGTGAAGGTCGAGATCGACGCAAGTCTGAAGCCACCGTCGTTCGAGGTCGAGTACGAGATCGACCGCGACGAAATCCGCGCGGTCGGACGCAACATCGCGATCGTGTGCGTCGCGGCGGTGACCGCTCGAGTGCTCGTCTCGCTGATTTCACGCTGACGCTCATTCATCGACGAGGCCGTGGCCGGGAAACCGGTCGCGGCCTCGTTTGTGCGTAGGCCGAGTTGGCAGGCATGCAGGGCCACGACAACGTACTGAGCAAGCGTCGCCCTTGTGGAGGGCGCCGCAGGGCCTGCGGGGCCTGGCCGGGCTTCGAGGCGACGCGCCGAGCGCAGCTCGCGGCGTGGGCGACGAGCGGGCGGGCAGGCCATGCGGTGCCCGGAGCAAAGGCGACGCCGCGAGGATTGATCAGGTGAGTGCGTCGCAGCAAGCTCTCGTTCCTGGCTACCAACCGCGCACCGCCCACGGGCACCGCAGGCCGCGCGCCCTTGAGAGCTTCGCGGTTGCCGTGATGTTTTGAGGGGACGACAAGGAGGCATACGAATGGAGCCGACCCGTGCGGGCCGGCCCCATTGTTGCGCGGGATCGAACCCGCGGGAGAATCTACAGCTACATGCCGCCCAAGATCTGTGCGACGACGATCTTTCCGACCATCGCAACCGGGTAGACCAACGCGTAGCCGAGTGCCACGCGAGGATCGGCGTTGGTGCGGCCGTTCGCGAAGGCGAGAACGGCGGGCTGCGTCTGAGCGCCACCGAGCAGACCGGCGAGCTTCGTGCCGCCCATCTTGAAGACCCACCGCATCGTGCAGTACAGGCCGATCGCCATAATTGACGTCATGACGAAGCCCAGGGCGAAGATGCGGATCCAGTCGCCCGAGGTGAAGGCCTCGAGGATCTGACCGCCTGCCTTGGCACCAGCCTGTGCGAGGAAGATCAGCAGGCCGAGCTCGGCCATGACCTGGCAGGTTGTGAAGGGGAGCGCAGTCGCGATGGGGCCGATGCGGCCGATGCGGCCGAAGATCAGGCCGACGATGAGCGTGCCGGCGGCGGAACCGATGGAGAAGTACTCACCGGAGGGAGTCAGGATCGGCAGCTCGCCGATTGCGATGCCCAGTGCCATGCCGATGCCCAGGGCGATGGGGTTCAGGTCTGTGAGGCCTCGGGACGAGTCACCGAAGAACTTCGTGATCTCAGCCATCTTGGACGTGGGGGCAACGACACGCACGCGGTCGCCCTCCTGGAGCACCAGGCCCGGCTCGGCGACCATGTCGACGTCACCGCGGCGCACGCGCGAAATCGTCGCGGAGAAATCCTTGGCGAGGCCGAGCGAGGCGACCGTGCGGCCGGCGACCTTCGGATTGGAGATCGTCACGCGGCGGAAGTCCAGGTAGGAGCGGTCCTGCATGAGGGAATGCGAGGACGCGTGGCCCAGCTCGGTGGCGGCGCGAGCGACAAGCTCGCGGGGGCCGACAACCGTCACGAGGTCACCGGGATCCAGGGTGTCGGACATCTGGGGACGGGTGATCGGGCCGGTCTCGCCGCGGCGCAGACGGGAGAAGGAGACCTTCTCACCGAGCTTTTCGTAGATGTCGCCGACGAAGGGGTGATCGTCGCGCTCGACGCGAATCGTGCGGTTCGATAGGGGAGAGGGTGCGTCCTTGTCATTACGGCCGTAGTGCAGTGCAGCCATCGAAGCTGCCAGCATGCCGATGACGCCAAAAAGGTAGGCGATCGAGTAACCGACCGTCGCGCGGGCTGCGTCGCCGGATGCCTCGCCGGCGGCGGCCAGAGCGGGCGTGTTCGTGACCGAACCCGCAAAGGTACCGGCGATGAGCGGAACGTCCATGCCCATGGCCTTACCGAGGTAGAGGCCGACGGTGGCAGCGATGCCGTAGAGGGCAACCATCGTCAAGATCGGGCCGACGGCGGTCTTCAGGTTGTGGAAGAATGACGCGCCCGAGTTGATGCCGATCGCGAAGGTGAACAGCGTCAGGCCGAGGGTGCCCAACTGGGGGGTAACGCGCAGCTCGATACCGTAGGACTGCGCCCATGCAGCCAACGCGATGGCAAAGAAAAGAACGGCGGCGGCGCCGAGGCCAATACCCTTGATTTTCACATGGCCGAACGCCATGCCTATACCGATGAGAATGAAGAGGAACAGAACCGGCTGTTCGCTCAGAATCTCGAACACCTGATGCACGATGAAATCTCCGTGTTGTGGATTGTGATATGAGGTATGAGTCAATTAAACCAGTAATACGTGCTGTGTATCTCAGTCCATCGTCCTAGATAGCGCTCAGAGCCCGAAGGTCCGCACAATGAGATGAAGAAGATCGCAGCGCCCAGGCGAGATACGGTAAAGGCATGCTTGACGCTCACGGAATTGGAATCCTCGCCCTGGTCATCGTACCCGGGCGTGCGATGCCTGCCGTGTAACGTGAGGATGGATCGCACGCCGAATTCCCCGCATCCGCGCGACTGCCGGATCTGACGGGGTTTTTTCTTTGAGACGGTCCCAACGATTGAGAGGACGAATGGTGAGCGACACCGCCAACACCACCCGCATGACCGGAGCCGAGGCAATTGTGGCCAGCCTCGAGGCCCTGGGCGTCACCGACGTGTTCGGTATGCCCGGCGGCGCAATTCTCCCGACCTACGACCCGCTGATGGCGTCGACATCCATCCGCCACATTCTCGTCCGTCACGAGCAGGGCGCGGGCCACGCCGCCGAAGGCTACGCCCTGGCCACCGGTAAGGTCGGCTGCGCGATCGTGACGTCTGGCCCCGGAGCCACCAACGTGCTCACCGCCCTGGGCGACGCCTGCATGGACTCCGTGCCGATCGTCGTCATCTCCGGCCAGGTCGGCGCCTCCCTGATCGGCACCGATGCCTTCCAGGAAGCCGACGTCGTGGGTGCATCGATGCCCATCACGAAGCACTCCTTCCTGGTGACGGATCCGCAGGACATCCCCGCGCGCCTCGCCGAGGCCTTCCACCTCGCGGGCACCGGCCGCCCCGGCCCGGTCCTCGTGGACATCACCAAGTCCGCCCAGGTCTCGGAGATGGACTTCTCCTGGCCCCCGACCCTGGACCTGCCCGGCTACAAGGTGGCCGACCGCCCGAACATGAAGCAGGTGCGCGCGGCTGCCCGTGCGATCGCCGACGCCCAGGCCCCCGTGCTCTACGTCGGTGGCGGCGTGATCCGCGGCGGCGCGACCGAGGCCCTGTCCGCCCTGGTCGAGGCCACCAACGCCCCCGTGGTCACCACCCTGACGGCGCGCGGTGCCTTCCCCGACTCCGATCGCCACAACCTGGGCATGCCCGGTATGCACGGCACCGTTGCCGCCGTCGGTGCCCTGCAGCGCGCGGACCTGATCGTCGCCCTCGGAGCCCGCTTCGATGACCGCGTGACCGGCCGCCTCGACTCCTTCGCGCCCCGCGCCACCGTCGTGCACATCGACATCGACGCCGCGGAGATCTCGAAGAATCGCCACGCCGACATCCCGATCGTCGCCGACCTGGCGACCGCCCTGCCGATCCTCACCGCGGAAATCGCCCTGGCCTCGTCGGAAAACAAGGCGGACATCTCCGGATGGTGGCGCTACCTCGACCGTCTGCGTACCAAGTACCCGATCGGATGGGCTGAGCCCGAAGACGGCATGATGGCACCCCAGGAAGTCCTCAAGAAGCTCTCCGACAAGGTCGGCCCCGAGGCCATCTACGTGACGGGCGTGGGCCAGCACCAGATGTGGGCCGCCCAGTTCATCACGCTGGACAACCCTCGCAGCTTCATTTCTTCTTCCGGCTCCGGCACCATGGGCTACTGCATCCCCGCAGCCATGGGTGCCCAGGTCGCGGCTCCCGACAAGGTCGTGTGGGCGATCGACGGCGACGGCTCCTTCCAGATGACCAACCAGGAACTGGCCACCTGCACGATCAACAGCATCCCGATCAAGGTCGCCCTCATCAACAACTCGGTGCTGGGTATGGTCCGCCAGTGGCAGTCCCTGTTCTTCGGCAAGCGCTACTCGAACACGACGCTCAACCCCGTCGAGGGCGAGCAGATCCCCAACTTCGAGATGCTCGCGCAGGCCTACGGCATGGCCGCGCGCACCGTTCGCTCCATCGACGAGGTCGACGAAGCCATCGAATGGGCCATGTCGATCAACGATCGCCCCGTTCTCATTGACTTCCGCGTCTCCAAGGACTCGATGGTCTGGCCGATGGTCGCCGCGGGCGTGTCCAACGATGAGATTCGTTACGCCAAGGGCATGGCACCTGACTGGGAGGTGGAAGACTGATGACGAATCGTCACACTCTGGCCGTGTTGGTCGAAAACAAGCCCGGCGTGCTCACTCGCGTCGCCGCGCTTTTCGCCCGCCGCGCATTTAATATCAAGTCGCTGACCGTGGGAGAGACGGAACATCCCGAAATCTCTCGCATGACCATCATCGTGGACGCCGACTCCGCGCCCATCGAGCAGGTGGTCAAGCAGCTCAACAAGCTCATCAACGTCCTCAAGGTCGTCGAGCTTGAACCCGAAGACTCCGTCGAACGGCGTCTGCTCATGATGAAGGTCCAGGCTGACGAGACCCGTCGCACCTCGGTCCTGCAGATCGTGGACCTGTTCCGCGCACACGTCGTCGACGTACAACCCGAGTCGGTCGTCATCGAATCGATCGGCTCCCTACCCAAGCTGGAGGCGCTGCTGCGGGCCCTGGAGCCCTACGGTGTCACCGAACTCGTCCAGTCGGGTGCCGTGGCGATTGGCCGCGGGTCGCGCTCGATCACGGATCAACTGAAGGAGAAATGAAAATGGCAGAGATCATCTACGACGACGGCGCAGACCTGTCGCTGATCCAGTCCAAGAAGGTTGCCATCATTGGTTACGGTTCGCAGGGTCACGCGCACGCGCTGAACCTGAAGGATTCCGGAGTTGACGTGGTCGTCGGCCTGCGCCCCGGTTCATCTTCCTGGGCCAAGGCTGAGGCCGCTGGCCTCGAGGTCAAGGACGTGGCCGAGGCCGTCGCCGAGGGTGACGTCGTCTCCGTGCTGCTGCCCGACCAGGTTCAGCGCTACGTCTACGCCGAGCAGATCGCCCCCAACCTGAAGGAAGGTGCCGCCCTCCTCTTCGCGCACGGCTTCAACATCCGCTACGGCTACATCGAGGTCCCCGCCGGCCACGACGTCATCATGGTCGCCCCCAAGGGCCCCGGCCACAAGGTCCGCGAGACCTACGTGCAGGGCAAGGGCACCCCGGACGTCGTTGCCGTTGAGGTGGACGCTTCCGGCAAGGCTTGGGAGCTGGCCCTGTCCTACGCGAAGGGCATCGGCGGCACCCGCGCCGGTGTCATCAAGACGACCTTCACGGAGGAGACCGAGACCGACCTGTTCGGCGAGCAGGCTGTCCTGTGCGGCGGCGTCTCCCACCTGATCCAGGCCGGTTTCGAGACCCTGGTCGAGGCTGGCTACCAGCCTGAGATCGCCTACTTCGAGGTCTGCCACGAGATGAAGCAGATCGTCGACCTCATCAACGAGGGTGGCATCACGAAGCAGCGCTGGTCCTGCTCCGACACCGCTGAGTACGGCGACTACGTCTCCGGCCCGCGCGTTATTGGTGAGTCCTCCAAGGAGGCCATGAAGGCTGTTCTGGCCGACATTCAGGACGGCACCTTTGCCCGCAAGTTCATCGCCGATCAGGATAACGGTGCCCTCGAGTTCAAGGCGCTGCGCGCCGAGGAAGAGGCTCACCCGATCGAGAAGACCGGCCAGAAGCTGCGCAAGGCCTTCGGCTGGACCGACTCCGACGAGGACTACACCGAGGGCAGCGCCGCGCGCTGATCTCGAGCTCCTTTTCGGATAGCTTCAAGCCCCGGCCTCGTTCCCAATGCGGGACGAGGCTGGGGCTCTTTTGCGCTGATAGGCGCGGGTGGGCTCGGCAGCGTTTGCGCGAGAGTTAGTTCGATGGTGCTTCGTCGGAACCGTTCGTCCACGGAAGGGGTGCGGGGGAGAGGGCGTCCGCGTTGGAGACGGTGGAGATCGGCGCAACGATCACGAGGGAAGCGACGGCGGCCGACGCGACGCGCGTCAGAGTTCGACGGGAGGGGCGCACTGTGATTCCTTGCTGTGAAAGATTGATTGACAGCATCAGTTTATTAGTAACTACCTACTGAGCAACTCTTTGTGACGTCTTGCATTGACTGCTGGTGTTGCCTGTGTCTGCGTCAGGGATTCTTGTCATGGTCTCCTGGGTAGAATCGGGGTATGGCTGCTCAGGGGGCGGATTTACCCACCCAGCTCAAGATCCTGTTCGTCATTAATGACCTGTATACGCGCGGTAATGGGCTTGCAGCATCCGCGCGTCGGATCATCATGCTCCTGCGAGAGCGGGGGCACGATGTTCGCGTGCTGTCTGCCCCTCCGCGTCACGGTGACGATTGTGGTGTTGGTGCTCCGTACTATCCGTTGCCGCACCTTCGTATCCCCCTCGTTGCGCCACTCATTGCCTCTCAGGGCTACGCCTTTGCTCGTTCGGATCGTCGCCAGGTTGACCGGGCGCTCGACTGGGCGGACGTGGTGCATCTGGAGGAGCCGTTTATGCTGCAGGCTGTCGTTGCTCGGCGTGCGCGCGCTCGTGGTGTACCGGCTCTGGCGACCTATCATATTCATCCGGAAAACCTGACGGCCTCCGTGTACCTCGACCGCTGCGTCGTCCTCAATCGTGCGATTCTTCAGGTGTGGAAACGTTTCATTTTTAATCGCTGTGGCGCGCTTCAGTGTCCCTCGCAGTCGGCGTGGCGTCGTGTCTCCTCGTTGAAGCTGTCTTCGAGGCTTTTTGTTCTCTCGAATGGTGTTCCGCTTGACGATGTGAGCGTTGATGGTGGAGGTTGTGGGGATGAGTCGTCTATCGTGCGCCTGTTGTCGATCGGTCGTTTCTCGCGCGAAAAAGATCAGGCGACGATTCTGCGGGCGCTCCGCTTCAGTTCTCACGCTCGTTCTCTTGAGTTGACGTTGGCGGGGCGGGGGCCGACCGAACGTCGCCTGCGGAGGCTGTCGGATCGCCTCGTGCGAGATGGAGTGATCGAGCACCCTGTGCGCTTCGCCTTCATGGGGCATGAGGAGATGGCTCAGGCTTCGCGAGAGGCTGACCTCTATGTGCATGCGGCGCGGATCGAGGTGGAGGGCCTTGGCGCTCTTGAAGTGCTGCGCCATGGTGTGGTCCCTGTTCTGGCATGTGGTCCTTTGACTGCGACCAGCCAATTCGCTCTTTCGGAGGAGAGTGTGTTCGAGGCCGGTGATCCGCGTTCGCTTGCGCGCGCGATTGATGCCTGGGTTGATCGCGGTAGTGGGGATCGTCGGGTCGAGGCGGCTCGATATCGGCGTGTGGGGGCTCAGTATGACATCCGTTCGTGCGTGGGTGAGCTGGAGAGGGTCTATCGCTGGTTGGTCGTGGGAGGGGAGTTCCCCGGTCAGCAGCCTGGCAGTATTGACAGGATTTATACAGTTGTAAGGTAATTGTCCTAGATGTTGATAAAAGTTGTCTGTCGTATAACTGGTTAGCGAGCATCTAAATTTGTATGATGAATCTCGTGGATAGTGAGTCATGACTCACTGACCGCTGATTGACAACCCATTTCAGAAGGACCAATGATGACCCTCCGCCACTACGGGCGTGCCCTCGCGGCTGCCTCGGGAGCCGTGCTGCTGTGCGCGACTCTCTCGGTTCCCGCGCTCGCGACCCCGACCAGTGACACCGGTGCAGCTGCTCCGGTGGCGGCCTCGGCAACCGACGAAGATTCGGCCCCCATCACAGTCACCGTCATGCGCACCGACTCCCATGGAGACAAGGTGTACGAAGGTGACCTGATCACCGTCACCGTCACCTACACCAACAACACCGACAGCGCTCTCACCGTCTTCCCGGTGGACTCGAACCTGTCCGGCGTCCTCACCACCGGCGCCCCGAACTGCCGCTGGCACAACCTCGCCGCACACACCACCAAGCAGTGCACGACCGCCACGCACACCGTGACCGCGGACGACGTCGCGGCCGGCACCTTCACCCCGATGACCAGCTGGGCGGCCACCCGTGACCGCAACGGTACCGACGTCATCGCCGGTGGCATCACCGCCAACGCCGACCCGGTGACCGTCGCCCAGGGCGAGCGCCCCCCGGCCCCGGACCCGCTGGAGACCCCGCAGGACTACGCGATCGGCGACAAGGTCCGCCTCGCGTCCCCCGGCCTCGCCGGTTTCAGCTGCCACCGCATCCCCGCGCTGACCACCGCCAACAACGGCTGGATCATCGCAGCGTGGGACGGTCGCCCCAACACCTGTCAGGACGCCCCTCAGGCTAACTCCATCGTCTATCGCATCTCCAAGGACGGCGGTAAGTCCTGGACCCCCATCAAGACCGCCCTTGCCGGCACCCCCGGCACCCAGAGGATCGGCTACTCCGACCCCTCCTTCGTCGTGGACCGCACCACCGGAACGATCTTCCTGTTCTCGGTCAAGTCTTACGACGCCGGCCTCTTCCAGTCCCAGCTGGGCACCGATCCTGCGGCCCGTAACATCCTGCACGCCCACGTCGTCGAGTCCCATGACAACGGCGAAACCTGGGTGAACCCCCGCACCATCACCGACCAGGTAACCGCCGGACACGAGGGCCAGTGGTTCACCCGCTTCGCTTCCTCCGGTGAAGGCATCCAGCTGCGCTACGGTGCCCACGCCGGCCGACTCATCCAGCAGTACGCCGTCGCCAACTCCGGCACGACCTCGCTCATGGCCGTCTCCGTCTACTCTGACGACCACGGCGCGACCTGGAAGCCCGGCGAGCCCACCGAAGGCAGCGCCGACGAAAACAAGGTCGTCGAGCTCTCCGACGGTCGCCTGCTCCTCAACTCGCGCACGCAGGGCACCGCCGGCCAGCGCCTCGAAGCCATCTCCTACGATGGCGGGCAGACATGGGGTCCCTTCCGCCACAACTGGGACCTGACGGACCCGCGTAACAACGCCTCCATCGTGCGCGCCTACCCGGATGCCCCCGAGGGCTCCGCGCGCGCTCGCGTCCTGATCTTCTCGAACGCCGACTCCTCCAGCGCCCGCGCGAACGGCACCATCCGCGTCTCCTACGACGACGGTTTCACCTGGAACGACGGCAAGGTCTTCGAGAGCGGCGAGATGGCCTACTCGACGCTGCACCCCCTCGGCGACGGCACCTGGGGCCTGCTGTACGAGTCCGGCGGCTACAAGAACATCGAGTTCATGCGCCTGGACGCCACCTACCTCGGCCTGACCGACCCCGGCGAGGAGCCCGCTCCCGAGCCGCAGCCGACCCCGGACCCGACTCCGGAACCGCAGCCCACCCCTGAGCCCGCCCCCGCGGTCACCCCCGCGCACTGGGTGAACACCGGCTCGGGCTGGAAGTGGCAGCTGGAGGACTCCAGCTACGCGACCAACCAGACCATCACGATTGGTGACGCCACCTACCGCTTCAACTCGGCTGGCATGATGGTCACCGGCTGGGACCTCCAGGACGGCAAGTGGAGCTACTACAACGCCTACGGTGCTCGCGTGAGCGGCTGGGTCAAGGACGGTTCCTGGTACTACCTGGATCCCGCGACCGGCGTGATGGCGACCGGCTGGGTGCAGGTCGACGGTACCTGGTACCTCCTCTCCGCCTCCGGCGCGATGCTCACCGGCTGGCAGCACGCCGGCAGCTGGTACTACCTGGCCCCCTCGGGTGCCATGCTCACCGGCTGGCAGCACGTTGGCGTTACCTGGTACTACTTCGCAGGTGACGGTCACATGGTCACCGGCTGGCAGATGATCGACGGCCGCTGGTACTACTTCGCATCCTCTGGTGCGTGGATCTGATCCGCATCTATCGCGGCTGGGGCCGGGGGGAGCGTGTGTGCCCTCCCGGCCCCGGCCTCGTCTATGGGGGACGTCACGGCGCAAAGAGACCACGGGTTGGAACCGTGCGGACGCGCGGCGTGGACGCGGGGGAAGATGGAGTTATGACACTGAACATCGCAGTAATCCCCGGTGACGGCATCGGCAAGGAAATCGTCCCCGAAGGCTTGAAGGTCCTGGACCGCGTGCTGGCGGACAAGGGCATCGACTACTCTACGACCCACTTCAACCTGGGTGCCGAGCGCTGGCATGCCACCGGCGACACCCTGACCGACGAGGACCTCGAGGCGATCAAGCGCCACGACGTTATCCTCCTGGGTGCGGTCGGCGATCCCTCCGTGCCCTCTGGCGTGCTCGAGCGCGGGCTGCTCCTCAAGCTGCGTTTCGCCCTCGACCACTACGTGAACCTGCGCCCCTCCAAGTACTACGAGGGCGTACCCAGCCCCCTGGCCAACCCCGGCGACATCGACTTCGTCGTCGTGCGCGAAGGCACCGAGGGCCTCTACTGCGGCAACGGGGGCGCGGTGCGCGTGGGCACCCCGCACGAGATCGCGACCGAGGTCAGCGTCAACACCGCCTACGGCGTCGAGCGCGTCGTGCGCTACGCCTTTGAGGCGGCCGCCTCGCGCAAGAAGCACCTCACCCTCGTCCACAAGCACAACGTCCTGGTCAACGCGGGGCACATGTGGCGCCGCATCGTCGACGAGGTGGGGGAGGAGTACCCCGACGTGCGCGTCGACTACTGCCACATCGATGCCGCCACCATCTACATGGTCACCGACCCGGGCCGCTTCGACGTCATCGTCACCGACAACCTTTTCGGCGACATCCTCACCGACGAGGCCGGGGCAGTCACCGGGGGCATCGGCTTGAGCGCGTCCGGCAACCTGAACCCCTCGCGCGAGTTCCCCTCCATGTTCGAGCCCGTGCACGGATCCGCCCCCGACATCGCGGGGCAGGGCAAGGCTGACCCGACCGCGACCATCTCCTCGGTCGCGCTCATGCTCGACTTCATGGGATTCGCCGAGGAAGCCGAGCGCGTGCGCGCGGCGATCGACGCTGACATGGCGGCGCGTGCCGAGGCCGCGGCGGCTGGAACGCCGCTCGTGCGCTCTACCTCCCAGATTGGCGACGACATCGCCGCGAGGGTCTGAGACATCGATACAGCAGGGCCGCTCCCCATCCGGGGAGCGGCCCTGCTGTTAGATCCGTCGGAGCGACGGCCTTGCGGCGCGCGTGTTAGCGCGTGCCGATGAGAGCGGGCAGGGGAGTGCGCGACGCCCACTGCGTGATGTCGATGAGGGCGGCGCTAGCCCCCGCAGCGCGCACGTCGGCGGAGTCGCTCGCGAGCATTGCGGCATCAGCCGCCAGCAGGTTTGAGGCCAGGGACGCGCCGTCGAGGGCATCGAGCGTGCAGCGCGATGTGCGTGTGTCCGCAGCGCCGGCGCGTAAAGCAGTATCGGCGCGGGTGAGCAGCTCGCCGGACACGTTGTATGCGTCGCTCAGCGTCCCCGCGCTCACCTGCGCCCTCGGCAGGGACGAGGCAGTGCAATCCCACGTGGCGACAGCCTGTGAGAGCTCCGCCGATGAAGCGAGATCCTTGCCGGAAGGGGCGAACGTGGGGGAGATGGACGACTCAGTGAACAGATCAATCGCCCAGGTTTGAATGCCCTGACGTGACGCCGTGTTCACGCGGTCGTTGATGAGTTGTGCCGCGTCATCACCGGCCTCGAGGTCGATACCGTAGACGTGGGCGAGGGTCACCGCGCTCGCGTAGCGCCCGAGCGCGGAGGCTCCGAGCGTGCGCGCATCTTCGGCGCTCGTCTTGTCCGGGTCGGCAGCAATCTCGAGGTCGCGCGTAGCCGTGCGCGCCAGCCACGACACGTACGCCGAGACGTCGGTGGGTGCCTCGGAGACGGGTGCCGGAGCGGACTCGCCCTCGGGCGTCGCCCCGCCCCACGGGTCCCAGAGTCCGCCGAGCGCGTCGAGTCGTGCCTGCGAGGATGAAGCCACGTCACGCAGAGCGGACGAACAGGACGCGCAATCGGTCGCGATGTCCGCCAGCTCGGTCGCGCGAGCCGCAGCGGCAGCTTCCGTGCGCGCAGCCTGGTCGCGAACCGCCGCGAAACCAGACAGGGTGGGCAGCGACGACGCGCCGCACGCGGACAGCGCGAGAACCGCAGCCGACGTCACGACGAGGCCGGGGATGCGGTGTGTGGTCAAAGTCAGTTTTGCGAAACGCACACCCGCATCATCCCACACCCCCGGGTAGGATAGGGAACTGACCCGCGTACGCGAGAGAAAGATAGGCGCATATGGCATCGTCCACGTCAGAGGGACCGCTCGAGGAGCTGCTGGCTCCCGTGGTCGCACGCTCGGGACTGGAACTGGACTCAGTGACCCGCTCACGCTCCGACGCGATGCCCCTCGTGCGGGTCGTCGTCGAAGCGCCCATCGGTGCCGACGGAATTGACTCGGACACCCTCGCTGAGGTGTCCCGCGCCGTATCGAAAGCCCTGGACGTTGCGGACCCGATCGACGGCGAATACCTGCTCGAAGTCTCCACGCCGGGAGCCGAACGCGAGCTCACGAAGGTCGGGCACTGGTTGCGACAGATCGGACGCCTCGTGCGCATCAAGCTGCGAGCCGGCGGCTACGTCTCCGGACGCGTCGTCGCCGCGAACGAGACCAGCGCAACGATCGATGTCGACGGTGAAGCGACTACCATTGACTATCAGGACATGAGGAAGGCGCGCTCCCGCGTCGACTTTGGAACGGGGAAGTAGGAGACCATGGAAATCGATATGACCGCCCTGCGGATGGTGGAAAACGAGAAGGGCGTCAGCCTCGAAACCCTCGTCGACGCCATCGAAGAGGCACTGCTCAAGGCGTACCACAACCTGCCCGGCGCCATCTCCCAGGCCCGCATCGAAATCGACAAGAAGACCGGACGCGTCACCGTCATGGCTATGGACGAGGACGAGGACGGCAACCCGATCGGCGAGTTCGACGACACCCCCAAGAACTTCGGGCGCATCGCCCAATCGACTGCGCGCTCCGTCATCATGCAGCGCCTGCGCGACGCCGACGACCAGCGCGTCTTCGGTGACTTCGCCGGACGCGAAGGCCAGATCATCACGGGCACCGTCCAGGCCCCGCGCCCCGGCCGCCCCACCATGGTTCAGGTTTCCGACGACTTCGAGGCCGTCCTGCCCGACGGCGAAAAGGTTCCCGGCGAGTCCTACCGCCACGGCGACCGCATCCGCGCCTACGTCGTGGGCGTCGAGCGCACCGAGCGCGGTCCGCGCATCACCCTGTCGCGCACCCACCCCAACCTCGTCGCCGGCCTCTTCCAGCGCGAGGTCCCCGAAATCCAGCAGGGCCTCGTCAAGATCAAGGCCATCGCCCGCGAGGCCGGCCACCGCACGAAGATTGCTGTGGCTGCCACCCGCGAAGGCATCAACGCCAAGGGTGCCTGCATTGGCCCGATGGGCGCGCGCGTGCGCTCCGTCATGGCCGAGCTGGGCGGGGAGAAGATCGACATCGTCGACTACTCCGACGATCCGGCGCGCTTCGTCGCCAACTCGCTGTCGCCCGCACGCGTCACCCGCGTCGTCGTCCACTCCGTGGACAACCGCACGGCGACGGCCATCGTCCCCGACTTCCAGCTCTCCCTCGCCATCGGCAAGGAAGGCCAGAACGCCCGCCTCGCCGCGCGCCTGACGAACTACCATATCGACATCCATGCCGACACGGAAACCGGCGACGACGCAATCGCCTCGCGCGTTTCGACCCCTGACGACGTGACAAGTCGCTCATAGAATCTGAGCCGAGCAATCCCCTGGCTGGACTAAGCTAGGGGATTGTGTCGTATTCTGTGCCGCCTGTGCCCACCCCCGGGCCCCAGCGCACCTGCATTGGATGCGGCGCACACGCGCATCGATCCGCGCTCGTGCGGATTGTTCGCTCGCCGGACGGCTCGATTCGTCTCGACCGAACGGCCACTCTTCCGGGCCGAGGGGCCTGGATTCACCCCGATGCGGGGTGCGTCCACAAAGCCCGAGCCAGACGGAGTCTCTCGCGTGCGTTCCGAACGGGAAACGTGACGGACGGCGTGTGGGACGACGTGGAGGAGTTGATCAACCACCAGTGATGGCTACGGGCCATCAACGCCGAGAAAATGGAAGCGGGTTGGAAGCTGATGGGCACCCGATGAGTACCCAGCGATGAGCTGCCAGCAATATCAGTAAGGCGTCTCCGGACCGGAGACGCTTCCGGAATGGAGAAATGTGGCAAAGTTGCGTGTCCACGAGCTCGCCAAAGAGCTCGGAATCACCAGCAAAGAACTGATGGGTCACCTGAAGGAAGCAGGTGAATTCGTCAAGTCGTCGTCGTCCTCGCTCGAACCGCCGGTCGTGCGGCAGATGCGCGAGAAGTTCGCGGCGGCCCCCAAGACTAAGAAGGCGGACGCCAAGCCCGCCGTCAAGGCCCCCAAGCCCAGCGCGGCCAAGCCCGCTGCGAAGAAGCCCGCCGCCCCCAAGGCGGAGGCTCCCGCGGCCGATGCCGCCCCCAAGGCCAGCGCCCCCAAGGCCAGTGCCCCCAAGCCCGGCGCGCCCAAGCCTCGTGCGAAGAAGGCTGACGCTGCCCCCAAGCCCGCCAGCCGCAAGAGTGCGGAAGGCGGCGCCCCCAAGCCCGCGCCTCGTCGCGCTGACGCCCCGCGCCCGGCCCGCCCCGGCGGCCCTCGCCCCGGCGGCCCGCGCCCGGGCAACAACCCCTACGCCTCCTCGCAGGGCATGCCTCGCCCCGGCGGCTCTGGCGGCCCTCGTCCCGGCGCTGCGCGCCCGGGAGGCTCCGGCAATGGTGGCCCTCGCCCCGGCGCCTCGCGTCAGGGTGGTTCCGGTAACGGCGGTCCCCGTCCCGGCGCTCCGCGCCCCGGCGGCAACCGTCCGAACCCGGGCATGATGCCCGGCCAGGCGAACTTCGCGCGTAACGCTGCCTCCGGTAACGGCGGCGGCGAGCGCACCGGCCGCGGTGGACGCGGTCGCGGCGGCGCGCGTCCCGGCGGTGCAGGTGCAGGCGCAGGTGCCGGCGGTCCCCAGAACAACGGCGGCGGCTTCGGCGGTCCCCGCGGCGGTGGCCGCGGCGGTCGCGGCTCCACGCCGGGCGCATTCGGTCGCGGAGGCGGCCGCTCGCAGCGCGGACGCAAGTCGAAGCGTGCGAAGCGTCAAGAGTACGAGCAGCAGAACGCGCCCGTCATCGGCGGCGTGTCGATCCCGCGCGGTAACGGCGCGCAGATCCGCATCCGCCAGGGCGCATCCCTTGCTGACCTCGCCGAGAAGATCGACGTCAATCCCGCAGCGCTCGTGACGGTTCTCTTCGCCCTGGGCGAGATGGCGACCGCCACGCAGTCCCTCGACCAGGACACCTTCGAGGCCCTGGGCGCGGAGCTCGGCTACGACGTCAAGGTTGTCTCCCCCGAGGACGAGGACCGCGAGCTGCTCGAGTCCTTCGACATCGACCTTGAAGCCGAAGAACTCGACGACGCCGAGAACATGGTGCCCCGTCCGCCGGTCGTCACCGTCATGGGTCACGTCGACCACGGTAAGACTAAGCTGCTCGATGCGATCCGTCACACCGACGTCGTCGACACCGAGCACGGCGGCATCACCCAGCACATCGGCGCCTACCAGGTCACGGTCAAGGCTGAGGACGGCACCGCCCGCCCGATCACCTTCATCGACACCCCCGGTCACGAGGCCTTCACAGCCATGCGTGCCCGTGGTGCCCAGGTCACCGACATCGCGATCCTCGTGGTCGCAGCCGATGACGGCGTCATGCCCCAGACGGTTGAGGCCATCAACCACGCGCAGGCCGCCGGCGTTCCGATCGTCGTCGCGGTCAACAAGGTCGATAAGGACACGGCGAACCCGGAGAAGATCCGCTCCCAGCTCACCGAGTACGGGCTTGTCGCGGAGGAATACGGCGGCGACGTCATGTTCGTCAACATCTCCGCCAAGCAGCGCACGGGCATCCGCGAGCTGCTCGAGGCCGTCCTGCTGACCGCCGACGCGGCGCTGACCCTCGAGGCCAACCCGAACACCGACGCGCGCGGCGTCGCCATCGAAGCGAACCTGGACAAGGGCCGCGGCGCAGTCGCGACCATGCTGGTCCAGCGCGGCACGCTCCACGTGGGCGACTCCCTCGTGGTCGGCTCGTCCTATGGCCGCGTGCGCGCCATGTTTGACGACGCCGGTAACGACGTCTCCGAGGCCGGTCCGTCGGCCCCCGTCGCGGTCCTCGGTCTCACGTCCGTCCCGCGCGCCGGTGATTCGTTCCTGGTCGCCTCGGATGACCGCACGGCCCGCCAGATCGCCGACAAGCGTGAGGCTGCCGAGCGTCAGGCCCTGCTGGCCAAGCGCCGCAAGCGCGTCTCCCTGGAGGACTTCGACAAGGTCCTGGCCGAGGGCGAGGTCGACACCCTCAACCTGGTCATCAAGGGCGACGTGTCCGGTGCCGTCGAGGCCCTGGAAGACTCGCTGCTGCGTATCGACGTGGGCGACGAGGTCGCGCTGCGTATCATCCACCGCGGCGTCGGTGCGATCACGCAGAACGACGTCAACCTGGCGACCGTCGACAACGCGGTCATCATCGGCTTCAACGTCCGTCCCGCCGAGCGCGTGGCCGAGATGGCGGATGCCGAGGGCGTCGAGATCAAGTACTACAACGTCATCTACTCTGCGATCGACGACATTGAGGCTGCCCTCAAGGGCATGCTCAAGCCGATCTACGAGGAGGTCCAGCTGGGCACCGCGGAGATCCGTCAGGTCTTCCACTCCGGCAAGTTCGGCAACATCGCCGGTTCGATCGTCCGCTCCGGCACGATCAAGCGCGGCACCAAGGCTCGCCTGGTGCGCGACGGTGTGGTTGTCGCCGAGAACCTCGAGATCGCGTCCCTGCGTCGCGAGAAGGACGACGTCACCGAGGTCCGCGAGGGCTACGAGTGCGGTATCACGCTGGGTCACAAGGACATCGCCGAAGGCGACATCATTGAGACCTGGGAGATGCGCGAGAAGGCTCGTGACTGATCGCGTGGCTTGAAGTATCGGGGTCCGGGCACGCTCGGACCCCGATCTTCTCTCACCAAGTGTTTTAACGAGGGCGACACTGCCCGAAAGGAGGTTGCGATGGCTGACGAAGCTCGCGTTCGAAAGGTGCAGGAGCGAATCCTGCAGACCGTTGCGTCGATGATCGGACGCCAGGTGAAGGATCCCCGCTTGGAGCTCGTGACCATCACGGATGTACGCGTGACGGGCGACCTGCAGCACGCGTCCATCTTCTACACGGTGCTCGGCGACGACGAGCAGCGTGAGAAGGCCGTGCGCGCGTTCGCGTCCGCGCAGGGTCTTTTCCGCTCCCGCGTGGGCAAGGCCCTGGGCCTGCGCCTGACCCCGACCCTGGAGTTCATCCTCGACGCGCTGCCCGAGAGTGCCGCCGCGCTCGAGGACGCCCTGGCCAAGGCCAAGGCGAAGGACGAGGCCATCGCCGCCGCGTCCGCAGGTGCCACCTACGCCGGTGACGCCGACCCCTACCGTCGCGACGACGAAGAGGACGAGGCCGACGCGAAGGATTGGGCCTGACCCTTATGGCTCGTCGACCCGATAATCCTCGTCCCGGTCTGCTTGTCATCGACAAGCCGCAGGGGCTCACCAGCCACGACGTGGTCTCGCGCGTGCGACGCCTGGCCCACACCCGCAAGGTGGGGCACGGCGGCACCCTCGACCCGATGGCCACGGGAGTCCTCGTGATCGGCATCGGCAAGGCGACGAAGCTGCTCACCTGGGTGAGCGGTCATTCGAAGGAATATCGGGCGACGATCCGCTTCGGCGTCGCCACCAACACGGACGACGCTGAGGGTGTCGCGACTGCGGCCGTTGGTTGCGCCTCGCTGAGCGAAGAACAGCTTGAGGCCGCGCTCGCGCCGCTGCGCGGGGACATCATGCAGGTGCCCTCGACCGTCTCGGCGATCAAGGTGAACGGCAAGCGCGCCTACGCCCTCGCCCGCGCGGGTGAGGACGTTGAATTGGCGGCGCGTCCGGTGCGCATTTCTCGCCTGGAGGTCCTCGCGCCCCCGCGCCCCGGCGAGTGCATCCTTGAGGAGAATGACGCCGACAACGCGCCCGGCGAACAGGTACCCCCCGGCCCCGTTCGCGTGGTCGACGTCGACGTCGTCGTCGAGTGCTCCTCGGGCACCTACGTGCGCGCCCTCGCGCGCGACGCGGGCGAGGCGCTCGGTGTGGGCGCCCACCTGACCGCGCTGCGCCGCACGCGCGTGGGCGACGTGCCCCTGGACACGGCGATGACGCTCGAGGAACTGAGCGCCGCCGTCGAGGCAGCCACCCCGGAAGGAGAGCCGGACGCGGAACCGGTCCTGCCCGTCGTTCCTCTGGGCGAGGCAGCGCGCACCATGTTCCCCTCCCTGCTCATGACCGAGGCAGAGGCCGGGGCATTCGCTCACGGCCAGGCCCCCAGGCGCTCGCGTGGCGAGCTGGCCCGGTGGGCGACCGAGGTGGACTACCACCCGGACAACGGGTCCGAGGAGGAGGCCCCACCGATCGCCGCCGTCGCGCCCGATGGCACCGTCCTGGGTCTGCTTCGCATCGACGCTTCTCGCCTGCGCACCGTCCTGGTTTTCTAGAAAGAGACTCATGAACGTTTGGTATTCCCTCTCTGACATTCCCGGCAACGAGGCCAGCGTCGTCACCATCGGCAACTTCGACGGCATGCACAACGGACACAAGAAGGTCATCTCCACCTGCATCGAGCGCGCCCATAAGCTCGGCGTCGACGCCGTGGCCATTACGTTCGACCCGCACCCCATCCAGGTCCACAAGCCCGAGGTGGGCCTCCAGCTGATCTCCCCGCTGCGCGACCGCCTCGACGCGATGGCTGCCGCCGGACTGGACGCCACGCTCGTCGCCCACTACGACGCAAGCGTCTACAGCCTCGAAGCCGACGAGTTCGTGTACGAATACCTGGTCGAGCGCTGCGGTGCGCGCGAGGTCGTCGTCGGCGAAGACTTCCGTTTCGGACGCGGCAACGCAGGCACGATCGACACACTGCGGGAGTTCGGGAGCCGCTACGGCTTCAACGTCATCACGGTCACCGACATCGAGGCGCCCGAGGGACGCCGCTGGTCCTCCTCCTGGGTGCGCGAGCTCCTCGCCGCTGGCGACGTGTCCGGCGCCGCCCGCGTCCTCGGCCACCTTCACCGCATCCGCGGCACCGTGTGCCACGGCTTCAAACGAGGCCGCACCCTCGGCTTCCCGACCGCAAACCTGTCCGAGGACGTCGAAGGCGTCATCCCCGCCGACGGCGTCTACGCCGGGTGGGTCGTGCGCGCCGTGCCCGGCACCCAGTCCGCCGAGTTCCTCCCCGCCGCCATCTCCGTGGGCACCAACCCCCAGTTCAACGGCGTCGAACGCACCGTCGAAGCCCACGTCCTGGGCCGCTCGGACCTCAACCTGTACGGCGAACGTATCGCGGTCACCTTCGTGTCGCGCATCCGCCCCATGCTGTCCTTCGACTCCCTCGACGGACTGCTCACCCAGATGGACGACGACCTACGCCAGACCGCCTCCGTCCTCGGCATCGGCGTCGCCGGGCGCGTCGACCCGGACTCCGTCACCGCGCGATAGGCCCTCCGCTTCGCGCGGCTCGCGCCCAAGGGGGGCACCCACCGGGCCCGAGGCCGGGGAGTGCAGAGCGGGAGAGGGGAGAAGGCCCCGCGAGAGGGCAGAATCGTTAGGTTGGTCGCTCATTGTGGGGATAATGCCGGTGGCGTGCTACTGTAGAAAGGCCGTACACCGGCCGCGGACTGTCAGCACCCGGGAAAAGCCCGGATGCCCCGCGCAACGAACACAAAGGAGAAGCCTGTGCCGCTGAGCAAGGACGTCAAGGACCAGATCATCGCCGAGTACGCGACCCACGAGGGCGACACCGGTTCCCCCGAGGTGCAGATCGCGCTGCTGACCCGCCGCATCAAGGATCTGACCGAGCACTTCAAGACCCACACGCACGACCACCACTCCCGTCGTGGCCTGCTGCTGCTGGTCGGCCGTCGTCGCCGCCTGCTGGGTTACCTGGCTGACATCGACATCGAGCGTTACCGCTCGCTCATCGAGCGTCTCGGCCTGCGCCGCTGATTTTGGGCCGGCCCGCCTCCCGTAGCGGAGACGGGCCGGTTTTCACACGCCCGCCTCGGGCAAACCGTTATTTTCGCGCGAAAGCCGCCGGTTTTCGACAGTGGCCTACGGAGCGTTTATCCGTGGGCTTCGATCGAAGGCCGAAGTGGAGCGCGACACCAACAAACCAAGGAGAAACGCCCCATGATGGAAGGCCCCGACATCGTCGCCGCAGAGGCGATTATCGATAATGGCCGTTTCGGCAAGCGCACCGTGCGCTTCGAAACCGGCCGTCTCGCCAAGCAGGCCGCAGGCTCCGCCCTGGCCTACCTGGACGATTCCACCACCGTTCTGTCCGCCACCACGGTGGGCAAGAACCCCAAGGACCAGTTCGACTTCTTCCCGCTGACCGTCGACGTTGAAGAGCGTCAGTACGCCGCGGGTCGCATCCCCGGTTCCTTCTTCCGCCGCGAAGGCCGCGCGGGCACCGAGGCCATCCTGGCCGCCCGCCTCATCGACCGCCCGCTGCGCCCCGGCTTCGTCAAGGGCCTGCGCAACGAGGTCCAGGTCGTCGAGACCGTCCTGACGATTGATCCGGACGACGCCTACGACGTTCTGGCGATCAACGCCGCCTCCATGTCCACCCAGATCGCCGGCCTGCCCTTCACCGGCCCGATCGGTGGCACCCGCCTGGCGCTTATCGACGACCAGTGGGTCGCGTTCCCGCGCTGGAGCGAGCTCGAGCGTTCCGTGTTCAACATCGTTGTCGCGGGCCGCATCGTCACCAAGGAAGACGGCTCCGAAGACGTCGCGATCATGATGGTCGAGGCCGGCGGCGGCAAGAACGAGTGGGAGCTCATTCACTCTGGCGCCACCGCCCCCACCGAAGACGTCGTGGCTGACGGCCTCGAGGCCGCCAAGCCCTTCATCAAGGCCCTGTGCGAGGCTCAGCTCAAGGTGGCCGAGAAGGCCTCCAAGGAGACCGCCGAGTTCCCGCTGTTCCTGGACTACACCGACGAAGAGTACGCGGCGGTCGAGGAATACGCGGCCGAGAAGGTCGCCCAGGCTCTGCTGACCGAGGGCAAGCTCGCCCGCGACGAGGCCGTTGACGCCGTCAAGGAAGAGATGCTCGAGGCCCTGGCCGAGCGCTTCCCCGAGTCGGAGAAGGCCCTCAAGGCTGCCTTCCGTTCGCTCGAGAAGGCCACGATCCGTAACCGCACCCTGCGCGAAGAGATCCGCATGGACGGCCGTACCCCGCGTCAGATCCGTTCCCTCTCCGCCGAGGTCGAGGTTCTGCCCCGCGTGCACGGCTCCGCCCTGTTCCAGCGTGGCGAGACCCAGATCCTGGGTATCACCACCCTGGCCATGCTGCGCATGGAGCAGCAGATCGACAACCTGTCGCCCGTCAACGCCAAGCGCTACATGCACCAGTACAACTTCGCTCCGTTCTCCACGGGCGAGGTTGGCCGCGTCGGCTCCCCGAAGCGCCGCGAGATCGGCCACGGCGACCTGGCCGAGCGCGCCCTGGTTCCTGTCCTGCCCTCGCGTGAGGATTTCCCCTACGCGATCCGTCAGGTCTCCGAGACCATGGGCTCCAACGGCTCCTCGTCGATGGGCTCCGTCTGCGCCTCGACCCTGTCCCTCCTCCAGGCCGGCGTGCCGCTGCGCGCCCCCGTCGCGGGCATCGCGATGGGCCTCATGACCGGTGAGGTCGATGGCCAGTTCAAGGCCGTCACCCTGACCGACATCCTGGGCGCCGAGGATGGCTTCGGCGACATGGACTTCAAGGTTGCCGGTACCCGTGACTTCATCACGGCCCTGCAGCTGGACACCAAGCTCGACGGCATCGACTCCCAGGTGCTGCGCGCCGCGCTGGCCCAGGCCCGCGACGCTCGACTGGCGATCCTCGACCTGATCAATCAGGCGATCGACGGCCCGGATGAGATGAGCCCCAACGCTCCTCGCATCATCACCGTCAAGGTCCCCGTCGACAAGATCGGCGAGGTCATCGGCCCCAAGGGCAAGATGATCAACCAGATCCAGGACGAGACCGGCGCTGACGTCACGATCGAGGACGACGGCACCGTCTACATTGCCTCCTCCGACGGCGCCTCCGCCGAGGCTGCCCGCACGATGGTCAACCAGATCGCGAACCCGCAGATGCCCGAGGTCGGCGAGCGCTTCGTCGGCACGGTCGTCAAGACCACGTCGTTCGGTGCCTTCGTGTCGTTGACCCCCGGCAAGGATGGCCTCCTGCACATCTCGCAGGTCCGTCGCCTCGTGGGCGGCAAGCGCATCGACTCGGTGGACGACGTCCTGCAGGTCGGCCAGCAGGTCGAGGTCGAGATCGCCGAGATCGGCGACCGCGGCAAGCTGAGCCTGCACGCCGTCATCGACGGCGAGGCCGGCGAGCTCGAGGCCGCTGAGGGCGAGCAGACCGAGCATCGCCGTGAGCGCCGCGACCGCTCCGAGCGTCGCGAGCGTCGCCCCCGTACCCGCACCCGTCGTCGCCGTGACGACGAGCGCGAGGAAGGCGCTTCCGAGGAGTGAGTAGCTCCCGCTAGCTAAAACGGACCGGTGGCCGGGACGGAGCGTGTGCTCTGCCCGGCCACCGGCCTTTTTACGGCTACACTGTGAACGTTTCATGCCAACCCCCGGACCACGGGGACGCAAGAGGAGAAGTATGACGCCGAAGCCGCTGCCGCTCGACGAGGCCCGCCTATTCATCGAGGATGGCGACACCCGCATTGATCGCACGATCCTGGGAGCCGGGACGCGCGTCCTGACCCAGGAGATTCCCGCGACGAAGAGCGCGGGCGTGTCCCTGTGGGTGCCCGTGGGGTCTCGCGACGAGGGGCCGCGCACGGCCGGATCGACCCACTTCCTCGAGCACCTTCTGTTTAAGGGGACGAACAAGCGTTCCGCCCTCGACATCGCGGTTGCATTCGACAGCGTGGGCGGGGAGTCGAACGCGGAGACTGCTCGCGAGCACACCGCGTACTGGGCGCGCGTGCGCGACGCGGACCTCGACATGGCGATCGAGACGCTGACCGACATGGTCACCGACTCTCGGCTCGACGAGGACGAATTCTCGATGGAGCGCGGCGTCATCCTTGACGAGCTGGCGATGGGGGAGGACTCACCCACGGACACGGTCCACGACGCCTTCCAGCTTGCCGTTCACGGCGACCGCCCGATCGGTCGCCCCGTCGGCGGAACGGCCCAGGCGATCCGTGAGGTTGAGCGCGCGGACGTGTGGGAGCACTACCAGGCCCACTACGGCCCCTCGTCCCTCATCGTCGCAGCCGCCGGCAACGTCGACCACGAATCGGTGTGCGAGCGCGTGCAGGCCGCCCTGGAGGGATCGCCCTGGGACGCGCGCAGTGCGGCCTCGCCCCGGCCTCGTCGATCCGCGACCGTGACTCCGGTTCCCGAGCATGATAAGGATATGACGCGCAGGCGAGACGTGACCCAGGCGCACGTCATCATCGGCTGCGAGGGCCTGTCGACAACGGACCCGGCCGGCCCGACCATGAGCGTCCTGCTGTCGGTCCTGGGCGGTTCCATGTCCTCGCGTCTCTTCCAGGAGGTGCGTGAAAAGCGCGGCCTGGCCTACACGACCTACGCTTTCGACGTCGCCTACTCCGATACCGGAACCTTCGGCATGTACGCGGGCTGCAGCCCCGACAAGGTTCACGAGGTCGAGGCCATCATGCGCGCTCAGCTGGAGGATCTGGCCGGCAACGGTCCCACCGAGGAGGAAATGACGCGCGTGCGCGGACAGGTGCGAGGCGGCGTCGTCCTGGGTCTCGAGGATAACTGGTCGCGCATGATGCGATTGGGCCGTTCCGAGATCATCGGACGCTACCGGCCCATCGACGAGTCCCTCGCCGAGTTCGACGCGGTGGAAGCTGCCGATGTGCGCGCCCTGGCGGCCTCCCTCGTTACCAAGCTCGATTGCCGGGCCCTCGTCCTGCCCGAGCAGTAAGAAACGGGGGAGTGAGAAACCCCCAGTCCATCCGCGCTCGCTGTCAGCGGCGTGGGAATACCCTGAAAACAGCCACATAACCGTAAGAAGGAGAGCGCAATGATTCGTGTCGCAGTGACAGGAGCCAAGGGCCGCATGGGCTCAACCGTCGTGACGGCGGTCACCGACGCCCCGGACATGGAGGTCGTTGCCATCTTCGATGCGGGCGATGAGATCACCGCGCAGAGTGTCAACGGTGCGCAGGTCGCCGTCGACTTCTCGATCCCCAGCGTCACAGAGTCCAACGTGCACGCGCTCCTCGACGCGGGCGTGGATGTCGTCGTGGGCACGACCGGGTGGACGGAGGAGTCCTACGCGCGCGTGCGCGAGCATGCGCAGGCCGCTGGGCGCGCCGTCCTGATCGCCCCGAACTTCGCGATGGGCGCTGTGCTCGCCATGAAGTTCGCGGCCATGGCCGCCCCCTACTTCGAGTCCGCCGAGGTCATCGAGATGCATCACCCCGCCAAGGTGGACGCCCCCTCGGGCACCGCCGTGGCGACCGCGCGCGGCATCGCGAAGGCGCGCGCCGAGGCCGGCCTGGGTGAGATGCCCGACGCGACCGAAACCGACGAGCTCGGCAGCCGCGGCGGCCGCGTCGACGGTGTTCCGGTGCATGCCGTGCGCCTGCGCGGCCTGACCGCCTCGGAGGAGATCCTTCTGGGCAACGCGGGCGAGCAGCTGGTCATCCGTACCGATTCCTTCGACCGCGTGTCCTTCATGCCCGGCGTCCTGCTGGGTGTGCGCCGCGTGATCGGCCGCACGGGCCTGACGATCGGCCTCGATCAGGTGATGGGCCTGTGAGCTCAGCCACCGGTCCGGACCGCTCCGTGCGCCCCGCTCAGAGCGGCGACGCGCGCGCGATCGCTCGTCTGCAGCGGGCCGCCTGGCGCTCCCTCATGGGGCAGGGGGCCCTCAACGCTCAGGGAATCACCGAGGAGGCGCTCGCCGCCCAGTGGGAGGCGACGCTGGACTCTCCGCGGCCGGGCGGCACCGCCCTCCTCGTCGCCCTCCACGGCAACACAATCGTGGGGTTCGCGCTCGCCGGTCCCGACGAGGCCGGGGCCGCCTCGGGCGATTCTGCGCAGTCGGGTGCGGCGGCGGTGGCCGCGACGCAGGTGTACGAGCTGACCGTGGATAGGAACTTCCGCCGCTCGGGGCACGCGTCGCGCCTGCTGGCGGCTGTTGCTGACTTGACGAGTGGCCAACTGCGCGTCTGGGTGGGGGTTGACGATGAGGAGCGCCAGCGTTTTTACACGTCGGCGGGCTTTGCGCCCTCCGGCGCGGTGCGCGTGATGGGTGATGGTCCCACGCAGCACATGTGGTGGGCTGAGCGCGACTAAAGGCCCACGGCGCGAGCGACGCCACGCGGGTGCGTGCGTGGGGCTCCATCCATCTCGGGGACGCCGTGCGCTTGATGCGAGGAGCCGTGCGTATCATGGAATGCATGAGTAACATTCCTCCCCGCCGCTTCGGTTCCCTCGCAGCCGCCATGATCACTCCGATGACCGACACCGGTGAGATTGATCTGCCCTCCGCGCAGCGCCTGGCGATCAAGCTGGTCGACGAAGGGTGCGACACGATCCTGTTGTCCGGTACGACGGGGGAGTCGCCGACGACTCACCAGCCGGAGAAGAATGACCTGACGGACGCCGTTCGTGAAGCAGTGGGGGATCGCGCGTTCATCCTGTGCGGCGCGTGTTCGAACGACACCGCCCACGCGGTGCGCATCGGTGAGGGTGCCCAGGAGCACGGCGCCGACGGCATCTTGATCGTCTCCCCGTACTACAACCGCCCCTCCCAGGAGGGCCTGCGCGCGCACGTGCGCGCCGTGACGGATGCGACCGACTTGCCCGTCATGCTCTACGACATCCCGGGTCGCACGGGCATCGCGTTCTCTGACGCGACCCTCGACATCCTCGCCCAGCACCCGCGGATCCTGGGCGTCAAGGACGCGACGGGCGACGTGGAAACCGGCGTGGAGCGCATGCACCGCACGGGCTTGGAATACTACTCGGGCGACGATGGCCTGAACTTCGCGTGGATGACGGGCGGCGCCTCGGGCTTCATTTCCGTGGTCACGCACGTGGCCTCGGCCCAGTATCGTCGCATGATCGAGTTGCTCGACACCGACCAGGTGTGGGAGGCGCGCGAGCTGTCGTACTCTCTGCGTCCCCTCGTGCACGCCATCATGGGCGGCGGACAGGGAGCGGTCATGGCGAAGTACGCCCTGTGGCTCCAGGGCGTCATCGACAGCCCGGCCGTGCGCCTGCCGATGGTGGGCATCAGCGATGATGAGGTGTCGGCCCTGCGTCGCGCCCTGCACACCGCCGGCCTGCTCTGACACGTATCGCCCCCGTCGAGTTCCGGCGGGGGCGAGGTGTATGTTCCGCGCTGCAGGGGGCGTGGTGGCGTCTTCGATCGTTGACGATAGCTAATAGTTATACTTAATATACTTAGGTAAAGCTCATCAACACTGATCGTTGTCTCACAGGAATGGATACCGTGGCAAAGAAGGACGTCATCATTCCCCTGGTCCCCGCCGCCCTCAGCGCCCTGCTACTCGCCGGAGGTATGACCGTCTTTTCGGCGTGCGAGCAACGGGCCGACGGCTCGTGGATGCACTGCCACCAGTGTCAGAACATGGTGGCCGGCAGCGCCGTGGGCCTCATCGCGCTGTACGGAGCCTCCTCCCTCGTGAAGAACAAGCCCGTGCGCCTGGCCCTGCTCGCGCTCGCGGTTATCGCCAGCGTCGTTGTGTTCTTCATTCCCGGCGGCATCTGCCCGCTGTGCGCGATGAAGACGATGCGCTGCCACATCGTCTTCCAGCCCTTCGTGCGCATCATGAGCGTCCTGGTCGCCGGCAGCGGGATCGGGGCGCTGGTGGCGTCCTGGAAGAAGACCGCGAAGCCCTCCGCCTGACGTATCGCCCCAAATGGGAGACAATGGCGGCGTGAGGGCCCTACGACGTTCGAGAACCGTGCGCATCGGTGCGGTTCTCCTCGTGCTATCCCTCATCACCGTTCTCGCGATCGTCGTGCGCAATGCGGTGCGCTATCGCGAGGCCGTCGCCCTGGACGAGGCCGGGGACGCCCAGGGTGCCTACGAGATTTTCCGGTCCCTGGGCAGGTATAGCGACGCAGCCCAGCGCGCCGACGCTCTCGTGGCCACCGATCCTGCGCTGCCGTACCGCATGGCATCCAAGGGGGACACCGTGTCCTTCGGCTCTTACGAGCAGGACGGAAATACGCAGAACGGTCCCGAGCCGATTCAATGGATCGTCTTAGACAAGATCGATGGCCAGCTCCTGCTCCTCAGTGCCGACGTCCTCGAGGCACGCCAGTACCATCACGTGCCTTTTGACGAGGTCACGTGGGAGAACTCCGATCTGCGTGCGTGGATGAACGGTGACTTCTACGACGGCGCGTTCACCCCCGTTCAACGCGGGCTCATCGAGACGGTGCACAACGAGAACGCGGATCAGTCGATCACCGGTGCGAGCGGTGGAGCCGCGACCGACGATCGGGTCTTTGCGCTGAGCGAGACCGAGAGCGTCATCTACCTGAATACGCCGGCTGCCCGCAGCGATATTGGAGCGGCACCCGCCAGCGTGAGCGCGGCCGCCGGACCCCTGAGCGTCTCCGAGGACGGCACGGCAGACTGGTGGCTGCGATCTCCCGGAACATACGGGTTCGCGACGCAATTCGTCGATGCGTCGGGCGTGCCCTCGCTCAGCGGCGCGAACGTCGACCTGCAGTACGGGGTGCGTCCAGCACTGTGGATCAACGTCGAAGGGGCCGGTGAGGAGAGCCGATGAGCAACGCGCTGTCTCTGCGTCGCGTTCCCCTCATGACCATCCGCGCGCACCCCATTCGTTCCCTCATCATCGCTGTCCTTGCGCTCACGCAGGCTGCCTGCGTGTTTGGTGGGTTCATCCTCGTTGGTGCGATGCGGGCGGAGCTCAGCCTCGCAGAGCGCAGGCTCGGCGCCGACCTCGTCGTGTACCCCACGAGCTGCCTGAACCAGGTGGAGAAGAAGCGCCTCCTCATGCTCGGGACCCCCGTGGGCTGTCACCAGCCGCGCTCGGCCCTGGCGCGTATGTCTTCCAACGAGGATATTGCCGCTGTGTCCTACCAGCTCTATGTGTCCGAAACGCTCTCCGATGGGTCCACTCGGTGGGTCGTCGGCTTTCAACCGGAGAGCGACTTCGTGCTGGGTCCCTGGATGCGCGAAGGGGAGGGAACGTCACTGCCCCGCGGAAGCGTCGTCGTCGGTGCCGCCGTGCCCGGCGCGGACGGGCAGACCATCTCCGTCTTTGGGCACGAGCGCCCGATTGGCGCGCACCTCCTTGCCACCGGTTCGGAGCTCGACGACGCCGTCTTCGTTTCCATGGACACCCTGACGGACATGATGGCGGACGCGCGCGCGGCGGGGGAGGACATTGACGCTTCCCTCGACCCGAGTACCCAATATTCTGCGGCGCTCGTGCGTGCCTCGGACAGCGATGCCATCGAGAGCCTGACCAATTGGATCAACCTCTACGTGCGCAAGGTCAGCGCGGTGCGCGCCGCCGAGTCGCTCGTCGGCGCCGCATCGGGCATCCGCGCGCACCGCGGGGTCGCAATCGGGGTCCTGGGAGCGACCTGGCTCGTGTTGCTCGGTGCTCTCATCATCGTGCAGGTGAGCCTCATGAATGAACGGATGCAGGAGCTGGCCGTGTGGCGCTCGATAGGGGCATCGCGAGCCATCATGAGCCGTGTCATGCTGAGCGAATCGGCTTTACTGCACGCGGCCGGAGCGCTCGCGGGAGTGTGCCTCGCAGCTGTTACCGTGCCATTCGTGGGGGACGGGAGCCTCGTCGAGGTCCTCGCCGCCCCCGCGACGTCACTGCCCCTCGCAGGCCTCTCACTCGTCGCCGTCACCTGCGTCGGCGTCACCGGAACTCGTCTCGCGCTCGCTCGAGTCAGCCGCGGGGCCGCGGGGAACAAATCTGTCCTGGTGTAGGGACAACGGTCAAGGAGGAATGACGCAATGCTGTCGCTGTCGCGACTTCCGTGGATGAACCTGCGCGGCTACCCCGTGCGGACGGGGACCCTGGTCTTCTTCTCCATGCTCATGACGATGACGATCTTCGGCGGAACGCTGGTCGTCCAAGGCATTGAACATGGCCTGCGCACGACCCAGTCGCGCCTCGGGGCTGACATCATGGTGACGCCCGACGAGGCCGACACTGACTTCGACGCGCAGACCTTCCTCGTCAACGCCGAACCGTCGTACTTCTACATGGACGCGTCCACGCGCGAGGCCGTCGCCGCCGTCGACGGGGTCGAAGCCGCCTCCTCCCAGCTCTTTCTGGCCTCGGCGAGGGCGAGCTGCTGCTCGGGGCGATACCAGGTGATCGCCTACGATCCGGCCACCGACTTCACGATCCAGCCGTGGATGAACGACTCCGTCGGGCAGACGCAGCTGGGGGAGAACGAGGTGATCGTCGGCGCCAACGTGCTCGCCAACGACCCCGACAACTTTCAGCTTTTCGACAACACCTTGCGGGTCGTCGGCCAATTCGACCCGACCGGATCGACCCTCGATAACGCCGTCTACATGAACTTCGAGACCGCGAAGAAGGTCATCGACTCCTCCCTGCGCAAGGGACTCAACAAGTACTCGACGCTCGAAACCGACCGCATCATCTCCTCGGTCATGGTCAAGGTAGCACCCGGATACGACGCCGAGGCCGTGGCCGCCCAGATCCGCCAGCAGGTGCCCGGTGTCTCGGTCGCCACCTCGACGAAGCTCGTCAGCGGCATCGCCCAGTCCCTGGAGACGACGTCGCGCACGGTCACCACACTCATCGCCGTGGCGTGGGGAGCCGGCCTGCTCATGATCACCCTCATGTTCGTCCTGATGATCGTCGAGCGCAGGAGAGAGTTCGCCACCCTCATCGCCGCCGGTGCGCACCGTCGCCTGATCTCGCGCATCATCATCCGCGAGGCGCTCGCGGTCAACGCGCTCGGCGGCGTTGGTGGAATCATCGTCTCCGGTGTCCTCCTCGTGTCCTTCTCCGGCCTCGTGCGCCAGAGCCTGGGAGGGGGATTCCTCGTCCCGTCGCTGCCCACTCTGGCGCTGCTCGCGCTGGCGGCGCTCGCGTCGGTGGGCCTCGTCGCCCTCATCTCCTCGTGGATAGCGCTGCGCTACGTGACGACAGTGGACGCCAGCCTGGCCCTCAAGGAAGGGGAATGACATGATCATCGAGGCAACGGGACTCACGAAACAATTCGCCCGAGCCCGCGGGGGAAAGCGCATCTTCACGGCCGTCCACCCGCTGGATATAGGCCTGGAGGAACGCCAACTGACCGTTGTTGGCGGACACTCCGGCAGCGGAAAGAGCACACTGGCGAACATGCTCGCCGGCATCCTCACGCCGACGGCAGGACACGTACGACTGGACGGCACGGACCTGTACTCGCTGCGCGACGAGGAGCTCTCGCGCCTGCGCAATGAGCGCATCGGCCTCGTTCCCCAGGGGCACGCGGCCCTGCGAGCCCTGACGGTCCTCGACAACGTCCTGCTTCCCTCAATCCTCTACAGCAGGGACGAGGCACCCGCCGAGCGTGCCCGCGAGCTGCTGGCTGCCGTGGGCTTGGACGACCTCGCCGATGCTGCGCCCACCGAGCTGTCGGGCGGCGAACTGCGGCGCATGGCGATCGCGCGCGTCCTCCTCATGGACCCCGCCATCGTCATCGCAGACGAGCCGACCGCCGGCCTCGATCATGCGAACGCGACCACCGTCCTCACCCTCCTGCGCGACGCCGCCGATCGGGCAGCAGCCGTCCTCGTCGTCTCGCACGAGGCCGAAGCGCAGCGCTTCGCGGATCGCAGCTACGTCATGGAGGACGGCCATCTGCGCGCCAGCGACTAGCTCGCCGGCCTCCGAACGCGTCAAATGTGAGAGGGCCGACCTGCCCAACATGTCTCCCGATGCGGGCAAAGCGGTGCCAACGTGGCAGACTGGCATCATGAAGTCTTTGTACGACAACCTCAGCGAACCCGCGCCCCTGGAAGATGGCGCACTGCGAGTGATCCCGCTGGGAGGTCTCGGCGAGGTCGGCCGCAACATGAACGTCCTCGAGTACCGGGGCAAACTCCTGGTCGTGGACTGTGGCGTTCTCTTCCCCGAGGAGACCCAGCCTGGTGTCGACCTAATCCTGCCGGATTTCTCTTGGATTGAGGACCGCATGGACGACGTCGTCGGCCTTGTCCTCACCCACGGTCACGAGGACCACATCGGTGCCGTGCCCTACCTGCTGAAGCTGCGAGGCGACATTCCGATCTACGGATCCGATCTGACCCTGGCCTTCCTCGCCCCCAAGCTGCGTGAACACCGCCTGTCTGACCCGGGCCTCAACGTCGTCGCCGAGGGCGATCGCCTCACCGTCGGCCCCTTCGACCTCGAATTTGTCTCCGTCACCCACTCGATCCCCGACGCGCTCGCGGTCTTCGTGCGCACCGATGCGGGCAACGTCCTCATCACGGGTGACTTCAAGATGGATCAGCTGCCGCTGGATCGCCGCCTCACCGACCTGCGCGCCTTCGCACGCATGGGCGAGGAGGGCGTCGACCTGTTCATGGTGGACTCCACGAACGCCCTGGTGCCCGGATTCATTACCCCCGAGCGTGAGATCGGCCCGGTCCTCGATCAGGTGTTCGGCGAGGCCACCGGCCAGATCGTCGTTGCATCCTTCGCCTCCCACGTGCACCGCGTCCAGCAGGTCATCAACGCCGCCGCCCACCACGGGCGTCGCGTGGCCTTCGTGGGCCGCTCCATGGAGCGCAACATGCGCATCGCGGAGGAGAAGGGCTACCTGTCGATCCCTGAGGGCATCGTCGTGGACCTCAAGGGCATCGGCGAGTTGCCGCCCTCCCAGCGCGTCTACATGGCGACCGGTTCGCAGGGCGAGCCGATGGCCGCCCTGTCGCGCATGTCGGTGGGATCGCACCGCACCGTGACAATCGAGCCGGGCGACATGGTCGTGCTCGCATCCTCGCTGATCCCGGGCAACGAGAACTCCGTGTACCGCGTCATCAACGACCTGACCCGCCTGGGAGCACGCGTCGTGTCCAAGGAGAACGCGAAGGTGCACGTGTCGGGTCACGCGAGCGCCGGCGAGCTCATCTACTGCTACAACATCGTCCAGCCCAAGAACGTCATGCCCATCCACGGCGAGGTCCGTCACCTGGTGGGCAACGGTCAGCTGGCCGTCAAGACGGGCATCGACCCGCAGAACGTGGTCCTGGCCGAGGACGGCGTGACAGTCGATCTCAAGGACGGCGTCGCGCGCGTGTCGGGCATCGTGCCCTGCGAGTACGTGTACGTGGACGGCCGCTCGATCGGAGAGATCTCCGAGGACGAGCTGGAGACCCGCCGCACCCTGGGGTCGGAGGGCTTCATCTCGATCTTCGCGGTCGTCGAGCACGACTCGGGCATGGTTCTGGCTGGTCCCGAGATTCGCGCGATCGGCATGGCCGAGGACGATTCGGTGTTCGAGGAGATCCTCCCCGATGTGGCGCAGGCGCTCAAGGATGCGGCTGCTCCCGGCGGCCAGGACCCCTACGTCCTGCAGCAGGCGATGCGCCGCGTGATGGGACGCTGGGTGGCGCGCCGTCTGCGGCGTCGTCCTATGATCGTTCCGGTCGTGACCGAGCAGTAGGCAGGCATTCTTCATTGACGATGCCCTGGCGTGCTGGGCGGTAGCGCGCGCTTGAAGGAAGGAATCTACGTGTCGGGTCGTTTCATTTCGACGCATTCTGTCGCTCTCGTGTTGCCGATGCACATCGCGTACGTGCCGGAGCGCGGCGGATCCGTTCATGCGGATGCAGCCAGCTCGCGCCCGGGCGGCGGCTTCACGACCCTGTGTGCCGCTGCGGCCATGGGCGTGCCGACGGCAGCCGCGTCACCGCTGGGCACGGGGCCTAACTCCTTCGCGGTTCGTCAGCAGCTGGTCGAGGCCGGCGTCGATGTCCTGACCCCCGAGCTGGTCGGTGACATTGGCGTGGTCATCCAGCTGATCGTCGAGGATGGCTCGATGCGCTCGGTCGTGACCGCCGGCGTTGAATCCGAGCCTTCGCGTGCGGCTCTCGACCGTATCGAGCTGCGCGAGGGAGACGTCGTGCACGTGGCTGCCTCTGACATGACGAGCGCGCACGCGGCTTCCGAGCTGAGCGAATGGGCCGCGTCGCTGCCGCCCTTCGTGACACTTGTCGTCTCGGTGTCGCCCGCGGTCGCCCAGGTTCCCGTTGAAGCGTGGGAGATGATCTTCCCCCGTGCCGACGTCGTGACGATGAACAGCTGGGAGGCCGCCACGCTGGCCGGAATTCTCGACGCCAACCGTCACGGCTCCACGATTCGCACCTACATGCGCCCCGACGCGGCCACGGTTCGACGCGTGGGGGAGCGGGGGTGCGAGCTGCAGAAGGTCGCGGATGCTCCCGTCATCTCGATTCCCGCGTTCCAGTCGCGCATCGCGGACACCGCGGGCGTGGGCGATACCCACATCGGAGAGATGTGTGCGGGCCTGGCCATGGGCTACGACCTGGAGACCGCATGCCTGATGGCGAACGCGGGTGCCGCGCTGGCCATCTCCCATGAGTCGGCCCTGCCCGTCCCCACGCGCGAGCAGGTTGAAAACGTGCTCGAAACCGGGGTTGTTACGAACATCCTGCGCTGATCTCGCGCGGCGCGCCTGGCAGTGTGGGGCCGCGGCTGGCGATATGGTGGAAAGATCATGGCACAATCGTCTCCACGCTCGTCCTCCGGTAAGGCTCCCGCGCGCCCGCGCGCCAAGGGAAGCTCGAACAAGTCCGCCCAAGCGTCCCAGCCCGAAGTGACGCAGCCAGGCTTCTTGGCTCGCTTCTTTTCTGCGCTCGGCCGCGCCGGTGTCGGCACCGTGCGCGCGTGGAAAGCCACCGATTTGCAGGTCAAGCGTGATGCTGCTGCCTTCGTCGCTGTCGCCGCAGCCATCGTGATCGCGCTGCGCGAGTGGTTCCAGATCTCCGGCGAGGCTGGGGACGCGATCCACCACGCCTCCGCCGGCCTGTTCGGCATCTTCTCGGTCGTCCTGCCCCTCGTCCTGATCGCCCTGGCCGTCGAGCTCGTCTCCGCGCGGTCCGGACGATCCGCGCTGCCCCACCACGTGGCAGGCGGAATAGGCATCACCGCCGCGCTCACCGGCCTGGTCCACATCTCGCGCGGAAACCCCGCGATGGGCACCGACCCCGGCATCGAGGCGGCGGGTGGCCTGCTCGGCTGGTTCGTTGCGCGCCCCCTCGCCCTGCTGTTATCCGGCTGGGGTGCGGGTGCCCTCATGATCCTGCTCCTGGCCTACTCGATCCTGCTCGCCACTCGCACTGCCGTCGCCGACGTTCCTGCGCGCCTGCGCGACCTCGCTGCCCACCTGAGCGGTGAGCGCCCCGAGGGCGACGCCGAGGCTACGAATCAGGCCGGCGGCGATCCCGCGAAGGAAGCGCGCCGCCGCACGCGCAAGGACCTCGCGGCGGGAGACGACGCCTTCCTCGACGAATACGATGGGGACGAGTCCTTCCGCAAGGCGACCGACACGGAATCCGTGGGGGAGACCCGTCTCCTGGAATCCGGTGCCATCGCGGCCCCCGCGCCCCGGCCTCGTGCCACGACGCCCGACGCGCCCACCGAGATGCTCACCCAGATGCGTCCCGCCGTGGCCCCCGTGCAGGTGCCCGCACACGTGCCCGAGCCCGAACCGGAGCCCGAGGACGAGCCGGCACCCCCGCCGATTACCGACGAGCCCGAGGGGGCCTTCCAGCCCAACCTCGACGACTCGATCAGCTACACGCTGCCGTCGGAGGACCTCTTGGTCTCCGGCCCGCCCCACATGACTCGTTCGGCCGTCAACGACCAGGTCGTTGCGGCCCTGGGACAGGTCTTCGCCGACTTCAACGTCGACGCGCGCGTCACGGGATTCTCGCGTGGCCCGACAGTCACGCGCTACGAGGTCGTGCTCGGCGCCGGCGTGAAGGTCGACAAGCTCACCAACCTGTCGAAGAACATCGCCTACGCCGTGGCCTCCGCCGACGTGCGTATCCTCGCGCCGATCCCCGGCAAGAGCGCCATCGGTATCGAGATTCCCAACGCCGACCGCGAAAACGTGGCCCTCGGCGACGTCCTGCGCTCGGCTGCCGCCCGCCGCAACCAGCACCCGCTCGTCGTCGGCGTCGGCAAGGACGTCGAAGGCGGCTACGTCGTCACCAACCTGGCCAAGACCCCGCACATGCTGGTGGCCGGCCAGACCGGCTCCGGTAAGTCCTCCTTCGTCAACTCCATGATCACGTCGATCATGATGCGTGCGACGCCCCAGCAGGTGCGCATGATCCTCGTCGACCCCAAGCGCGTGGAGCTCACTATCTACGAGGGTATCCCGCACCTCATCTCGCCGATCATCACCGACGCCAAGAAGGCCGCCGAGGCCCTCGAATGGGTCGTCAAGGAGATGGACGCGCGCTACGACGACCTGTCGGACTACGGCTTCAAGCACATCGACGACTTCAACAAGGCGGTGGCCGCCGGACAGGTTCAGGCCAAGCCCGGGCTGGAGCGCACGCTGCACCCATACCCGTACCTGCTCGTGGTCGTCGACGAGCTCGCCGACCTCATGATGGTCGCCCCGCGAGACGTGGAAGCCTCCATTCAGCGCATCACGCAGCTCGCGCGAGCCGCCGGTATCCACCTGGTCCTGGCCACGCAGCGCCCCTCCGTCGACGTCGTCACTGGCCTCATCAAGGCCAACATCCCCTCGCGCCTCGCGTTCGCGACCTCCTCGCTCACCGACTCGCGCACGATCCTCGACCAGCCCGGCGCCGAAAAGCTCATCGGCCAGGGCGATGCCCTCTACCTGCCCGCGGGTGCCTCCAAGCCCATGCGTGTGCAGGGCGCGTGGGTCTCCGAATCCGAAATCCACCAGGTCGTCTCCCACGTCAAGAGCCAGATGGAGACGCACTACCGCGACGACGTCGTGCCGGAAAAGAAGGAAACCAAGGTCGCCGAGGACATTGGAGACGATCTCGAAGACCTGCTGCAGGCCGCCGAGCTCGTTGTGTCCACCCAGCTCGGCTCCACCTCGATGCTCCAGCGCAAGCTGCGCGTCGGCTTCGCCCGCGCCGGCCGCCTCATGGACCTTCTTGAGTCGCGCGAGATCGTCGGCCCCTCCGAAGGGTCCAAAGCGCGCCAGGTGCTCGTCACCCCCGAACAGCTGCCCGAGGTTCTCGCCATGCTGCGCGGAGAGTCCGCCAGCATCGCCGAGCCCGAGCCGACGCCCGCGCCCGCTCCGGCTGCTTCCGAGGGGGTGCCCAGCCCGGCCATCGGTGCCGCCGCGGGTGTCGTGGGGGAGGAGCCGGCCTCGTCCCCGGCCCGCGTCGCACCCGCATCCGGTTACGAAATGGGCACGGCTGGTGCCGGCGATTCGCGCAGCAGTGGGGTTGACCCGTACTCTGGTTATAACTTTGGTGGGTCCTCGCCCGACTGGGTCGACGAGGAGCCCGAGGATAACGAGGACGCTTGGCAGCTCACGGGCCGCTGAACGGGAAGGAAACGGTCATGAGCGAGAACGTGTCGCGCGTGCAGCGTGACAGCAAGGTTTCTGTGGTGAACCTACCTAACGCGCTGACCGTTTTGCGCCTGGTCCTCGTTCCGGCCTTCATTGTTCTCGGCCTTCAGCAGTCGTGGGGTGCGCTGTGGGCGGCATTCGTCGTCTTCGCCGTCGCCGCGATCACGGACCGCTTCGATGGGGAGCTCGCGCGCTCGTGGGGGCAGATCACCGATTTTGGCCGCATCGTCGACCCCATCGCAGACAAGGCCCTGACCCTGTGCGGCTTCGCCCTGCTGTCCTACCAGGGCTTCCTGCCCTGGTGGCTGACGATTCTCATCGCCGTGCGCGAGCTGGGCATCACCGCGATGCGCGCCTTCTTCCTGCGCCGCGGCGTCGTCGTGTCCGCCAACCAGGCGGGCAAGCTGAAGACCTTCATGCAGATGGTGGCGCTGGGTACCCTGTTGATCCCGTGGGCGCACTTCACGGCGATGAGCGAGGCCAACGAGGGATGGGTGGTCCTTCTTATTCGCCTCGGCCAGATTTTCGCGGGCGTTGCGCTCGCGCTGACGCTCTACTCGGGCTTCATGTACGTTGTCGAGGGTGTGCGCCTCATGCGCGGGGTGGGTACTGACGAGGCAGAGGTGGCCTCTCGCGACAACGATGCTCCTCAGGAAGCCGCGACAGAGTCTGCGAAGCGTGGTCTCGCCGGGCAGCACGTCCAGAGTTGAGTGTGGGTGACGCAACCCATAGAGTAATCGATTAATCGGTGGAATAAGCGCGAAACGGCTTGCGTTGTACGGGCATGAATGCAATGCGAGGAATGAAAGCGGAACGTCACAGCGTTTCGATGCGCGAACTAACAATGCGCCCCTCGAAACAGAACGGCTACAGTAACACTATGGAAAAGACACTGAGCGAAACCCCGCTGCTGCGCAGCGAACTGGGCGATGTCCTGCGCGGCATTCGCCAGCGCCAGGGTCGAACCCTGCGCGAGGTCTCGTCGGAGGCGCAGGTCTCCCTCGGCTACCTGTCTGAGGTTGAGCGCGGCCAGAAGGAGGCCTCGTCGGAGCTGCTCGAGGCGATCACCTCCGCTCTGCGCGTGCCGCTGTGGTTCGTGCTGCGCGAGGTCTCTGAGCGCATGGCGATCATCGATGGTGCGGTCATTCCCGACGCGGTGCCCGATGACATCGTGCCTGTCACGCTGATTTCCTGACGCGTGAAGCACTCTGAGTTTTACGAGGCGGTCGAGGCGACCTTTGGGTCGGCCCTCGGCCGCTCGTATGTTTCCGACCTCTATCTCGCCTCGCTGGGGGCGACCGCGCGCGATGCGCTGTCCGCCGGCGTGAATCCGGACGACGTCTGGGCGACCCTGTGCGAGGAAACCGGGCGCGATGATGCGCGCTGGATTCATCGCGTGGATCCGCGTGAGCGGGGGCGCTGACCGCCTCGGGTTGTCGATGTGATCGATGTCCGTCTGATCGGTGGGCGGCGTGTCGATCAGCGGTCGAACATGTGTTCCATTTAAGCTTATGGGCGACGACGCTTCGACGCGTGTCATCCACAGGGGTGACGTGCGCGGGACGCAGATGACGATGGCCGGTCGCATACTCGTCATGTCGCCTCGGAGAGGGGCGACATTCCAGGCCAGGACACCCGCAGGCCGGAGAGGCCGCAGACGAAAGGATCACCATGGCAGCCCGTAAAGCACCCGCTGCAAAGCCCGCGACCAACGATCGCAATAAGGCTCTCGAAGTCGCCCTGTCGCAGATTGATAAGCAGTTCGGCAAGGGCTCCGTCATGCGCCTGGGCGATGACAACCGCCCACCCGTTCAGGTGATCCCCACGGGTTCCCTTGCCCTCGACGTCGCCCTCGGCATTGGTGGCCTCCCGCGCGGTCGAGTCATCGAGGTCTACGGCCCCGAGTCCTCGGGTAAGACCACGGTTGCCCTGCATGCTGTCGCCAATGCCCAGAAGGCCGGCGGCAACGCGGCCTTCATTGACGCAGAGCACGCCCTCGACCCCGTCTATGCCCGCGCCCTGGGCGTCGACACGGACTCCCTCCTGGTCTCCCAGCCCGACACGGGTGAGCAGGCCCTCGAGATCGCCGACATGCTGATCCGCTCGGGCGGCATCGACATCATCGTCATCGACTCCGTCGCGGCGCTCGTCCCTAAGGCGGAAATTGAAGGCGAGATGGGCGACTCCCACGTCGGCCTGCAGGCCCGCCTCATGAGCCAGGCCCTGCGTAAGATCACGGGTGCCCTGTCCGCGACTGGCACCACCGCGATCTTCATCAACCAGCTGCGCGAAAAGATCGGCGTCTTCTTCGGCTCCCCGGAGACCACGACGGGCGGTAAGGCCCTGAAGTTCTACGCATCCGTGCGCATCGACGTGCGCCGCATCGAGACCCTCAAGGAGGCCGGCGCCCCCGTCGGCAACCGCACACGCGCCAAGGTCGTCAAGAACAAGATGGCCCCGCCCTTCAAGCAGGCCGAGTTCGACATCGTCTACGGCAAGGGCATCTCGCGCGAGGGCTCGATCATCGACATGGGCGTTGAGGCCGGTATTGTGCGCAAGTCCGGCTCCTGGTTCACCTACGGGGACGACCAGCTGGGCCAGGGCAAGGAGAACGTGCGCCAGTTCCTCGTGGACAACCCCGAGCTGGCCAACGAGATCGAACAGAAGATCCTCGTCTCGCTGGGTATTGGCGAGGCCCCGGATCCGGACCAGGCGTCTCAGGACGTGCCCGACATCGATCCCGACGAGGACGCGGGCTTCTGAGTCGTGGTCCGCTACCTGGATCCCGAAGATAATCCCGAGCTGGGGGAGGAGCGCCGTCGGCGCTCCTCCCCGGGCGAGCGGTTGGTTCGCGCTCGTGAACGCAATGCGGCCCTGACGGGCGCGGCGGCAATCGAGGCGGCGCGCGAGGTGGCCCTGCGCAAGCTCGACGCGCGTGCCTGCTCTCGCGCGGAGTTGACCAGTGCGATTGAAGGGCGAGGCTTTAGCGCTACGATCGCCGTTGAGGTTGTCGACCGTCTTGAGGCCGTTGGTCTCGTCGACGATCAGGCGTATGCGGACGCGCTCGTCCGCTCGCGTTTCTCGGGGACGGGAGCATCCGGTCGCGCACTGCGCGAGGTCCTCGTGCGCAAGGGATTGGACTCCGCGACGATCGAGCGCGCCCTGTCTCAGATCGATCGGGATGACGAGGTGGAGCGCGCGGCCCAGCTGGTGGCCCGCAAACGGCGGTTTCTCGCGGGCGTCCCGCGCGAGACCGCCTACCGTAGACTGAGTTCCATGCTCGCGCGCAAGGGGTATTCGCCGTCTGTCGCGGCTGCCGCCGTGCGCGACGCCCTCGATTCGTGGGGCGACGAAGAGAGCGGAGCCGAGGAGGCCTGGCAGTGGGGACTGTGACCGCAATGAGCGATGAGGCGCTGGCTGACCTGATAGCGGATCTGACCCAGCGCGGCCTGACGGTCGCGACGGCGGAATCGTTGACGGGAGGCGGGCTCGTCGCGCGCCTCGTGGACGTGCCCGGTGCCTCTCACGTGGTGCGCGGGGGCGCGTGCACCTACGCAGTCGATACCAAGGCCTCGGTGCTGGGCGTTTCGGAGAGCCAGCTGGCGCTCACCGGGCCCGTGGACGAGCAGGTCGCTCGCCAGATGGCCAGAGGGGCGCGCGAGCTGTTCCGCGCCGACATCGGCGTATCGACGACCGGGGTCGCTGGCCCGGGTCCCGCTGATGGTTTTCCCGCGGGAACCGTCCATATTGCGTGCGTCCATCCGGCGGGGGAGGAACATCGCCTCTTGCACCTGGAGGGCGATCGCGCTGCCGTGCGAGCGGGCGCTATTGACGCCGCCCTGGCCCTTGTGCGTGACGTGCTCGACTTCGCCGCGGTGGGGAGGGGCGACTAGACTTCACTGCGATGAATACGATGACGCAGGACGGCACCGCTCTGCCCCGCACCTACGCGGTGCGCACGCTCGGTTGCCAGATGAATGAACATGACTCCGAACGCATGGCGGGTCTGCTGGAGCAGGCCGGCCTCGTCCCCGTTGAGAAGGTCCCCGAGGCTGCCGCCCGCGCGACCGACGCCGGCGACATGGGTGCCGACGTCATCGTCATCAATACCTGCTCCGTCCGCGAAAACGCAGCGACCCGCCTTTTTGGCAATCTTGGCCAGCTGGCTTCCGTCAAGCGTGCGCGTCCGGGCATGCAGATCGCGGTCGGTGGGTGTCTCGCCCAGCAGATGCGCGACGGCATCGTCGAGAAGGCCCCGTGGGTGGACGCGGTCTTCGGTACGCACAACATTGACGTGCTCCCGGCGCTGCTGCGTCGCGCCGAGCATAACCGTGCGGCCGCCGTCGAGATCGAGGAGTCCCTCAAGGTCTTTCCGTCGACCCTGCCCACTCATCGCGAGAGCGCGTACGCCGCGTGGGTGTCGATCTCCGTGGGCTGTAACAATACCTGCACGTTCTGCATCGTCCCGCACCTGCGCGGCAAGGAACGCGACCGCCGCCCCGGCGACATTCTCGCCGAGGTCGAGGCCGTCGCCTCGCAGGGTGCCATCGAGGTGACCCTGCTGGGCCAGAACGTCAACTCCTACGGCGTCGGATTCGGTGAGCGCGGCGCTTTCGCCGACCTGCTGCGCGCCGTGGGGCGCGTCGAGGGCATCGAGCGCGTGCGCTTCACCTCGCCGCACCCTGCAGCCTTTACGGACGACGTGATCGCCGCGATGGCGCAGACCCCCACGGTGATGCCGAGCCTGCACATGCCCCTGCAGTCGGGTTCCGATGCGGTCCTGCGTCAGATGCGCCGCTCCTACCGCCGCGAGCGTTTCATGGGCATCCTGGAGCGCGTGCGTGCTGCCATCCCGGAGGCTGCGATCACGACGGACATCATCGTCGGCTTCCCGGGAGAGACCGAAGATGACTTCCAGGCGACCCTTGACGTCGTCGAGCAGGCTCGTTTCTCCTCCGCCTTCACGTTCCTGTACTCGCCGCGCCCGGGGACACCCGCCGCGGACCGCGAGGATCAGGTGCCCGATGACGTTGCGCTCGAACGCTACCAGCGCCTCATCAAGCTTCAGGAGCGCATCTGCGCCGAGGACAACGCTGCGCTGGCGGGGACCGAGGTCGAGGTTCTCGTCTCCGAGGGGGATGGCCGTAAGGACGGTGCCACGCACCGTATTTCGGGACGCGCCCGCGACAATCGCCTCGTGCACGTCGCCCTGCCCGAGGGTATGGCCGAGGCCGACCGCCCGCGCCCGGGCGACATGATCCGCGCGACCGTCACCTACGGCGCGCCGCACCACCTGATCGCCGACTCGGGCGCGCAGGGCGGCTTGTTTGAGGTGCGCCGCACGCGCGCCGGTGATGCGTGGGAGGCTCGTCAGGCCTCGGGCGAACCCGACACCACGGTGTCGCTGGGTATCCCGACGCTACGCGTGGGCGCCCCGAGCTGACCCTGATCTGCACTGATGTGAGCCTCCCCGGGCCGTGCGCTCGGGGAGGCTCACATATGTCGAGGTGTCGCGCGCGATGAACGCTGCACGTTTGATCGTTTGTTTCAGTGACAAACGAGAAAATGTCTCAATGAAACGTACCTGTGATGCACGGCTCCTGCGTTATTTTTGTGTCGTGGCGATCGTCACGATGATGAGGCGATCGACATGCGGGAGCACTCTCGGTAGTGCGGGTCGATTCGAGCCCCCCTATGCGACCCGTGGCCTCCCCGCGTACGCGGTACGCGCCGCGCCTTCGCATGTAGTCGGCGCACACTCCACCGAGAGTGCCCCGCTCCTCCCAGACGGAGGAACGGGGCACTATTCGTTGGAAGCGCGGCTGGTGCTACTTGGCAGACTCGGCCAGCAGACCGGGCAGCTCGTGAGCCGCCGACAGGCCAATGATCAGGCCGCGGCGCAGCATCGCGTGAATCTGGCGGTCGGAAAGGCCCTCGCCCACGAAGAACCGCGAGGCGGCCACGAGGACCCACTGATCGTCGTCTTCGATCGGCATGACGGTGGGCTGCAGGTGTTCGGTGTTCCAGCGGTTGGCAACAGCCTGGAGGGACAGCTCGGTGTGGCCCTCGCCCGCGGGTTCGATGCGGGTCTCGATCTGCAGCCAGGGGGCGTCAACCGGCTCGCGGTGGATCTGGAAACGCACGTCCTCCAGCTGGGTGACGGCGATGAACTCGCTCGACCCGTGCGGCAGTCCGTCGCCTTCGAGGACGTTCTCGATGCGAGCGATGCTCACCTCGGAAACCTCGGTGCCCCACTTGGCGGCGTACTCGTCGGCCTCCATCGCGGGGGAGGGGGCAGCGGGGGCGGGCATGGCCTCGGGCACGGCCTCGCCGTCCTCACCGAAGGTAAAGCTCTTCCATTCAGGCATTGGTGCCCTCCTTGGTCCACTGGTCGGGGAACATGATGTCGAGCTGGTTCATCATGGCGACGGCGGCCATGATGAACTGGGAGACCTCAGCGGTGACCTGGGCGTCCGTGGCACCCACGACCCAGTTAAACGTGTGCTGCAGGTGCAGGGCTATCGCGCCGGTCTCGGTCGTGCCGGAGGTGAGCTTCGGCAGGTAGGTGGAGGCGTTGAAACGACGGACCGCGGAGGCGATCTGATCGGCGTGCGAGGGATCGAAGAAGCGCGGGTAGTCGGCGACGCCCTGGGCGGGGTGGCCCTCGGGGACGGCGATGCGGACGGTGCGGTTCGGCAGGATGGCCGCGACCTGGCCGGTGTTGGACACGAAGGGGATAAGCCCCACGGCCTCGACCGCCTGGGTGATCCGGTCGAGGGTGACCGGGAGAGTGTCAGTTGTGCTCATGGTCTTAAGCCTAGCTGTAGTTGGGTGGTATATGCGGGAGGCACCCGTACACTGGTGGCCATGGAGACATCGGTGAGGCGCGCGTCGGACGTCGTGTGCGCGGTTGTGGGGCCCACGGCCTCGGGCAAGTCGGATCTGGCCCTGGAGCTGGCCTGCGTGCTTCCGGGCGCGCTGGGTGCGAGCGGTGCGGGCGAGATCGTCTCCGCGGATGCCCTGCAGCTCTACCGCGGCATGGACGTGGGGACGGCTAAGACTCCGGTGGAGGAGCGCCGTGGGATCGCCCATCACCAGATTGACGTGTTGGAGGTGCGCGACGAGGCCTCGGTGGCCGCCTACCAGAAGCACGCGCGAGCCGATGTGGCGGGCATCCACGAGCGCGAGGGCGTCGCGGTGGTCGCGGGAGGCTCTGGCCTGTACCAGCGCGCCCTCCTGGACGTCATCGAGTTCCCGGGCACGGACCCGGCGGTGCGCGCCCGCCTCGAAGAGGACGCCGAGGGGCCGATGGGGTCGCGCGGCCTGCACGATCGCCTCACCCAGCTGGATCCGGTTTCGGCGCAGCGCATCGACCCGCATAACGCCCGCCGGATCATCCGCGCCCTCGAGGTTATCGAGCTGACTGGGCACCCCTACTCGGCGTCCATGCCCCGCCACGAGTTCGTGCGTCCTTCGCTCATGGTGGCGCTGCGTCGCCCGATGGAGGAGCTCGACGAGCGCATCGCGCTGCGCACCCGCGCCATGATGGACGGCGGACTCATCGAGGAGGTGCGCGCCCTCATCGACGTGGGCCTGCGAGAGGCGAAGACCGCGTCCCGCGCGACGGGATACGCCCAGGCGCTCGCCGTCATCGACGGACAGATGAGCGAGAACGAGGCCGTGGAATCCATCGCGCTGGCCACGCGTCAGCTGGCGCGCCGCCAGGTCAAGTGGCTGCGGCCGGATCCGCGCGTGCACTGGCTGGACGTGGAGAGCTTCGACTCGACCGAGGCCGTGGTGCGCCACGTCGTCGAGTTGACGCAGCGCGAGGCCGAGGCCGCCCTGGGACGCTCGTAACACGGGCGGGGGCTGCGCGTAGTCGCACACCCGCGCTACGGTGGATTCATGAAGAACACGCAGCTGCCCGCCCACGCCCGCGTCGTCAAGGCCCACGGTGCCGGTAACTCCTTCGTCGTCGCCACGGACCAATACGACGACTACGACCCCAGCGAGGTCGAGGTCGCGACGCTGTGCTCGCCGGCCTTCGGGATCGGCGCGGATGGCTTCATTCGGGCCGTCGAGCGCGAGGGCATGTGGTTTATGGACTACCGCAACGCTGACGGCTCGAAGGCTGAGATGTGCGGCAACGGCGTGCGCGTCTTCGTCGATCACCTGCGCCGCGAGGGGCTCGTGGATCTGCCGGTCGGGCAGACTCTGGACGTGGCCACGCGCGGCGGCATCAAGCGCGTGACGCCCGAGTCTGAGGACGAGGGGCAGGGGGCGAGCTACCGCGTCGACATGGGCCCGGCGGCCTCTCCCGCCCGCGAGACGATCGATGTGCGAGTGCCCGGTATCGACGCGGTCTTGGGCGGTATCTGGGTGGATATGCCTAACCCGCACACCGTCGTCGAGCTTGCCGACGAGGAAACCTTGCGCGGCGTGTTCCTGCCGACCGTTGATGTCTCCCAGATCCCGCAGGCACAGCGTCCCTCCTACGATCCGGTGCCCCAGGCGGGGACCAACCTCGAGCTGGTCGTCGATCTGACCGAGCCTGGGGCCGAGCGCGGGCACATCGCGATGCGCGTGCTCGAACGAGGCGTGGGGGAGACCCAGGCGTGCGGCACCGGGTGCTGCGCGGCGGCCCTCGCCACCGCCCTGCGACGCGGCCCCGAAGCACCCACCCAGTGGGTCGTCGACATTCCGGGCGGAACGGTCATCGTCGGCCTCGACGGCGTCATCGACTGGGAGGGGGAGAGGCCCCGCATCACGGACGCGTCGGTGTTCCTCACCGGACCCGCGACCCGAGTCGCCGAGATCCGCCTACCCTGAACCCGGCCCCCAGAAAAAGGTGCCGGGAAGCGTGACGAGGCCCAGGCCTCGTCGACGACGAGCGCGTCAGGCGGGGCACACCTCGATGATGCGGAAGCCCTTCTTGGACGCGTACTTCGAGGCCCGCAGGCCCTGGCCATTCAGCCATGTGATGAGCGAATCCGCTCCCAGGTTGCGCTGGACGACGAGATAGGCGACGCCGGTGGGAGCGAGCCTGCCCAGCCATGCCAGGAGCATCTCGTGCATCGCGTCCTTGCCGATGCGCACGGGCGGGTTCGACCAGATGACGTCGAAGCGCGTATCCGACTCCCGCGAGGCGGCCAGCGCCTCCTCGGCCTTCAACGCGCGCACGCCGCTCGCGCCGTTGGACTGGGCGTTGCGCTGCGTCAGATCCACCGCGCGAGAGTTCACGTCCACCGCCCACACGGCGGCGCTGGGGGACTCCAACGACATGATCGTCGCGATCGGACCCCACCCGCAGCCCAGGTCCAGGAAGGTCCCGCCCTCGGGCAGGTCCGGGGCGACCTCCAGGAGCTGACGCGTGCCCAGATCGAGCTTAGAACCCGAAAACACGCGCGACGACACGCGCATCGACAGGTCGAAGCCGCGCGCGCTCACCTCGATCGTGCGGATCTCCTCCGCGCTCGCAGGGGATGAGTCGGTGAAATACTGTTCGTCCACGGAAGAAAGCCTATCGCGCCCGCGCGCGCAGGCGCAGATGGGGGCGGCGCGTGCGACACTAGAAGCCCCACAAAAAGGATGGTTATGGACACGACCCACACAGGTGCGGACTCCTCGAAAGAAGAGCGCGACCAGCGCGTCAACGACGTTGTCGCGCGCATCCTCGCGCGCTCGGGAACGGCGCTCGCATCGACGACGGGTCAGGACACCTCCCAGGACGCCGGTGCCCTCGAGCGCGAGGCCCGAGCGGGCACGCGCCGCGTCGACACGGGCGCCTCCGACCGCGAGGACATCTCCGAGGTCGAGTACCGCCAGGTGCGACTCGAAAAGGTCGTGCTCGTGGGCCTGCGCACCACGCAGAGCGAAGAAGATGCTGAGAACTCGCTGCGCGAGCTGGCCGCGCTCGCGGAGACCGCCGGTTCGCGGGTGCTCGACGGCATCATCCAGCGCCGTATGAAGCCCGACCCCGCGACCTACCTGGGGTCCGGCAAAGCACGCGAGCTGGCTGACATCGTGCGCAGCGTCGAGGCCGACACCGTCATCGTTGACGAGGAGCTGGCCCCCTCTCAGCGCCGTGGGCTGGAGGACGTCGTCGACGCCAAGGTCGTCGACCGCACGGCCCTCATCCTCGACATTTTCGCCCAGCATGCCAAGTCCCGTGAGGGCAAGGCCCAGGTCGAGCTCGCGCAGCTCGAGTACCTGCTGCCGCGTCTGCGCGGCTGGGGTGAGTCGATGTCCCGTCAGGCCGGCGGTCGCGTCGCGGGCGGCGCGGGTATTGGTTCGCGCGGCCCCGGTGAGACCAAGATCGAGCTGGATCGTCGCCGCATCCGCACGCGCATGGCGAAGCTGCGCGCGGACATCGCGCGCATGGAACCCGCCCGTCGCACTCAGCGCAATTCGCGTCGCCGCGGGGCAGTGCCGTCGGTGGCCATCGCCGGGTACACGAACGCGGGTAAGTCGACGCTGCTCAACCGCCTGACGGACGCGGGCGTCCTGGTCCAGGACGCGCTGTTCGCGACGCTGGACCCGACGGTGCGCCGCGCGCGCGCCGCGGACGGTCGCGAGTACACGCTCACCGACACGGTCGGCTTCGTTCGTAACCTGCCCACCCAGCTGGTCGAGGCCTTCCGCTCGACCCTGGAGGAGGTCGGCCAGGCCGACGTCATCTTGCACGTCGTGGACGCCGCCCACCCCGACCCTGTCTCTCAGGTGGAGGCTGTGCGTTCGGTTATCGACACGATCGAGGGAGCCTCGGACATCCCGGAGCTGATCGCGCTGAACAAGGCCGACCTGGCCTCGCCCGAGCAGATCGCCCTGCTGCGTACGGTCTTCCCCGATGCCGTGCCGCTCAGCGCCCACACGGGCTGGGGCGTGGAGGCGCTGCGCGCTGCCCTCGAAGACATGCTGCCCCGGCCTCGCGTGGCCGTTGATGCGATCCTGCCGTACTCGGCCGGCTCCCTCGTGCATCGGATCCACGAGGAGGGCGACGTCGAGCGTGAGGAATACGTCGAGACGGGCACCCGGATCGTCGCACGCGTCGACGAGGCGCTGGCCGCCGTCATCACCCGCGAGGCGGTGGGTGGCACCGTGGGTGACGCGGCGGTGAGCGGGGAGTGAGCGCGGACCTGGTCGAGGCCTCGGGTCGCGTCCTCGACGCGGTCGTTGCCCAGATGGGCGGGTCCACGCGCGAGGGGCAGGCGTCGATGGTCGCCGAAGGCACAGCGGCCCTGGAGGACCGCCAGCACCTCCTCGTGCAGGCGGGCACGGGAACGGGTAAGTCTGTGGGCTACCTGGTCCCGCTGCTGACGCACTGCGCGACGAACGGCGTGCGCGGGGTTGTCTCAACGGCGACGCTCGCGCTGCAGCGCCAGATCCTCGTCAAGGACGCGCCGGTGGTCGTCGATGCGGTCGCCTCTGTGGCGGGCGCGCGCCTGAAGGTCGCGGTGCTCAAGGGCTGGTCGAACTACGCGTGCCTGCACAAGCTGGACGGCGGGTACCCCACCGAGGGCACACTGTTTGAGGATCGGGACATGAGTGTCGGCCCGACTGGCGAGCTCGGCAAGGAGATCCTGCGCATCCGCGAATGGATCAGCGAGACCGCGACGGGCGATCGCGACGACCTGGTTCCGGGTGTCTCGGATCGCGCCTGGCATCACGCATCGGTCGCCAAACCCGAGTGCCTGGGCAAACACTGCCCGCTCATCGACGAGTGCTTCGCGCAGGCCGCGCGCCTGGAGGCGGCGGACGCGGACGTCGTCGTCACGAATCATTCGCTGTTTGGCATTAATGCGTGTGGCGAGGGTGAGCTTTTCGGCGAGTACGATGCCGTCGTCATCGACGAGGCCCACGAGCTGGCCGACCGCGTGCGCTCCCAGGCGGCCGCCGACCTGACGGTCGCCCGCGTGAGCCGCGTCGCCCGCTCCCTGCGCTCGAATCTCTCGATCGACTCCACCGATCTGGACGAGGCCGGGGCCGGGCTGGGAGCGGCCATGGCTCCCCTGGAGGCGGGGCTCCTCGAGTACCGGCCGAGCGCCCTCGTCGACGCGATGATCGTGCTGGACGGCGCGGCCCGTCGTGCTAGCCACGAGGTGTCCGAGGCGCAGGGGGAACCCGCCGCCAAGCTCTTGGCTCGCGCGGCCATCGACGAGCTGATCAGCGCTCTCGACGCGTGGGGGCAGGACCCCGACCAGTCGATCGCCTACATCACGAAGGATGAAGCTGACAATGCGCGCTTGACTGTCGGGCCTCTCGACGTGTCGGCTGCGATCGGTGGAACCGGCATTGGTGCACGCCCCGCGATCCTCACGTCTGCGACCCTCGCGCTCGGCGGAAACTTTGACTTCATGGCCGCACAGGCAGGCATGGCCGTCTCCGGGGTGCCGTGGCACGGCATCGACGTCGGATCTCCTTTCGACCACGGTCGCCAGGGCATCCGCTACGTGGCGACCCACCTGCCCTTGCCGGGGCGAGACGGTCCCTCCGAGGAGTTGCTGGACGAGCTCGTGGAACTGGCGCAGGCCTCGGGCGGCGGGATGCTCGCTCTGTTTGCGTCGCGACGCGGGGCGATGGCGGGAGCGCAGGCCCTGCGCGAGCGCACGGACCTGACCGTCTACCTGCAGGGCGAGGAGACCCTGGCGCAGCTGATCCAACGATTCCGCGAGGAACGCGACTCATGTCTCGTGGGCACGATGTCCCTGTGGCAGGGCGTCGACGTTGCGGGGGATGCGTGCCGCCTCGTCGTGATCGACAAGATTCCGTTCCCACGCCCGGACGATCCCGTGTCGCGTGCCCGCTCCATGGACGTCGAACGCAGGGGAGGCAACGGCTTCGTATCCGTCTCCCTGACGCACGCGGCGCTCATGATGGCCCAGGGTGTGGGACGTCTGCTGCGCTCGACCGACGACCGGGGCGTCGTGGCGATCCTCGATCCGCGCGTGGTGACCAAGCGCTACGGCGGCTTCATCATGCGTTCCTTGCCCGCCATGTGGCCGACGACGGATCCTCAGGTTGTTCGCGGTGCGCTGCGGCGCCTCGCGCAAGGTGTTGAGCAATAGGAGAGAGTGCTCCCTGAGCGCGTAAAACGTCGTGCAGATAACGGGCACGGACAGCCCCCAATCTGAGACAATAGAGACGCTCGCAGACTCTAGGAGACACTCGTGGAAAACCAAGCGCAGACCCTGTACCCGTCAAAGTCCTCCGGACGTCCCTCCAAGATCGCCATCATCGGCGCCGGTGCCGTTGGCACGGCGGTCGCGTACGCCTGTGCGATGCGCGGCGACGCCCGTTCGATCGTTCTTCAGGACATCAACAAGACCAAGGTTGAGGCAGAGGCCCTCGACATGGCCCACGGCATCCAGTTCACGCCCGCCGGTTCGATCGAGGGCTCGGATGACGTTGAGATCGTTCGTGGTGCCGACCTGATCATCGTCACGGCTGGCGCGAAGCAGCAGCCCGGGCAGTCCCGCCTGGAGCTGGCCGGCTCGACCGTCAACCTCATGAAGAAGATCGTGCCGAACCTGCAGAACGTCGCTCCGGATGCCCGCTTCATGTTCGTGACGAACCCCGTTGACGTCGTCACCTACGTGGCATTGAAGCTCACGGGTCTGCCTCGCAACCAGGTCTTCGGATCCGGCACGGTGCTCGACACCTCCCGCCTGCGCTACCTGGTCTCGCGCGAGACCGGTGTGGCCACCCAGAACATCCACGCCTACGTGGCCGGCGAGCACGGCGACTCCGAGGTTGCGCTGTGGTCCAGCGCCGAGATCGGCAACGTCCCGCTGTCCCAGTGGGGTCCGACCCTGTCCGGTGGTGTCTTCGACTCGGCTCTGCGTCACTCCATTGCGCAGGAGGTCGTCCAGTCCGCCTACAAGATCATCGAGGGCAAGGGCGCGACGAACTACGCGATCGGCCTGTCTGCCGCGAACATCGCAGGTGCTGTGCTGCGCGATGAGCAGCGTGTCCTCACCATCTCGACGCTGCTCGAGGACTGGGAGGGCATCTCTGACGTGGTCATGGCCGCCCCGACGATCGTCGGCCGCGACGGCGCCGGACGCGTCCTGAACCCGCCGCTCACGCTCAACGAGCGCGACGGCCTGACCGCATCGGCCCAGCGCCTGCGTCAGGTTGCCCGCGACCTGGGCTTCTGAGCCTCCTTCGTATAAGCCGGTGGCGCCACCCTCAGGGGTGGCGCCACCGGCTTATACGCTGCGTCAGAGTGAACGAATGACGGTGACGACCTTGCCGAGGATGGTGGCGTCGTCCCCCGGGATGGGGGAGTAGTCCGCGTTGTGGGGCAGGAGCCAGACGTGACCGCCCGTCACAGACAGTTCCTTCACTGTCGCCTCGCCGTCGATCATGGCGGCAACAAATTCTCCGTTGCGGGCCTCGTTCTGAGAGCGGATGACGACGTAGTCCCCGTCGAAGATGCCGGCATCGACCATCGACTCGCCGCTTACCTCGAGCATGAACAGATCGCCGTGTCCGGTCACGGATGTGGGAAGACGGAAGACGTCTTCCACGTGCTGCTCGGCCGTGATGGGGGCGCCGGCGGCGATGCGTCCGACGAGCGGAATCGCCGTGCCTTCCTCCTCCACGTGGGAGACGGGGACCTCGATGCGAACGACCTTCTCGGAAGGTTGTGACGAGGGGGTGATGCCGAGCTCGACGCGAGCCCGATCGGTGAGGTCGAGGGCGCGGGGAAGGCCGGGCTCGCGGACAAGGTAGCCGTCGGCCTCAAGCGCATCAAGGTGATGCTTCACCGTCGACGGTGACGCCAAACCGACTGCAGATGCGATCTCGCGCACAGACGGAGGGAAGCCGCTGGATGCCAGCTTTTCGTTGATAACTCGCAAGATCGCGCGGTGTCGATCGCTGATCGAACGCTCGGTCATGGCCTCTCCTTCGCATCGGGGTGGACGCAAATGTGCATGGGTGGGCGTCCACTAGATACGTCAAGGATAAGCCGATTCCGCGCACAATCAAACATATGTTCGAGTGGGTCTCGACATTGGTCGCGGAGCGTGCTATCGTACAAGTGTTCGACGAACAGATGTTCGATGATAGTGTTTTGGAGGTTCTCATGAGTATCCCCTTCGCGGCTCAGACTGCCGTCTCGTTCCCCGCGCGCCGCCACCCGCTTCGCGTCGTGGAGGACGCGCCGCTGGCGACCGTTCGTGACATCTCCACCGCTCCGTCCGCGCGTCGTCGCATCGAGGCTCAGCGCGTCGATGACCCTTCCTACCTGCGCTCTCCTGCGGCTCCGCGTCGCCGCGCCCGATCTTCTCGTCGCGGCATTATTGCCGGCGCGCTCGCGACGGTTGTTCTCTCCGTGGGGGCCGGTGCTCTCGGTCTCGCTATCCAGCCCGCCGCCTACGATGGTCCGACGGTGACGAAGGCGGTCGTCAGCGGTGACTCGGTGTGGTCGCTGGCTCAGAACGTCAAGACGGATCGTCCGCTCGAGCAGGTTGTCGCTGACATTGAGCGCATGAATGACGTGCAGGGTGCCCTGCAGCCCGGTCAGCGTGTGGTCGTCCCCGTCCGCTGACGGTGACGCGTGGGACTCCTGTGACAGACGTGGGTCTGAGCGTGTACCGTTGAGGGGTGCACTGCCCTTTCTGTCATAACCCGGATTCGCGCGTCGTCGATACGCGCATCGCGGACGACGGCGCCTCGATTCGGCGTCGGCGTGAGTGCACGCACTGCAAGAAGCGTTTCACGACCCTCGAAACGTCCTCGTTCCAGGTCGTCAAGCGCTCCGGCGTCGTTGAGTCTTTCTCCCGTAACAAGGTTGTGTCGGGCGTCAAGAAAGCCTGTCAGGGACGGCCTGTCTCGGATGATCAGCTGGCGATTCTCGCTCAGCAGGTCGAGGAGCAGCTGCGCTCAACCGGAGTCTCTAACGTGTCGACGAACGAAGTCGGCAAAGCCATCCTCCCGTTTCTGCGTGACCTCGACGTGATCGCCTACTTGCGCTTCGCCTCCGTCTATCGTCAGTTCGACACTCTCGATGATTTCGAACAGGCCATTCAGGTGCTGCGTGAGCGTGCGCAGGGCGGTGACGCGGAGTCTGAGGCCAGCGACCACGCTGCCGTCGAACCCGCTGCGCCCGCGCCTACGTCCGTGGCTGGGAAGAAGCCTCGCAAGGCGCGTTCTGCGCGCAAACGCCCCGTGTCCAACGCCCCCACGTTGCTGGGAGACGACTAATCAACGTGCATGATTGATGCCCGGCCCTTTCGCGGGGCCGGGCATCGTCGCTTCCACGGCGAGGGGATGACTACTCCTCGTTCGTCTCCTTGTAGCGCTGTGCCGGCCCATCAGATGCGTCGATGGGCTCGGAAGCCTGTCCGGAGGAGGAACCGCGAACCCCGGCGATGGCCTCGGTGACAGAATCGCGTGCACCGGCCATCGCCTCCGAAGCGGTTTCTCGGGCACCTGCCACCCTCTCCGACATGGACTCGCGTGCCTCGGCCATGGCCTCGGAGACGGCACCGCGCGCACCCGCGACGGCCTCGCGTGCTTCGGCGACCTTCTCGGATACTGCCTCACGCGCACCCGCAACGGCCTCGCGCGCACCGGCAACCGCGTCGGTCGCGGCGGCCTGGGCGCCCATGATCTGTTCGCGGACCTTCTTGCGCATGACCTTACCCAGCTGAGAGCGAGGCAACTCCGTCATGACAACGATCTGACGGGGGAGCGCGTAGTGGGCGAGGGACTTTTCTGCCCACTTGCGCAGGTCTGCGAGCGTGACGGAGGCACCGGCCTCGAGGACGACGGCGGCGACGACGTCCTCGCCTGACTCGCCGGCCGGCACGCCGACTGCTGCGACGTCGAGAACACCCGGCATCGAACGGACGGCGTCTTCCACCTGCGTAGGGTAGACGTTGAAGCCGGACGAATTGATCATCTCCTTGCGGCGATCCGCCATGTAGATGAAGCCGTCGCGCACCTGAACGAGGTCGCCCGTGCGCAGCCATCCGTCCTCGGTGAAGACTCCGGCGGTCTCCTCGTCCTGGTCCCAATAGCCGGAGAACACCTGCGGGCCGCGGGCAATGAGCTCGCCGACCTCGCCATCGGCAACCTCGCGGGAGGGGTTTTCCGGATCGACGATGCGCACCTGGGTGGAAGGGAAGGGGATGCCGAGCGCCCCGCGTGCTCGCGAGGAGGCGAGCGGTGATCCCAGGATGATCGGGGAGGCTTCCGTCATGCCGTAGCCTTCGATCATGAGGCCGCCGGTGGCCTGCTCCCACTGGTCGGCCAGCGGCGCCGAGAGAGGCATCGCGCCCGAGAGCGAGAAGTGAATTGAGGACAGGTCCACGTTCGTGCCTTCCGCCGCCGCGAGCAGGCGCTCGTACATGGGCGGAACGCCCAGGAAGAACGTGCACGGCAGGCGGCGCTGAGCGGCCAGTACCAGCGCGGTGTCGAACTTGGGGAACATGGCGATCGTCGCCCCCATGCGCAGGCCCGCCAGGAAGCCAATCGTGAATCCGAAGGCGTGGAAGAGCGGCAGGATGCAGTAGAAGACCTCAGCGCCCTCGTGGAGGACGGGGACCCATGCGATCGATTCCTCGACGTTCGCCATGAGATTGGCGTGCGTGAGAGCGGCGGCCTTTGGCACGCCGGTCGTGCCGCCTGTGTGAATGAGGAGGGCGACGTCCTCCACGGCTGACGGGCACGCACCGCGCCACGGGGTCGCGGTGCGCATGGCGCGCGTCCAGGAGCGAGCCCAGCTCGGGCGCGGGCTGGAGAGCTGTTCGCGCTTCTCGCGGGCGGCCTTCACGGGAAGCTTGAGCGCCATGCGAGAGGCGGCGGGAAGGGCGGTCGTCAGGTCCATGCAGAAGGTGGTGTGGCCGCGCCCGAGGAAGGTGAGTTTGTCCAGGGACTTCGACCATGCGATGGTGACGCGAGCGCCGTGACGCTCGTACTCGCCCTCCAGCTCGCCAGCGGGGGCGAGCGGATTGTGTTCGACGACGACGGCGCCGAGGAGCATCGTGCCCAGGACGGCGACGGCGTGCTGCGGGCAGTTCGGCATGACGAGGGCGACGCGGTCGCCGGGGCGCACGCCCGCCTGATGGAGGGCACCTGCGGCCAGGCGCATCTCCTGAGTGAGCTCCTCGTACGTGAGCTGGCGTGCGAAAAAGTCGATCGCGGCGCGCCTCGGGTAGCGCGAGGCAACCTCCAGGACCATCTCGGGGATGGGCTGGGCGGGGGCTGCGATCTCGTAGGCAACGCCTGGTGCGTACAGCTCGCGCAGCTTCGTCGTGAGATCCATCTGTCCTCCTTCGGGAACGATGCCCCTACGATACCGTAAGTTATGCCTCGTTTGACCAGCTGGGAACGCGCGATGAATACGACAGTTTTACAGCGGCGTGGCGATCAGACGGACAGTTTCGGGCAGGTGGCTCAGTTCCTCGAGTGCCTCGCGCCCCAGGCCCGCAGAAATGTCGGTAAGCACGTAGCCGACCTCGTCGACGGTGGCCAGGATCTGGGCGTCGACGTTTGCTTCGGAGGAGGCAAAGATCTGGTTGACGCGCGCCATGACGCCGGGCACGTTGCGGTGGATGAGGCGTACGCGGTAGCGCGAGCGCTTGCCGATGTTCATCGTCAGGTTCGGCAGGTTCACGCTCATGTCGGTTGAACCGCTGGCCTGGTATTCACCGATCTTGGCCGCCACGAAGCGACCGATGTCGTACTGCGCCTCCTCCGTCGAACCCCCGATGTGGGGCGTGAGGATGACGTTGTCGAGGGTTGCCAGGGGCGAGTCGAACGGATCGCCGTTGGCGCGCGGCTCCTCCGGGAACACGTCGATGGCCGCGCCACCCAGGTGGCCCGAGACGAGCGCCGCGTGCAGCGCATCGACGTCGACGACGTGACCGCGCGACAGGTTGATGAACAGGGCACCGGGCTTCATCAGCTCGAACTCGACGCGCCCAATGAGGTTCGTGTTGGACTCCTGGCCGTCCACGTGCACGGAGATGATGTCGGCCTCACGCAGGACGGCCTCCATGGTCGGCATCTGCGTCGCGTTACCCAGGGCAAGGCGCTCGGCTGCGTCATAGAAGATGACGTTGAGACCCATGGCCTCGGCGAGGACCGACAGCTGAGTACCGATGTTTCCGTAGCCGATGATGCCCAGGGTGTGCCCGCGCACCTCGTGGGCACCGTCCGAGCTCTTATCCCACACGCCGCGGTGCAGACGCGAGTTCTTGACGGTGACGCGGCGCGAGAGATCGATGATTTCGCCGATCGCGAGCTCGACGACGGAGCGCGTGTTGGAGTACGGAGCGTTGAACACGGCGACGCCCAACTTGGTGGCGGTGGCCAGGTCAATCTGGTTCGTGCCGATGCAGAAGGCTCCGATGGCCTTGAGCTCAGGGCGCGCACGCAGCACCCGTTCGGTGACCTCGGTCTTGGAACGCAAGCCCAGGTAGTCCACGCCCTCGAGCGCGTCGATCAGGTCGTCCTCGGACAGGGCACCCGTCACGCGGGTCACCTCGATGCCGAACTTCGCGAAAATATCGTCGGCGACGTCGTGCGGATTTTCCAGGAGCAGTGCGCGTGTCATACCCCCATCATGGCAGACGGGAGCCGAAAGGGACACGCGGTGTCAGCGTGTGGTCGCTCCTACCACTCTTCCATGCCGGCGGGCAGGGGAGCACAGTGGACGACGTGCACGTCGTGGGTGGCGCGGGTGAGGGCGACGAAAAGGTCGCCGACGCCGTCGCTGAGGACCTCTGCGGGCTCGACGAGGATGACGGAGTCAAACTCGAGACCCTTGGAGGCAACGGCCGACAGGAGGCTGACGCGCTCGGAGAGGGCCGTCTCGCCGTCCACGTCGGCTCCCCACGCGCGGGCGCGCTGCGCCCCGACAATGATGGCGATGCGGCCACGGGAGGTCCCCGCCTCGCGATCGAGGCGCTCCTCGGCCTCACGCTGGGCCTGGGCGACGGCGCGCCACAGGGGGTTGTTGTCCTTCGACGAGGCCGGGGCGTCCTCGGGCGCGTCCACGTGGGTGACGCGGTAGCAATCGTCGACGTCGCGCACGGCCGTCATCGGGTAGAGGACGGGGACACCGGCGCGCGCGACGACGCCTTCGGCGAGGGTCGTGAGGGTGGCGGGCGTGCGGTAGGAGACCGTCAGCGCGTACTCGGCCGCCAGGGCGCGAGCCGCAGGGCCGAGGGCCTTTTCCCACGTGGGCGGGCGCTTGGAGCCGCGACGCTGGTCGAGGTCGCCCACGACCGTGAATGAACGGGAGGGGCAGCGACGCAGCAGGGCGCGCCAGGCCATGGGGGAGAGCTCTTGGGCCTCGTCGACGACGATGTGGCCGTACGCCCACGTGCGGTCCTTGGCGGCGCGCTCGGACAGCGGCGTCCAGGTGTCCTGTCCGGCCACCTGCTCGGCGAGCATCTGGGCGGTCACGATGCCACCCCCCAGGTTCTGGGCCTCGATCGCCTCGCGGGCGCGCTCGATCGCGCCCTCGTCGGCTTCGCGCGACGAGGAGGAAGACGACGGCATAGGGCCGAGCAGCTCCTCGCACTCGTCCAGGATCGGCACGTCAGACACCGTCCACGGCGCCGAGCGGGGGCGCACGAGGGCAGCGAGTTCGTCGGGACGCAGCGGGGAGCCGGCCTTGCGGTTTGCCGCCGCCAGCACCTCGGGACGAGCGTAGAGGCGGCGCAGCAGCGTCTGTGCGCTCGTCGGCATCCACGCCGTGTTGATCGCGCGTCGACAGTCCACCGAGTCGCGGATTTCGACGAGCCAGGAGCGCTTGACCTCAGGATCGACGCCGCCCTCGGAGTCCGCGTCCCCGGCCTCGCGCGCCAGGCGCAGGGCCAACACATCCATGAGTTCGCGCGCGAAGGACTCTCGCGCCACGTTATGCGCGCGGCCCGAGCGCTTCGCCCGGCGCCTCGCGCTCTCCACGTCGGCGCGCGTGAGCGTCACCTCGCGGTTCCACACGCGCAGCACCTGGTCGCCCTCGGGGAGCTTGGCCAGCGCGCGCACGGCTTCCTTGATGATCTTCGCCCACGCGGGCAGCCCCTTGATCCGCGCCACGGCCTCGTCCTCGCTACCGCGAGCGTTCACGCCGGGCACCAGGTCACCCAGCGTCACCGAGACGACGCCCGTTTCGCCGAGCGACGGCAGGACCTGCTCGATGTAGCGCAGGAACAGTCGCGAGGGGCCGACGAGGAGGACACCCGAGCGTTCGAGGCGCTCGCGGTGGGCGTAGAGCAGGTACGCGATGCGGTGGAGGGCGACGGCCGTCTTGCCGGTGCCGGGGCCGCCCTGGACGACCAGAATGCCCTTGTCGGACGCGCGAATGATGCGGTCCTGCTCAGACTGGATGGTGGCGACGATGTCGCCCATGCGGCCGTCGCGGGCCTCGCTGAGAGCGTGCATGAGGGCACCCTCGCCCTGGAGTTCGAGTCCGGACGCGCGAGAGGTGTCCAGCAGCTCGTCTTCGAGGCCGGTGACGCGCCGGTCACGGGTGGAAATGTGGCGGCGGCGCACGACGCCGTCCGGCTCGGCGGAGGTGGCCTGGTAGAAGGGGCGTGCGGCGGGGGCACGCCAGTCAACGAGCAGGGGAGTGCCGTCCTCGTGGGACAGGGAGAGGCGACCCACGTGGCGGGTCGAATGGTCGGCCATGTCGAGGCGGCCAAACACCAGACGATCTTCGACGCCTTCGAGGCGCGCAGCCATTTCGCCCAGGTGAGCGGACAAGGCCTCGCGCTCGGTCCATCCCTGAGCGTTGCCGACGCCGTGGGTCGAGTGGACGCGCCCCTGACGCTGCCGATACGAGGCGCGCAGCGCGTCCAGTCGCTCGTAGGCGTTGTCCACGAAATCCTGTTCGGGCAACGGAAGGTCGGTCGACGACTCGCGGTGCTCGTTCGTGGCCATGGGTCCTCCTCGATTATGGGCCTTCCATTGTTCCTTACTTTCGTCTCGCGTGCTCTGCTATGTGCGGTGTGTGCGCGACTTCGCCGCAAGCTCAAAACCGTCTCCCGCGTGACGAGGTGGGCGTCGCCCGGGTACGTTAGACACGAGGCAGAAGAATCAGCATGAGGAGGAGACGTGAGTATCAACGCCACTGACCTGTATGCCGACGGTCCCGCCGCCGGCGCGAAGGCGAAGATTCTCCTCATCCACTTCGATGGGGCGATTGACGCCGGCGCGGCGGGGCGCATGGCGATCGGCCAGCTCCTGCGTTCCCTGCACAATGAGCGAGTCGCCACCTTCGACGCGGACGTGCTGATGGACTACCGTTCGCACCGTCCGATCGTGACTGTGGACAACTGGGTGTCCTCCCCGGATATGGTGATGCCGCAGACCGTCCTCGACCTCGTCGAAGATGACATGGGCAACCCGATCCTGGTCCTGCACGGCGCGGAGCCCGACGCTCACTGGGAGTCGTTCACGAACGCGATCAATGAGCTGTGCGAGCGCGCCGGCGTCGAGATCACGTTCTCGCTGCACGGGGTGCCCTCGGGTGTGCCGCACACGCGCCCGACGCCCGTGCACGTGCAGGCCACCGACGCGTCGCTGCTGCCAGCGGGGGCTGGCGCGATCTCAAATCACATGCAGTTCCCCTCGCCGCTGTCCACCTTCATGCAGATCCGCATGGGGCAACGAGGCATTGGCGGCCTGGCGCTGCTCGGCGCGGTCCCGTACTACATGGCGGACACCGGCTATCCGGCGGCCTCCTCGGCCCTGCTCACCTCCTTCGCGAAGTTCGCTGATCTGTCCCTGCCCGTCGGCGACCTCGAACAGGGGGCCGCGCAGGACCAGGAGAACATCGCCAAGCTCGTGGAGGGTAACCCCGACATCTCGCACACGGTCTCCAACCTTGAGGAGCACTTCGATGCGTGGACCGGCGGAGAGGGAGCGATCCCGCTGCCCGGACTCGGCCAGCGTCCGTCGGCGGGAGGCGAGGAGAAGACCCCCAAGGATATCGGCGACGTGATTGAGGCCTACCTGGCGCAGGTCTCGCGCGCCCAGGACGAGGAGATCGAGTCCGTTCAGCGCGCCCCGCGCACCGAAGAATCCGTGGAGCCCTCCAAGCCAGACACGATCGAGGACGTGCTCGCACGTATCGAGGCGCGTCGCAACGGGCACGGTCCCGGGCCCTCGACTCCGCGTCACCGCGCCTGAGCCTGCGCCCCACCCGCGCGCGGGTGGGGGAGTCCCGGGATCGCGGGCGCGCCGGGCATCCACTCGGGCCCCACCCGCGCGCGGGTGGGGGAGTCAGTCGGCCTGCGGGTAGCCCACCTGCGAGTCTGTCAGCGCCGCCGTCCCCGCGACCCAGCGCGCCAGGTCGGCCGGCCTCGTAATGCGGGCCGGGAGAGCGAGCATTCGCAGGGCCCGATCGATCTCATCGACGTTGACGACGTCAGCGGCACTCGCCAGGGCGACCACGTTGCCGCGCCGTCCCCCTCGCCCCACCTTCGGGTCCTGGATGGATGCCACGAAAGGGAACACCTCCTGCAGGGCGGCCACGTCCTGGCGCGCGTTGGCAGCGCCTCCGTGCGCGCAATTGACCAGGTACACCCCCGAGGCTGTGAGGGCGCGCCGTGCCCGGTCGGCACACTCCACCGTGCGCAGATGATCGGGAGTCACACCCGACGCGAAGGCGTCGCGCACGATGACGTCGAAAGATCCCTCGCGCGCCCCGTCGAGGACCGCTCGTCCATCGCCCACGCGGATCTTGACCAGCGGGGCCCCCGGAATTGGGAAGTGCTCGCGCACCTGTTCGGCCAATAGACGGTCGACCTCGACGGCGACGTGGCGCGACTGAGGGCGAGACGACGACCAGGCGCACGCGAGCGCACAGGCCGCGCCGCCCACGTGGAGCGCGCGGAAACGATCCGGGGGACCCCACAGTGAAGACACGACGGCATCCATGTGCTGCATGTACTCGAACTCCAAGTACGTGGGGTCCGACGTGTCGACTGCGGATGATTCGACCTCGCCCAGGAACAGCGTCGCGCGCGGACCGTCCCAGCGGATCCGGGCCGGACCGAAATCCGTGTCGAAGGAGATGTCGCGTGACGAAGATGAGCGTGCCATGGTGGACACTGTAACCATGGACGACGCCCACGGGCACAGGAGGTGACATGTCAAACGCTCCCAGGGACGCGCGCGCCAAACGCGACTGGGGATCGGACGATAGCGCCACACCGATCCTGCACGTCGACATGGACTCCTTCTTCGCACAGGTCGAGATGCGCGAGGATCCGAGCCTCATCGGCCGCCCCATCATCGTGGGCGGCACGTCCGGGCGAGGAGTCGTCACCTCCGCCACCTACGAGGCCCGCGCCCTCGGCGTGCGCGCAGGCATGCCCACCTCGCGCGCCCGTGCCCTGTGCCCGAGCGCCGCATTCATCCCCGGCAACCACGGCCTCTATCAGCGCTACTCCCGCCAGGTTATGGCGATTCTCGCCACCGTCACCCCCGATCTCGAGCAGGTCTCCATCGACGAGGCCTTCCTCGACGTCTCCGGGGCCCGCCGCAGGCTCGGGTCGCCCACCCACATCGCTCGCCTCATCCGCGCGCGAATCCGGGAAGCCGTTGGTCTGCCCGCATCCGTCGGAATCGCCGCCACCAAGTCGGTCGCCAAAATCGCGTCCTCGCACGCCAAGCCCGACGGCCTGCTCCTCATCCCCCAGGTGGCCACCGTCGATTTCCTCCACGGACTGCCCGTTGGAGCTCTGTGGGGAGTCGGAGGAAAGACCGCGGCGATCCTCGACCGGGAGGGGATTGACACGATCGGGGACCTCGCCAACGCCCCGCTCACGCGCCTCACCAAGCTCCTCGGTGTGGCCTCCGCCCACCACCTCCACGACCTGTCGTGGGGCATCGACCCGCGTCCCGTCGCCCCCACGCGCGCCGAGAAATCGGTCGGCATGGAACGAACCTTCGAGGAGGACGTGCGCTCGCGGGCGGACATCGAAGAATTCATCCTGGCGGCCTCGCATGACTGCGCCCGCAGGCTGCGCGCCGGAGGCGTCGTGGGGTGGACCGTGGGTATCAAGATGCGCGGCACCGATTTTCATACGATCACGCGCAGCGTGAGCCTCGTGGCACCCACCGACACAGGGCGTGATATTGCGCAGGCGGCGCATGGCCTGTTTGCCCGTGAGGACCTGCCGATCGGGGGAGTGCGGCTCTTCGGCGTGCGCGTGGAGGGGCTGCAGTCGCGCTCGGGTGGCGTCGCCGTCACGCTCGACCGTGACGAGAGGCCCGCCGCCTCCGAGCGCGCGATGGATCAGATCCGTGACAAGTTCGGCGCGGGTGCCCTCGCCCCCGCCACGCTCCTCGGAAAGAAGGTGCCGGGTAGGCGCTCCTTCGGCGCAGATAGCAACGAGGCCGGGGCCCCTCCCACCGGAGCCGGTACTCAGGCGCAGGGGAAGGGGAGTGAACCCCGCGATGAAGAAGCCACGCAGGGAACGCTCCTGTAAGGCCAGTTCGTCTCCGACATGTCACACGCGCTAAGCTGAGGACACCACCGTCCGAAAGGGGCACCCAATGGCTCTCACCGAGTACGAGAAGAAGATCCTCGAGCAGATGGAAGCATCCCTGCGCGAGGAAGACCCGGCGTTGGCCTCCCAGATGTCCGCTCCTGCGGCCGAGGAGGAAGACGAGCCGGCTCGCGGACCGCGCGCACCGCGCCGCATCGCGCTGGGGCTGACCGGAGCGGTCCTGGGCATGGTCGTCCTGGTCGCCGCCGTGTCGCTGGGCTACTCGATCCTCTCGATCCTCCTGGGGGTGGCCGGTTTCGCCCTGACGGTCGCCGGTATCCTCCACGCCCTGTCGCGGCCGGGAACGTCGTCGTCGCAGTCGGCCGATGCATCGTCTGAGCATGGCGCAGACAAGAGCAGTGGATGGAACTCCTTTATCCAGGACCAGGAGCGCCGCTGGGACGACCGTCGAGACAACGACTAGGCCTTCCATACGACTGATGGAGCGGGGCGAGCCGGACTAACCGGCTCGCCCCGCTCCACTGCGCTCCCCACTGCGCTCCCCACTGCGCTCCCCACTGCGCTCCCCGGGGATTCTCCACCTCCCTCCCCACTGTCCTCTCCGAGAGTGGCACCGGTGCCCTCCAAACGCTCCCATGCCTCGTGAAAACGCCGTAATAACAACGAATTATGCCCGATTGGCGTCTTGTCATCGTCTTTGACTGTCATTGTTTGCTGCGGTGCGACTCACCGAGTGTGTGCAAGATTTCCCCACTTTTCTCCACCTGATTTTTTCGCTGAAATCCGCCATTTTCGCTCGGTGTATCTCGCGCCACGCCGTAAGTTTCTGCGTAAACATGGGGTTCGGTGGGTTAAAGTGGGGGAAAGTTCCGAACAGGGGAGGGCGGTGACATGTTCCTCGGTACGTACGAGCCCAAGCTCGACGACAAGGGTCGCATGTTCCTGCCCGCGCGCTTTCGCGAGGACATGGAGGGCGGAATCGTCCTCACTCGCGGACAGGAGCACTGCATTTACGCATTCCCTGCGTCGGAGTTCGAGAACATGACCGCGGAACTGCGCCGCGCGCCCCTGTCGTCCAAGCAGGCGCGTGACTGGATCCGCGTGATGCTCTCGGGTGCCTATAAGGAGATTCCGGACAAGCAGGGGCGCATCAGCGTCCCCGCAGACCTGCGCGCATACGCCGGTCTGGGTCGTGAGCTCGCCGTCATTGGCGCGGGCTCGCGAGCCGAAATCTGGGATGCCTCGGCCTGGCGCGAATACCTCGCGGTCCAGGAGGAGGTCTTCTCCAACACAGCAGAAGAGATTATTCCCGGGATGTTCTGACCCGTACATCCAGGTCTCCGCCCGCTGTTCCGACATCACTTCCCCGGTGGCGGAGCACGGTGGGGGACCTGGGTGGACGGATCGAGGGAGACGTAAAGGAGGCGCGACATGCGCGATGCAGCGGAGTCGGTGCGCGATTCATCGCGCCCCGCGAGCGAGCGTCACGTCCCCGTGCTGCTGCGCGAGTGCCTCGACATGCTCGCCCCTGCGATCGAGCGCCCCGGCGGCGTCCTCGTGGATGGAACCCTGGGCATGGGTGGTCACACCGAGGGCGCCCTTGAGCGCTTCGAGGGACTCACCGTCATCGGCATCGACCGCGACCCGCAGGCCATCGAGCTAGCCTCGGCGCGGCTCGAGCGCTTCGGGACACGTTTCCGTGCGGTCCACACCACCTACGACAACATCGATACGGCCGTTGAGGAGCAGCTCGGTGCCGACGCGCGCGTGGATGGCGTCCTCATGGACCTGGGAGTGTCCTCCCTCCAGCTCGACGAGGCCGACCGCGGCTTCGCCTACTCGAAGGACGCTCCGCTCGACATGCGAATGGACGCGACGAGCGGACAGAGCGCGGCGGACCTGCTGGCCACCGCCTCGGAAGGCGAACTGATCCGCATTCTGCGCACCTACGGCGAAGAAAAGTTCGCGCCCCGGATCGCCAGGCTCATCATCCGCCGCCGAGACGACGCACCCATCACTCGCACAGGCGAGCTCGTGGACATCATTCGTGAGGCGATCCCGGCGCCTGCGAGGCGCACGGGTGGCAACCCGGCGAAACGCACGTTCCAGGCGCTGCGCGTCGCGGTCAACGACGAATTGACCATCCTGGAGCGGGCGCTCCCGCGGGCGCTGTCAAGTCTGAGGGTTGGCGGGCGCCTCGTCGTGGAGTCCTATCAAAGCCTCGAAGACCGAATAGTCAAAGATGTCCTGCGCCGCGGCTCCACGTCTGCAGTGCCTCCAGGACTGCCGATCATCCCCGATGAGATGGCTCCCAGCCTGCGCCTGCTGACAAAGGGCGCAAACAAGGCCCACCAGGCCGAACAAGACCACAATCCCCGATCCGCTTCCGTGCGACTGCGCGGTGCGGAACTTATCCGCGAATGGAAGGACCTCGCATGAGTGCAGCAACCGCGAAGGCACGTCCCGCAGCACGCCCCGAGCTGCGCCGCGACGAGGTCCACGAGCTTCGTCTTGTCGAGGGCACCCGCCCGCGCCGCTCCCTGATGGCCGTCGTGGCCCTCCTCGTGGTCGTCGCCCTGGCATCCGTGGTGACCTCGATGGTGCTCAACACCCGCATGGCGCAGACCTCCTTTGAGATCCGCGAGCAGCAGCTCGTGCTCAACGAACTGGAGGCGCAGTCGTGGACCATGCGCGCTGAGCTGGACCGCAAGGCCTCGCCGACGGAGCTGGAGAAGGCCGCCAAGGCAAACGGCATGGTGCCCGCCGGCAAGTCGGGTTTCATCACGCTTGAGACCGGCACCGTCGAGGCTGGAACCCCTGCGAAGTAACTCGGAGGCGAGTGCCTATGGATACCGTCATCACGCGTTCACGGTGGGTCTTGGGATTTTTCATCTTTGCCCTGAGCATCTGCGCCGTGCGGCTCGTGCAGCTGCAGATCATTGAAGGACCCTCCCTGGCTGCCCAGGGGCAGCGTGTGCGTACGTCTTCGACCGAAGTCGCGGCCGCGCGCGGAACGATTACCGATGCAACCGGCGTGGTGCTGGCGAACTCGATCCAGACCTACGACATCGCCGTCAACCAGGTGAATATTCGCGCCTATGTGCATCGCGATGACGATGGTAACGAGGTCGGGCGAGGCCCCGCTGAGGCCGCTCGTCAGCTCGCCCCGCTCCTCGGCATGAACGAGGCCGAGCTGGGCGGCATGATGCTGGGCGATTCGACCTACGAGTACATCAAGCGAAACGTCGATGCGGTGACCTACCGTGAGATCCGTAAGCTCGACATCTACGGGATCGAGTGGGAGTCCGTCTTCGAACGCGAATACCCCAACGGCAACGTGGCGGCCCCGGTCATCGGTACGGTGAACGCTGAGGGGCAGGGCTCCTCGGGCATGGAGGCCCAGTTCGACACCTTCCTGACGGGCACCCCGGGCGCGCAGGCCTTTGAGATCGCCCCTAACGGCGCCGTCATGCCCGGCGGCAAGAAGACGACGGTGGAGCCCAAGAACGGTGGTAACGTCGAGCTGACGATGCACGCTGACCTTCAGCACCAGGTGCAGGACCTCCTGGACGCGCGCGTCGCGAAGCACCATGCCGACTGGGGCGCGGTCGTCATCGAAGATGTTGCGACGGGGCATGTCCTCGTCATGGCAGATTCGAACTCAACGGAACCCGACAACGCCAAGCCCCAGAAGGTGCACGCGGTGCAGGACGTCTTCGAGCCGGGCTCGATGGGCAAGCTCGTGACCGTGGGAGTGGCTCTCAACCAGGGGACGATCTCCCCGACGAGTGTCTTCCAGGTTCCCTACGCGCTGGATCTGCCCGATGCCGGTGGGCCGATCACGGACTTACACGAGCACGATGGTGAGACTTTGACGGCGACGGGTGTGTTGGCGGAGTCCTCGAACACGGGAACGGTGCTCATCGGCCAAACGATAAGCGATGATCAGCGTTACTCCATGATGCGCGCCCTCGGCTTTGGCCAGGAGACCGGTATCGAGCTGCCCGGCGAGTCTGCGGGTCTTCTACGCAGTGCCGACCAGTGGCAGGGCCGTGATCGCTACGTGACGATGTTCGGTCAGGCCTACGCGATCACGGCGATGCAGGAGGCGTCCGCTCTCGCCACGATCGCGAACGGGGGAGTGCGCATTTCTCCGCATATCGTGAAGTCGTGGACGAACGCGGATGGAACGGTCGAGGTTCCCGACTCTAGCCAGCCCGTGCAGGTCATGGACGCGCAGGCGGCCTCGCAGCTGCTGACCATGATGGAATCTGTCGTTGAGGATGACCGCGGTACCGCCGGTGCCGCGAAGGTCCCGGGCTACCGGGTCGGCGTGAAGACGGGTACCGCTGAGACCGTCATCGACGGCGCTTCGGGCCTCGTGTCGACCACCGCGGGCATTATCCCTACGGACGCGCCGCGCCTGGCGATCGCCGTGGTTCTGTACAATCCGAAAGTGGCGTCGGTCTCATCTGATTCGTCAGCCCCGCTTTTTGGCGACATCGCGCGTACGGCGGTCGCGAACCTGGGTATCCCCGCGTCTACGGGGTCAGCTAACCTGTATCCGACGACCCCGTGAGTCTGAAGGAGTAAAGCATGCAGGCATCAGCCCAGTGGATCGCTGAGGCAGTGTCGGGTCGCCTCGTGGGGAACGACGTTCCCGTGACGGGGCCCGTGGTGACGGATTCTCGCGAGGCTCAGGCAGGGTCGCTCTACGTTGCACGCCGCGGTGAGAGCGCCGACGGCCACGCGTTCGTCTCCGGTGCGGCCACGCGCGGCGCGGTCGCCGCCATCGTCGAACACGAGGTCGACGAGGCCGTGGCACAGATCGTCGTCGAGGATTCGACTGAGGCGCTGGGGGCTCTGGCTCGCGCGCACGTCGAAAAGCTGCGCAGCAACGGTGACCTGGACGTCATCGCAATGACCGGCTCCGTGGGGAAGACCACCACGAAGGACCTGCTGCTCCAGATCATGAGCGAGGACGGGCCGACGGTTGCCCCCAAGCTGTCTTTCAATAACGAGGTCGGCCTGCCCCTGACGGTGCTGCTGGCCGACGAGTCGACGCGCCACCTCGTCCTCGAGATGGGTGCCTCAGCGCCCGGTCACATTACCTACCTGACGGACATCGTCGCCCCCGACGTGGCCATCGAGCTGTGCGTGGGCCACGCCCACGTGGGTGGTTTCGGCGGTTTCGAGGGCGTTGCAGCCGCGAAGGCCGAGCTCATCAAGGGAACCCGCCCGGGCGGTCCGGTCATCCTCAACACGGACGATCCGAACGTCGAGGCCATGGCTCCGCTGGCGACTGGACGGGTGATCCGCTTCTCGGCTTCGGGCAACGAGCGCGGCGATGTCGTCGCGCGCGACGTGCGCCTCGACCGTGCCGACCGCGCTTCCTTCACCCTGGTGACCCCCGAAGGGGAAGCTCCCATCGATCTGAAGATTGTGGGCCGTCATCACGTCGCGAACGCGCTGGCCGCTGCCGCTGGTGCGCTGACACTCGGGGTAAGCCTCCAGACCGTGGCTGCCGTTCTCTCGCGCGCTCGTGCGCTGAGCCCGCACCGCATGGACGTCCACGAGCTGCGCGTCGATGGAATGGACCTGACGCTCATCGATGACTCGTACAACGCGAACCTGGACTCGATGCGTGCGGGCATCGCCGCCCTCGCTTCGATTGGTCGTGACAGCCAGCGCATTGCCGTTCTCGGTGAGATGCTTGAGCTGGGGGAGGACTCCCAGTCGCTCCACCAGCAGGTGGGTGCCTTGATCGCCGATGCGGGAGTCGAGACACTCATTGGTCTTGGCACAGATGCCCACTACTATCTAGAGGGAGCCCCCGACGTGCCCAATCGCGAGGTTGCCGCGGATCCACAGGATGCCGCGAGGCTCGCCCTAGAACACGCGAAGGACGGTGCAGTCGTGCTCGTCAAGGGTTCTTTCGGTTCGCAATCGTGGCAGGTGGCTGACATCCTGCGGGAGAAGGGAACGACCCGGTGATTGGACTTATTGCCGCGTTTATTATCGCGATGGCCCTGTCCGTGACGGGCACGCCAATCCTCATCCGTTTCCTGGTCATGCACCAGTACGGGCAGTTCATCCGCCAGGACGGGCCGACCCAGCACCTGACCAAGCGTGGTACGCCCACGATGGGCGGCGTCGTCATCATCCTGGCAACGGTCATCGCATGGCTGATCGGCTCTCTTGTCGCGGGTGCCGGGCCGTCGTGGTCCGGCTTGCTGCTGATCTTCCTGTTCGTCGGCCTGGGCGTCATTGGCCTCCTCGACGACGGCATCAAGATCATGCGTCAGCGTTCTCTCGGCCTGCACCCATCCGGCAAGATCATCGGACAGGTCGCCGTGGCCTCGCTTTTCGCCCTGGGCACGCTCATCAAGCCGAACGAGTTCGGTGAGTACCCGGGCACCCTCGCCATTTCTTTCGCGCGTCCCACGGCCGTCACCCTGGGCTTTGCCGGCTTGGGCCTGGGCATTGTCCTGTACCTCATCTGGACCAACCTCATCGTGACGGCCTGGTCGAACGCGACGAACCTGACGGACGGCCTCGACGGCCTGGCCGCGGGCGTCTCGATCTTCGTCTTCGGTGCCTACACGTTCATCACCTACTTCCAGCGCATCCAGGCTTGTACGCAGCTCGGCGCGAACCATGCGAACTGCTACTCGACGCGAGACCCGCTCGACCTGGCGATCTTCTGTGCCGCACTGATCGGTGCCCTCGCGGGCTTCCTGTGGTGGAATGCCTCGCCGGCTCAGATCTTCATGGGTGACACGGGTGCCCTCGCCCTCGGTGGAGCCGTCGCCGGCCTGTCGATCCTCACCCAGACGCAGCTGCTCGCCATCGTTGTCGGCGGCCTGTTCGTCGCCGTCGTCCTCTCCGACGTCATCCAGATCAGCGTCTTTAAGGCGACCGGCAAGCGCGTCTTCCGCATGGCACCGCTGCATCACCACTTCGAGCTTCTCGGGTGGAAGGAAGTGACGATCGTGATCCGCTTCTGGCTGATCGCCGCGATCATCGCGGTGACCGGCGCGGGCCTGTTCTACGCGGAGTGGGTGTCCCTTCGATGAGTTGTTTCGCTGCTGTCGTCGGTTGGGGTAAGTCCGGGCAAGGCGCTGCCGGTGCGCTGCTCGCGCGCGACTGGCAGGTGCGTGCCTTCGATGCGCGCGGGGGACAGTCCCTGTTCTTCGATGACGTTGCCGGCGTCGATGTTCACGTCGACGATGATCCCGAGGCTCTTGCACGTGCGATCGTCGAGGCGGGCCCCGACATCGTCGTCGTGTCTCCGGGCATTCCCGCACACCACCCGGTCTTCTCCGCCAGCGAGGCCGCCGGTATCGAGGTGTGGGGCGAGGTTGAACTCGCCTGGCGTCTGCAGGAGGAAGGCCCGCACGCGGGCCGCCCGTGGCTGGTCGTGACCGGCACGAACGGAAAGACGACGACGGTCGGCATGCTCGGCGAGATCCTGCGCTGCGCGGGCATTAAGGCCGAAGATGTCGGCAATATCGGTACGCCGATTACGCGGGCGATTGACTCCGACGCCGAGGTGTTCGCGGTGGAGCTGTCCAGCTTCCAGCTGCACACGGCCCGGACGGTCTCGCCCCTGGCGTCGATCTGCCTGAACGTGGATGCCGATCACCTGGACTGGCACGGCAGCGTGGAGGCGTACGCGGCCGATAAGGCGCGCGTCTACGAGAACACGATCCGCGCATGCGTCTACCCCGCGTCCGATCGGCGCGTGGAGCAGATGGTGGAGAACGCCGACGTTGTGGAGGGGGCTCGCGCGATCGGGCTGACCCTCGGTGCACCGACAGTCTCCCAGTTCGGCATCGTTGAGGGCCTGCTGGTCGACCGCGCATTCGTGGATAACCGCGCGCGTCACGCTGTCGCCCTCGCGCACATTTCTGACTTGGCGGGGGCGTATGGCCCCCACCCGTCCGCCGCGGTCGTGTCGGACGCCCTGGCTGCTGCGGCCCTTGCCCGCGCCTACGGTGTTGAGCCCGAGGCCGTCGAGGCGGGGCTGCGCGCGTTCCGGCCGGCCGGACACCGTCGCGCGATCATCGCCCACGCCGCGGACCTGACCTGGGTTGACGATTCGAAGGCGACGAATGCGCACGCCGCGCGCGCCTCCCTCGCGGGACTGCCGCCGCGCAGCGCGATCTGGATCGTCGGTGGTGACGCAAAGGGACAGGACTTTACGGAGTTGATCCGCCAGGTCGAGCCGACGCTGCGCGGCGTCATCGTCATCGGCGAGGACCGCGCGCCTCTCGTGGAAGCGCTGCAGGCCGGTGCCCCGGACGTTCCCCGCGTCGAGGTCGACGGCCACGAGGACTGGATGTTCTCGGTCGTCAACGAGGCCGTGGCCCTGTCCATGCCGGGCGACACCGTCGTGCTCGCCCCGGCCTGCGCCTCGTGGGATCAGTTCGACAACTACGGTCAGCGTGGCGACGCGTTTGCTGATGCAGTGTCGCGCCTGGCGGCCCAGTGGGGGAGCGCCGGTGGCGACGAATAAGCGCGGCTGGCACATCCCGACGATCACGCTGCCTCGCATCCGATTCGGGTCGGGACAGGAACGCAAGGATGATCCGGCGATGACGTACTACCTCGTCATCGTGCCGGCTCTGCTGCTGTCGGTATTTGGCCTCATCATGGGCTTTTCGGCGCAGACCGTGACGGCGATCGCGCACGGGGAGAATCCCTACACGGCGTACGCTCGCCCGCTGATCATCATCCTTGTGTCGCTCGTGATCGCGACGATCGTCCTGCTCGTGCCACAGCGGTGGCTCATGCACCTGGCCCCCGTCATGTTCGTCGGTGCGCTTGGTTTCCAATCCCTGGTCCTCAGCCCTTTGGGGCGCTCTGAGGGTGGTAACGCGAACTGGGTGAAGGTGGGTCCGATCATGGCCCAGCCCTCCGAGTTCCTCAAGCTTGCGCTCATCGTGTTCCTGGGTTTCATGGTCTCGAAGTCGGCGTCGAAGCGCGGCGATTGGAAGGCCATGAGTGTGGCCGTCGGCCTACCGATCCTGACGGCGCTCGGCGCGGTCATGCTGGGCCGAGACATGGGCACCGCGATGGTCGTGGCCGTCGGCGCACTGGGAGCCATGTGGGTCGCGGGTCTGCCCAAGCGTTGGTTCGGCGGCCTCATCATGCTCGCCGTCCCGACGATGGTGCTGCTCGTTTTGTCGAACCCGACCCGTATCCGCCGTATCCTGGCGATTCTTCCGGGCACCTCAAAAGGACCGGACGAGTCCGCTCCCGAGCAGATCGACCACTCGCTGTGGGCGCTGGGCTCGGGTGGCCTGACCGGCCTCGGGCCGGGTGCCTCGCGCGAGAAGTGGAACTACCTGCAGGCCGCGCACACGGACTTCATTTTTGCGATCGTCGGCGAGGAATTTGGCCTGCTCGGAGCCCTCGGCGTGCTTGTGTGCCTGGGCCTGCTGATCTGGGGCATGTTCCGCGTGGCGCGCGAATCCTCGGATCTGTTTGTGACGATCGTGTCCTCGGGGGTTGCCTCGTGGATCGGCATTCAGACGGTCATCAACGTCCTGTCCGTGACAGGACTGGGACCGGTCATTGGTGTGCCTCTGCCGCTCGTGTCCTACGGCGGTTCGTCGTTCCTGTTTACGATCACCGCGATTGCCGTTGTCGCCTCGTTTGCTCGAGCGCGCGCGGGCATTTGGATGATCGGCCGTCCGGACGAGGCCTCGGCTGGGCGTGATCCCCGCCTCGCCCCTCGCCGTCGCGCGGCGCGCTAAGACGCCTGCGGCACCTGGTGGCCAGCGCGGCTCGCTACACTGGTGTCACGCACACGCGTAAAGGAGACGCATATGGTCAAGGTTGTGATGGCTGGCGGCGGCACTGCCGGTCACGTGAATCCTCTGCTGGCGACGGCGGCGCAGCTGCGCGAGAGCGGCGCTGAGGTTGTCGTCCTGGGGACGAAGGCTGGTTTGGAGGCGGATCTGGTTCCCGCCGCGGGATTCCCGCTCGTGGAGATTCCCCGCGTTCCGTTGCCGAGGCGTCCCTCCCTGGCGTTCTTCACTCTCCCCGGTCGTTTCGCGGATGCCGTGAAGCGTTGCGCGCAGGCGCTTGAAGGCGCTGACGTGCTCGTCGGTTTTGGCGGCTACGTGTCGACGCCCGCGTACATTGCGGCGAAGCGCGCGGGTGTCCCGATCGTCATTCACGAGCAAAACGCGCGCCCCGGTCTGGCGAATAAGGTGGGCGCACGCAACGCGGCGGTCGTCGCTCTGACGTTCCCCTCCTCTCCGCTGAAGGCGCGCAACGGCCACACGGTCGTGACGGGCCTGCCGCTGCGTGCGGCGATCGCTGAGCTTGCGGACCGCCGCGCGGATGCGCAGGGCGCTGCCCAGGCGCGCCGCGAGGCGGCGGAGCGCCTCGGCGTCAACCCGGATGCGCCCACGCTGCTGGTGACGGGCGGCTCCCTGGGAGCCTTGCACGTCAACGAGTCGATGACGGGTGCGGCGGACGCGCTGCCGGAAGGCGCGCAGGTCGTACACTTGACGGGCCGTGGCAAGGACGAGCCTGTTCGCGCAGCTGTCGAGGACGCCGGACTGTCGGACTGCTGGCACGTGATCGACTACCTGACGACGATGGAGGATGCGCTGGCTGTTGCGGATCTCGTCGTGTGTCGTTCGGGCGCGGGAACGGTGGCCGAGATGGAGGCCCTGGGCCTGCCCTGCATCTACGTGCCGCTGCCGATTGGTAACGGTGAACAGCGTCTGAACGCGGCGGACCACGTGGCCGCCGGCGGCGCGCAGCTCATCGATGACAAGGGTTTCACGGCCGACTTTGTGCGCCGCAACGTGTTCCCGCTGCTGGGCTCGACCCGCCTGGCGGACATGGCGGCGGCCTCGCAGTCGCTGGGCCGCGCGGGAGCCGCCCGCGCGCTGGCGGATCTGGCTCTTGAACAGGTGAAGGAGGCCGGCAATGAGTGAGCCGACGCTGCAGGATCGTTTCCATCTGATTGGTATCGGCGGCGCGGGCATGAGCGTCGTCGCGGAGCTGCTGGCTTCGCGGGGTGCCACGGTCGAAGGCTCTGACCGCGAGGAGTCTGCCGTTCTCGAGCACCTGCGTTCGGTGGGCGTTCGGGTCTTCGTCGGGCACGAGGCCTCGCACGTGGATCCGAGCTCGGTGGTCGTGGTCTCGACGGCGATCCGCGAGGATAATCCGGAGCTGGCTATTGCACGCGAGCGCGGCCAGCTGGTCATTCACCGCTCGCAGGCTCTCGCTCTTGCGGCGTCGGGCATGCGCTTTGTCGGCGTCGCCGGCGCGCACGGGAAGACGACGACGTCGGGCATGCTTGCGATCGGCCTGTCGGCCTGCGGGCTGGACCCGTCGGTGGCCGTGGGCGGCGTGCTGCCCCAGCTGGGCACCGGCGCGCACCTGGGCGGTGGGGACGTGTTCGTCGCCGAGGCCGACGAGTCGGACGGCTCGTTCCTGAACTACACCCCGGCGATCGAGATCGTCACTAACGTCGAGCCCGATCACCTGGATCGATACCACTCCCGCGAGGAGTTCGAAGATATTTTCTTTGAGTTTGCTCGCCGCATGGTCCCCGGAGGCTTGCTGGTCACCTGCGCTGAGGACGAGGGTGCCGTTCGTCTGGCGCAATCGGCGCGCGCCGAGGGGCTGCGAGTCGTCACCTACGGTCGCGTTGAGCGTTCGCTGCACACACCTGACGTCGTGATCTCGAACGTTCGTGTGGAGGCCCACGGGGCTAGCGCATCCCTGACGTGGGGAGAGCGCAGCGCCTCGCTGGCGCTGAGCGTCCCCGGCGAGCACAACGTGCTCAATGCGGCCGCCGCGTGGGTGGCAGGCATCGAATGTGGGTTGTCGCCTCAGGCGATCGCCGACGGGTTGGGAGAGTTTACCGGCGCGGCGCGTCGCTTCGAGGCGCGCGGCCAGGTCGGTTCGCGTCGCCTGTTCGACGACTACGCCCACCATCCGACGGAGGTGGAGGCCGCGATCCGCGAGGCGCATGTCGTGGCGGGCGAGGGCGGTGTGACCGTCGTGTTCCAGCCGCACCTCTACTCGCGCACGCGTATCTTCGCGGAGCGTTTCGCCCAGGCGCTGTCGGGCGCGGACCACGTCGTGCTGGCGGGCATCTACGGCGCCCGCGAGGATCCCGAGCCGGGAGTCGACTCGAGCCTCATTTCCTCGCGCATCGAGGGCGCGTCCTACGTCGAGGACATGCATGAGGCCGCCCGCCTGGCTGCTTCGCTGACCCCCGAGGGGGGCGTGTGCCTGACGATGGGCGCCGGTTCGATCACTCACTGTGCGCCCGACGTGCTCAATGAGTGGAAGCGGATGGAGGCATGAGGCCACCGTCGCCGAGGCGTCCGGGAGGAGCTCGCTCCAACGAGGAGCGGCCGTCGCACGTGGAGGAGACCGCCTCGTCTTTCGATGAGATCGTGTCCCCGTCTGAGGGCGAGGTGGCGCAGGAGCCGAAGCGTCGTCCCGCGTCGCTCACGGAGCGCCGCCGCGCGCGTACGACCGTGGACCGGCCGATGCCTGTCGCCGATGCTGCGTCCCTGCTGGGTGGCGAGGAGGCGACGGATTTGGGGGATCGCCTGCGTGAGCGTACCCGCGCGCGTCGCATCCTCCTTGCTCGTCGCATCGCGCTCACGCTTGTGATGCTCGCGCTCGCAGCGGGAGGCGTGTGGGTCGCGTTCTTCTCGCCCGTCTTCGCATTCTCCTCGTCCGCGGTCGTTGTCTCGGGCGAGGATGGCACGCTGGTGACGGCTGATTCCGTGCGTTCGTCGATCGCGTCCTTCGAGGGGGTTCCGCTCACGCGCCTGAACACGCAGGCGGTAGCTCGCGCGGTCGAGTCCAACGTGGCGGTGCGTTCGGCGAGCGTGTCGCGTCGATGGCCGACGAGCCTGCGCGTGTCGGTGACGATGCGGACGGGCATGGCTGTCGAGGCCGCGTCGGGTGGCTACTGGCTGGTGGACGATCAGGGCGTCGCCTTCCAGCAGGTGCCGTCGGCGGGGGAATACCCGCTCGCGACGCTCCCGGAGGACCGGGCGACCGGCGCGGCTGATATTGCCTCCGTGCTGGGCGCGCTGGACGAGGCGACGCGCGCCCAGGTGGCTGCCGTGACGTCGACGGGAACTCAGGTGAACTTCACGCTGCGCGGTGGCCAGACTGTCAAGTGGGGAACCCGCGGAGATGCGCCGCAAAAGGCACGGGTGTTGGCCACTCTGCTGGCGAACGTGCAGGCGAGTACCTACGACGTGTCCTCGCCGAATCACCCTGTGACCAGTTAAGTCTTTTCTTTTGTCCGCGTGTTGGCTTGAAGGAACGCCCGCGGACCCCTAGGTTCTTTCCGACACGAAGCACGTTAAACATCAACCTTCAACTAGAGGTTGAGGGTCTGATGCAAGGGAGACATCCATGGCGACACCGCAAAACCACCTGGCAGTGATCAAGGTCGTCGGCGTCGGCGGCGGCGGAGTTAACGCCGTGAACCGAATGATCGAGGTCGGCCTCAAGGGCGTTGAGTTCATTGCCGTCAACACTGACGCGCAGGCTCTGCTCATGTCCGATGCCGAGACCAAGCTTGACATCGGCCGCGAACTGACGCACGGCCTGGGTGCCGGCGCGGATCCGGCCGTCGGCCGTAAGGCTGCGGAAGATCACATCGAGGAGATCACCGCTGCGCTCGAGGGTGCGGACATGGTGTTCGTGACCGCTGGTGAGGGCGGTGGCACCGGAACCGGTGCGGCCCCGGTCGTCGCCAAGATCGCCCGCGACGCTGGCGCGCTGACGGTTGGCGTCGTGACCCGTCCTTTCTCGTTCGAGGGCAACCGCCGTGCGGCTCAGGCCGAGGGCGGCGTGACGACCCTGCGCGAAGAGGTCGACACCCTGATCGTCATCCCGAACGACCGCCTCCTGGAGATCTCCGACGCGAACATCTCCGTGCTCGACGCTTTCCGCGCTGCCGACCAGGTGCTCCTCTCGGGTGTCCAGGGCATCACCGAACTGATCACCACCCCCGGCCTCATCAACGTGGACTTCAACGACGTCAAGTCGGTCATGAAGGACGCCGGTTCGGCCCTCATGGGTATCGGAGCGGCAACCGGCGAGGATCGCGCGCTGCGCGCCGTCGAGAGCGCTATCTCCTCCCCGCTGCTGGAAGCCTCGATCGACGGTGCCCACGGTGTGCTCATGTTCTTCCAGGGTGGTTCCGACCTCAGCCTGCAAGAGGTCTACAGCTCCTCGCAGCTCGTGCGCGAGGCAGCCCACCCCGAGGCGAACATCATCTTCGGTAACGTCATCGACGATGCTCTGGGTGACGAGATTCGCGTGACGGTCATCGCCGCCGGCTTCGACGAGGGCGCGGATGCGACCCTGTCGCGCCCGAACGTTTCTCGCGTGTCCGCTCCGGTGGCTCAGCAGCGTCCCGCTGCCCCCGAGGCCAAGGCACCGGCCGCCGAGACCGCGCGCATCACCCAGCTGTCGACGCGTCGCCCGCAGCACCGCGCCGACGTCGCGGCTCCCGTGCGTGAGGCCGGCCTGGCCCCCGTCGAGACGCCCGCTGCCGCTGAGTACGAGGAGTCCGAGTCCGAGCACTCCTTCGAGGTTCCTCGCGTCTATCCCGAGGCACCCGAGAAGGAAGATCTGGATATTCCTCCCTTCCTGCGCTGATGAGTGACAAGCTCTGGGCCGGTGCCCGGGTCCACCTCACCGAGGTGGACCCGGGCACCGGTGCGCTATGCGGCAACGTTGGTCTGCATGTGGGCGACCAGGAGTCGCTCGTGCGCGATCGTCGGCGCGCCCTGGCGGTGGCGCTCGGGCGCGAGATTGTCTGGATGGATCAGACCCATTCGACCCGGGTGGATCTCATCGTTCGTGGCGAGAGCGCACCCACCCTGGCGGCCTCCGGAGAGGCGCTCGGTAAGCCCATGACGGGGGAGTGGGGGCCTGTCGACGCCGACGGCATCATCGTCGACGCCCGCGACTGGCAGGGGGCTCCTGCCCTCGCCGTGCAGACCGCGGATTGCTTGCCCGTCGTTTTCTCCGCCGCCTCCGGTCAGATTGTCGCAGCCGTGCACGCGGGTCGGCGCGGCCTGCTCGGTGGGATTCTTGAGGAGACCGCCCGGCGCATCCGCAGCCTCGACGCCGGTCCGATCGACGCCTTGATCGGCCCGGCCATCTGCGGGCGCTGCTACGAGGTGCCTGCCGACATGGCCGACGAGAGCGAAGTGCTCATGCCGGGCATTCGTTCTGTCACGTCGTGGGGCACTCCTGCACTCGACCTGCCGCGCGCCGCGGCCTCGTCCCTGGCTGCCTGGGGCGTGAGAGTGGACATCGATGAGCGCTGCACCCTCGAGGATGCCGACCTCTTCTCGTATCGAGCCGACTCGTCCTGCGGACGCCAAGCGCTCATCATCGTTCCCGCCTGAGGCACCCATGCCGTCGGGAGAGCTGCGGGCCAGCGGGTTTCCTGTGCCCTGATGTCGACGCGGAAATACCCCATGACGAGGTTCGTCGGCGCAGTCCTCGCGACGCGCCGAGCGCCCTGCCCGGCGATGCCGCTCGGTAACTGTAGCTTGTGGCTATGCATCGGCTGAAGGAGGAACAATGAGCGAGTCGTTCGGTGCACGCGCACGTAAGTTTATGGGCTGGTACTCACCGGAGGAGCCCATCGATGAATTCGATGAATTCGACGAGGTGGAAGAGGTAGCTCCCGTGGCCGACATTACCCCCGTGTCCCGTCCGACCCTGACCAGCATTCGCCGTGATGAGCCGGCTGAGGATCTCACGCGCATCGTGACGATCCACCCCACCGCATACTCTGACGCCGTGACGATTGGCGAGGCGTTCCGTGATGGCACGCCCGTCATCATCAACCTCACCGACATGGGTGAGGAAGAAGCGCGTCGCCTGGTTGATTTTGCGGCTGGCCTGACCTTCGGCCTGCGCGGCGTCATCGAGCGCGTCACCAGCCGAGTCTTCCTGCTGTCCCCGGCCACGGTCGAGGTTGCGGGCGACAACGCCTCCGGCCGTCGTGGCTCCCTCTACAATCAGGGCTGAGGTCGTTCGTGGCCGTTCTTGGCTGGATCGGGTGGGGGTTGAGCGTTCTCATCAACCTCTACATGATGGTGCTGTTCGCGCGCGTCATTCTGGACTGGGTTCAGTTTTTCGCGCGCGGATGGCGCCCGAGTGGGATCGTGCTCGTCCTCGCGAATGTTCTCTACGCGCTGACTGATCCTCCGATCCGTTGGATTGGGCGCTTCGTTCCGCCCCTGCGCCTCGGTGGCGGCATGGCAATCGATGTCGGTTTCATGCTCTTATTCCTGGTGCTTATCGTTGGGCAGCGTTTCGCTAGTTTCCTCTACTTTTCGAGCCTGTAGAGCTCAAAACGGGGGATGAGAGGCCCCACAAAAATGTCCCTCACCTCGTGATGGATGTTGCTCGTGTGACAATTTCAGTTATTATTTTGGTGACGTGATAGCGGGCGGCCTTCCCGGTCGTCCAGGCGCGCGGGTTTCGCGCGTCCAATCGAAACGACCGAGAGGCGAAGAAATGGCCCTGCTCACTACCGAGGATGTCCTCAACAAGAAGTTCCAGTACGTCAAGTTCCGCGAGGGATACGACCAGGACGAGGTTGACGAGTTCCTTGACGAGGTTGTCTCCACCATCTATTCCCTGCAGATGGAGAACCAGGATCTGAAGGAAAAGCTCGAGGCCGCTGAGCGCCGTATCGCCGAGCTGTCCAACTCCGACTACGCGCCGGCCGAGACCCCCGCCCCCGTGGCAGCCCCGGTCGTCGAGACCCCGGCTCCCGCCGCTCCGGCCATCACCGGCCCGCAGGATGCGGAGTCCGCCACCTCCATGCTGGCCCTTGCCCAGCGCGTCCACGACGAGTACGTGCGCGACGGTGAAGAGCAGTCCGCGAAGATCATCGCCGAGGCCAACGCCAAGCGCGACGAGATCATCGCCGACGCCCAGAAGCAGAAGGACTCGCTGCTCTCCCAGCTCGACCAGGAGCGCGAGCTGCTCGAGAACAAGATCAACGGCCTGCGCACCTTCGAGGCCGAGTACCGTTCCAACCTGCGCACACACCTCGAAACGCTCCTCAAAGAGGTCGACAACGGCGAGAACTGATCGCAATCGCTGTGACCGGCGGCGGTGCACTTCGTGGTGCGCCGCCGCCGGTCGTTTAGGATAGGGAACCATGGCTGACTCCTCCCACCCGACCCACACCCGCGCGACGTGGGTGTACGCGGGCATCGTGTTCGTTGCCGCTATTGCCACCGATCAGGCGTCAAAGATGTGGGCACGTGCCGCCCTCGACGGCCAAGCGCCGCGCCCGCTCATCGGGCAGTGGCTGTCGCTGTCCCTCGTGCACAATTCGGGTGCCGCCTTCTCCTTTGCCGCCGGCAAGACATGGATTCTGACGATCTTCACCGTCGTCATCGTCGGCGTGCTGGTCGTGCTGGCTCGCCGTGTCCATCGTGCGTCGACACTACTGGCGATCGCGCTGCTGGCGGGCGGGGCCGTCGGCAATCTGATCGATCGGCTGACTGCTGAGCCCGGCTTCGGCGTTGGCCACGTCACAGACTTCATCGCCTATGGCAACTGGTTCGTCGGCAATGTCGCGGACATTTGGATCGTGCTCGGGGCGCCTTTGCTGGCCCTCGCGCTGTCCCGTGAACCCTCGAAGGAGCACGCCCAGTGAGCTCGCGTATGCTCCCCGTCCCCGACGCCCTCGTGGGCGAGAGGGTTGACGCCGCTCTGGCCCGGATGCTCGGCCTGTCGCGCTCACGCTGCGCGGAGCTGGCGGGGCTGGGGCACGTCCTCGTCAATGGCGTTGCCGCCAGCAAGTCGGATCGTCTCGGGGCCCTCGACATCATCGAGGTCACTATTCCGGAACCGGAGAGTAAGCCGACGCCGGTCACCGACATGGCGATCCTCTACGACGACGAGGACATTGTCGTCGTCGACAAGCCCGTCGGCGTCGCCGCCCACACCGGCCCCGGATGGGAGGGACCCACGGTCCTGGGCAACCTGGAGGCGGCTGGATATCGCATTACCAGCTACGGCCCTCCCGAGCGTCAGGGCATCGTGCACCGGCTCGACGTGGGCACCTCGGGCGCGATGATGGTCGCCAAGTCCGAGCTCGCATACACGGTCATGAAGCGAGCCTTCAAGGAGCGCACGATCGAAAAGGTCTATCATGCGGTGGTTGCTGGCCACCTCGATCCGTCCTCGGGCACGATCGACGCGCCCATCGGTCGTCACCCCTCGCGCGAATGGCGCATGGCCGTCATCGACGGTGGCAAGCGCGCCGTCACCCACTACGACACGCTCGAGCTCATGGCGGGAGCCCAGCTCACCGAGGTGCACCTGGAGACGGGACGCACCCACCAGATTCGCGTGCACATGGCCGCCGTCGGGCACCCGTGCGTGGGTGACACGTTCTACGGCGCCGACCCGACCCAGGCGGAGCGCCTGGGGCTCACCCGCCAATGGCTGCACGCCGTTCGCCTCGGATTCGCCCACCCCCGCACGGGCATGCCGATGAGCGTGTCCAGCCCCTATCCGGATGACCTCGCCGACGCGCTCGAGGAGCTGCGCCACCCGCACGACTGATCCTCCGATTGGTGAGGTTCCCCGATTCTCGGCCCCGGCCTCGTCGAGGACGACACGCCGTGAGATGAACGACCGCTCCTCTCGGGGCGTTCACCGTGGGTGCGCACGCCTCGGACAGTAGAATCGACGCATGGCTGATTCCTTCGTGCACCTTCACAACCACTCCGAGTATTCGATGCTCGACGGAGCGGCGAAGACGAAAGCGATGGCGGAGGAGGCCGCTCGTCTCGGGCAGCCCGCGATCGGCCTGACGGATCACGGTTATCTGTTCGGTGCCTTCGACTTCTACACGAACTGCAAGAACGCGGGTGTCAAGCCGATCATCGGCCTCGAGGCCTACGTGACCCCCGGCACGTCGCGCTTCGATCGCCAGAAGGTCCTGTGGGGCGAGCCGTGGCAGCGCGCCGACGACGTGAGCGCCGGCGGTTCCTACAACCACCTGACCCTGGTCGCCTACAACACGACCGGCATGCACAACCTCTTCCGCCTGGGGTCCTACGCCTCGACGGACGGCCAGTTCGGCAAGTGGCCGCGCGCCGACAAGGAGCTGCTCAGCCAGTTCCACGAGGGCCTCATCGTGTTCACGGGCTGCCCCTCGGGTGCCGTGCAGACGCGCCTGCGCCTGGGGCAGTGGGACGAGGCCGTGGCTGAGGCCGCCCAGCTGCGCGACATTTTCGGCGCGGAGAACTTCTACGTCGAGGTCATGGACCACGGCATCGACATCGAGCGGCGCACCCACCAGCAGGTCCTCGAGATCGCCAAGCTGATGAACGCGCCCCTGGTGGCCACCAACGACGCGCACTACGTCAAGCGCGATGATCGCAAGATCCAGGACGCGCTCCTGTGCATCAACTCGGGCTCGCGCATTAACGATCCCGATCGCTTCAAGTTCGACGGCGACGGCTACTACATCCGCTCCTCGGATGAGATGCGTGCCCTGTGGAGCGAGCTACCCGGTGCCTGCGACTCGACCCTCGAGATCGCCGAGCGCTGCGACGTGCATTTCACGACCACGAAGGAGGGCGCGAACTACATGCCCGACTTCCCGGTGCCCGAGGGCGAAGACAAGACCTCGTGGTTCATCAAGGAGGTCGAGCGAGGCCTGCGCGACCGCTTCCCGAACGGTATCCCGGACGACGTGCGCAAGCAGGCCCAGTACGAGGAAGACGTCATTATTTCGATGGGATTCCCCGGCTACTTCCTCACCGTCGCCGACTACATCAACTGGGCGAAGTCCCAGGGGATCCGCGTGGGGCCGGGCCGTGGCTCGGGTGCCGGCTCGATGGTGGCCTACGCCATGAAGATTACCGAGCTGAACCCCCTCGATCACGGTCTGATCTTCGAGCGATTCCTCAACCCTGAGCGAATCTCGATGCCCGACTTCGACGTCGACTTCGACGAACGCAGGCGCGACGAGGTCATCGCCTACGTCAAGCGCAAGTACGGCGAGGATCGCATCAGCCAGGTCGTCACCTACGGCACGATTAAGACGAAGCAGGCCCTGAAGGATTCTGCGCGTATCCTCGGCAAGGACTTCAAGGTCGGCGAGCAGCTCACCAAGGCTCTGCCCCCGGCGATCATGGGTAAGGACATCACGGTCCACGGCATCTTCGACGAGAAGGACAAGCGCTACGCGGAGGCCGCGGAGTTCCGTAAGTTCTACGAGGAGAACCCCGACACACACGAGGTCGTCCAGTACGCGCTCGGCCTGGAGGGCCTGACGCGCCAGTGGGGCGTGCACGCGTGTGCGGTCATCATGAGCTCCCACACGCTCACCGACATCATCCCGGTCATGAAGCGCCCGCAGGACGGCGCGATCATCACGCAGTTCGACTACCCGACGTGCGAGACGCTGGGCCTGCTGAAGATGGACTTCCTGGGCCTGCGTAACCTCACCGTCGTCTCCGATGCACTCGAGAACATTGCGCTGAACGGCAAGCCGGATCCGGACCTCGATCATCTGGCCTTCGATGATAAGAAGACGTATGAGCTGCTGGGACGAGGCGAGACTCTCGGCGTCTTCCAGCTTGATGGTGGCGGCATGCGCGACCTCCTCAAGCTCATGAAGCCCGACAACTTCGAAGACATCTCCGCCGTCGGTGCCCTGTATCGCCCCGGCCCGATGGGCGCGAACTCGCACACGAACTACGCGCTGCGTAAGAATGGGCGTCAGGAGATTACTCCTATCCACCCGGAGCTGAAAGAACCGCTTAAGGACATCCTGGGTACGACCTTCGGTCTGATCGTGTACCAGGAGCAGGTCATGCAGATCGCGCAGAAGCTGGCGGGTTACTCGCTGGGCCAGGCAGACATCTTGCGTAAGGCGATGGGTAAGAAGAAGAAGGAGGTCCTGGATCAGCAGTTCAAGGGCTTCCGCCAGGGCATGGTCGATAATGGCTACTCCGAGGAGTCGATCAAGGCCCTGTGGGACGTCGTCGTTCCCTTCTCCGCCTACGCGTTTAACAAGGCCCACTCGGCGGCCTACGGCCTGGTGTCCTACTGGACGGCGTTCCTGAAGGCGAATTATCCAACGGAGTACATGGCGGCCCTGCTGACCTCGACGAAGGACAACAAGGATCGCCGTGCGCTCTACCTGGCGGAGTGTCGCCACATGGATATCACGGTCCTGCCTCCGGACGTGAACGCGTCGATGGGTAACTTTGCGCCTGACGGCGAGGCGATCCGCTTTGGCCTGAACGCCATCCAGAACGTGGGCGGCCCGGTGGTCGACGCCATCGTGGAAACCCGCGCGGAGAAGGGGCGGTTCGCCTCGTTCCAGGACTTCCTGGACAAGGTGCCCCAGGTGGTGTGCAACAAGCGCACGATCCAGTCCCTCATCCGTGCCGGCGCTTTCGACTCGATGGGTCACACGCGCCGCGCCCTCCTCGCGCGCTGCGACGAGGCCGTGGACGCGATCATCGACGTCAAGCGCAACGAGGCGATCGGACAGTTCGACCTGTTCGGCGCTCTGGGCGAGGACGAGGGCACGGGCTCGGGCCTGACGATCGACATCCCGGACCTGCCCGAGTTCGACCGTAAGACGAAGCTGGCGGCCGAGCGCGAGATGCTGGGCCTGTACGTCTCCGACCACCCGCTGCGCGGCGTGGAGGCGGCCCTGGCGCGCCACCAGGACTACGAGATCGCCCAGGTCGTCGGCTCCGACGGGGCGATGGCGGACCGCGTCGTGAAGATCGCGGGCCTCATCTCGGGCGTCACGACGAAGGTGACGAAGCAGGGCAACGCGTGGGCGATCGCGACGATCGAGGACCTGTCGGGTTCGGTGGATGTGCTTTTCTTCCCGCGCTCCTACGAGTCGATTCAGACCTACCTCGCGCAGGACATCATCGTCCAGATTGAGGGCAAGGTGAACGTGCGTGAGGAGGGTATGACCATCTACGGCCAGTCGATGACCCTCCTGGATCTGTCGGGCGGGGCGGACCTGCCCCTCGACCTGCGCCTGCCGGCCGCCAGGTGTACGCCCGAGCTGCTCACCGACCTGCGAGGTGTGCTCGAGTCCTATCCCGGCGGCTCCCCGGTGCGCCTGCACCTCACGGAGCCGGGGCGCACGACGGTCGTCGAGTTGGATCCGAAGCTGCGCGTCGAACAGACGAGCGCCTTCTTCAGCCACATCAAGGCCGTCGTCGGCGCGGGCGGTGTCCTCACCTCGTCCTAAAAAATGATGCGAGCCGGGCCCCGGTGGGACTCGGCTCGCGTCGTCGACGGGCGTGCTTAGGAGGCGGATCCGACGATTGCGGCGGCCTTGCCCCAGGGGGCGTCGACCTCGACGAGGTCGCCGGCGCTCAGGTGATGGCCGCGGCGCGTCTCCATCTCGCCGTTGACGGTCACGTCGCCGGCCTGGATGAGCTCGCGGGCCTGTGCGCCGTCTTCCGCGAGGGAGGCGAGCTTGACGAATTGGCCGAGCTTGATCTCCCCGCGCACGGGGATCGTCGGTGTGCTCATGGTGAATCCTTTCGCTTGTGGAGAGCGCATCACGCGCGAGCGCGTGGATGAACAGTATCCTTGGGTAGAGACACACAGTATAAGGAGGAGCGGTGAGCGCTCACAACGACGATATCGACGCGGAGTTCCAGTCGCTGGTTGCATCGCTGGGATCGACGCCCGCCGCGGGCGATTCTCTGCCGTCCATCGATCCGGACGACACTCCCGTTGACGAGTCCCTGCACCTGGAGGGTGGGCGCCTGTCGGTTGCCCTCGTGCTCGCCCCGATTTCCTACCCGGAGGCGCTGCACTCGCTGCTCGCACTGACGGGTGTGCGCGAGTCGATCGTGCGTCTCAAGCCGTGGACCGCCGTGTGGCTGCGCGTGGAGACGACGCCGACGGACGAGGAGGAACTCGACGCGCTGCTGACCGGCCAGCGTCCGATGCCCGACGCGGTGGATCGCGTTGCCCGCGCCGTCTCGAACCTGTCGAAGTACGGGGCGGTCGCACTCATGAGCTGGCTTGTCGAGGGGGACGGCGTGGAGCCGGGCGTCTCGGGTCGTATCTCCGCTCAGCGCTACGTGAGCGGTGAGCCCGAGGAGACGATTCCTGCGGGCCTGCTGCTGGGGGCGATGCCCGCGGCGACCGAGGACCTCCTGCTGGGTCGTACGACTCCCGCCGACTACAAGGATTCCGTGGCGGCCGACGGTAGCTGCCAGGGCGGCGGCCCCTTCGGTTGGCTGCGACGCAAGCAATCATGACGATCCTCGAACTGTTGCCCGCGATCGACGTGACGGGCGGGCAGGCCGTGCGCTTGTCCTCCGGGTCGATCGACGAGGGCTCCTGGGGGAGCCCGATCGACGTCGCCCGTTCCTTTGACGAGGCCGGGGCCCGCTGGGTGCACCTCGTGGACCTGGACCTGGCGTTTGGTCGCGGCGAGAACTCTGAGCTGCTCGCCCGGGTGATCCGCGAGGTTCCCGTGCGCGTTGAGCTGTCGGGAGGGATCGGAAGTCGATCGGCTATCGAGGCTGGGCTGGCGATGGGGCCCGAGCGCGTCAATATCGCGACGCAGGCTCTCGATGACATCGACGCTGTGTGCGAGGCCGTCGACGCTTTCGGCGAGCGCGTCGCCGTGTGCTTGGACGTGCGCGGAGATCGCCTGGCCGCGCGCGGAGGTTGCGGTGAGGGTGGCAACGTGTGGGAGGCTCTGCGCATCCTCAACGATGCGGGAGTGGCCCGCTTGGTCGTCACCGACGTGACTCGTGATGGTCAGATGAACGGTTCCAATCGAGACTTGCTGGCCCGGATCGCAGACCGGACCCCCGCCCGGATCATCGCCTCGGGTGGGGTCAACTCTCTGGCCGACATCGAGGCCCTGCGTGCCCTGGGTATCGAGGGTGCGATCGTCGGAAAGGCCCTGTACCAGGGCGCATTCACCCTGGCTGACGCGTTGGATGTCGCCGGATGCGAGGAGCTCTCATGACTTCTACGCCCCCTTCTCTCACCGAGGAACAGAAGAATCGATTGGCGCAGCGCCTGTCGATGATGAGCCACGACCGTGCGGACGTGGGGCAGGGGCTTCCTCGTACCGCCCGGGCGCTCGCGCTGGGGCAGGGCAGTGACGCGGGGGCGGCCAGGCTTGAGGCGCTCGTCGATGCTCTCGTCTTTGAACGTGTCATCGTTCCCATCGATGTTGAGCCGGACCCGCGCGTGACGGGCGTTCACGCCGGAGAAAACGGTCATAACCCGATCGATTTCGTGCGCGCGCAGACCCCCGCGGGGGAGGCGCTCGCCATCTATTCGTCGGTCCGCGCGCTGACCGCACACCGCCCCGGTGACCGTCCGATGGCGCTGGACTTCCGCACGATCGGTCTGACCGCCCTCGTGGAGACGGGCGGGCGCATCGTCGTCAACCCGGGCACCGACGCGGTGCTGCTGCCGCGCCCCGCCGTAGCCGCCCTCGCGCAGGGGGATGAGTGGCTCCCCGCGTGGCGCGACGAGGCTCTGCGTGAGCTCCTGCTCGCCGAGGCCTCCGCGGCTTGCGCGGCCATCGTCGACGTTGAGATTGCCTACGCGGGTGACGGCCTCACGCGCGTGCTCGTGTCCGTGGACCGTGAGCGATTCGCGCAGGGGGAGGGCGCCTCGTCAATGAAGGAGCCGCTGTCAGCCGCCCTCAACGCCGTCGGTGCCAACCCGCGCCTCATCGCTGCGGCCGACCGGGTCGAGATCGCGCCCGTCCTGCGCTGAATCGGCATCGAGCACTCCCGGCACGGCGTGAGGTGTGCAATGATTGCTGATCTGGCACTCTTGTGCTGTTTCTGGTAGAGTGAATACGACCGTCTAGGCGAAAGCCTGGAACGCAAGCGGAGAAATCCCACCTGGATACCCGCCTCTCGACAGAGAGGATGCCGCCCGCAAGGGCGTTGCGCAGGGGATCGGGTCCGGCGGTCAACACCCGTGCGTGTTGACCCTATGGAAGCCTCCGTGCGCGTCGCGTAACGGAGGCTTTTCGTTTCGCGCATAAGGATTCTGTGGAAGGAGCCGCTCATCAGCGAGACTCGCATCAATGAGCGTATTCGAGTCCCCGAGGTTCGCCTCGTGGGACCCGGAGGTGAACAGGTCGGCGTCGTCCGAGTCGAGGACGCGCTACGTCTCGCCGAAGAGGCTGGACTCGACCTGGTTGAGGTTGCGCCGAACGCCAAGCCGCCCGTCGCAAAGCTCATGGATTACGGCAAGTACAAGTACGAAGCCGCCCAGAAGGCCCGCGATGCTCGCCGCAACCAGGCGAACACGCAGCTGAAGGAAATCCGCTTCCGACTGAAGATCGACGATCATGACTTCGGCGTCAAGAAGGGCCACGTGGAGCGCTTCCTGTCCGCCGGCGACAAGGTCAAGGTCATGATCATGTTCCGCGGTCGAGAGCAGTCTCGCCCCGAGGCTGGCGTTCGCCTCCTGCAGCGCCTCGCCGAGGAGATTGGTGACCTTGCCACCGTCGAGTCGATGCCCCGTCAGGACGGGCGCAACATGACGATGGTGCTGGCCCCCACCAAGCGCAAGGCTGACGCCCTGACTGAACAGCGCAAGCGCCGCGAGGCCGAGCGCGCTGAGCGCCGGGGCAAGCGCGCGGAGCGCGCCAGCAAGGACCAGGCCCGAGTGGCAGCCGACAAGGCTGACGAACAGGACTGACGGCGATACCCATCGCCTCACAACGAAGGAATAGAAATGCCGAAGAACAAGACTCATTCCGGTGCTAAGAAGCGCTTCCGTACGACCGGCTCGGGCAAGATCATGCGCGAGCAGGCCGGCGCCCGCCACCTGCTGGAGCACAAGTCCAGCCGCAAGACCCGCCGCCTGGCGACCGACCAGGTCCTGGAGACCGCCGACGTCAAGCGCGTCAAGCGTCTGCTGGGCAAGTGAGCTCGAGTTAGAGGAGAACAGTAGAAAATGGCACGTGTTAAGCGTTCTGTCAACGCCAAGAAGAAGCGTCGTACCGTACTCGAGCAGGCCTCCGGCTACCGTGGCCAGCGCTCGCGCATGTACCGCAAGGCCAAGGAGCAGGTCACTCACTCCTTCGTCTACTCCTACCGCGACCGCAAGGCCAAGAAGGGCGACTTCCGTCGTCTGTGGATCCAGCGCATCAACGCTGCTTCCCGCGCCCAGGGCCTGACCTACAACCGCCTCATCCAGGGCCTGAACCTGGCCGGCGTCGAGGTCGACCGTCGCATGCTGGCCGAGCTGGCCGTGAACGACATCAACGCGTTCAACGCCCTGGTGAAGGTCGCCAAGGACGCGCTGCCTGCCGACATCAACGCCCCCAAGGCCTGATAGGTGAGCCTTATCGCCGAGCGCCTGACCGTTCTCGATAATCCCCGCGCCGATCGCGTGCGCAGGGTGTCGGGTCTGGTCGGGCGCTCGGCGCGTTCGCGCTCGGGTCTGATGCTCGTTGAGGGCCCTCAGGCAGTGCGCGAACTAGCCCTGCACCGATCGGATGCGGTGCGTGACGTGTACGTGCGCGAGGACGCGTGGGAGACCCACGCGGACGTCGTGGACGTGGCACGCCGCGCTACGCGCTGGGTGCACCCGGTGACCGCCGAGGTCTCGGCGGCCCTGTCGGGGGACTCGCAGGGCATCTGCGCGGTTGCCACCCTGGACGCGCTGTCGCGCGAATTGCCTGAGCCGATCGTTGGTGAGACGATCGTCGTGCTCGCTCAGGGGCGCGACCCCGGTAACGTCGGCACCATCATCCGCACGGCCGACGCTTTCGGTGCGGTCGGCGTCGTTGCCGTCGCGGGCACGGTGGACGCAGCGAGCCCGAAGGTTGTGCGCTCGAGCGCCGGCTCGGTCTTCCACATTCCCGTGTGCGTGGTTCCGTCGTTTGCCGACGCTCGCGCTCTTATTCACGGTCGCAGCGCGGCCCTGCTGGGCACCAGCGGTGGTGCCGGTTCGCTCAGCCTGTCCGACCTCCTCGTGCAGGGAGTGTCGGCGCGCTCGCGCCTGTCCCAGTCGCACGCGTGGGTGTTCGGCAACGAGGCACGCGGCCTGTCAGGCGACGAGATGCGCCTGTGCGACGCGCTCGTGTCGATCCCGATGACGGGGGACGCGGAATCCCTGAACGTGGCCAGCGCGGCTGCGACCTGCCTGTTTGCGTCCCAGACCGTGCGAGGCATGGAAAACTGAGGTGCCTTCGCGGCGCGCCGGCGCGCCCGCGACTAGTCTGGTGCCTATGAAGTTAGCTGAGCTCTCCGAGGCGCAGTTGGTGTCTCATTTCCGCGAGTCTTTCCCGTGCGGCGAGCGCACGATGATCGGCATTGGCGACGACTGCGCGCAGGTCGCGGCCCCCGAAGGATCATTCATCGTGACGACGGACGTCATGGTGGAGGACCAGCATTTCCACCTGTCGTGGTCGACCGGTTACGAGGTCGGTGCCCGCGTCGCCGCTCAAAACCTCGCGGATATCGATGCGATGGGCGGGCGTTCTTCTGCGCTCGTCGCCTCGGTGGTGGCACCGCGCGATATGGACGCGGACGTTTTCCTGGATGTTGTTCGAGGCCTGGGGGATCGCGCTCGAGAGGCTGGCGCGGGCGTCGTTGGCGGTGACTTGAGCGCGGGGGAGAAGCTCGTCATTTCGATCACGGCCTTCGGCTATTGCCCGGGGCCGGTGGTGCGCCGTGACGGTGCGCGCCCCGGTGACCTCGTGGCAGTCAGTGGCACCCTTGGATACTCCTACGCTGGCCTTGATCTCCTGGAGGGCGGGCACGTCGATCCGTCAGCGCGAGGGGAAGCGCAGCTCGGCGATCTGGCTCCTTTCGTTGAGACGTACCGTGCGCCGAGGCCTCCGCTGGGCTCTGGCGTGGCGGCTGCGGCCGCGGGCGCCCGCGCCATGATGGACCTGTCGGATGGGCCCGCGACGGATGCGGCGCGTATCGCCAAGGCCTCGGGTGTCGTCATCGAGTTTGATCGAGATGCCATCGAGGTGGAGGCGAGCCAGCTGGCTCCCGCAGCCCGCGTCTGCGCGGTCGATCCCGTGCGGTGGGTCCTGCAAGGGGGAGAGGAACACGGAATGATCGCCGTTTTTCCGCCGGATGCGCAGCTGCCTGACGGCTTCCGCGTCGTCGGCTCGGTGCGAGCATGCCGGGCCGAGGAAGAACCGCGGGCGATGATAGATGGCGCGGTCCTGCGCGGGGCGTGGGATCATTTCTCGGCAGATTCCGTAGACTAGTGTGATGTGGACCGCTGGAGTCTGTGTGAGTAGACAGGGACGTCAAGCGGCGTGACGACCAATGATTGGAGTACATCAGGATGACCGCGTTGACTGAGGGCACCCCGGCCTCGTCTCGACCGATGTCGCGCGTGGCGCGCAAGCTCGCTGAGTCGTCGGAGGAAATTCCGGCGACCGCCGGATTGTCCCTGCCTGCGCTGCAGGGTGATGCCTGCGTGCCGCCGACGAAAGCTCTGCCCGTCGTCGATTCGGACGCCGACGCCTGACAGCGTACTCCATACGCTGTCTCCGTCCGCTGTGGGCGGGCACGGCGTAGCCGTAGTGTGGGCGCTCTTTGACTATTGGCAGTCGTGGTGTGATA
>NZ_JVOJ01000051.1 GCF_001064145.1 Sanguibacter keddieii
GTGTGGGTGTTGTTTGTGAACTCGATAGTGTGTTTGTTTGTTTTTTATGCCTGTTTTTTGTTTTTGAGTGTTTTTGGTTGGGATTGCTGGCCGGACTGTTTTGTTTGGTTGGTTTTTCTGGGCTTTAACGTTTGTGTTTTTGTTCGGAGAGTTTGATCCTGGCTCAGGACGAACGCTGGCGGCGTGCTTAACACATGCAAGTCGAACGCTGAAGCCTAGCTTGCTGGGTGGATGAGTGGCGAACGGGTGAGTAACACGTGAGTAACCTGCCCTCTTCTTTGGGATAACGCCCGGAAACGGGTGCTAATACTGGATATTCACTGGCCTTCGCATGGGGGTTGGTGGAAAGGTTTTTTCTGGTGGGGGATGGGCTCGCGGCCTATCAGCTTGTTGGTGGGGTGATGGCCTACCAAGGCTTTGACGGGTAGCCGGCCTGAGAGGGTGACCGGTCACATTGGGACTGAGATACGGCCCAGACTCCTACGGGAGGCAGCAGTGGGGAATATTGCACAATGGGCGAAAGCCTGATGCAGCGACGCCGCGTGAGGGATGGAGGCCTTCGGGTTGTAAACCTCTTTCGCTCATGGTCAAGCCGCAACTGTGGGTTGTGGTGAGGGTAGTGGGTAAAGAAGCGCCGGCTAACTACGTGCCAGCAGCCGCGGTAATACGTAGGGCGCGAGCGTTGTCCGGAATTATTGGGCGTAAAGGGCTTGTAGGCGGTTGGTCGCGTCTGCCGTGAAATCCTCTGGCTTAACTGGGGGCGTGCGGTGGGTACGGGCTGACTTGAGTGCGGTAGGGGAGACTGGAACTCCTGGTGTAGCGGTGGAATGCGCAGATATCAGGAAGAACACCGGTGGCGAAGGCGGGTCTCTGGGCCGTTACTGACGCTGAGGAGCGAAAGCGTGGGGAGCGAACAGGATTAGATACCCTGGTAGTCCACGCTGTAAACGTTGGGCACTAGGTGTGGGGGCCACCCGTGGTTTCTGCGCCGTAGCTAACGCTTTAAGTGCCCCGCCTGGGGAGTACGGCCGCAAGGCTAAAACTCAAAGGAATTGACGGGGGCCCGCACAAGCGGCGGAGCATGCGGATTAATTCGATGCAACGCGAAGAACCTTACCAAGGCTTGACATGCACGGCGGCACTGCAGAGATGTGGTGGCATTTAGTTGGTCGTGTGCAGGTGGTGCATGGTTGTCGTCAGCTCGTGTCGTGAGATGTTGGGTTAAGTCCCGCAACGAGCGCAACCCTTGCCCTATGTTGCCAGCACGTGATGGTGGGGACTCGTGGGGGACTGCCGGGGTTAACTCGGAGGAAGGTGGGGATGACGTCAAATCATCATGCCCCTTATGTCTTGGGCTTCACGCATGCTACAATGGTTGGTACAGAGGGTTGCGATACTGTGAGGTGGAGCGAATCCCTTAAAGCCAGTCTCAGTTCGGATTGGGGTCTGCAACTCGACCCCATGAAGGTGGAGTCGCTAGTAATCGCAGATCAGCAACGCTGCGGTGAATACGTTCTCGGGCCTTGTACACACCGCCCGTCACGTCACGAAAGTTGGTAACACCCGAAGCCCATGGCCTAACCGTTTTTGCGGGGGGAGTGGTCGAAGGTGGGATTGGCGATTGGGACGAAGTCGTAACAAGGTAGCCGTACCGGAAGGTGCGGCTGGATCACCTCCTTTCTAGGGAGCCCAGTTTTGTGGGGAACAAGCAGCGTGGCCTGTTGGGTTGTGTTGTTTGTTTTCTTGTGCCTGCATGTGTTTACTGCCCAGTGTGGGTGGTGGGTGTGGGTGCGTGTTTGGGTTGGGCATAATAAGTTATACGAGCGGACACACTGTCGGGTTCACGTTCAACACCGTGTGAGCGTCTGCCACCGTGTGGGGTGGTGGGTGCCTGCGCAGCCGGCCTGAAGGGTTCTTTTTTTGGGTGTGGGTTGTGTGTGGTGGGTTGTTTGTGATTTGTATAGTGGTTGCGAGCATATTTGTTCTGTACTGTTTTTTGTGTTTTGTTTAGTTTTGTTGGGCATTCGGTGGATGCCTTGGCATCAAGAGCTGATGAAGGACGTTGCGGCCTGCGATATGCCTCGGGGAGCTGGCGAACGAGCGTTATTATCCGAGGGTGTCCGAATGGGGGAACCTAACCTGGGTTGTGCTGGGTTACCATCATCTGAACGTGTATAGGGTGGTGGGGGGAACGCGGGGAAGTGAAACATCTCAGTACCCGCAGGAAAAGATATTCCGTGAGTAGTGGCGAGCGAAAGCGGAGGAGGCTAAACCAGATGCGTGTGAGAGGCGGCGGCCGTTGCGTGTTTGGTGTTGTGGGGCCATGTTGGATCCTTCTGCCGGGGGATCGCGCCAGGTGTTGCCCGGAGTTGAACAGTCTGGGAAGTCTGACCGTAGAGCGTGAGAGTCGTGTAAACGGACCGGTTGCTTCTGGTGTGGGTGTGGTGCCCGAGTAGCGCGGGACTCGTGAAATCTCGTGTGAATCTGCCAAGACCACTTGGTAAGCCTAAATACTACTTGATGACCGATAGTGCATAGTACCGTGAGGGAATGGTGAAAAGTACCCCGGGAGGGGAGTGAAATAGTACCTGAAACCGTGTGCCTGTAAGCCGTCAGAGCCTTGTGGGGTGATGGCGTGCCTTTTGAAGAATGAGCCTGCGAGTTAGTGATACGTGGCGTGCTTAACCCGTGTGGGGTATGCGTAGCGAAAGCGAGTCTGAAATATGGCGTGTGTCGCGTGTTCTAGACCCGAAGCGGGGTGATCTACCCATGGTCAGGTTGAAGCAGAGGTAAGACTGTGTGGAGGACCGAACCCACCAGGGTTGAAAACCTGGGGGATGAACTGTGGGTAGGGGTGAAAGGCCAATCAAACTCCGTGATAGCTGGTTCTCCCCGAAATGCATTTAGGTGCAGCGTCGCGTGGTCCCTGGTGGAGGTAGAGCTACTGGATGGCCGATGGGCCCTGTGGGTTACTGACGTCAGCCAAACTCCGAATGCCATTAGGTGTAGCGTGGCAGTGAGACTGCGGGGGATAAGCTTCGTAGTCGAGAGGGAAACAGCCCAGATCATCAGCTAAGGCCCCTAAGCGTGCGCTAAGTGGGAAAGGATGTGGAGTCGCGGTGACAACCAGGAGGTTGGCTTAGAAGCAGCCATCCTTGAAAGAGTGCGTAATAGCTCACTGGTCAAGTGGTTCTGCGCCGACAATGTAGCGGGGCTCAAGCGTACCGCCGAAGCTGTGGCAACGACACGTGATGCTGGCGCCAGGAACTGGAGTGCTGGTGTGTTGTTGGGTAGGGGAGCGTCCTGCACGAGGTGAAGCCTGGAGGGAACTTCTGGTGGATTGTGTGGGAGTGAGAATGCAGGCATGAGTAACGAATCTGCGGTGAGAATCCGCAGCGCCGATTGACTAAGGGTTCCAGGGCTAGGTTTATCCGCCCTGGGTTAGTCGGGTCCTAAGGCGAGGCCGACAGGCGTAGTCGATGGACAACCAGTTGATATTCTGGTACCGCGTTGTGACCGCCCATGCTGAAGTCATTGTGCTAACCAATTTGCTCACGCCGCCACGTGACCTTCGGGTTTTGTGGTGTGTGTGGGTCTTGGGGCCCCGGTGATTGTAGGCAAGCGTGTTAACAGGGGTGACGCAGACAGGTAGCTGCAGTGCGCCGATGGTTGTGCGTATTTAAGGTTGTGGCCCGTCTTCCAGGTAAATCCGGGGGGCATTGTGGGTGAGAACTGATGAGGGACACACGCGTGTGTGGACTTGTGGTGATCCTAAGCTGCCGAGAAAAGCCTCGACGTGAGGGCATGACGCGCCCGTACCCTAAACCGACTCAGGTGGTCAGGTAGAGTATACCGAGGCGTTCGAGTGAATCGTGGTTAAGGAACTCGGCAAAATTCCTCCGTAACTTCGGGATAAGGAGGACCCCGTGACTTCCCCACGCCGTGCGCGTGGGTGGGGTTGTGGGGTCGCAGAGAATAGGGAGAAGCGACTGTTTATCAAAAACACAGGTGCGTGCGAAGCCGTAAGGCGATGTATACGCACTGACGCCTGCCCGGTGCTGGAAGGTTAAGAGGAACCGTTAACACCCCCCTTGTGGGGTGTGAAGCGGTGAATTTAAGCCCCAGTAAACGGCGGTGGTAACTATAACCATCCTAAGGTAGCGAAATTCCTTGTCGGGTAAGTTCCGACCTGCACGAATGGCGTAACGACTTCTCCGCTGTCTCGACCGCGAACTCGGTGAAATTGCAGTACGAGTAAAGATGCTCGTTTCGCGCAGAAGGACGGAAAGACCCCGGGACCTTTACTATAGCTTGGTATTGGTGTTCGCTTGGACTTGTGTAGGATAGGTGGGAGACTGTGAAGCTGCCGCGCCAGCGGTGGTGGAGTCGTCGTTGAAATACCATTCTGGTTCAAGCGGTCACCTCAACCTTGGCCCGTGATCCGGGTTGGGGACAGTGCCTGGTGGGTAGTTTAACTGGGGCGGTTGCCTCCTAAAATGTAACGGAGGCGCTCAAAGGTTCCCTCAGCCTGGTTGGTAATCAGGTGGCGAGTGCAAGTGTACAAGGGAGCTTGACTGTGAGACCGACGGGTCGAGCAGGTGCGAAAGCAGGAACTAGTGATCCGGCCATGGCACGTGGGTGCGTGGTCGCTCAACGGATAAAAGGTACCCCGGGGATAACAGGCTGATCTTGCCCAAGAGTCCATATCGACGGCATGGTTTGGCACCTCGATGTCGGCTCGTCGCATCCTGGGGCTGGAGTTGGTCCCAAGGGTTGGGCTGTTCGCCCATTAAAGCGGTACGCGAGCTGGGTTCAGAACGTCGTGAGACAGTTCGGTCCCTATCCTCTGTGCGCGCAGGAAATTTGAGGAGGGCCGTCCCTAGTACGAGAGGACCGGGATGGACGAACCTCTGGTGTGCCAGTTGTACCGCCAGGTGCATGGCTGGTTGGCTACGTTCGGAAGGGATAACCGCTGAAAGCATCTAAGCGGGAAGCCTGCTTCAAGATGAGATTTCCACGCCCCCCCTGTGGGGTGAGAGGCCCCCGCCAGACGAGCGGGTTGATAGGCCAGAGGTGGAAGCACCGCGAGGTGCTCGTGAGCCGACTGGTACTAATGGGCCAACACTAAACAACAACCCACACAACACGTGCGGGTGAACAACAAGACAGGCAACAAAACAGCCGCAACCACTATACAAACCACGATCAACCCACACCCCCCAAAAAAGGGGGAGACGTGTTGAACACCAGTCTTGTGGTGGTCATAGCACCGGGGAAACGCCCAGCACCCATTCCGAACCTGGAAGCTAAGCCCGGCAGCGCCAATGGTACTGCAACCGCCAGGTTGTGGGAGAGTAGGACACCGCCACAACACACGTCATCGAGAGGGACGGCCCGCAATAGCGTGCCGTCCCTCTCGTTTTTGCGGCCCCATGCCGCCGATAAGCCGCCCGTCGTCTACTATTGGGTGGTTGAACGCGCACGATGCGCACCATGAACAAGAGCGCGCCAACCGGCGCAGGAATAGAGGATAGACACCATGGCAGATGAGACTCGAGGACGCGGCGAATTCGGCCGTGGTGGATACCAGAAGCGCCAGCCGCAGTGGCGCGATCGCGACGGGGAACGTTCCGACCGCGGCGAGCGTGGTGGTTTCCGTCGTGATGATCGTCGTGACGGTGATCGTGGTTTCCAGCGTCGTGATGATCGTCGTGGGGGCTTCCGCGACGACCGTCGTGATGGCGAGCGCGGTGGTTTCCAGCGTCGCGACAATGATCGTCGTGACTTTGGTTCGCGTGATGATCGTCGTGGGGAC
>NZ_JVOJ01000052.1 GCF_001064145.1 Sanguibacter keddieii
GCAACAACCAACCCCACCACACAACCAACAATCACACCAGCAGAGGACCGACGCCCACCAGAACCCGGAACCGGAACCCACTGACCACCAGAGGCACCCACACCCCGCTGACCACCAGAACCCGGCCCACCAGGACGATCATAGGGATAACTCATCACAACTCCTCATATCCAGAACGAATAATTAACTGAAACCAATCAGGACGGCTGCACAACAATTTCCGGGAAATCTAAGGCGTGTTCATGCAGCGATAGTTGTGTAACAAATACGACGGGTTCGCCCACGTAGACGTACTTATATGCTGCTACGACAGTGATAGTTTCTCCCGGCTCAACCATTGTGACATCATCGTCCGTGAGGACTTTCATGTTCTGATCGGCACTGAAGTTAGCAAGATCGAAAATGACTCCCTTTTGCGTGAGAGTCGGAATGTGGTCGAGGGCATATTCTGGTTTGTTGGTGTTGTTTGTCATGGTGAGCGTCACCAGGAGGGTCGCTGCCCCATCCTGATCGGTTGGACCCTGCACGACCGACGTGCTCTCGATATGAAACTCACCGCCCAACACATCAGCCCAATAGTGATCACTGGTGATCGTCTGCTGTTCAGTCGGCACGGCCGTCGCCGTCGTATTCGATCCCGGCTCAACGCCACGCGAACGAACCACAACGAACGCCACGCCAACAACCAACGCAGCAACAACCAACCCCACCACACAACCAACAATCACACCAGCAGAGGACCGACGCCCACCAGAACCCGGAACCGGAACCCACTGACCACCAGAGGCACCCACACCCCGCTGACCACCAGAACCCGGCCCACCAGGACGATCATAGGGATAACTCATCACAACTCCTCATATCCAGAACGAATAATTAACTGAAACCAATCAGGACGGCTGCACAACAATTTCCGGGAAATC
>NZ_JVOJ01000053.1 GCF_001064145.1 Sanguibacter keddieii
GATTTCCCGGAAATTGTTGTGCAGCCGTCCTGATTGGTTTCAGTTAATTATTCGTTCTGGATATGAGGAGTTGTGATGAGTTATCCCTATGATCGTCCTGGTGGGCCGGGTTCTGGTGGTCAGCGGGGTGTGGGTGCCTCTGGTGGTCAGTGGGTTCCGGTTCCGGGTTCTGGTGGGCGTCGGTCCTCTGCTGGTGTGATTGTTGGTTGTGTGGTGGGGTTGGTTGTTGCTGCGTTGGTTGTTGGCGTGGCGTTCGTTGTGGTTCGTTCGCGTGGTGTTGAGCCGGGATCGACGACTGCGAATCCGACTGCGAATCCGACTGCGTTCAATCCCACGACGACGGGAGCGCCGACGCCCCGGGCAACAGGAAATGGCGAGCAGTATTCCGCTGATTTTCTTGGTGGCAAGTTCCACGTCGAGAGCACGTCGATCGTGCAGGGCCCCGCAGACAGGGATGGTTCCGACACTATCCTCGTGACCTACACGCTCACCAATAACACCTCAAAGACGCAAGTTGTTGGCATGTGTCTTCCTCGTCTCGAGCAAAAGGGATCGAAGTTTCCCAAAGCCTGGTTTAAGCGTGGTGAGGAACCCGAGGGCTACGATGACAACAGCCCGGACGAGATTCAGCCCGGCGAGACGCTGACGGTCATGGGAGCCTACAAGTACCTCTATGTCGGTGAGCCAGTTACCTTCCGCACGTGGGCGCACATTACCGAGGAGGATACGAGTGACGACCCATGGGGCGTTGGTCAAGAAGACGGTAAAGAGAACGATACCCTCTGGGTTTGGCAGCCATACTGATTGGTTTCAGTTAATTATTCGTACTGGATATGAGGAGTTGTGATGAGTTATCCCTATGGTCGCCCCGGTGATGCTTCTGGTGGTCAGAGTGGTTCTGGTGATCCGCGGGGTGTGGGTGCCCCTGGTGGTCGGCCGGTGTCGGCGCCTGGTTCTGGTGGAAGGAAGTCTTCTGCTGGTGTGATTGTTGGTTGTGTGGTGGGGTTGGTTGTTGC
>NZ_JVOJ01000054.1:0-23431 GCF_001064145.1 Sanguibacter keddieii
GCCCACTTGATCTCCGAACCGTGCTCAGAGTTACTCAAAGAGATGGAGATGATCTGGGCACCGTCATCGACGGCCTGATTGATCAGCTTGTCGATGCTATCGGTTGCGTCAGCCCCACTGACGCACGTACCACCAGGTTGAGTATCTTCTGACGAAATCTGGTAGGTGTACAGCGTCGCATCGGGAGCGACGCCCGTGTAGGGAGACACCAGCAACGTCGCCATGTCGGTCGCATGGCGCACGCCGTCAGGGGAGTCGTTGACGGTGCACCGGCTCTTGTCGACGATGGTGGCACCGGCCAGCTCGGGGGCGCTGGTATCCACGGGGCCGTCAAAGAGGGCGATGGTGATGCCCTTACCGGTGTAACCCTTCTGGCGTGCGGAGTCCAGGTGGTAGTAGGAGAAATACTCCTGGGTCGTAATTGGGTCCGCCGCGTGCGCGGGGGCCGGGGCCAGGGTGAGGGCTCCGGCGGCCAGCGTAAGGGCTGAGGCGACTGTGGTCAGGGCGCGCGCCGCGCGCCCCGCCCTCCCCACAAAACCGAAGGGAGAACGGGGCGCGGCGTTGGAAGGAGTGCTCACCACTGGCGCGGGTCCCATCCGTCGTCCGCGCGCTTCGCCGGTGCGATGTCCTTGTCGGTGCCGGAGGTCTGCGACAGGGGATTCACGTAGCCCGCGGGCAGCTCATCCTCGTCGTCGTCGAATTTGAATGCGACGTACTGGCGCTTGCGGCCCTTCTTGTCTTCCTTACCCGCGCCTGCGCCTGCGCCTGCGCCCATGAAACCGCCGGAGCCCGTGCCGCCCTTTCCAGCAGCGCCGCCAGCGCCAGCCGCGCCGCCGTTCGCGCCCGTGGTGCCCGTGACGCCGGAGGAACCGGCAGCGCCGTTCGCGCCGCCAGCACCGGCGGGGGGAGTGTAGGAGCCGAAGCCGGAACCCGAGTAGGAGCCGACCTTGAGGCCAGCCGCGCCCGAAGCGCCCATACCGTTCGTCGAACCGGTGATGCCGCGCATGCCCGCGGCACCCATGCGACCGGCGCCGGACAGTCCACTGGCAGAACCAACTCCAGCACCGCCGAAGCGGCCGAAGACGCTGGAGCCACCGAAGGCACCGGACCCGCCGAAGCTACCCGAGCCCATGCGGGCAGCGCCGCGCAGGCCGAGCGCGCCCGCGCCGAGGACACCTGCGCCGCCGAGGCGACCGGCCGTCGCGGAGTCGGAGGCGGCGCCACCGTTGAGCCGCCACAGCGGGTGAGCGACGTCGGCTGGAGGTGCGGGGGTGTGCCCGCCGACGACGCCGTTACGGTACGCCGTGCCGTTCACAGCGGTGTGGAGCAGGTCTGTGCCCATAAGTTCCTGGGGGTCCGTGATCGGGTTCGTGCGTGACCCGGTCTCGCCGTATGCGGGCTCTTGTGTCGGGACGGCACCAGAGGCGACCGTCCGGTTCTGGGCAGCGGCGGCGTCGGCCTCGCTCCACCATGGCTGAGCGAAACCGCCCGGGTAATTCGGAGAAGATGGGCTTCGGTCGTCGTGGCGCCCAAAACTGTGATCGTCCTCGCGTGTCCGCCGAGTAGACGTTTCATGGCGCGACACATCCGGCGCGGGGTGTTCCACCTGTGCAACAGTTTTTTGTACGGCGGCCTGTATTGCCATCTGCGTTGCGAGGAAATTCGTCTTGCTGTTCACTGTGTCGAGCACGCGCTGCGCCGCTGCCTCGCGCTGCGCGTTGGCCTGGGCCTCGACCGCCTCCACGTAGGCGGCGCCGGTCGTGAAGCGCTTGCCCAACACGGAAACGCCGCCTCCGGGGGAGGAGCTAGGAACCATAACGACGGTGTCGCTGCGCATCGCCTCGGTTGCAGAGTCCAAAAGGGTCGGAGATAGCAGCTCGCCCTCCTTGAGTGCCGTCTCCATTGCCTGACGGCCGGCCTCATAGGTTTCATGGCCGGCAACATAGCTAGTCTTGTAGGCGTTAATGCGCTGGATCGCATTATCGACCCACGCGTTCATGGCCTTAGCGGTCTCGCCCACAAAGCCTTGCGAGTCACGGTACTGCTTGAGGCGCTCAATGGACTCGTCGAGGCCTTTCAATGTCTGCGTGTGGTCGGTGTCCCATGCGTCCAGATCGCGATTGGAGCGGGCAGCCTGCATGAAGACCTTGAGGCGCTCGTACATCGGTGATGACACCATGATTAAAACCCTTCTCTCTCGAAATCGATCAGTACTTGCGTGGACCGGATGTGGTGGTGGGGGCCGAACCACCGGTGGTCGACGACTGCCCCGCCCCTGAGGAACCGGTGAAGAAACTGTGCACAATGGATCCGATCTGCCCGAATGTCTTATCGAACTTGTGCTGCGCTGCCTTGGCAGCAGCTGCGGCGTCGGACTTGTCGACGCGGGCCAGCGCTTGCTGAATCTTTGCCAGCTGCAGCTTGTTGTCCTGCTCCGTCCCGGTGAAGCTCTCCAGGGCGGCGTTGATCTCAGCCTCAAAGGTGGAGATGAGTGCTGCTTCTTTCGCGAGGACATCCGACATCGTGTTGAACAGATTGGCGGAGCTGTGGCCCATGGACTGGGGTCCAGCTTCCTGCCCCCAGAACATGGACTTCTGAGCGGCGCCCAGGGAAGACGACCCCTGCGCGGACGAGGTGACTGCCTGCCCGCTTTCGACGACGTTAGTGGTTGCCGCTACCTGCTTCTCGCTGTCTACCGATACCTGATCAGTCATTTGTGGCTCCTAATAATCGATGGAAGATAAAAGAGTGCTGCAATGCGCACGGTTGCTTACTTGGCGACCTTGAAGCGGCGGACCAGTGGCTGGTCGGGCTGGTCGGAGCCCTCGATCTTCAGGGTCCACACGTAGGTCAGGTCAGAGCCCGAACCCTCCACGTCCACGGTCCAGGACGAGTAGTACTCGCAGTTCTGCTCCACGCACAGGTCGTAGGTGTCATCGCCCAGTCGCCAAAAGTCGGTGGCCGACATCATCTGGTAGACCGTGTCGTTCTTGTTGACCACAGTCTGGCCCTTGGGATCCAGCTTGAACTGTTGGGAAGCAATCAGGCTGGGCTCCACGCCCACCAGCTGCGCGCCAACCATGTTGTTCAGAGCGACAGCCTTCGCGGCAATCTGCTTCTTCTGCTCGCCAGACGCGGACTGCATCTGCTGCACCAGCTGCTGCTTCTGCCCCTGAGGAATGTTGGGCAGCTTGCTAATATCGGTGGACTTAGAGCCACCCCCACCGAAGAGGGAGCAACCCGACAGCGCGACGGCAGCGAGCAGCACGGACGAGGTGGCCGCACATGCGCGACGGGACACGAGAGAGGACATATTTTTCTCCTACTTTCAGACTGGTCAATCATATGCGATGAACGGGTCGCCGTGTCAACAAACGGTCAGATTGATGCGGGTGGGGTGTTCGCCAGCTGGGCGGCGACCACGCCGAGCTCACGGTGGACGACCTGCGCGCGACCCGGGACGGCTCGCTTGGGCTTGACACCGTTGATGATCGCGCCCTCGCTGGGATTGCCGGACAGGAGGATGCCGGTGACCGCCAGGTCGTTCATCATCTGCAGGACCTTCTCGTAGGCCGCACGCGACGCGCCACCCATACGGCGGGTGATGATCACGTGCAGACCGATGTCGGCCGCCTGCGGCAGCAGATCGATGAGCTCCATGAGCGGGTTGCCCGACGTCGTCGCGACCAGGTCGTAGTCGTCGACCAGGATCCACACCTCGGGGCCCGACCACCAGCTGCGCTCGCGAATCTGCTCGGCGGTCACGTCGGAACCGGGCAGGCGCGTGCGCAGGAACTTCGCCAGCTCACGCAGCTGCTTCATCGCCTCGGCATGGTTCGTCAGGTAGCGCAGCGAATACTCTTCCGGGATCGCACCCAGGAGCGAACGACGCATGTCGATCGCCAGGATCTTCGCCTCGCCCGGCGTGTACAGGCGCGTGACCTCGGAAATGATCGAGCGCAGGAACGTCGTCTTGCCGGTCTTGCCGTCGCCGAACAGGTACAGGTGCGATTCCGCGCGCGTGTTGAACACGAGCGGTCCGAGGCGAGACTCTTCCACGCCCAGGATCATGTCGCCACCGCCGCGCGGCAAGATCTGCGGATCCGGCACCTGCGCGAGGATCTCGGCGACCGTGACATTCTCGGGCAGCAGGCGCAGCTTCGGGCCCGGACCGTGGACCAGCGACTCGCGGATCTTCGCCACCGTGAGTGCCACGCCCTGCGACACGGTCGACGGGTTCTGATCGTCGTCGGCACGCGGCAGACCGATCATCATCTCGTGGCCCACCATGTCGATGCCTCGACCCGGGCGGCCCTTCGGAATACGGGCGGCACCCTCGCGGTTAACGATCGACTCCTTCGGGTTCGCCGTGTGCAGCTCCAGGCGCGAACCGAAGATGTCCTGCGCCTCCGAACGGATGTCCATCCAGCGGGCGGCCGACACGATGAGGTGAACGCCCAGCGACAGGCCTCGGCTCATCATCGTCGTCACCGTGCGGTCCAGGCCGTCGAACTCGGAGCGCAGCGCGCCCCAGCCGTCGATCACCAGGAACACGTCGCCGTAGCCGTCGTCGTAGCGTCCTTCCAGGCGCCCGCGACGGTAGGTGTCCATCGAGTCGATGCCGTGCGCGCGGAAGTAACGCTCGCGATCGTCCATGATCGCCGCGATCTCGGCAAGCATACGCGTGCGCACCTCCTCGGTGTCGCGCGTCGCGATACCCGCCACGTGCGGGGCGCCCGCGAAGCCGGCGAACGTGCCGCCGCCGAAGTCCATGACGTAGAACTGGACTTCCTGGGGCGTGTAGGTCAGCGACAGGGACTGGACGATCGTGCGCAGCGCCGTCGACTTACCCGTCTGCGGGCCGCCGACCAGCGCGAAGTTACCGCCCGCGCCCGACAGGTCGAGGACGAGGGTCTCGCGACGCTGCTCGAGCGGCAGGTCGACCGTGCCCAGGGGCACGCGCAGGGTGCCGGACTCGCGCCACGCGCGCGAGACGAAGCCGAGCTCCGGGTCGGGGCGCAGGTCGGGCATGAGAGTCGCGAAGGTGTCCGGGACCTCCAGCGGCGGCAGCCACACCTGGTGCGCCGGGTAGCCCTTGCCCTTCATCTTCGCCACGGCGATGTCCATCTCGGACATGTCTGCCCAGACCTCGTCGCCGGCCAGAACGACTTCCTGGTTCTGGTCGACATCTTCCTCCTCGCCCAGGTCCTCGCGCGTGATGACGGGAGCGACCGTGAACGGCAGGATCTCGATCGGCGCGGTCGGAGCGCCGGCCGTCGAGCCCTCGGAAATCGACGCGAGCGTACGCGCCGGCGGGGGAGCGGCCACGTAGGACGCGCGGAAACGAACGAGGCCGTCGCCGCCCGCCTTCAGGAAGCCCGAACCGGGCAGCGGGGGCAGCTTCGCGGCGTCGGGAATACCCAGGACCTCACGAGAGTCGTTCTCCGTGAAGGTCTTCAGGGCAATGCGGTACGACAGGTGCGACTCCAGGCCACGCGCCTTACCCAGGTCCATCTTCTGCGAGGCGAGCAGCAGGTGCACCGACAGGGATCGGCCCAGACGACCGATCATGATGAACACCTCGCCGAACTCCGGCTTGGCCATCAGCATTTCCGTGAACTCGTCCAGGACGATGAACAGGGCGGGCAACGGCGGGAAGTCGTGCTTGCCCGCGAGGCGATCCGCCTCGTAGTCGGACACGTTCGCGTAGTTGCCTGCCTGGCGCAGAACCTCCTGGCGGCGCACCATCTCGCCCTGCAGGGCATCCTGCATACGGTCGACCAGGGAGAGCTCCGACTCCAGGTTCGAGATCATGGCCGACACGTGCGGCAGGTCCGACATGCCGGCGAAGGTCGCGCCACCCTTGAAGTCGACGAGGACCAGGTTCAGCTGCTCCGGAGAGTGGGTGAGCGCCAGGGCGAGCACGAGGGTACGGAGCACCTCGGACTTACCCGAACCGGTCGCGCCGATCAGCAGGCCGTGCGGACCCATACCCTGCTGGGCGGATTCCTTGATGTCCAGGACCACGGGGCGGCCCTCGGGCGTGACAGCGAAGGGGGCGGCGAGGCGCTCGCGGCCCTCGCGGCGTCGCCACTGCTTGTCCGGGTCGAAGTCGCGGATATCGCCGATGCCGACGAGTTCCATGAGGTCCATCTGGCGGGACTCATCCGAACGGCCCACGGGCGTCTCCGCATCTTCCAGGTTCTGCTGGGTGGCGAAGGGCGTCATACGGCGGGCCACTGCCTCGGCCTGGACGGCGGTGAGGCGGTCGGCGAACGCCTGCTCGGGCAGGGAGTCCATGGTGACCACGTCGACCACGTCCGCGCCCTTGTGATCGGGGTTGGGGTGGATGACGAGGCGCAGCGCGGTGTGCGACTTCATGGGCGTCCACTCGCGGGCGCGGGACATGATCGTCACGCCGCGCACGCCCACCGCCGAACCGAAGGGGGAGTTGGGCGGGAACTCGGCACCGTCGCACACGAGGAGGAGGTGGGGCCACTCGGGCATGTCGTCGCCCGGGCGGTACGCGCCGCGCATCGCGATGTCGGGGCCGATCATCTCGGCGAGCTCGCGCGGGTCCGTCGAAATCATGCGGCCCGGGCCCACCGCGTCGCGCACGATGGAGGAGCGGGCCTGCGGCATCCACTTGACCCACTCCCAGTCGCCCAGTCGATCGGCCGAACACAGAACCGCGATCTTGAGCTTGGATGGGTCGATGAAGCACGCCAGGTGCATCATGATGGCGCGCATTTCGTCGTAGGCGCTTTCGCCGTCGCCGACGACCTCGATGTGGCTGAAGTCACCCAGGTAGAGGAACATGCCGACGTTGTCCGTGTGGTCGTGGACGCCGATGAAGCGGTCCATGGCGGACAGGCACACGACGTCCATCTCCGTCATCGGGTCGATCGGGGGACGCTCGAAGATGAGGCCGAGGGGCTGGGTGCCCGAGCCGTAACGGAACGTCAGCAGGTCGTACGTGTTGCCCTCGCGCGACCACAGGCGCGAACCGTTGGCGGCCAGCGTCACGAGGGCGTCGGGGGAGGGGTAGACCCAGTTGTAGTAGGCGCGCTGTTTCTTCGCGACCTTGCGCACGGACTCGCGCGTCTCAGCCAGGTAGGAGAGGTATTCGCGGCGCTGCGTCTTCACGCGCGTGCGGTACTGGGAGAACTGGCGGTACATGTTGAAGCCGACCATGCCCAGCATGGCGACCAACATGCCGCCGCCCATGAGCATCGAGCGGGGGCTCTCGGACTGCATGGCCATGAAGACCATGACGCCCGTTGAACCGAGCATTGGGACGACCATCATCAGGACGTTACCGATCGATGCGGGCTCGGCCTTCTCCGGCGGCATCTGGATCGCTAGGGTGCCGGAGGGCTGCTCCGGAACCGCGGCAGTCCGCCGTTTCTTGCGTGTAACCATCAGGTCTCCTCGCGCTGTGCGCGTACGTGTTCGATGCGACTGCACCCAGTGTAGCTGAGAGGACTTCCAAGTTTTAACCGGCGGTTAGCGTCGGTGCATTACACTGGGCACTGTTGTTTACCTAAGAACGGAGGTTACATGAGCGCCACCATGGTGTCAGTGACTGTTGTTGACTCCGATGGCACCTCCGATTTCGCGGCTCCCGAAGGGACGACGGTCGCGGGCCTGTGCGCCATGCTGGAGATCGATCTGTCCCTTCCCTCCGTGCACGTCTCCTACGCCGATGGGCGTCCCCTCGACGGCGGGGCTGTCCTCGGTCGTGACCTGCCCGCAGGCTCGACGATCGCGCTGTCCAGTCGCGTCCTGTCCGCTCAGCAGGTCAACGAGGCCTCGGAACGCCAGGAGAACCAGTGGCTGTCCCCGGTCCTCGCCCTCCTCGGCTACTGCTTCATCGTGATCGGGGCGGTCAGCTCCCTGTGCCTTCTTCCGATGCTCGCAGATGCGGCCCTCGTCGGCTTCGCTCACCCCGAGGATGGCCCGAAGTGGGCCGTCGAAGCCACGAAGATCCCGCTGTGGGCGCGCGGCGCGTGTGCCGCCGTGTGCTGCACTGCTTCTATCCTCCCGCTTTTTGCTTCGCGCGCGGTCCGTTCGAGGCCTGCCCTGCTGCTCCTGATGCCCGCGCTGGCTGGATATAGCGCGATCGGTTTCGTGGCGATGTCTGGCATCCACGCCCTGTCGGTCGCTCCCGTGATCGGCGTGTGGGTTGCCCTCGCGGTTTCGCTGGCGGTCGTGTCGCTGACGGCGACCCCCACCGCGCTGAGCGCCCTGTTCGCGTGGATCGGAGCCACGGCGCTCGTCACGATCGGCGCGTACCCGATGTTCAGCCTCATCGACATCGCTCCGCTGGCTCTCCTCCTCGGGGTCTTCCTGTTCCTGATGGCACCCCGTTTTGCCCTGCGCGTGCCCGACAGTCAGCTCGTTGATTCCGCGTCGGTGCAGACGATCGCGTCGCGCATTCGCCAGCCTCCCGCGCAAAAGCCGAGCACGCTGACCGGCGGCCGCATGGCGGACGCCCTCGGGCACACCGATGCCCGGTACACGCTGCTGGTGGCCGCCTCGACGCTGTTCATCCTGGTGGGCGGTATTCCCTTCGCGTACACGGTGACTCCCGCGATTACGTTGGGCCGAGGCCTCGGTGGCTTCATCTTCGTCCTCATGTCCATCGTGACCCTGCTGACTGCACCTCGGGGGATCCGCACGCATGCCGGTCAGATCCTGCCTCGCGTCGCCGCGGCGGGCGTTGGCTGCGCGTTCCTGTTTGGTACGTGGTCGCAGTCCTTGGCGGTGGGGACCAGAGAGGCAACGTACTCGCTGTTCCCCCTGCTCCCGTTGTCCATCCTGCTGATCATCGCGGTCGCGACGATCCTGTGGATGACGCTGCATGTTCCCAAGGGCCACGCCGCCCTTGCGGGCACGATCCTCGACTTCGTGCAGACTTTCTGCATCTTTACGCTCCCCCCCGCGGCGGTTATCTCCTCGGGTCTCTTCGAGTTTGCTTGGAGGGCAATCCTGTAATGGCTGATACGACGAAGACTCCTTTCGCCCACGCGCCCGCATCGCGGCTCGTTGGCGCGTATCTCATTGACCTGCTGGTCCTCGGGGCCCTGGTCGGCGTGACGTGGTACGTGCACTTCACGGCGTGGACGATCGGGATGATCACCGCCGAGGCCGTGGTTGCCTCCGCGCTCATGCTCGGCGCGTCGGGTCGAACCCCGGGCATGGCCCTCATGCGCGTGTGCCTCATCCGCGACGAGGAGGACGCGCAGACTCCATCGCTCGGCGCGGCGCTGGGCTACACGGCCCTCGCCGTACTCCTCCAGGTCACCGGCGTGGGTCTGCTTGCCTCGTACGCGATGGTCCACGACGGGCGTACGTGGCTGAGCGGTCCCACCCGAACCCGCTTCGTCGACCTGCGCAAGCACGCGGCGCTCGCGGCGGGCCCCGGTGAGGTTGAGCGCTCCGAGCGTGTGAGCCGTGCTCCCAGCGGTTTCGATAGCGTTCGTGAGGGATCCGATCAGTGGAGTGTCCTCGCCGCTCCGCTCACGCCCGTGCCCTCCTCGATGCCGGACTATTCCGCGCCCGGTCAGCGTGCGAACGACCCCTACGCGGAGGATTACAGCGCTCCTGCAACACCGGTGGTCTCCCCGCTGCCGGCGGCCCCTGCCATGCCGGCTGCCCCCAGCGTGCCAGCGGTGCCTGCCATGCCGGCTGCGCCCGGCGTGCCCGCTGCGCCTGCCCCTTCCGCTGCGCCTGCCGCGCGCGAGACCAACGAGTTCGACGCACTCCTCGCGCCGCCCCAGGGCGCGCCGGACACGCGCCGCCCCGCGCCCCAGCGTCCCGCTGCTCCGTCCATGCCGGCAGCCCCCGCGGTGCCTCCGCTGCCCGCTGCGCCCGCTGTGCCTGCCGCCCCCGCCCAGGTTCCTGCTCCGCCCAGCTGGGGAGCGCCCTCTCAGCAGGTGCCCCCTCAGCCCGCCCAGGCCTCGTATGGCGCAGGAGCACAGGACGCGGCTCCCGCATCCGGGGTACCCGGCCCTCCGCCGAGCCGCCGCGACGTGCAGGCTGCGCAGCGCTCCGGCACCTCCCAGTGGGGTGGGGCCGGACAGTCCCAGTGGGGTGCTCCCGCGACGTCGCCGCGCACGCAGCTCCTGTGGCTCATCTTCGACTCCGGGCAGCGTGAGCTCATCGACATGCCGGTGACGCTCGGGCGTGCACCCGCAGCCGTCGAGGGATCGCGTGCGGTCGTCGTTCCCGACGCCACGATGTCGCTCTCGCGCACGCACATGCGGCTGGGCCCCACGGCCTCCGGCGCCTGGATCGAAGACTCCTTCTCTGCGAACGGCACGCAGATTCGCACGCCCGATGGTCGCGTCATGGAACTGGCGGGCGGACAGGCGGTCGAGGTGCCTGCCGGTACCGAGGTCATCATGGGTGACCGGAGGGCCACGATCGTCTACGCCGACGCCGACTCGGTGCACTGACCCTGGTTGGCAGGGTGATCCCCTCGCCGCCGCCGTCCCGACGCGGGGCGGCGGCGGTTTTGTAGATGCTCGCTCACGCCCCCTATTTAACCGACTGGGAAATTCTTGTGTGTGGTGGGGCGAGTAGACGCAGCTGGCCGTTCGAGAGTGCGGAAACGCCATACCGTGGCGCGGAATCGGTCGCCTGCGGGTACGGAAAAGGGCCGCCCCATTGGGGCGACCCTTTTCGGTAGCGCTAGGCGCTCATGCTCTCAGAAGCGGGCAGCGTTGGACTGGTCCGTCTGCTGGTAGTTGGAGCGAGCCGAATCAACGGCGTTGGAGGTGCGGGTCAGCACGTCCTTCAGGCCCTCAAGGCCCTGGTTCCACTGACGCTGAGCGGTGTCGTAGGCTTCCTGTGTCTTGCCTTCCCACGAGGAACGCAGCTGGTTCAGCGTGTTCTCAAGGTCGTCGAGGCAGTTCTGCAGGTTATTGGCACCGGTTTTGATGTCAGCGGCAGCGCCGTCAAGAGCGCCGTAATTTACCTGGAAATCCATGTCAGTCTCCTAATCCAATCTATTGCATGCCGCCGAGCAGCGTGGTGAACGAGCTCTCGGTCTCGGACTCGTTGTGTGTCATCGACGAATCGGTGGCGCGCAGGTTATCAGCGAGATCCTGAAGAGCCCGGTTAACCTTTGTTGCGTTCTCATGCCACTGATTCATCAGCGACTGGAACTGCGTCGCCGCAGCGCCCTGCCAGGAGCTGCCGATGGTCGACAGGTCGCCCTCAAGACGGCTGAGGTGGCCGTCGATCTCGGACTTGGTGGACTCAACCGCTGTGAAACCCTGCTGTAGGGCGCCCTCTGCGGCCCTCTGGTCTGCCATGTGAACCTCCATTTGTATGAGTGGACTCTCTCGCCGGGATGCGTGAGAGCATGGGGACACATGAATACTAACCATGTTTTCATCATTTTTTTCAATGTTACGGAAAAATCATGACAAAACCTGACCGAGAATCTAGACTTACGGGGTTGTGTCGTGTAGCCAAAAACCCCATCACGCGGCATTCGGGAGGACCTAATGGCATCGAAAACATCACGAGGAGTGGCGCTGATTCCGCTCACGATCACGTACGGCGTTGACCGTAGTGACGTGACGCTTCCGCAGTCGATCCCCCTGGTGGAGCTGCTCCCCGGAATGGTTGAAACGGTGGGCGCTTTCACTGATCAGCCAACGAATGACGGCTATGCAGTGCGCACGGCCTCGGGTCGTCTGCTCGATCAATCCAAGTCCCTGTCCGCCCAGGGAGTGCGCGCCGGCGCGGCGCTCACGCTCGAGCCTCTGGGTGAGGGCGTCGCCGACATGGTCTACGACGACCTCACGGAAGCGGTCGGTCAAGTCGTCGAAAGAGTGTCCACTCCTTGGACACGTGAGGATGCTCGCACTCTTGCCGCGCTGTCTGCCGCCGGCCTCATCTTCGTTGCCGCCCTCCTCCTGGCGACCACGCCCCCGGACGCCCTCACCGCCCTGGATCCCAAAGCCGTCACTCGGTACAACTTCATCGCCGGCGCCATCGGCATCGTCTCGGCGCTGCTCGTGACCGCGACGTCCCTCGTGATGACCCGTAAGCACCCGGGAGCGAGCGGTGTTGCGCTGGCGCACACCGTCCCCCTCCTGACGGCGGCAGCTGCTCTGCGCCTGAGCCAGAGCCACTGGGACACCGCCGGCTGGGGGTGGACGGGCCTCGGCCTCCTGATCGGTTCCCTTGCTGCCCTTACGATGCCCAAGCGGTACCGAATCTCCATTGCTGCCCCTCTTGTCGTCGGTACAGTCTTGGCCGCCACCGGTCTCCTGGTTCGGCTCGGTCAGCTCTCTCAGGCGGGCATCTCCGCCATCCTCTTCGCCCTGATCATTGTGCTCCTTCAGGTCGCGCCCTGGATCGCGCTGGCCCACATCCCCGTGCGCATCCTGGACGCGGACACGACCGAGCAGATCCCCGCGAAGGGCATCACCGACCAGGTCAGCAATTCTTTCGTGTTCGTCGTCGCCCTGCGCTCCGGCGGTGCAATCGCCGCGATCTTCCTGACCGTTTCTCTGATGACAGCGCCCGAAACGCGGTCGGTCTCCCTGCCGCTGACCCTCATCATGCTCGGTGCGGTGTCACTCGTCCTCCAGACGCGTTCGATCCGCGCTCGCGTCGAGGTGCTCCTCGGTGCTCTGAGCGGCCTCATCGTGATCCTCGTGGCCACTGTGCTCGGTGCCTACGCGGACCCGAGGATGATGCCCTGGCTGACGCTGTCGGCGATTGCGACCGCTCTCGTCCTCGTCGTCACCAACGTCGTCGGGCCTCGTGCCCGCCCGCACCTGACGCGTATCGCCGACACGATCTCCGTCCTGTCGCTGTTTGTCCTGCTTCCCCTGGCCGTCTACCTGTGGAGCTGAGTCATGCCGTCGAGTAAAGACATCCTTGAAGCCCGCCGTTTCAATCGAAGCCGCCTGATTACGGCTTTCACCTCGGGTACGCCCGGCGGGCGCGAGGTCGACACTCCGTCGCCCGTGCGTCCCCTCATCTTCGGGCTCGTGGTCGCCATCATCATCAGCGTTATTGGAATCGGCATGCGTGTCTTTGCGCCGAACCCGAAGCTTGGGGATGAGCAATACCAGCTCATCGACGTGAAGGGGACGGGTGCCCGCTATTTCTGGGCAAATGGCGTCCTCCACCCGATTGCGAACGTGACCACCGCTAAGCTCCTCAGCCCCGATTCAAAGCTGCCGTACACCCAGGCGACCGCAGAATCGCTCGAGAACATTCCGCGCGGTGCCCAGATCGGTCTGCCCGACGTCCCCGATGACGTTCCCGGCGCGAACATGCTCAGTAAGCAGTGGCTCTCCTGCGACTTGGAGTCCGGGTACCACACGTGGATCGCGAAGGAGCTGTCTGCGCAGAATTTCCCGGTCAAGCAGGCGACATCCGCGCTCGTGCAGGCAACCGGCAGCGGAGACAAGTACTTCGTCGATCGGAAAAAAGGCAAGAAGTACTACATCGACTCCAGCGTGAGCCGCCTGGGTGACTGGGCGCTGTCCTTCCAGAACCTCGCCAGCTACCCGATCACCGTCGAACCCGAATGGCTCGACCTCTTCCCCTCGGGCACGCCTCTGCGCCCCTGGAGCTACAACGACATCGAGAACGCTGGGCAGCCGGCCACGAACCTGCCCGGCGACCTGAAGAACGAGGGCATCACCATCGGAATGGTTCTCGATCAGGTCGATTCCGCCGGTCAGGTGAAAAACTCCTACCTGGTGATCGATGACTCGAATCTGGTGGTCTTCAACTCGACTGCGGCGCGCCTGTATCAGGACGCCCCGCCCTCGAAGAAGTTCCCCACCGAGATGTTCAAGTACGTCGAGCCCGTCCGAGCCGTCTTCGTTGGTGACGATTGGCCTGACGTCGAGGATTTTGAGGCACCCGAGTGGTTCGACGAGAGCCGCGACGCGGCCAGCCGCACGGTCCTGTGCGCCCAGATGGACACCACTGATCGACTTAATCCAAAGTTCGACCTGGTCACCATGCCCGAGAAGCGTGCGATCGAAGCCTCCTACGATGCGGAATCTCTGCAGTCCCCCAAGGGTCCGTCGACGACGCGCAATGTGACCGTCGCGGGCGGATCTGGTGCCCTCCTCGCCCTCACGTCGGGCGGTGGCGGCGAAGCCGCGTCCTACGTCTTCGTCTCCGACCTGGGCTTCCGACACTCCCTCGGTGATGTCCCGGCCGTCTCAATGAACGCGCTCGGGTGGAGTGCGTCAGAGGCCGCCTCGGTTCCGCGCGCCTGGGGTGAGCTCATTCCGCCGGGCTCTGAGATGTCTCCGCAGGCCGCCGCTACCTCAGTGGGGATCAAGTGAGCGCCCGCCGCGCGCGTTCCCGGTCTTTGAGCCGAGGCCTCGTCGGTGCCTCGCTGATCGCAGGACTCGCGCTCGTGCCTCTCGCTGCCACGGTCGTCTCGCCCCAGGGATCCGGCGCGTTCGGCCCCGGTGTCGCCCACGCGGACCCGGTGCCGACCCCGAGCGTGCGTCCGACGCCTACACCTTCGTCGTCGGCAACGACACCCGCAAGCGATTCTGAGGGCGGCGAATGCTCGCAGAACTCGCCCTCCTACATCAAGCAAACGCCCGCCATCTTCGACGCCGTCGGAGTGCGTCGTGCCTGGGAGGTCTCACGAGGCCGTGGTGTGACTGTTGCGATCGTCGACTCGGGCGTGGCAGCCGGCAACCAGCACTTCCAGGGCCCGGACGGGTCCGTGGTGCTCCCCGGCATCGACCTGAGCGGTGAAAACACCGACGGGCGCGTCGACGTCGGCGAACACGGCACCGCCATCGCAGGCGCGATCGCCGCGCAGGAACTGCCCAAGGAGATGGGATCGGGCCTCGTCGGCGTCGCCCCCGAGGCGAAGATTCTCCCGGTGCGCGTCGAGACCGGTCTTCAGGAAAACCAGCCGCAGAAGGAAGGCGAAGAGACCTTCATGTCGAAGGTGGGCCGCGGGATCCAGTGGGCTGCCGACCATGGCGCACAGATCATCGTCGTCGCACAGTCCGCACCCGTGGGTGACCCCCAGCTGGAGGCAGCCATCAACGCCGTGCGTGGCCGAGCCCTCGTCGTGGCCTCGACCGGCAACGTCTACCAGGGTCAGGAAGCGGATCAGGTCGTCTACCCGGCCGCATACCCGGGTGTGCTCGGCGTGACCGCGTCGAACGCCGACGGATCGGCCTCGGACCAGCAGGTGCACGGCGCGCACGTCAAGCTCGCCGTGCCCGCCAGCGTCATCCTCACGACCTGGTTCGACCAGGCCGACTGCCTCGTCGGCGGATACGAGGGGGACAAGCCCCTGCCGTCCTCGTCCTACGCGACCGCATACGCCGGCGGCTTTGCGGCCCTCGTGGCCTCGGCATACCCCGACGAGGGGCCCGACATGTGGAAGTATCGCCTCGAAGTGACTGCGCTGCGCGGCACCGCCGATCAGCGTACCGACGCCCTCGGCTGGGGTGTCGTCTCGCCCTTCGATGCGCTCACCTTCACCGACATTGGCACCAGGTACGGGCCCGAGCATCCCAACGCTGCGCAGCACCCGGCCCCGGCCCGGCCCGCCGTGGCCTCGGCGGACCTGACGTCGCGCGAAAACAACCTGACGATTCGCGCCTACATCGTGTCCGCGATTGCGGTCCTCGGGGCCTCGGTGCTTGGAGGCCTCGTGATCCTCTCGCACCTGCGCGGCAGGCCCGCCGTCGTCGAAGACTCGGGAGAAGACCTGTCATGACAACCCGGACGACACGACGCTGGGGTAAGAGTATGGGGATTCTCACAGGCTCGCTCGCTCTCAGCCTCGGAGCGAGCCTCGCCCCCGTTGCGCCGGCTTACGCGGCCGACCCGCCGATGACAGCCGACAAGCAGGACTACTACAAGTACTACAAGCTGAAGTCCATCCATGATCAGGGAATCACGGGCAAGGGCGTCACCATCGCGGTCCTGGACGGTGCCGTGAACCCGAACATTCCTGAACTCAAGGGCGCGAACATTCAGGATCGGACGCCCTGCGTCATGAACTCGGCCCCCGAGAATGCGGCACACGGCACCACGGTCGCGCAGATCCTGGTCTCGCCCGAGTTTGGTGTGGCACCCGACGCGACGCTCTACACCTATACGATCCCCCTGTACGGCGATGCCCCGGGTTCAAACTGCACGATCTCCGGCTGGACGGGTGAAGCAAAGAATGACACGCCGCTCCTTATCGAGCAGGCGATCAACGACGGTGCCAACATCATCACGATCTCCAGTAGCTTTCCGACCGATTCCATCGACCTTCGGTGGGCCATGGCCCGGGCGCTTGCCGAGGGCGTCATCGTCGTGGCCGCGATGGGCAACGAAACCACCGAGGATCCCAGCGATTCGCTAGCCCTGTGGAAGGGAATCTGCGGCATCGGAGCGACGACCCGTTACAGTACTCTCACGGAGTACACGAACTGGGGTAACGGTGTGATGACGACCGCGCTGGGCACAGTCGTGACGCGCGACACGTCGACCGGTCGCGTCGAGGAAGAGGAGGGAACGTCCTTCGCGACCCCGATTATCGCCGGCTTCTTGGCGCTCGGCTGGCAGCACTTCGACGAGGACGTCAGCGCAGATCAGATGCTGCAGGCGCTGGCTGCAACGGGCAGAAACGGAAACCAGTGGAACAAGTTCACCGGCTACGGCCCCGCCGATCCGGTCGCGTTCCTACGTTCAGACCCGTCGCAGTATGCCAACGAGAATCCGTGCGTTCCGCAGGTCTACGACTCGGTGCCCTCATGGGACGACGTCGCCGACTATATCGACGGCGTCGTCAACCCCATTCTGATTAGTAATGATGATGTCTACGTCTACCGCGGCGTGAACGAAGATGCAGCCCTCAGCCGCGAACACGGCTACCCGACACACATCGGCACGAGCCCCCGCTACCACAATCAGTAACGAGCCTCGACTTGCCCGAGTGCCCGAGTGCCCAAGCGAAAGGAACAGACACAATGATGCGATCGGTCGGTCGGTCCCGAGGCCTGCGTGCCCTGTGCGTGACGGTGTCGGCCTGCCTTCTCGCGGTGGCCACGCTGGTGGCTCCTGCACCGGCCGCGCACGCGGATTCTCACAAGGTGCAGGCATCCGACGAGGCCTACTATTCCCGCTATTCACTGGCTGACCTGCACGCACGCGGGTATCGCGGCGACGGCGTCATCATTGCGGTCATTGATAGTCATATCGACGCCTCAATCCTCGAACTGCGGGGCGCAGACATCCAGGACAAGACTCCCTGCAAGGTCACCAATGACGCGGAATCTGACGATCACGCGACCGAAGTCGCCCAGATCCTGGTCGCGCCCGACTTCGGGGTCGCTCCTGGCGCGACGATCTACAACTACGCGTACGCGGACGACTGGGGGGACGTGGATTCAGACTGTGCTCTCGGCTCCAATTCGGCCGCTCTGGCGCGCAAGCCGAGCCTGATTGAGCAGGCACTCAACGACGGCGCGAGCATCATCGTTATCACGTCCTCCTACAATGAGGCCGACGAGGAATCGCTGCGGTGGGCGGTTTCCCGCGCGGTAGCGGCAGGCGTTCCGGTCGTCGTATCAATGGGTAACGACGGCCAGTACAACGCATCCGATACCATGGGTCCCTTCGCCGGTGCGATTGGTTCCGCTGCGCTCGCAACCGATGGAAAATACGCGGACTACTCGAACTGGGGCGACGGAGTCTCCATCACCGCCGTCGGGCAGTTCTACGCGCGTGAGGCCAGCACCAATCAGCTAAAGACGGTCGAAGGAACCTCGTTTTCGACGCCGCTGATTGCAGGCGTCCTGGCCCTGGCATGGGACGGCTTCGATGGTGACGTGCCATCGGGGCAGATTCTGCAGGCGCTGGCTGCCACGGCTCGTGGCTCGGGCGGTCAATGGAACGATCGGACCGGTTTTGGGGAGATCGACCCCGTGGCCTTCCTCGCCTCTGACCCAACGCAGTACCCGGATGAGAACCCCTTTGAAGACAAGGGTAACGATCCCGTGCTGACTTCCGACGACATCGACGATTATGTTGATGGCCTCGTGGATCCCGAAGACATTTACAACGATAACGAGTACGTCTATCGAGGAATCGACGAACGGGTAGTGGATTCTGGCACCTACGGATTCCCAGCCCATCTGGGCACGAGCCCGCGCTACCACAATCAGTAACGAGCCTCGACTTGCCCGAGTGCCCGAGTGCCCAAGCGAAAGGAACAGACACAATGATGCGATCGGTCGGTCGGTCCCGAGGCCTGCGTGCCCTCTCCGTTCTGGCCTCGGCATGCGCCTTGGCCCTGACGGCCGTACTCTCGCCCGTCGCCCCCGCTGCCCCCGCGCAGGCGGTGGATCGAAAGGTCAGAGTCTCGGATGAGGCGTACTACTCGCGCTACAACCTGGAGGCGCTGCACGCCCAGGGCTACACGGGCGAGGGCGTGACGATCGCGGTCATCGACGGGCGTATTGACACGTCCATTCCCGAGCTTCAGGGTGCGGACATCGTCGACAAGAGCCCGTGTGCCGCACCTGTGGATGCCGAAAGCGACGAACACGCGACGTATATCGCGCAGCTCTTGGTCGCCCCGGACTTCGGCATCGCGCCGAAGGCGACCATCTACAACTATGTGTCGATCCTTGATGCGCAGAAGAGCAGCGATGACTGTTCGCTGGGAACGGCTCGTCCTGCAGGGCGAGCCAAGTTGGACTATCTCATCGAGCAGGCCATCAACGACGGCGCTGACATCATTTCGATCTCGCTCACCTATAGCAACCCTCAGAGTCAGGAGATGCGCTGGGCTATTTCTCGGGCGGCTCTCTCGGGTGTGCCGATCGTTGCTGGTGTTGCTAACGATCGAACCCGCGATCCTGATAATTCGCTGGGCATGTGGGGAGGCGTCATCGGCGTCTCTGCCCTCGACAAGGACGGTAACTTCGCGGACTATTCGAACTATGGGGAGGGGGTTACTCTTTCCGCTGTGGGGGTCGTTGTTGGTAGGTCGACGCTGGACAATCAGCTCAAGGAGGTGACAGGTACTTCTATCGCGGGCCCTATGGTTGCGGGTTCCCTGGCCCTCGCGTGGCAGCGTTTTGCCGGTGGCGGGGCAAACGTGGACCAGGTTCTTCAGGCCACGCTCGCTACCGCGTGGGGGACGAATGGGCAGTGGAACGAATATACCGGCTACGGTGAGATCAACCCGGCAGCTTTGCTGGCCGCTGATCCGTCGCAGTACCCGGAGGAGAACCCGCTCCTGGAGAAGGGCAGTCGTTTCGCCTTCCATGAGGATGACCTCTACGACTACTACTACGGGCTAGCGAATCCGCGCGAGGTCCTGAACGACGACTGGTACGTGTATCGCGGCGTCGATGAGGAGAGCGCGCTGAGCGAAGGACAGGGGTACGAGGTCCACTTGGGGACGAGCCCGCTCTACCACTACTCGGGATGAACGGGCCGTGAGCCGCGACGCCATCGCGAATGTTGAACGCCGTGCCGACTTGCACGTAGGCTGAGAGGAAGCGAGGCGTCTCATCTCGTGAAGAGTTGTACGTAGATCAAACAAGTCAGTTAGGATAACCGTATGGTAGATGTGATGGGGCAGACCCCCGAAGAATTTCAAGAGATGCTCAACGCCCAGATCGCTGAGGCCGAACGCAAGGCCGCGGTTCTGGATGAGTTCCTGACTACGCTCAAGTCCGCTCGCCTCACTGGTTTCGACTCCCGCCGTGAGGTCGAGGTTGAGGTCAACCAGGAGGGGACCATGACCCGCGTGTCGATCGACGACGAGGCCCTCGAAGGCAGCGCCTCGGACCTCGAGGAAGCCATCATGGAGGCCTACTCCGACGCCGGCAAGAACATGAGCCGTTTCCTGCGCGAGCAGGGAGACCGTCAGTTCGGCGGCGGGGACTCGGCGGTGATCGAGATCGTCGATCAGATCAGCTCGCGCCTCGAGCAGCTTGGGCGCTGATTGCCATGGGGTACGATCTCGCGATTAATACCGCCCATCTTCAGGCGCATGCGACCGAGGTTGACTCGTGTGCAACCACGGTCGAGAGCGCGCAGAACATCGCCGCCGGCACGCAGAACCAGGTGTCGCATAACGCCTTCGGCCTCATGTTCGCTGCTTATGCGGTCGTCGCGCATTACGGCATCAAGAACCTCTCCGCGATGATGAAGGACATCTCCGAGGCCGAGCACCGTCTCGCCGTGTGTCTGCGTCAAACGGCGGCTGAGATGCACCAAACTGAGACCGGAATCACTGACAAGAGTAAGGACATTCAGGACAACATGGATGATCCCACCCCTGGTCCCGGCGGCGGCGGCGGAGGCACCGGCGGCGGAGGCGGAGGCACCGGTGGCGGTGGCGGAGGCTTCGGCGGTGGCGGAGCTACCGGCGGTGGCGGCGGAGGCTTCGGCGGCGGAGCTACCGGCGGCGGTGGCGGAGGTTTCGCCGGTGGCGGAGCTACCGGCGGCGGCGCGACCCTCCCGCACCCTTCCAGCGGCGACGCGTCGATCGACGACCACAAGGACAAGCACGAGAAGAAGGAAGACGATCTCGCCTCCCTTCTGAGCGGCAACGACAAGATCTCCGCGACCGACGACGAACTACGCGCCTTCCTCGAGAAGCAGCGCGAGGACGAAAACGATGACCTGAAGACGTTCTACGAGCGTCAGAAGGAGGACCAGGCGCAGGCCCTCGAGCGCTACGCCGAGGCCCACCCGGGCGAGGACATCTCCGAGGTCAAGTCGCTCATCGAGCAGAACCAGCAGCAACAGCAGGACGCGATGACCGACTTCCTGGCGAAGCAGCGCACGGATGAAGAGGCGCAGATTCGCGAGTTCGTCAAGGACAACCCGACGGCGACCAGCCGCGAGTTCGACACCTTCATGTCCAAGCAGCGCACCGACCAGCAGGCCAGCTACCGCGCCTTCGTCGAAGATCAGCAGAAGGCCCAGAACACGCGCATCGAAGAGTTCACGAAGTCACACTCGGATTCGAAGCCGGAGGACGTGAAGTCTCTCTTCGAGAAGCAGGACCAGCACGGCGATCACGACATCGACACGTTCCTGAACCGCCAGCGTCAGGACGAGGAACGCTCCCTGCGCCGCTTTATCTTCGAAGGAGTTAAGAAGTGACTGTGAAGCAGCCCGTCTATACGCCGAGCCAGGGTATCCGCGGCTCCGACCCGATCATCAACGCAGCTGAGGACCTTAAATCCCTGGTTCAGTCGCCAAGCATGGACACTGCCCTGCAGGCAGCGGATTCCGCGCTGGATGCCGCGATCTCCGTCGCCGGATCGATGTCGAGTCCCCTTCAGGCAGTGTCCGCGGTTGCCACACGCCTTGTCCTCGAGTACGTGTCTCCGCTGAAGGACTGGATGAACCAGCTCACCGGTGACTCCGCGCAGGTGAACGGCATCGGTGTCTCCTGGCAGTCCGTTTCCACGTCGCTGTCCTCGATCGCGGACGAGCTGGAGTCGAGCGGCCAGAGTGCCATGGCGAACATGTCCGGCGCGTCAGTGTCCGCGTACCTCATGCGCCAGGGCCAGGTCGTCAACGCTACCCGCGGCGTCGCAGGCGCCTCGGCTAAGTTTGGAAACGCCGTCGTGACGGTCGCGAACCTCGTCAAGAGGGTACACGACCTGATCTGCGCGGTGATCTCCGAACTCGTCGGTATTGCCGTGGACGCCGCAGCGAAATCCTGGGCGACGGTGGGCACATCGTTGCTCGAAGCCGCGGAGGAGATCGCGTCGAGGGCCAGGAAGTGGGCCTCACAGATTTCGAACATCCTCACGATGATCAAGACCGCCTTCGACGCCCTCAAGGCCATGGTCGACATGATCGGCACCGCAATGTCGAACCTGACCTCCTCCATCCGCGAGGTTGGCAAGGACTGCGCGGAGCCGGGCGGAGGCTGCTGCGGCGGCAGCGAGTCCTCCTCGGGCAAGTCGTCGTCGAAAACCCCCGGGACCCCGGGCAAGCCGCCGGCCCCCGACAATCCGAAGCCTGCCCCCGAGACCCCGAAGAAAAAGACTTCGTGGTGGGACATCCTGAAGAAGGGTGCGAAGCTCGCCGACAAGATACGGGAGCGTCTGAAGAACAAGAAGTCTGGCGGGGGTTCTGTGAAGCTCCCCGAGGTCAAGGTCCCGAAGGGACCGAGTAGTAAGTGGTCGAGCGCGTCCGGTCGCTTCTAGGAGCTTCGCCAATCGCGTTACTGACCTCAACTGATAAGGGGGTGCCCCGCACAGATTCCGTGCGGGGCATCCCTTATGTTGGTGATTTCTCAGCGCTCAGCAGCGCCTCGTCCGCCGTGTGTGCGCACGCCCGCCCCGGCCTCGTTCCCATGTGACGATAGGAGGGCCCCGCACAGTGGTTTCCGTGCGGGGCCACAACCATATGCAAAGCGGCTCAGGGGCGGTTGGCGAAATACTCCAGCAGATGCGAGTCGCCCGACACGATGATCTCGTCGTCGGCGTTGATGCGCGTCGACGAGTCCGCGTACTCGAAGCGCTGCTTGGGGCGGCGGATCGCCAGCACGTTGACGCCGTAACGGCCGCGCAGGTCGAGTTCCTTGAGGGAGAAGCCTCGCACCTCCTGCGGGGGGCGCAGCTTCATGATGGAGAAGCCGTCCTTCTCCATCTCGATGTAGTCAACCATGCGGCCACCCACCAGGTGCGCCGTACGCTTGCCGGCGTCCAAGTCGGGGTAGACGACGTGGTGAGCGCCCACGCGCCGCAAGATACGACCGTGCTGGGAGGACGTCGCCTTCACCCAGATTGAGGAAATGCCCATGTCGACGAGGTTCGCGGTGATGAGCACCGCCGCCTCCAGCGAGGAGCCCACGCCGACGACGGCGCTGCGGAACTCTCGTGCCCCCAGTTGCTCGAGCGCATCCTTGGAGGTCGCGTCCGCCTCAACGAGGGGGAAACGACCCGCGAAGGCCTGCACGCGGGCTGGGTTCTTTTCGACGGCCAGGATCTCGTAGCCCAGCTGGTCCTGCGTCACCGCGACGGCGGACCCGAAACGGCCCAGCCCGATGACGAGCGTTCCCGACTGGAGTTCCTTTGACTCGCGTTCATCTGCCATGCCCCCATTCTTCCCTGCGTGCGCCCCCAACGCGAGCGCTGCGGCTTAGACGTATTGCCTGTTGCGTGAGAGGGCGGTAGTAGGCGCTCCCGAGTGGAGTTGTATATGCCAGATTCGTCGCGATACGGGTACGGCGCTATTAGGGAGATGCGCGTGAAACACGCGTGAAACATTGACTTGGTTGTTAACGTCCCGCCTTTGCACGGATGGCGACCAGAACCTGTCAAAGATAGATGGCTTTGTGCCGTCCGCAGCTCAAGGTGACAATGATGTCGGCTCGCTCGTGAAACCGGCGTCGCCTTTGCGGGCGTGCTTGGTGGGCCAGTTGAAACCG
>NZ_JVOJ01000054.1:23531-23697 GCF_001064145.1 Sanguibacter keddieii
TGAAACCGGCGTCGCCTTTGCGGGCCGGTGAGGTGGGCCAGTTGAAACCGGCGTCGCCTTTGCGGGCGTGAATGGGCCTGTTTTGGGCGGTTTGAGCCGTGCATTGGTGTCCTGGGTTTCAAATGTGAGTGTTGGCCGCCGCGCATTGGTGTTGTGGGTTTCATGC
>NZ_JVOJ01000055.1 GCF_001064145.1 Sanguibacter keddieii
TTTTGTGGGGAGGGCGGGGCGCGCGGCGCGCGCCCTGACCACAGTCGCCTCAGCCCTTACGCTGGCCGCCGGAGCCCTCACCCTGGCCCCGGCCCCCGCGCACGCGGCGGACCCAATTACGACCCAGGAGTATTTCTCCTACTACCACCTGGACTCCGCACGCCAGAAGGGTTACACCGGTAAGGGCATCACCATCGCCCTCTTTGACGGCCCCGTGGATACCAGCGCCCCCGAGCTGGCCGGTGCCACCATCGTCGACAAGAGCCGGTGCACCGTCAACGACTCCCCTGACGGCGTGCGCCATGCGACCGACATGGCGACGTTGCTGGTGTCTCCCTACACGGGCGTCGCTCCCGATGCGACGCTGTACACCTACCAGATTTCGTCAGAAGATACTCAACCTGGTGGTACGTGCGTCAGTGGGGCTGACGCAACCGATAGCATCGACAAGCTGATCAATCAGGCCGTCGATGACGGTGCCCAGATCATCTCCATCTCTTTGAGTAACTCTGAGCACGGTTCGGAGATCAAGTGGGCSATYGCCMRCGCGATCAGCAAGGGTGTCATCATCGTCGCCTCCTCCGGTAACGCAGCGACAGATGAAAACATTAGCCACCTGGGTCGGTGGTCGGGCGTCGTTGGCGTCACCGCGATCAACACTGACGGCACGTTTGCGTCCTACTCCTCCTGGGGCAATGGTGTCGTCACCGCCGCTGTCGGAGGCCCGTACACTTATTTCGATGCAAGTACAAATCAACCTGCCACCACGCAAGGTACCTCCATCTCAACGGCGCTCGTCGCCGGCATGCTGGCCCTGGCACGTCAGAAGTGGCCCGACGCAACCCCCAACCAGATCCTCCAGTCCCTGGTCCATTCAGGCCTAAACCCCAACCACGA
>NZ_JVOJ01000056.1:0-45198 GCF_001064145.1 Sanguibacter keddieii
GAGCTTGTCCATACGGCGCGTGGATACTCCTGCCAGGTAGCAGTCAGCGACCACTGTGATCAAGGCGCTTTCGGAGCGTTTGCGGCGTTGAAGCAACCACTCTGGAAAATAGGTTCCTGAGCGCAGCTTGGGGATCGCCACGTCAATGGTGCCGACCCTGGTGTCCAGGGGCCGGTAGCGATACCCATTGCGCCTGGCCTGACGCTGCGGGTCTTGTTGGCCCCACTGGGCCCCGCACACGGTGTCAGCGTCCGCTGATAACAACGCGTTAATCACGTGCTGGAGCAAGGAACGCATCAAATCCGGGGATGCCTGGGACAACGCCTCGCCAAGCAGGCCAGCAGGGTCGATAATATGAGGAGCGGTCATCGTTGTGCCTCCAAATCATTTCGAGTCAGAAGTAGAGAGCTTTCTCGAAGGATCACACGGTGACCGCACCCATATCAAACGAGCCGACCACCACACGGTTACACCACTATGCGGGACACTACTCCAGATCGTCACAACCTATCCGCGTCAGGGACCTGTTTTCTCGAGGTCTGGTTTCTAGACCGCCTCGCAGCACAGCACCTGCCAACAGAGCTGGTTATCTGGCAGGCGTGCGTTGTGGAGGACACGCTTCCACCGTGAAGATGCGGGCGCACCGGTCCCTGCTAGCTGTGTGTTGTCGAGGCCGCCCGCGCGCCCGCGCGCCCCCGCACATGCCCGCGCCCCCGCACATGCCCGCGCGCCCCCGCACACGCCCTCGCGCCCCCGCGCCCGCGCATGCAGTGAGGCCCGCGCCGTAGGATTTCTCCTCGCAGGCGCGGGCCTCACTGATCAACGGGAACAACTACGAAGCGGTACTACCGCGACGCGGCCCGGGGCTCACTCAGTGGTGGGCGTTCCCGTCATTGTTGCCGTTGTTGCCGCCGTTGTTTCCGTTCTGGCCACCTTTCGACACCTTCAGCTTCACGGTCGAATTCTTCTCCACCTTCGAACCTTCGCCGGGCTCGACGGAGAGGACCTGGCCGGCGGGCTGGTTGCCTGCGACCTCTTCGACGGTGACGGTCAGGCCCAGGGCCTTGAGCTGCGCCTCGGCGTCGTCACGACCCATGCCCACGACGGTCGGAATCTCCACCTGCGCGGCCTTGCCATTCGAGACGGACACGCCCACGGTGGTGCCCTTCTTGACCTTCGTGCCGGTCGCGGGATCCTGCTCGACGATGCGGTCCTTCTCCTTCTCGGAGTCGACGCTCGTTACGTTGCCCAGCTCCAGGCCGACGGACTTCAGGGTGCTGCGCGCCTGGTCCTGGGTCATGCCCGACAGGTCAGGCACGTCCACCTGGTCCGAGCCGGAGGACAGGTAGGCGCGGATCGTCTGACCGGCCTTCACCTTGGAGCCGGGGGAGGGGTTGGTCTGGGCGACCTTGCCCTCGGGAACGGTGTCGGAGGCAACCTTGCTGGAGTCGAGCTCCCACTTCAGGCCCAGGGCTTCGATCGCCTTGCGAGCGTCGTCGGGGCTCATGCCAACGAGGTTGTCCGGCAGGGTCACCGAGTCCGGGCCGGAGGAGATGGTGACGCGAACGGTCGCGCCCTTCTCGGCCTGCGTGCCCGCTGTGGGGTCGGTGGAGGCCACGGAGCCCTCAGCGACGGTGTCGGAGGCGACCTTGTCGGGGTTGAGCTCCCACGTGAAGCCCGCCTGCTCGATCTGTGCCTTCGCCTCGGCCTGGGTCAGGCCGACGACGTTGGGAACCGCGATCGACTCGTGCGCGGCGGTGCCACGCGTCAGTGCCCACACCGAGCCGCCGATCAGCAGCAGGGCGATGAGCAGGACGGTCGCGATGATCGCCGTGCGACGCTTGCGGGCCTTAGCGGCCTCGTTCGCCGAGTCATCGGTGGCAACCGCGGGCAGCGACGTGGAGGTCGCGGCCATCGCCGCAGCGGGCGCATGGCTGGGGATCGCGGCCATCGGAGTGGTCGCAGCGGTGCGTGCGGACGCCATGCCGGCGGCGGGCAGGACCTCGGTCGCCCACGAGTCGGCGGGCGGAGCGCCCACGTCGAGGCCTCGGGCCACGCGCTGCAGGTCCGCGAGCATGGCTGCGGCGCTCGGGTAGCGGTCCTCGCGGTTCTTCGCCAGGGACTTCAGCACCACGCGGTCGAGCGAGTCCGGGATGTCGGACAGGATCGACGAGGGCGTGGGCGGGATCTGCTCGACGTGCTGGTAGGCGACGGCCACGGCCGAGTCGCCCTTGAAGGGCGGGCGGCCGGTCAGCAGCTCGAAGAGGACGACGCCGGTGGAGTACAGGTCGGAGCGCTCGTCAACGGTCTCGCCGCGCGCCTGCTCGGGGGAGAGGTACTGGGCGGTGCCCACGACGGCGTTCGTCTGCGTCATCGTGGCCTGTGAATCCGTCAGGGCGCGCGCGATGCCAAAGTCCATGACCTTGACCTTGCCGTCCGACGTCAGCATGATGTTGCCGGGCTTAATGTCGCGGTGGACCAGGTGGTTCGCGTGCGAGTACTGGAGGGCGGACAGGACGCCCGACACGATCTCGATGGCCTCGTTGATCGGAACGGCCGTGCCGTCCGAGATCAGGTCCTTAACCGTGTGCCCCTCGACGTACTCCATGACGATGTAGGGCACCGCGATTGAACGGCCGGTCGCGTCCTCGATGATCTCCTCGCCCGTGTCGTACACGGCGACGATGTTCGGGTGATTCAGCGACGCTGCCGACTGCGCTTCGCGACGGAAACGCGCCTGGAAGATCGAGTCCTGCGCCAGGTCGCGCCGCAGCATCTTGATGGCGACGACGCGCGACAGGCGAGTGTCGAAGCCCAGGTGGACTTCGGCCATTCCACCTCGCCCGATGAGCGATCGGACCTCGTATCGGCCAGCTAGACGGTGGGCCATGGGCTCTGCCATGTCCTAACCTCCTCGATAATGTGTGCTCCCGCACTTGGTTGTATCAGGGAGCCAAGCATGTTCTTGATCGTAATAGCTGCAAGCGCGATGAGCGCAATCACGATGATTACGACGATGACCGCGCAAATAATCTGCCTGGATGCTGGGACGGGTGGTGCGACGACGCTACGCGAGTACGCGGTCTTGGCCGCCGGACGGGTGCGTTGCGCGCTGCGGGCATCGAGCTCATGCCAGCGCGGGCCGCGCTTGCCCTTCTCGGGTCGCGGCTCGTAGACCGAGCGTCGCTGGCGCTTCGAGGGCGTGGCTGCGCGAGGCTGGGGAACGGTCCCGTACACGCGCGGCGACGAGGCCGTGGCCGCCTTGTCGCGGCGAGGCGACTCGGAGCGGGTGGGCTGGGGAATGCGCGGGGCCGCCTGGCGGGCTGCCTGACGCTTGGCTTCTTCGGCCTCGCGGCGTTCGCGAGCTTCGCGGCGTTCGCGGGCTTCTTGAAGCTCGCGCTGGCGCTGTTCTTCCTCGCGGGCGACGGCTGCGCGGCGCTGCTCCTCGGCGGCGTCCTCGGCCTGGCGGGCCGCCTCACGCTGGCGCAGTCGCTCGGCGAGCGCGGCTCGTCGGTCCTGCGGCTCGGCTGCCTGAGGGGTTGCGGTCGCAGCAGTTTGTGCGGGAGCTGCGCCGGCCGGGGGAGCCGGGATCGGCGTGGGGCGCTGCGCGGGCACCGAGGCCTGGGGGCGCTGGGCCTTCTCGCTGCTGGGCTGCGGGACCTGCTCGGAGCGAGGCGGAGCCGCGTGCCTCGGGATGGAACCCGTGGTCGGGCGGGCGACGGTGGCCTGTGCGGAAGCTGTTGTGGCCGTGGAGCGCGTCGGGAGCGGGGCCGACTCCGGTGCCGATGGGGGTGCCGCGGGCGCCGGGACTGCCGCGTGGCGGCCGGTCGAGGTCAGCGATCGGACGGCCCCCGACACTGCGGGTGCCTGCTCGCCGGTCGTCTCGGGGTGCAGGCGACGAACTCGGGTGGGTGCGGATACGGGGCGAGAGACCGGGGGGACCTCGGCCTCGTCGAGGATGCGTGGGACGGCGCCGTGGCGACCCGTGATCGGGATCGGTGCCGAGGACGGGGCGATCGTCGTCGCTTCGTCGAGGACGGGCAGCTTGGCGTGACGGCCCGTCGCCGCGCGTACCTTCGGAGTGAGGCCCGAGGGGGGCTGCAGCATCTCGTCGGGCAGCGTGCGGCGCGTCAGGTGACGCACGGGTGCGAGGATCGGCACGGAGGGTTGGACGGGTGTGCGGGTCTCGGCCGGGCGCTGCGCGGCCTTCGGCAGCGGCAGCGGGCGAGGCGTCACGGAGATACCCATGGCCTTGGCAGCCCCGGCGATCTCGCGGACGGCCGCGGAGCCGGACTCGGGGCGCTTCGCGGGGTCCTTCTCCAGCAGGTGCAGGATGACGTCGGCCAGGGGCTCGGGCACGAAGTCCGGCAGCGGCGGGACGGGATCGTTGACGTGCGCGAAGGCGATGTCCACCTGGGTTTCGCCGGTGAACGGGCGTCGACCGGCCGCGGCCTCGTAGGCGATGACGCCGAGGGCGTAGAGGTCGCCGATGGGGGTGGCGACCTCGCCCATGGCCTGCTCGGGCGGCAGGTACTGAGCGGTGCCCATGACCATGCCCGCAGCGGTCAGGTTGACCTGTCCCTTCGCGCGAGAGATGCCGAAGTCCGTCAGCTTCACCATGCCATCAGGGCGAACAATAATGTTCGCGGGCTTGATGTCGCGGTGCACGACGCCCGCGCGCGCGGCGGCACCCAGCGCCATCGCGACCTGCACGAGGATCGGCATGAGGTACTCGGGCTCAATGCGGGAGCCGCCGCGCAGGTAATCCGTCAGCGGGTAGCCGTCGACGAGCTCCATGATGATCCAGCCGATGCCGTCTTCCTCACCCGAATCCTGGGTGTTGGCGATGTTCGGGTGCGAGATCGACATCGAGTTACGGGCCTCGAGGCGCAGGCGCGAGAGCGACAGCTCCTCGCCCGTCAGCTCGGGGCGCAGGACCTTCGCGGCGACGATATGGCCGCTGACGCGGTCGCGGGCCTTCCACACCTCGCCCATGCCGCCCTGAGCGATCGGAGTGAGCAACGTGTAGCGCCCCCCGAGCACTCGCCCGGCACCGGAAGTCATGCGTGGCGTACTCACTGCAGCCCCGCTTCCAGGAGAGCACGGGCGATCGGGCCGGCCACGTCTCCGCCGTGCGGCGTGGGATCGTTGTCATCGCCCTCGACCAGGACCGCGAAAGCGATGCGCGGGCTGTCCGCCGGGGCGAAACCGACGGCCCAGGCGTTCGCGCGGTCGCCGTTACCGGTCTCGGCGGTGCCGGTCTTTGCGGCCACAGCCACGTTCGGAAGCGCCATCGTCGTGCCGGTGCCGTACGGCTGGGAGACCACGGATTCCATCATGGCGCGCAGCTTCGAGGCCGTCTCCGACGAAATCGGTCGACCGGCGTCCGTCGGGCTGTTCGTACGCACGACCTGGTTGTCGGCGTCCACAATCGAGTCGATGAGGTAGGGGGTCATCATCTGGCCGTCGTTCGCGATGGTCTGGGCGACCTGCGCCATCTGCAGAGGCGTCGTCTGGACCGTGTACTGGCCGATCGAGCTCATCGCGAGCTGCGCGGCGTCCGCGTCGGCGGGGAAGACGGAGGGTGTCACCGTCAGTGGGATCTGCGACTCGCGGCCGAAACCGAAGCGGTTCGTCACGTCGACGAGCTGCTGGTTCGTCAGCTGCTCGGAAGCCAGCACGAAGGTCGTGTTGCACGAGCGCGCGAAGGCCTCGGTGAGTGTCGGGTTGCCGTCGCCGCAGGTGGAGGACTCGATGTTGGAGACCTCGGTAGCCGTGCCCGGCAGGGTTGTGGAGACGGGCGAGGGCATGCGCATATCCGGGTCGGCGAGGCCGTTTTCGATGAGGGCGATCGTCGTGAGGATCTTGAACGTCGAGCCGGGGGCGTAGCGCTGCGAGATAGCGCGGTTGAGCAGCGGGTTGTTCGGATCCGAGGAGAGTGCGGAGAACGCGTCGGACACCGCGCCGGCGTCGGAGGAGGCCAGCTGGTTCGGGTCGAAGGTCGGCGACGAGTACATCGCCAGGACCGCGCCGGTCTTCGCGTCGAGGGCCACGACGGCACCCTTGCGGTTACCGAGGGCCTCGGCCGCGGCCTTCTGCATCTGCGAGTTCAGGGTGAGGGAGACGCCGCCGCCCTGGCGGTTCTGGCCCGTCAGGAGGTTGTGTAGGCGCTGCCCGAGGAGCGTCTGGGACTGGCCGTCCAGGACATTCTCCTCGGTGGCCTCGATGCCGGTCGACGCGTTGCCCACGGACGAGAAGTAGCCGGTGACGGGGGCGTAGAGGGGCCCCTCGGAGTAGGAGCGCGCGTAGCGCTTGGAGCCGTCCTCGAGCTCGGAGGAGGCGATCGCCGTCTTGTCGACGATGATCGGGCCGCGGTCGGTTTCGGCCGCGTGCAGGATCGTGCGCTGGTTGCGCGCGTCGGCGTTGAGCGAGGACGCGGAAATGAACTGCGTGTTCGTGATGCCCACACCCAGGAGGGCGAACATCAGGAGAACGATGATGAAGATCTTGCGAATCTGGTTATTCACGGCTCACTCACCCACTCCCACGGCAGGCTGGATGCCGGAGTTCCACGGCGCGGGGGTCGAGGCCGGGCGGCGAGCAGCGTCCGACACGCGGATCAGCAGCGCGACGGTGATCCACGAGGAAACCATCGACGAGCCGCCCGCAGCCAGGAACGGAGCCGTCAGGCCGGTCAGCGGAATGATGCGCGTGATGCCGCCGAGCACCACGAACAGCTGAATGGCCAGCGAGAAGCTCAGGCCGGTCGCCAGGAGCTTGCCGAAGCCGTCGCGCACCGTCAGCGCCGCGCGCAGGCCCCGCTGGATGAGGATCAGGTAGAGGATGAGGATGGCGGCCATGCCGGTCAGGCCCAGTTCCTCGGCGAAGGAGGACAGGATGAAGTCCGAGTTCGCCAGCGGCACGAGCTGCGGGTAGCCCCGGCCCCAGCCGGTGCCCATGAGGCCTCCGGAGGCCTGGCCGAACAGGCCCTGGACGAGTTGGTAGGACCCCTGGTTGTAGATGTCGGGGTCGAGGGCGTTGAGCCAGATGTTGAAGCGCGTCTGCACGTGGGCGAAGGACTTCACGGCGATCGCGACGGCCGGCACGAACAGGGTGAAGCCGATGACCAGCCACGACACGCGGTTTGTCGCCACGTACAGCATCGCAACGAACAGGCCGAAGAAGAGCAGCGAAGTCCCCAGGTCGCGCTGCAGGACGAGGATCGCGATGCCGATCAGCCACACGACCATGATCGGGCCGAGGTCGCGGGCGCGCGGCAGGCGCATGCCCAGGAACTTGCGGCCGCCGATCGCCAGGTTGTCGCGGTTCGTCACGAGGTATCCGGCGAAGAAGATCGCCAGCGTGATCTTCACGAGCTCACCGGGCTGGACGGAGATGGGACCCAGGTGGATCCAGACGCGCGCGCCGAAGGTCTCCTGGCCCAGGCCGGGAATCATCGGCAGGAGCAGGAGGAACAGCGACAGCACACCGAAGGTGTACGTGTAGCGTCGCAGCATGCGGTGGTCGCGCAGCGTGATCAAGATGATGGCCGCGATAACGATCGCGATGCCTACGAACAGTGCCTGGCGGAAGCCCACCACGGCCTCGTCCCTGCGTGCGTACGACAGGTCGAGGCGGTAGATCATCGCCAGTCCCAGGCCCGTCAGGGCGACGGCGACCGGCAGGATCACCGGGTCCGCGTAGGGGGCCAGGAAGTGCACGCCGACCTCGGCAATGATCGCGATCGCGACGAGCACGCCGACCTGCGTGAGAAGGTTCGCGGGGATCTCCCCCGTGTAGTTCAGCGAGGTCAGCACGTAGCCGGCGATGCCGACGGCCAGAGCCAGGCCCATGAGGGTCAGCTCCAGGAATCGGCGAGGCCGGGCGGGCGCGATCGATACGGTAGCCATTAGGAGGCGCCCCCGCTCTGCGCCCCGGACTGGGGCGTGCCGGACTGCGGCGTGCCCGACTGGGGCATCGGCGACGAGGGGGTCGACACGTTGTCGGCCGCAGAGCGCCTGAGGCCCTCGATGTAGGAGTCGATGTCGGCGCGCGAGGAGCGCAGCACCGGCGTGTCGAGGCGCTGGCGATCCACGGGCGCGAGGTCGGACAGCGCGACGTTGGAGACCTCCACGGCGTGGGAGAGCTGCCACGGGCCAATCGACTGGGGGATGCCCTGGTAGATGACGACGTAGCCGTCCTGGCCGATCGCGTAGTACTGGGTCTGCGTCCACTTCCACGACATCCACGACGCGGCGACCACGAGGACCGTCACGAGCGAGATAAACACGGGGGTCCACCACGAGGAACGGGGCTTGAGCTCGACGGGTGCGTCGTCCTCGTCGCTGGGGGAGCCCGAGGCCGAGGAACCCAGGGCAGCAGCGCGCGCGGCCGCTCCTTCTCCGCCGCGCGACTTGGCGTTGCGGTCGATGGCCGCGGCGCCCACGATCTGCGGGGGAGCGGGCGGGAACGTGCCGGCGGGAACAATGTCCGCGATCACGCACGTGATGTTGTCGGGGCCGCCGCCCAGGAGGGCCAGGCGGATGAGCTCTTCGGCGCATTCGCCCGGATCCTTGAAATCGGCCATGACCTGGCCGATCGTCTCGGGGGAGACGAGGCCGGACAGGCCGTCGGAGCACAGCATCCAGCGGTCGCCGACGACGGCTTCGCGGATTGTCTCGTCGGGGGCCACGTCGGCCTGCGCGTCGCCGAGGATCTTCAGGACGACGTTACGGTTGGGGTGGTGCTCGGCTTCCTCGGGCGTGATCTGGCCGGTGTCGACCAGGTATTGCACGAAGGAGTGGTCGGTCGTGACCTGGGTCAGCGTGTCGCCGCGCAGCACGTAGGCGCGCGAGTCGCCGATGTGGACCATCGCGAGGCGGTTGCCGGAGCGCATGAGCGCGATGCAGGTGGTGCCCAGGCCCTCGAGGTCGCGGTCGCGGCTCGAGCGGTCGGTGAGCTCCTCGTGCGCGTCGAGGAGGGCCTCGCGCAGGAGGGGAAGCATCGAGTCGGCCGGGTGCGAGTCCGTGTCGAGGGGGACGAGGTGCGCGAGGGCCACCGAGGAGGCGATGTCGCCGCCCGCGGGGCCGCCCATGCCGTCGGCGAGGACCAGCAGGTTCGCGCCGGCGTAGCCGGAGTCCTGGTTGTTGGAACGCACGAGGCCCACGTCGGAGCGGGCGGCGTAGTGGAATTGAACCGCGTTTCCTGACATATCAACCCACCAATTCGAGAGTTGTCTGGCCGATGCGGATGACGTCACCGATCTTGAGCTGGCGCGGGGCGTTCAGGCGCTCGTCGTCGATGAAGGTGCCGTTACGGCTGGAGAGGTCTTCGATCCACCAGCCGTCGGACTGGGGGGTGAGTGCCGCGTGGCGGCTGGACGCGTACTCGTCTTCGAGCACGAGGGTGCACGCGGGGGAGCGGCCGATGACGATGGGGGCCTCGCCGAGGGGCAGCATGGTGCCGACGAGGGGGCCGCCGGTCACCAGGAGATCCTTGGGGGCCAGCGGGTTCACGGAGGTGCGCTTCTTGTCCTTGCGCTTCTCACGGGAGGCTTTGCGGCGTGAGGTGGCCTTGTCGCGTCCCTTGCCGCGCGGGGTGACGACGGTGCCGAAGATGTCGCGTCGCAGCGTGTTGACGGCGGCGAGCACGAGGAGCCAGAGCAGCACCAGGAACCCGATGCGGAAAACGGTAAATGCGAGGTCTGTGGTCACTTCATTAAACTCCGCTCTGGTCTGGGTGCGTCCAGAAGAGGATCTTGGTACGTCCGATGACGATCTGGTTGCCGTCGAGCAGGGTCGCTGCGTCGATGCGGTGGCCCTCAACGAAGGAGCCGTTGGTGGAGCCGAGATCGGTCGCGATGACGCCGGTGGGGGTGATGCGCAGTTCGAGGTGTCGGCGCGAGACGCCCGAGTCATTGACGACGATGTCGGCTTCGGAGCCGCGCCCGATGACGGTGACGGGCTCGGTGAGGAGCCACTTTTCGCCGTCGACGTCGATGATCGGGTGCTCGGGGGAAGCGGACGAGGCCGTGGCGGGGGCCGCGGGTCCTCGGCGGTTTTCTGCGTCGACCTTCAGGGTGCCGCTGGGCTCGGAGGCGTCGGCGATGAACTCGATCGTGACGGGGCCGAGGAGGGAGTAGCTGTTCGCTGCGGCGTGTTCGGTGGCCTGCTGGGCGAACTCGTCGGCGAGGACGTCGAGGGATGCCTCGAGGGAGGTGAGGTCGGTGCGCGAGGCGTAGACCGAGAAGTGGTTCGCGGCAATGATGCGCGAGGCGGAGACTTCTTGGACGGATTCGTCCATGGCGCGGCGGATCGCCGTGGTGATGTCCACGGGCTTGATCCCCGACCGGAACACGCGCGAGAAGGCGCCGTTGACGCCTCTCTCGACGGCGCTCTCGAAGCGGTCGAAGATGCTCATAGTCGTGCTCTCCTCATTCCCCCGCGCTGTGCGCGCGACGTACGGTGTGGGTGGAAGCGAAGCCGCTCCCAGTCACAGTTTAGCCGCCGTGCGAAGCGGCGTGGCCCCATCTGTCGGGATGTTCCCGATGAGCAAAGGCCCGCGCGCTCGCATTGAAGGCCCGTCATGGCAGGGAATACCTTGCCATGATGCGCCTGTGACATTTGGTGCACATGTTACACGTGTGACGATAAGTGTGTTGGAGCAAACAGAGTGTGGACATGTTGTGGTGGATCTTTCAGTCTCGCCTGGCCGCGATCCGGGTTCTGGGTGTCCATGTGGGAGGGATTGTGTCGGGGTGTGTGTTGGCGCTGCGTGCATTGCCGGCTGTTATGCAGTGCACATTCGAGGCCTCTGACCAATCGGTTGATGCTTCTGGCTGTTTTCAGGTGGGTGACTGGGAGTGGGATGAGCTTGTCAAAAAGTGAGAACGGTCGCCCTTTTGGGTCGAGTGCGCTCGGTCTGGCCGTCGTTGCCCATGAGGCCTGCGCAGTGAGGGTGTTGTGGTCACTATGTGTGGGTGTGGATAAATACTGACCTAGAGGGCTATGCGGGAACTAAGTCCCATTGTTATGGTGAGCCAGTAACCATATCGACGTGGGGGCAGTATGAGACTCACTGACATGCAGGGCAGCGTCCACACTCGAAACGACGCCTACCGAGACGACCTTCCACCGACGGCTGGCCATGCGACCTGTCGAGCGGTGGGTGCCTCGCGCCCGCGTCGCTTCTTCGCGCGTGGCCTCATCGCGCTCGCTCTGTCCGGACTCGTTCTGTCCGGCCTCGGCATGGTGCCCGGCGCAGCACGTGCGGAGGCTCCCCTCGAGACCCCCGGTGCCGACGCCATCACCTTCAATCGATCCGAAGGGCGCATCGGCGCGGCCGTCCTCAATGACTCCGGTACGGACCGCACCACCGTCGTCGCGGACAACTCCTACTTCGGCATCGTGCCCGGCATGACGAAGTACAACTCTGCCGACCCGAACCAGCGTTCCGTTGCCTATCGCTCGGGCTACGCCCAGGACTGGCTCGATGCGAATACGGCGACAAGCGGCGACTATTGGTCCTACGTCACCCGAGGCGTCGCCTGGGACTACCACTTGGCCGCCTACTACCGGTACCCCTACGACGGTGAATACACGCCGAACGCGATCTCGACCTCGACGACGAGCGCTCTCGGCTACAAGCCGAACAACCCCGGCACGGTGTCGCTCAACAGCACCTTCCTGATCGGCGCCGTGCGCCACAACAACTTCCCGATCTACTCCCAGATCCACTGGGTGCACTCCTCCTTCGATATTCGCATCGGCGACCTGGAGGAGTCCTTCCCCTTCGACCAGCAGGAAACCGACAACGACACGGACACGACGGCCGTGCGGCGCAAGGGAGGCCCCTACGAATGGGTCTCCCGCGCCTCCGCGCCCCGCACCTGCCCATCGAGCGCCCCCTACTACGCGCTTGCCCGATCCGATGGCAACTGGCACTGCTTCAAGAAAGTCGGTGAAGGAGAAGGCAAATACGACATCTACACGGATCAGCCCCAGTACTACCCGGGCTCGGCAGGCAAGCCCGACCAGACCCCCGGCTCGGACGACGTCCTGACGATCACCAAGACCACCTCGGACCAGACGATCACCGTCAACGGGATCCCCTACCGACTCGTCCTCTACGGATTCGTGCCCAACGCGGACGGCAACTGCCCCGCAACCCCGCCTGCCGGATCGACCCCGGTCTCCACCTTCACGACGAAGGAAAGCCAGGCGTCCTTCGGCTGCCTCTACGGCTCCTTCAGCCAGGAGCGCTACGTGCGCGTCGCGAAGGCGCTCACCGAGGACTCCGAGCAGGTCGGCGACGCGATCCCCCCATTCACCTTCACGACGATGGGCCTGGGTGACTGGGACGCGCCCACGGGAACCCCGCTCACCACGAGCGTGACGGCCGACGGCTTCGTCGGATGGAACTCCTTCGACGACGCGAACCTGACCCCGACCGCATACGGCGAGGCCGGGGCAGTCTCCTCCGGATACAGGGCCTTCATGCCGGGCTTCTCTCAGTTCATCATCGCCGAGACGGGGCCGCGAATCGCCGGCCGATTCCCGTTGCAGTTTGGCGCCGAGGGACGTTTCGGCCCCTGGAAGGTGAGCGATGCCCCGAACTCCGCGCAGTGGAGCCTCGTCGACGTGACCTGCCTGAACGGTGTGGGCGAGCGCGTGAACGTCACCCGCGACGCGACCACGGGGGGCGTGGACTTCTCCCAGGTTGCCCCGGCCTCGTCGCCGGCGGCCCTGCCGATCACCTGCACGTTCACCAATCGCGAGCAGGTGCCCAAGCTGCGCATCCAGAAGGAGCTCGAATCGGTCGAGGGTGCGACGACGGATGACATCACCGTCACCTATCGCATCACGGCCACGAACGACGGCACCCTTGCGGGCACGACTGGGCGCCTGACGGACACGCCGAACTTCGCACCGGGACTGAGTGTTCACTCCGCAGCCGTCGCGACCAGTCTCGACGCGCTTGCCAGCACGACCGAGCAGGGCGCCTCCTCCTCGTACGTCCTTACCGAAGGCACCACCATCGAGCCGGGTGCATCCTCCACGTGGTACATCCGCATGAAGGTCACGCGCGACAGTGCGACCCCCGGGTACTCCGAAGCGCTGCTCGAGTGCGCCTCGTCGAACGATCGCCTGACCCCGGGCCGAGGCCTCTACAACGCGGTGTCGGGCTCCTACGATCACGACGGCGAGGCCAATAACGAGGCCTGCGCGCCCGTGCGCCCCCGCCCGATCCGCATCGAAAAGGCCGGCACGCAGCCGGTCGGCACCCCGAACGACGACGGAACGTATCCGCTCGACGGCGCGGCCTTCGCGATCTACGACAACGAGGCTCTGGCCGGGGATCCGGTCTCCGTCCTCGACGGCGGGTCGCGCTTCGTGACCGCGCCTCTGGAGACGGGGAAGACCTACTGGCTCGTGGAGACCCGCGCGCCCGTCGGACACGCGCTGCTGCCTCGTCCTGTCGCCTTCCACATCGAGGCTGGAACGGATGCTGATGCCACGACCGTCATTAAGACGGACTTCGGCGCCGACGAGGGGTTCAGCTCCGTGCGCGTCCTGCCCGCATCAGGCAGCTTGCCCGGCGCGGATCGCACCCCCGGTATCCGCGTCGTCGACACGCAGGTCGGCGTGCTCCCCAAGGCCGGATCCATCGGCGTCTACCCGCAGATCGCGGGAGGAGTCGCCCTGCTGGGCCTCGCCGGGGCCTGCGCCTGGCTGCGCCGGCAGGCACGGGCCGCGTAACGCACGCCACGAGAGGGCTCAGGCCTCGTAACGCACGCCGCGAGAGGGCTCAGGCTTCGTAACGCACGCCGCGAGACGTTACGACGTGGGCGGTGCAGCTAGACTGCCGAATTTCCTCAGCTGCAGCCCGGTGGTTCCTCAACAATGTCGCACGTAATTCCCTTGCGACTATTTCAAACATTGAAATCGAGTCGTTGGAATTGCAACGTTTGTGGGCTATGTCCAAAAATGACCGTGTTAAATTACGTGCGACTTTTGGGGGGGAACGCCGGAAAGGGGCCTCGCATAGACAGCGCGGCCGGGCGCGCGCCCGGCCGCGTGATAGCAGGATCAGAAGTCCCAGTCCTCGTCCTCGGTGTCCACGACCTCGCCCATCACGTAGGAGGAGCCGGAACCCGAGAAGAAGTCGTGGTTCTCGTCCGCGTTGGGGCTCAGGGCCGCCAGGATCGCGGGGTTCACGTCGGTCGCGTCGTGCGGGAACAGGGCCTCGTAACCCAGGTTCATGAGCGCCTTGTTCGCGTTGTAACGCAGGAACTTCTTGACGTCCTCGGTCAGGCCGAGCGGATCGTACAGGTCCTCCGTGTACTGCTCCTCGTTCTCGTAGAGCTCGTACAGCAGCGCGTACGTGTAGTCGCGCAGGTCGTCCTGGCGCTCCTGGCTCGACTCATTCACGGCCAGCTGGTACTTGTAGCCGATGTAGTAGCCGTGGACGGCCTCGTCGCGGATGATGAGGCGGATCAGGTCAGCCGTGTTGGTGAGCTTGGCGTGCGAGCTCCAGTACATGGGCGCGTAGAAGCCCGAGTAGAACAGGAAAGACTCGAGCATCGTCGAGGCGACCTTGCGCTTCTCCGGGTCGTTGCCGTCGTAGTAGGACTTGACGATCTCGGCCTTCTTCTGCAGGGCCTCGTTCTCGTTCGACCAGCGGAAGGACTCGTTGATTTCCTCCGTGGACAGCAGGGTGGAGAAGATCGACGAGTAGGACTTGGCGTGCACCGACTCCATGAACGCGATGTTCGTGTAGACGGCCTCCTCGTGCGGGGTGCGCGCGTCCGGGATCAGCGACACCGCGCCGACCGTGCCCTGGAGCGTGTCCAGCAGGGTCAGGCCTGTGAACACGCGGTTCGTCATGAGCTGCTCATCCTTGGTGAGGGTCTTCCAGCTCGGCAGGTCGTTGGAGAGCGGAATCTTCTCAGGCAGCCAGAAGTTGCCCGTCAGGCGATCCCAGACCTCAAGGTCCTTGTCGTCTTGGATCTTGTTCCAGTTGATGGCCTCGAACACGGGCTCGGTCGCCATGGGGGCTCCTCTACGTACAGTGTCGGACGGACGAGGCCGGGGCGGCCTCGCGTATAGGCTCCAGGATAGTGGGTGCGAGGCTCACGGCGACGCTGGTGGCACGTGTTTCGTGGACGAGGTCACCTCGGCGGGGGGTGGGGGCTGTATCGTATGCGCCATGACGACGCCCACCTTCGCCGACGTTGACGAGGCCCTCGCCCGGGGCGACTACCGCGCGGCCCTGTCCCTCCTCGAATCCCTCGAGGTCGTGGGTGAAGACGCCTGCTACCGTCGCGATGTCCAGGCCGCGGCCTGCGCCGACCGCCTCGGCCTGTACCCCCTGTGCGAGGAGTATGCGACGCGCGCACGCGCCTACGGCGACGACATGGCCGACCCCTTCGCTCTCATCGCGCGCGCCCAGCGCCGCCAAGGCCTCGTCGAGGACGCGGAGGCCACGGCCTCGTCCGGCATGCGCCTCCACCCCCGCTCCGCCGAGATCGCCCGCGAGCTGACCCTCTGCCTCGTCGACCTGGGACGCTACGACGAGGCCCTGCCCGTCTCCGAGATCGCCACCGACGGCCTTCCCGACGACGTCGAGCTCCTCATGGCATACGGGCGCCTGTGGGCACCCGTGGAACCCAACGGCGCCCAATGGGCCTTTGGGCGCGCCACCTCGAACGCCCCGGACCTAGCCGAGGCGAAGTTCGCCTACGACTCCCTGGCCCACCCGCTCAAGGGAGCGGGGTGTTCCTCGTACGCCATCGAGATGGAACCGGCCGTCACCGAGGCCTACGGGCGGATGCTCAAGCGCGTGACCTTCGCCCTCGACAAAGCCTGGATTTTCGCCATTTTCGCGGGCTTCGGCTGCGGAATCGGCTACGTCGCGACCCTGCGTGTCATGACGGATGAGCTCGCGATCTTCTTTTTCCTCCTGTACGCCGTCATGTCGCTCAGCGGCTACCTCATGACGTTCGCGCAGATCGCGCTCTTTAATCGCGTCCTCCCGCGAGGCGTACGCCTGACCTTCAGGATCCTGCGCAAGCGCTTCCCGGACCTGGGGAGCTCCGTCATGGACTTCGTCCGCATGATCGTGCTGGCGGGGCTCATCCTCTTCGGGCTGATGGCGCTCACCCGCTGACCCCTGTCGCCGCGCGGTTTCGGCGATAACGGCCAGGAATCCTCACATCCTGACCATCGAAAAAGTGTCCAACTAGGTGTCTGAAGGTTGCTTTGTAAGGCGCGAAAAATTAACGGACAGCGCTATTGTGAGGGCGTGACCTATCAGCCCTTGCAATTCGATGCCGCACCCCGGCCCTACCGCCTGGGGAACGACCAGCTGCGCCGCTACAACCGCGTGCGCGCCGGTCAACGAACGCAGGGCCGCGTCAACACCGCGATCGACGTCGTCACCATCCTCCTGATCGTCTCCGTCAGCGCCATCGTCGCCATCGTCGAGCTCTCCTCCATGCCCGAACCGGTCATCGAAAAGCTCGCCGCCCTCGCCCTGGCCCTCATCCTCGGAGGAGGTCTCATCCTCCTCGCGCTCCTCGCCGCACTCCTCATCGTGGCCCGCCGCTGGCACCACGAATGGGACGGCAACGAAGACCTCGTCATCTTCTCCGAGTCCCACGCGGCCCTGCGCGCCGCGCGGCAAGACGGCGCCGTCATGACCGCCTGCGCGCGTATGCAGCTGGCCTGGTTCATCGGCTTCCTCGCCGTCGGTGGCATCGCCGTCGCCACAGAATCCGCGTTCCTCGCCGCCCTCGTCTCCCTGCCCCTCGTCATGGGGCTCCTCAACTCCTGGCGCTCGGGCCAAGCCCTGCGCCGCATCACCGGCCGCACCCTCTGACACCGGCCGGATCCGGTGACTCGCGCCGGGCAGTTGACGCACGTCGGGCCCGCACGCTCACGCGCACGGACCCGATCTCTGCGCCCCGGCCTCGTCGACGCGGGACGATAGACGAAACGTCAACCCTTCGAGAGCCTCTCACGCACGGCCCCCGCGCCGAACGTCAGCACAGTCAAGGCCGCCTCCAGACCGCCCAGGGCCAGCCCCTGCCTCGTATGAGCAAAACGAGCGCCCTGCGCCCGGCGACCCTCACCGCGGCGGAACAGCCAGCGCTCCACGCCGACCGTGATCATCGCCGAACCCAGCGCCGCGCCCGCCAGAACCGCCAGCTCCGCCGGGTCCGCCTCGGTGACGCCCCCAAGCGGATCCTCGCCCGCGACGGGGGACGACTTCGAGCAATCCGCGTCCTCATCGTCATAGGGCGGAAGCTCCGCAGCCTCCGGCAACTGCGCCACCATCGACCAGCCGAGCACCCCCAGCAGGCCCGCCTTCACGAGACCGCGCAACGGACGCGAGCGCACGTAATCGGGCAGGGCGTACCACGCGACGGTCGCGCCCACGCCCGCCGCGAACCCCGCGACCCGAGTCGGGTCCACCGAGCCAACACACGGACAAGAACAGCTAGATGAGGAGGCCATGGCCAGTCCTTTCAATCGGGAGCGCGCGGATCAATCCGCGAGCAGGTCAAGCAGGTGAGAGACGACCTTCCCACCCGAATAGGCGGATCCGTCGTGCTGGTACTCATTCGTGATGAAGTGGCGAGCGCCGATCAGCTCACCCGTCTCCACGGACAACTCGCGCGGCACGAACATATCGTCGTAGTACACGGCCGCCGCCACCGGCACCGTGTTCTGCGCCAGCACGTCCGGCAGATACACGGGCGCCGCCTCCGTCGTCGACGCGAGAATCTCCACGACACCCTTCAGCGGCGCCAAGCCCGGGTCCTCGTCGAACACGCGGCGCATGAAGTGCTCGCCCGTCAGGTAGAACGGCTCGCTCTCATCCAACGGGTTCGCGTCCTTCGCGAAGCCCGGGATCTCCTCGGCCAGGCGATCCGCCGCCCACCCCGTCGCCGTGCCCACCAGGTCCGGCGTCGCGCACGCGTAGATGTACTCCTGGAACACGCCGTAAATCGGCGCGACGTCCACCTGCGAGCCGATCGCCGCCAGGAACTGCGACGAGAGCCTGCGCTGGCCTCGAACCGACGTCCACGGGCCCTCCAGCAGGTAGTGCAGCTGATCCGTGTTGCCCTGGCCGCCCAGCATCATGCCGATCATGCGCAGGCGCGCGGGGGAGAGGCGCTCGCCCGTCGGCAGCGTCTCCTCCGTGTCCGCCAGGTGTGCGCACAGCTCGCGCACCGTGCGCTCGTCGCCCGGGTGGCGCTGGAAGAACGCGCGGTTACGCGCCGCCGTGCGCTCATACGTCAGGCGGTAGATGTCGTCCACATGGACGAGGCCAGGCAGACCTCCCGTGATCAGGCTGGCCTTCAGACCCTGGGGTGCCAGCGACAGGTACGAGGTCGTGATGAAGCCGCCGAACGACTGTCCGAGCGTCGTCCACGGGTCATCCCCGCACAACTCGCGGCGCAGCGCCTCCGCGTCGTACACGATCTGGTCCTGGCGGAAGTGGCGCAGATACGCGGCCTTCTCCTCGTCCGTGTCCAAGTGGGAAAGCGCCTGGGCGTCCATACGGGTCGACTGGCCCGTGCCTCGCTGATCGAGGAGCACCACGCGGTAATCCTGCAGGAGACGATTCATCCACCCGCCGGTAAACGTGCCGAAACGCGGGCTCGGGTAGCCCGGGCCGCCCTGCAGGAACACCGCGTAGGGCGCGTCCTCGCGGCCCTTGCGCACGACCTCGCGCGCGAAAACCTGGATCGTCGGGTTATCCCCGCCGGCGGGGCGCAGGTGATCAAGCGGAACGTCCAGGCGGTGCTCGTAAACGGTGTGACCATGGTGCAGGTACGACTCTGTGTGCATGGACACAATGGTAGCGGTTTTGCGGCGGTGCCGTTGTGCCCGTTTGTGTTTGGGGGGCGTTGGGGGGCGTTGTGTGGCCCCACGGGTTGCGGGCGGCGTCTGGTCCGAATCAATTTCGCATGCAATTCCCCCGCGACTATTTCAAATGTTGAATTCATAGCGTTGAAATCGCAATGTTTTCAGACCTTGTTGAATCTTCACCCAATCGAATTGCATGCGATTTTTGAGGAAGACCAGGCCTCGCCGCCGACGGGCACCACAGCCTGGCCCTGGAGGCCAGGTGGCCCGGTTATCTGAAACCATCGTCGCCTTTGCTTGCTTGTTCCCGTGTGGGATTGAAACCGCCATCGCCTTTGCGGATGCTGGCCGAGCCTCGATTGAAACCGCCATCGCCTTTGCGGGCGCCGGCCGAGCCTCGATTGAAACCGCCATCGCCTTTGCGGGTGAGAAATGGGTGTATTTGGTGCATTTTTCGGGCGCAGAGGTGATGCCGGTTTCAGAGGTCCCTTGTTGGGGGCGAGCAGTGGTGTTGTTGGTTTCAACGTCGCCACGTTGTCGCGCCTCGTGCGCGAAAAAGTTCGCCCTGCTCCGTCTGATGTGGGCGTGAGCGCGAAAAAGTTCGCCCTGCGCGCTCACAATGGCTCAAATTTGGCGTTTTCTGGCATGCTGGGCGAGTTTTTTCGTGGAAATGCCGCTGGAGGTGCCGTGTTGGGCGAGTTTTTTCCGCGCCAATCGGCCCTGCGCCCAGGTCTTGTAGGCGACGTGACGCACGAGGCTCGCTGCGATGGGGGTTTTGCAGCATTAGGAACTGGCCGCCGGCGTGTCGCCGGCGTGTCACACCCCTAATGACGCCATTCCCCCCGTTGCGTGGTGCTGAGGTTGCGGCGTGAGGGGGTGGACGCATCGATTGTGCTATTCAGCGCTGTAGGCGAGGCGGATGCGAGGCGGATCTGGTAGCTGGACCCCACTACTGGCACCCTTAACCCGCTAATGCGCAGTTAAACCCTATTGGTGGCATGGTGGGCAGGCCGCCCAGGCCACCACCTATCGGGTTAACGTGCGCGTAGGTCGGCCGTGGCGGTCCGAGCAGCTGGAGCCCAGCCAGCTCGTCAGAGCCAGTTCAGCAGCGCGACGTAGCAGACCGTTCCGATGCCGACGCTCCACAGGAGCTTGCGGCCGCTTAGCAGGTGCACCGCGACCGTCACGCCCGTCGCCACCAGCGCTGCCCACCAGCGCTCGCCCGCCGCCTGCGCTCCCCGCGTCAGCGTCGAGAGCACGAGGATCAGCATGATGCCCGGCGGCATCCACACCGCCATGTCGGAGACGAAACGCGAATCGCGCAGCGGCTCAAGGATCTTGAAAGGCAGAGCGCGCAACGTAAAGTCGATGACGAAAGTGATTGCGAGGAGCGCCAGCAGGTAGCCCAGCGTCGGAGTCACTGCGCACCCCCTTCGCGGGTCGCCTGACCCCGCCCATCAGTAGAGGTAGGAGAAGCGGGGGAGTGCAGGATGCCTCGCCGATGAAGGACGTGGCGAACCACCAGGCATGCGACGAACAGCAGGAGCGCCACCAGGAGTCGCTGGCCCGGTGCCACCACCATGGCCACCGCGAAGGACCCGCCAGCCAGGAGGACCGAGGGCAGCTCGCGCCTCGTGCGCGCCGCGTCCAGGGTCAGCGTGATGAACAGAGCCGTGAGCGCGAAGTCAAGGCCCTCGATCTGCGTGGGGATCAACGAGCCCGCGGACACGCCCACGAGGCTCGAGGTCACCCACGTCAGGTTAAAGAGGAGCTGCATCGCCAGCAGCCGAGGCTTCGTCCACCCGTTCGGGCGGGCGGCGGTCAGCGCGTAGGCCTCGTCCACGAGGGCGTACATCGAGAAGATGCGCGCGAAGCGGCCCTCGATGACGTGCAGCGGGAACGAGAAAGCGAAAAACAGGAGTCGGAAGTTCACCAGCAGCATCGTCACCGCGATGACTGCCAGCGGCGTATTCTGCGCGGCCAGGGTCACGACGAGCAGCTCGGCCGACCCTGAGTAGGCGGCCAGGGACAGCGACGGAGCCAACCACCACGGCAAGCCCAGCTGGATGACGAGAACGCCGTACGCCAGGCCCAGCGGGATGTAACCCGCGGCCACGGGCGCCGTGATGCGCAGACCCTCAAGGATCTCGCGGCGGGTAGGGCTAGCCGGCACTGGGAGGTTCACGGTGCGCGGTAGCTTGGGCATGGGTGCAATTGTGACGCGTAAGGCGGTGGGAGTGCGCGCTGGCGGGGCCGTGCGTGACGACTTGCACGCTCTCACGGCGATGGCGTTCCGCAAAGTGGGAACGAGCCTCGTCGCGGACCTGTCACATAGTTTCAAAACGGGAAATAGCCCTCGCGCAATAGACCATCCGGTGGAAATATCGTTCTCGTCGCCGAGGAACATCCCTCGGCGCTTCCATAAAAACGCAGATCAGGAGCCCTCATGAGCGCCACTCACGCACGCAAGAAGCCATTCCTTCGACTCGCCACGGCCGCCGTCGCCATGGTCGCAGCCCTCGGCATGGCCGCATGCTCCGGTGGCGCGTCCACCTCCTCGTCCTCCTCGTCGAGTGCGCAGGTCGGCGACCGTAGCCCCGAGCAGATCAAGGAAGCCGGCGAGATCGTCATCGGCATCTTCTCCGACAAGGCCCCCTTCGGCTACATCGACGCCGACGGCAAGCCCGCCGGATACGACGTCGTCTACGGCGACCGCATCGCCGCCGACCTGGGCGTCACCGCCAAGTACGTCCCCGTCGACGCCGCCGCCCGCACCGAGGTCCTCGCCTCCAACAAGGTCGATATCACCCTCGCGAACTTCACCGTCACGCCCGAGCGCGCCGAAAAGGTCGACTTCGCGAACCCCTACTTCAAGGTCTCCCTCGGCGTCGTCTCGCCCACCTCGGCTGAAATCACCGACGTGAGCCAGCTGGCCGGCAAGACCCTCATCGTCACCAAGGGCACGACCGCCGAAGCCTACTTCGAGGCGAACCACCCCGAGGTTAAGCTCCAGAAGTACGACCAGTACTCCGACGCCTACCAGGCCCTCGAGGACGGCCGCGGCGACGCCTTCTCCACCGACAACACCGAGGTCATCGCCTGGGCGATCGCGCACCCCGGCTTCAGCGTCGGCATCAAGAGCCTGGGCGAGACCAGCTACATCGCGGCCGCCGTCAAGAAGGGCAACACCGCCCTCCTCGACTGGCTGAATAACGAACTCGTTGAGCTCGGCCAGGAAAACTTCTTCCACAAGGACTACGAGCAGACCCTCGCCCCCGTCTACGGTGACGCCGCGACCCCCGACGACCTCGTCGTCGAAGGCGGCGTGGACACCACCTCCACCAACTGACAGGTACGAGGCTGGGGCAGCCTCCCGGGTCACCCGCCGCGGGTGATCGCTTGGGGAGCCCCGGCCTCGTCCCAGATTTTTCCTATGAATCTCGACATCCTGGCGCGATACGCGCCCCTGTACGTCGACGCCGCCATCCTCACCCTGCGGATCGCGGCCATCGGCATCGTCGGCTCCCTCGCGGTGGGCCTGCTCGTGGCTGCGATCCGGCAGTACCGGATCCCCGTCGCGACCCAGATCGCCGCCGCCTACGTCGAACTGTCGCGCAACACGCCGCTGCTCGTGCAGCTTTTCTTCATCTACTTCGGCCTGCCGCGGGTGGGCATCAAGTGGAGCGGCGAGACCTGCGCGATCGTCGGCCTGATCTTCCTGGGTGGCGCCTACATGGCCGAGGCCCTGCGCTCCGGCCTCGACTCGATCGCCACGATCCAGTGGGAGTCGGCATCCGCGCTCGGCCTCACGCGCACGCAGACGCTGCGCCACGTCGCCCTCCCGCAGGCCATCGCGACCTCCGTGCCGCCGCTTGCCGCCAACGTCATCTTCCTCGTCAAGGAAACCTCCGTCGTCTCCGTCGTCGCGCTGCCCGACCTCGTGTACGTCGCGAAAGACCTCATCGGCATGTCCTACAACACCTCAGAGGCGCTGATCCTCCTGGTCATCGCCTACCTGGTGATCCTCCTGCCCGTGTCCATCGCGGCCCGACTGATCGAAAAGAAGGTGCGCCGTGGCGGATTTGGGAATTAACGTCATCTTCGAGGGCCGCAACCTCGTGCGCATCCTCGAGGGCCTGGGCGTCACCGTCGGCATCTCCGCGCTGTCCGTCGTGCTGTCGCTGGTGCTCGGCGTGTTCGTCGGCCTCGGCATGCGCTCGCGCTGGCGGCCCCTGCGCTGGCTCATGCAGCTCTACCTCGAGTTCGTGCGCATCATGCCCCAGCTGGTCCTCCTGTTCGTCGCCTACTTCGGGCTCACGCGCGTCGCGGGGATCAACCTGAACGGCATCACCGCGTCCGTCCTCGTCTTCACCCTGTGGGGCGGCGCCGAAATGGGTGACCTCGTGCGAGGCGCGCTCATCGCGATCCCCCGCCACCAGTACGAGTCTGCCTACGCTCTCGGACTCTCCCCGAGGCAGACCATGCGCCGCGTCATCCTGCCGCAAACCCTGCGCGCTCTCGCGCCCCCGGCCGTCAATCTCATCACCCGCATGGTGAAGACGACGTCCCTCGTCGTCCTTATCGGCGTCGTCGAAGTCCTCAAAGTCGGACAGCAGATCATTGACGCCAATCGCTTCAACTACCCGACCGCCTCGCTGTGGATCTACGGCCTGATCTTCGCGCTGTATTTCCTCATCTGCTGGCCCATCTCGCTCCTCTCACGCCACATGGAGAAAACATGGCAGAACTGACCTCCGACCCGCAGCTGCGCCTCGTCGACCTCGACAAGACCTACCCGGGAGGGCACCACGCCCTGCGCGGCGTCTCCCTCGACGTCGCCGACGGTGAAGTGGTCGTCATCATTGGCCCGTCGGGGTGCGGCAAGTCCACGCTGCTGCGCACGATCAACGGCCTCGAGCCGATCAACTCCGGGCAGATCCTCTTCGACGGGACAGACCTGGCCGCGCCCGGCGTCTCCTGGCCTGAGGTCCGCCGCCGCATCGGCATGGTCTTCCAGTCCTACGAGCTCTTCCCCCACCTGACCGTCATGGGGAACCTGACGCTCGCCCCCGGCCTCGTCGCGGGAGAATCGCGCGCCGACGCCGAGGAGCGGGCACTGAAACTGCTCGAGCGCGTCGGCCTGGCGGACCGCGCCGACGACTACCCGCGCCAGCTCTCCGGCGGCCAGCGTCAGCGCGTCGCCATCGTGCGCGCCCTCATGATGGACCCCGAGATCCTTCTCCTCGACGAGGTCACCGCCTCCCTTGACCCGGAGATGGTGCGCGAGGTCCTCGACGTCGTTCTCGAGCTGGCTCGCACCGGCATGACGATGCTTATCGTCACGCACGAGATGGGCTTCGCCCGCGCGATCGCCGACCGCATCGTCTTCATGGACGAGGGGCGCATCGTCGAAGTCGACCCGCCGCGCAAGTTCTTCGCCGATCCTTCCTCGGATCGCGCGCGCAAGTTCCTTGACATCTTCAGCTTCGAGGGTGCCAAGCTGTAAGCGTGTAGTGGCTCCTCGCGGAGGGGTCTGAGCGGGGGCGCAGGCCGGTGGTTTGCGCCCCCGTTGTTGTGCTTGTTGCTGTGCGCCCCGGCTGTTTTCCGGGCGCCGGAGAGGCCAGCCTTGCTGGGCGGCTGCTTGGTGCACCCGTGGGCGGCGGCCCGCCCGCTCGAAAAGCCACACGCGAGCCTTCGGCTCGGAGTGATCGATCTCGAAGCCCGGCCAGGCCTCGCCGCCGCCCACGGGCGCCGCAGCCTGGATCAGCAGTGTGCCGACCCGGCATCTTCCGCGTTTCAGCTTGTTCCTAAGTGGTGTGACACCACTTAGCGGGGTATTACACCACTTCCGAGGGGGTGTAATGCTCCCTAACTGGTGTAATGCTCCCTAACTGGTGTCATGCTCCCTCACTGGTGCAGTGCTAGGCGTGTTGGTTTGGTGTCTTGCTTGGGTGTCAGGTGTTTCCGAATTGTACGAGGTGGTTCCTCACCAATGTCGCACGTAATTTCCCTGTCAACCTTTCAGTAATTGAAATAGCGTTGTTGCAATTCCAACGTTTCTGAGCGTAGGCGAAAACTGACCAGAGGAAATTACGTGCGAGATTGCAAGAGAGGGTTGTATGTACCGCGCATGAACGCGAATGTCCGCGATAGCGCGGTTCAGCCGATCAGCGTCGACTGGTGGTGCACCATGATCAGGCGCGCCTCGCCAGAAGTCGCCGGTGCCCACACGCTGGATTCCAGTGAAGCGCCGCCCTCCCAGCGCACCCGGTAGCGGGTCAGGAACGCCCCGCCCAGGTCGTGCGCGTCGATGCGGCCGATCGCCGGGGAAGCGGGCGAGGGTCCCGCCAGCGCCGTGGTCGCGCCGCCGCCCGGCCAGATGCGCGTCGTGCGCTCGTCGGTCATGGTCGCAAGCGCCTCCCCGTCGCCGCCGGTCCACGCCAGGATGAACTCGCGCTCGCGGGCGATCGCATCCTCGGTGGTCGCTGCGCTCACGGACGAGGCCGGGGCCGCCTGGGCGGGTTCGCTCGGCTCGGCGGGCGCGGAGAAAACGCTGGGATGCGAACGGAAAGTTGAGGTTGTGGCCTCATCTGTGGCGGCACCGCGTGACGTAGGCATAGCAGCGGTCGTGTCGGCCTCGGTGGGTTCCTGCCCAACAGGTGTGCTCGCGCCGGGCTCCACGGTGTCGTGCGGTTCAACGGCCGCGGACGCGGAGGCGGTGCCCCCGGACTCCTGGCCCGCGGACGCAGCGTCGTGCGGCTCGCCAGCCCCGCCCCCGAACCCGGGGCCGGGCTCGGGCGTGCGTCCCGCCTGGTAGGCCTCGGCGCACGCGCGCGCGAGGTCGTCGGCGCGCTCGTTCATGCGGTGCCCGGCGTGGCCCTTGACCCATTCGAAGGTGACGCGGCGCCCTTCCATGGCGCGGTCGATCTCCTGGATGAGCTCCAGGTTCTTGATGGGCTTCTTGTCGGCCTTCGTCCAGCCGCGCTTCTTCCAGCCGAGCCGCCACTTGGACACGACGTTGATCGCGTACTGCGAGTCGGCAAGGATGTGCAGCTCGTCGCCGGTCTCGGCGGTGGCCTGAAGCAGGCGCAGGATCGCGGTCAGCTCACCCAGGTTGTTGGTGCCCTGCGGCCAGCCGCCCGCGTCCCACGTGTCCTCGTCCACGTACCAGGCCCACCCCGCGGGCCCGGGATTGCCGAGGGAAGAACCGTCTGCCGCCGCCGTAATCGTCATGTACTCATCCTATCGGTATCGAGCATCCCTGATCGGAACGGGGACGAGGCCGGGGCCGCCCGGGCCTCGTGCCCTAGACTCTGGGGGTGGGCGTGGAAGCCCCCGCTGCCGCGAGGAGAGGGAAGATGCGCATGGGGGAACGCCTCGACGAGCTTTGTGAGACGGCTGCCGACGAACAAGAGAACGGTCGTTTGAAGAAGTCGAGGCACGCCCGCCGATGGGCGCTCCTCCTCGTCGTGCTCTCGGTTGCCGCGCTGGCGTGGAGCTGCGTTTTTCACGGGACATTAACCCGAAAGCCGGTCGGTTTCCTCACGACGAACGATGCGGTGATCGCGCTGCGGATCGGGCGCGGCTGGACGACGGTGGCTGAGGATAAACCGTACTACGACGGCTGGATCGTGCTTCTCGATGCCCAGGGGCGAGGCCAGGTGGCGTCCGTTGACGAGATAAACGGCGGAGACGTGCTGTGGAGTGAGCGTGGCGTCTTCTACGGTTCGCCGAGCCGGGACTACGTGACGACGGACAGCGGGACGCAGGAGATTGTGCGGAGCTCTGTGCGTGACGAAGACGTTCAGCGCTACGAGCTTTCCAGTGGAGCGCTCGCGGTCGTGAAAGAGGAGGGCACGGGGTATCGGGTTGATTCCGTGCACCCCGATGGAACCACATCGAGTGTCGAAAATGCTGGCGTTCGGGGGAACGTCGGTCAGTGTGGGTCGCGGATCTTGGCGATCACGGACACCGAGCGTTCCGAGGGTATTAAGTCGGCGGCTTTCGAGGCATACGCTGCCCAGTCGGGTGGCAGTGTTCCGGAGGCTCTGGAGGTGGTTGTTCAGCTCAACGACTTTGACGGTGATGTTCCCCCGGTCCTCGCGGTTACGCCTATGGGTGAGGGCTTGTCCTCGTACCAGCACATGTTCGACTGCGAAGGGGACGTCATCACGATCCCGAGCAGGAAGGTGGAGAGCGAGCGGGAATGGCTTGTTCTCCAGCGGTGGGACCTGCCTGCGGGGCAGCGCACGATTGTTCCCGTGGTCGATGAGGATGGGAACGCTATCGAGCTGGGTGAAGACCTGGGTGTTTCCGATAGTGAAGCGATTCGCGTGGGTAACGAGTACAGGTTCGTGTCGAGTGGCGGGGACGCCTTCGCCGTCGATACGACGAGCGGCCAGGGACGTTACTTGTTTTCGCTTGATACGCCAACGTATGGGCCAGACGGCTACCTGGCGACCTTCCAGGTGGCCGAGACCGGCGTCTACGCGCTGAAGGACCGTCGCTCTGACCGCGTCGTGACCCTCTCGTACAGGCCCTGGGAAGGTGGGCAGTGGCGTGACATCTTCACGACCCGTGACTTGGCCTATTACCTCAACGAAGGCTATATCTCGAGTGCCTTGGATATTCAGTCCTTCGCGGTGCGCCCGGGATGGGACGGTGGCGCGCAGTAACGCGTGCAGCCGCGCGGCACAGTGACGCAACGCGAGAGGGGCGGTCCTCCAATGAAGAACGCCCCCACTGGCGTCTGTCGTTCACGGGCGCCGAGCGCTCGCGAGCAGCATCAACCTCTACAGTGTGACGCCCACCTGGCCCAGCGCGAAGGCGAACTCTTCGCAGCGCGCCGCCCAACGGCCCTCGCGCCCGGAGGGGCCGGCGTGCCCGGCGACCATCTCGGTGCGCAGGATGATCGGACGCTCGAGCGGGTCGCGCGCGGCGACGAGGCCTCCTCTGGCCTCCGCGCCCGTGCTCTCGCCGCCGCCGGAGTCGACGCCGACCGCACCGGAATCCCCGGCCGCCTCCGAATCGCAGCAGTTGCAGCGCTGCCCAGCCCCGGCCTCGTCCGTGGAGGGGACCTGTCCGGTGGCCTCGCGCAGGCGCTGCACCCACTTGGTGGGCTCGACGAACTCGACGCGCGTGTCGTTGACCGACGTCGTTGCCATGATCGCGGGCAGGAGCGCGCCGTCGGGCACGTTCTCGTAAGGCGTGTAGCGTCTCATTGCGTCGAACACGGCGCGCGAGGAGAGCGGATTGCCCCACTCCTTCCACTCGCCGACGGTGAGCGGCAGGGTCGGGTCCAGGATCGTGGTGAGCGCGTCCACGAAGGGCACGCCCGCCAGGATCGCGCGGAAGCGGTCGGGGGCGGCGTTGGTGACCGCGCCCATGAGGAGGCCTCCGGCGCTGCGGCCTTCCGCGATGAGGCGGCCGGGTGCTACCCACCCGGAGTCGACCAGCCAGTCGGCCACGTCGATGAAGTCCGTGAAGGTGTGCTCCTTGACCAGCTCCTTGCCGTCCTCGTACCAGGCGCGGCCCATCTCGCCGCCGCCGCGCACGTGCGCGATCGCGTAGACGACGCGGCGCAGGATCGGCAGGCGCAGGGTCTCGAACTCTGGGTCGTAGCTGACCTCGTAGGAGCCGTACCCGATCTGCCAGCCCGCGTGCGTGCCGTCCGGGCGCGCGTCGCGATGGTGGATGAGTGTGACGGGGATGCGGGTCGCGCCGTCGCGCGCGAGCACCCACACGCGCTCCTCGACGTACTCGGCCTGGTCCCAGCCGGGCGCCTCGCGGGTGCGCAGGGTGCGCACGGTCAGGGTCGCGCCTTCGGGGTTCTCGGGGGACGAGGCCGGGGCTGAGGCGGACAGGCAAACCTCTGCGACCGTGGGCGGCACGGTCTGCGACTGGAACTCCACGCGCAGCGGATCTTCCCACGGGGTCGGCACCGTCGCGATCGTGCGCACCGGGGCGTCGACCTCCACGCGCCGCCACGTGGGTGCCTGTTCGCGGCGGTCCCACACGTCAACCTGCGTCAGAGAGCCCGAACGCAGCGAGAGTGCCACGTAGTCCGCGTGGGCCTCGACGTCGGTGATGCGCTCGCCGGGTCCGGGGCTGCGCAGCGGCTCCCAGGACTCAAACGGCGTGAGGGGTGCGGGCTCGTCCTCCGGCAGGGGAGTGCCCGGCGCGCGATCCGCCAGGGAACCCCGCGAGAACGCGGAGGAGGACGTGACGCCGAGGCGCGCCAAGGCCTCGGGCGAACCCCCTGCGGGCAGCATCGCCTGCGCGAGCGAGCCCTCCTGCGTCAGCCCCGTATGCACGAGGAACAGGCGATTCCCTGCCGAATCCACCGACACCAGCGTGCGCGGGCGCACCGGCATGAGCGGCAGCGGGCGCACCGACGGGTGGGCGGGCAGCCACAGCCACGCGCGGCCCGCCGTCGACGACGACGAATGAATGACGACGTGCCCCGGGAAACCCGAGGGCGCGAACCCCATCTCGAAGCCCTCGTCCGGTTCAACCAGCAGCAGCTCGTCGTCATCGCGCGGCGTGCCCAGGCGGTGCAACCACACGTCGCACGCGCGCCACGCATCGTCCACGCCCATGTAGATAAAGGACTGCGAGTCATCCGCCCACGCGAAGCCGTACCCGGCGCCTGCCACGGCCTCGTCGATGACGCGCCCCGACGCCTCCTGCACGACCCACGTGTAGCGCTCATCCCCGCTCGTGTCCCGCGCCCACGCGATCAGGCGCCCATCCGGGGAGGGATACAGGTCCGCCAGGCGGAAAAACTCCTGCCCGCGCGCCCACTCGTTCTCATCGACGAGGAGCTCCTCGCCCCGCGCGGGCACGCCCGGCTGTGGGACGAGCGGGATCGGGGCACCTGCCTCGTCGCGCTCCACCGGCGCGCGGTGATGCGTCGCGTAGGACTGACCCTCCGCGAAACGCCGGAAGTACCAGAACTCGCCCTCGCGGATCGGAACCGTCACGTCGGTGAGCGCCGTGGAAGCCTTGACCTCCTCCACGAGGCGCGCCGCCGCCTCGCGCGTCGGTGCCGTCACCGTGTCCGCCCACGCGTTCTCCGCCTCCAGGTGCGCGCGCACCTCCGGGTTCTCGCCGTCGCGCAACCAATCCCACGGGTCATCAAAATGCTGCCCGAACTGGTCGCGCACCCGGTACCCGTAACGCTTCGGGGCAATCGGGGGAGTGTTTGGCGAGGGGGGTGTGCGCGGGGTCGTCTCAGTCATGGGGACCATCTTAGAGGCGGGGGCTGGGGACAGGCCCGGGCGCGGGGCTTGGATGTGCGGGGCCGCGTGGGTACTTCCCCAAAAATCTCGCACGTAATTCGCCTGCGTCTCTTTCAAATCTTGAAATCAGATCGTTGAAATTCCGCGGTTTGTGGGTGGCAGGAGAAAGGGGGAGAAAGGGAATTACGTGCGAAATTTGGGGGCGGGACCAGGAGAGGGTGGAAGAAGCAGTCCGGCGAGCGTGCGAGACTAGGGGAGTGAACGACGAACAAGCAATGCGCGGATCCGCCGCGCTCGAACCAGCGGCGCTCGCGGACCCGTCCGCGCCTCGTACCCAGCCCGGCACCCGCGGACAGGTGAACGAGGAGCCCGCCCCGGCCTCGTCCCTCACTCAGCCCGGCACCCGCGGGCAGGTGAACGAGGAAGCGGCCCCCGCCTCGTCCCTGAGCCTCACCGAGCGGCTCCTCGCCTGGGTGCGCGAATTCATCCAATTCGGGCTCGTCGGTGCCACCGCCTTCATCGTCGACGCCGGCCTGTTCAACCTCCTCCAACACGGGCCGCTTGGTATCCTCGCCGGACACCCCAACACCGCGCAATTCGTCGCCGCCGTGACCGCGACCCTCTACTCGTGGATCGCCAATCGCCTGTGGACCTACCGCGGCCGCACCCGGGACAACGCCACGCGCGAGGCCATCCTCTTCTTCTTCGCCAACGCCTGCGGCATCGGCATCTCACAGTTCTGCCTGCTGTTCACCCACCACATCCTCGGGTTCACCTCGGCGCTGGCCGACAATATCGCCGTCTACGTCGTCGGCTTCGCCCTGGGCACCGCGTTCCGCTTCTTCTTTTATCACTACGTGGTCTTCACCGGGGGTACGCGCGCGTAGGTTCGAGGCGCGGCGGTAGGGTCGACACGTGAAGGAAACGCCAGAGCACTACCCGACCCCCGAAGAATCCATCGCCACGATGGTCACCGTCAACGACACCGCCCTCGTCTTCGAAGGCGGCGGCATGCGCAACGCCTACACGGCCGCGCTCGTCAGCCGACTTATCGCCGAAGGCATCAACTTCCCCCATATCTCCGGCGTTTCCGCGGGGTCCAGCCACCTGTGCAACTTCACCTCCCGCGACGCTCAGCGTTCCCACGACACCTTCGTCGACCTCGTCGAAGACCCCGAATTCGGCGGCCTCAAGCACTTCCGCAAGGGCCACGGCTACTTCAACGCCGAGTACATCTACCAGCAGATCTGCTACCCCGATGGCGTCCTGCCCTTCAACATGGACACCTTTCTGGCGAACCCGGCCACCACGCGCGTCGCCACCTTCAACGCCTCGCGCGGCGAAGAACGCTGGTTCTCCAAGGAAGAAATGAGCACCCTGGACACCCTCGGACCCATCGTCCGCGCCTCCTCCACGCTGCCCATTCTCATGCCGCCCGTCGAAATCGACGGCGACACCTACGTCGACGGCGCGCTCGGCCCCAACGGAGGCCTGCCCTTCGACCAGCCCCTGCGTGAGGGCTACCGCAAGCTCCTCGTCGTCCTCACCCGTCCCCGCGACTTCGTCAAAGACCCCATGCCCGCCAGCGTCGGCGCCCTCCTACGCACCGCCTACCATTCATTCCCGTCCGTGTTCGAGGGCGTCGCCCTGCGCACCGACCGTTACAACGCGGGCCGCCGCTTCCTCTTCGAACTCGAGGAACGAGGCCAGGCCTACGTGTTCGCACCCGACAACCTGTGGATTAACAACACCGAATCGCGGCGCGAGCGCCTCGAAGCCACCTACCGAGCCGGCCTGGTGCAGGCCGTCCGCGAAATGCCTGCGATCAAGGCGTTCCTGGGGCTGTAAGGGGCCGCGGCTGTTGCGGGAGCCGTGTCGCGTTGTCGGTGGCCGGTGGTGATGGTGGCCGGTGGTGATGGTGGCCCGTGGTGATGGTGGCCCGGCAGTGGGCTGGTGGCCCGTCGGTGGGTGGGTCTCTCGTTGGCTGCGTTGCGGGCCTGGGTGTGGCTTCTGTCTGGGTCTATCCGGATAGGTTGTGCGCATCCGGATAGGTTATTAAGGTATCCGGATGTTGGTTTCCTATCCGGATGTGTTGTCGCACGGGGGCGGCACCCGCTCAACTAGCTGCGCTGCGGGCCCGTGACCCGGTGCGTCGTTTCAACGTCCGGCTAGGCCTCGCCGCCGCCTCATTGATTTCGCACGTAATTCCTCTCTGCCTCATTCAAACATTGAATTTGCATTGTTGGAATTGCAACGTTTTTGAGGTGTCTCGAAAAATGACCACGATAAATTACGTGCGAAATGTGGGGGCGGTGGTGTCGTTGCTGCCCGCGGGGCACCGCAGCCAGGCCCCGCCTCCCACTGGGGCCGCGTTTGGGTGCTGCAGGCGAGGCGGCCCGGTGGTCTGAAACCGGCGTCGCCTTTGCTCGCTTGCGCCTGCGTGGGATTGAAACCGGCGTCGCCTTTGCGGGTGAGAAATGGGCGTTTTTGGAGTGGTTTTCGGTTGCAGAGGTGATGGTGGTTTCAACGGTTGCTGTTTGGGGGTGAGCAGTGGTGATGGTGGTTTCATGCTGGCTCGTATCAGCGGTTGCAGAGGTGTTGTTGGTTTCAACGGTTGCTGTTTGGGGGCGAGCATTGGTGATGGTGGTTTCACGTTGGCTCGTATCAGCGGTTGCAGAGGTGTTGTTGGTTTCAATGGCTGCTGTTTGGGGGCGAGCAGTGGTGATGGTGGTTTCACAGTTGTCACGTGGCTGTGTCCCGTCCGCGAAATAGTTCGCCCTGCAAGCCCAAAACGGCCGAAAAATGCTGTTTTCAGGCGCGCTGGGCGAGTATTTTTGCGGAAGTGTCGCCGGAGGCCCCGTGTGGGGCAAATCTTTCGCGGATAAGCCGGTGGCCCCGTGTGGGGCGAATCTTTCGCGGAGAAGCCGGATGCCCCGTGCGGGGCGAATCTTTCGCGGATAAGCCGGTGGCCCCGTGCGGGGCGAGCTTGTGGCTCCTAGATGTAGGGCTCGTACCGCCCCCTACATCTAGGGCATGCCATAGACCCTATATCTCGGGCACGCCTCCCGTCGTGGTCGCCCGTGGGTGCCTCAGGTGGGCGCGCATCGACCGCCTTTCCGCGGGATTCCAGCTGTTTCGCCGAAACGGCTCCCAACCCCTACATGTAGGGGCGCTTAGTCGCTAACGACCCCTAGATGTATGGGTGCGACACGCCCAAGGTCACCACCAAAGAGTGTGACGCTCGACATCTTTCAGGTGGTTGGCAGGTGGTTATACACAGGGTGGTGACGCGTCCGTCCACAGGGTGCACAGGTGCGTGTGGGGGTGTTGGAGACCCCTAGATATGCTCGTGGGTTAGTCGCAAACCCCAATGTTTGCGCGCATCTTCGCGCACCTGTGCGCAGGGGGCGACAAACCGCAAAGACCCCTCCGAGATCCTGACCGCCCGCTCCGTCCACAGCCCCTGCGCGTATCGTCCACAGTGAGAACGTCGCACACAACATCTAGGGGTCGCTTGCGCAGGTGCCCACGAGGTGTAGTGTTGTCGTGTTCGCGGCGAACGAGCCGCCAGAATGACAACATAGGATGCCAACGTCCGGCCTCGAGCCGCAAGGAGACACGAACATGTCGATCACCGTCTACTCCAAGCCCCGCTGCCCCCAGTGCGACGCGACCTACCGCGCCCTCGACAAGCAGGGCGTCTCCTACGAGAAGATCGACGTCACCCAGGACGCGGAATCCCTCGCCTTCATTAAGGGCCTCGGCTACCAGCAGGCCCCCGTCGTCGTGGCCGGCGAGGACCACTGGTCCGGCTTCCGCCCCGACCGCATCAAGGCCGTCGCCGCCGCAGCCCCCCTGGCGCTGCAGGCCTGAGCCTGGCCGACAAGTCCCGGCCGCGAGGCCGGGGCTTTCGCGTATCTGGGCGGGAACGAGGCCGGGGCGCACACCTCGGAAACGGCGGGCACGCGCTCGAATGAGCGGGGCGCGAACCCTCGGTGAACAGAGGGAAATAAGTGGCCAACTGGCAGTGAGGGCCCGCCGCCTACGACCACTGACGCGCACCGTCGCCGACCATGCTCACCCGGCAAGCCAGGCTCGTCGATCATCCCACATGGGACACGCGTGCGAGGCAACCCCGAGCGGGCCTCGGGGGTGAGACACTAGAAGCTCACCGTCCCGACAAGTCGGAAGGAACACTATGGGCATCGTCGTCTACTTCTCGTCGGCGACGGGCAACACCCGCCGTTTCGTGGAAAAACTGGGAGTCCCGGCTGCGCGCATCCCGTTGCTTCCCAAGGATGAACCCCTGCGCGTGACCGACGAGTACGTGCTCGTTGTGCCCACCTACGGCGGCGGAAATATTAAGGGAGCGGTCCCTAAGCAGGTCATCAAGTTCCTCAACGACCCCGACAACCGGGCCCTGTGCAGGGGCGTCATCTCGTCGGGAAACACTAACTTCGGCAAGGCCTACTGCATCGCGGGCGACATCATCGCGGCCAAGCTGGGGGTTCCCCACATGTATAAGTTCGAGCTCCTCGGCACGCCTGAGGATGTCTCCAGAGTTCGCGAAGGACTGGAACAGTTTTGGCAGAAAACTACACCGACACAGGCGTAGAGGACGCTCCCTCCCCGGAGCTGGACTACCACGCGCTGAACGCGCAGCTCAACCTGTACGACGCGGACGGACGCATCCAGTTCGACGCGGATCGTGCGGCGGCTCGCCAGTACTTCCTCCAGCACGTCAACCAGAACACGGTGTTCTTCCATGACCTGGAGGAGAAGCTGAAGTACCTGGTGGACGAGGGCTACTACGAGAAGCACGTCCTGGATCAGTACGACTTCGCGGACATCAAGGAGCTGTACAAGCAGGCGTACGCCCACAAGTTCCGCTTCCCGACGTTCCTGGGCGCGTTCAAGTACTACACGTCGTACACGCTCAAGACCTTCGACGGTAAGCGCTACCTGGAGCGCTTCGAGGATCGCGTCGCCATGGTGTCGCTGTACCTGGCGCGCGGCGACATTGAGCTGGCCCGCGCCTTCGTCGACGAGATCATGACGGGCCGCTTCCAGCCGGCCACCCCGACCTTCCTGAACGCGGGTAAGGCGGCGCGCGGCGAGCTGGTCTCCTGCTTCTTGCTGCGCATCGAGGACAACATGGAGTCGATCGCGCGCGGCATCAACTCGGCGCTGCAGCTGTCCAAGCGCGGCGGCGGCGTCGCCCTGCAGCTGACGAACCTGCGCGAGGCGGGCGCCCCGATCAAGAAGATCCAGAACCAGTCCAGCGGCGTCGTGCCCGTCATGAAGCTGCTGGAGGATTCCTTCTCCTACGCGAACCAGCTGGGCGCGCGTCAGGGCGCGGGTGCTGTGTACCTGCACGCGCACCACCCGGACATCATGCAGTTCCTGGACACCAAGCGTGAGAACGCGGACGAGAAGATCCGCATTAAGACGCTGTCCCTGGGCGTCGTCATCCCGGACATCACGTTCGAGCTGGCACGTAAGAACGAGGACATGTACCTGTTCAGCCCCTACGACGTGGAGCGCGTGTACGGCGTGCCCTTCTCCGAGATTTCGGTGACGGAGAAGTACCACGAGATGGTGGACGATGGCCGCATCCACAAGCGCAAGATCAACGCGCGTCGCTTCTTCCAGACGATCGCGGAGATCCAGTTCGAGTCCGGCTACCCCTACATTGTCTTCGAGGACACGGTGAACAAGGCGAACCCGATCAAGGGCCGTATCACCATGTCGAACCTGTGCTCGGAAATCCTGCAGGTGTCCGAGGCCTCGACCTACAACGACGACCTGTCGTACTCGCACGTCGGCAAGGACATCTCCTGCAACCTGGGTTCGCTCAATATTGCGAAGACCATGGATTCCCCGGACTTTTCGAAGACGATCGAGATGGCGATCCGCGGCCTGACGGCCGTCTCGGACCTGTCGGACATCGGTTCGGTCCCGTCGATTGCCCGCGGCAACGCGATGAGCCACGCGATCGGCCTGGGCCAGATGAACCTGCACGGGTACCTGGCGCGCGAGCACGTGCACTACGGGTCCGAGGAAGCGCTGGACTTCACGAACGTGTACTTCATGACGGTCCTGTTCGAGGCCATCAAGGCCTCGTGCAAGATCGCGCGCGAGCGCGGCGAGACCTTCGAGGGCTTCGAGGAGTCGAAGTACGCGTCGGGCGAGTTCTTCCGCAAGTACATTGACGAGGAGTGGGCCCCCACCACGGACAAGTGCCGTGAGCTGCTCGCCGCCTCGTCGATCAAGGTCCCGACCCAGGCGGACTGGGAGGCCCTGGCGGCAGACGTCGCGAAGTACGGCATGTACAACCAGAACCTGCAGGCCGTGCCTCCGACGGGTTCCATCTCGTACATCAACAACTCGACGTCGTCGATCCACCCGATCGTGTCCCGCGTGGAGATCCGCAAGGAAGGCAAGATCGGCCGCGTCTACTACCCGGCGCCCTACATGTCGAACGAGAACCTTCAGTACTACCAGGATGCGTACGAGATCGGCCCGGAGAAGATCATCGACACCTACGCGGTGGCCACCCAGCACGTGGATCAGGGCCTGTCGCTCACGCTGTTCTACCCGGACACGGTGACGACGCGTGACCTGAACAAGTCCTACATTTACGCGTGGAGGAAGGGCATTAAGACCCTGTACTACATGCGCCTGCGCCAGATGGCCCTGGAGGGCACGGAGGTCGAGGGCTGCGTGTCCTGCATGCTGTGACGTGACGCCCGTTTGTCGGGTGGTGCGGGGGTCGGGAAACCGGCCCCCGCACCGTTTTATGCGGGACGAGGCTGGGGCGGGCCGGGTGCCCCGGCGTGAGGGGGAGGGTTGCGTCGGATTGTGGCGAGCGGTGAGAAGGGACAATGAGGCGGAGCTTCCGCGTCGCGGGGGATGCTCGTATGATGTGGGAGGTGAAGATCCCACATTCTGACCGGAGCTATTGATGAGCGACCCCACGAACCCCTACGGACCGGGCGGCGAGACCCCCTATGGCAGCCAGCCAGCGTACGGCGCTCAGGCCTCGTACGGGACCCAGCCTGCCTACGGACAGGCCCCCGCAAGCCAGCAGCCCGCATACGGTACTCAGCCCGCATACGGTGCTCAGGTCTCGTACGGCGCGGGTGCCTCCTATGGGCAGCCGATGTACGGCCAGGTCGTGTACGCCCTGAACCCCGCCGTCGAACGCGTGCGTTCGAACGCGTCCATGGTGCGCATCATGTCTTTCGTCAGCTTTGTGACGCTCGGGCCGCTCCTGTCCTTCGGTGCGTGGTTCTGGAGCACGAGCCTCATCAGTGAGGCCGAGAGCCTGGGTGCCCCCGAAGACGTGCTGAGGGACGTGCGCGGCGCGCGAACGACGGCTCTCATCTGCGGAATTATCGGGATCGTGCTGCTCGTTCTCGTTATCGCCGTCCCCTTCCTCCTTATCTGGCTCGTGGATTCTACGAAGTGATCGGTTGCTTGTATGAGTAACGAACAGATTCCCTCGATGGCCATGCAGTCCGGGTTGGGCTGGCCGCAGCAAGCCGACGGCGCCGTCGCGCCCCAGGCGGGGGCTGCCGCCTCGTCGTGGTCGAACGCTCCCGCTGCACCGCAGGCTCCCGCCCCTGCGCAGTTTGCGCCTCCGGCGGGCGCGCCCGTGAACGTCGCGCCCGCCGGGCAGCAGTCGCCCTACGCTCCCGGGTACGGCGGGGCCGCACCCGCCAGCGCGGCGCCGGCGTACGGCACCCCTGCTGGGTATCCCCAGCAGGGCACTGCCCAGCCGATGCAGTCCTACGGCCAGCCGAGTGCCTACCAGGCGCAGCCTGCGCCTGTCGCCCCGCAGTACGGCATGAATCAGCAGGCCGAGTACGCGAGTCAGCCCGCGCAGGCGTTCCCCGACACGATCCGGCAGCTGGCCTTCTCGAGGCTTAAGTCCAAGGCGACCGTCATCACCGTGCTGTCCTTCCTCTGGTTCTTCACGACGCCGGTCATCCTGCTGCTTGTCAACGTGATTTTTGCTCAGCGCCTGTGTACTCACGCCAAGGAGATTGACTCCCCGGCCGACGTCATGGGGAAGGTGAAGACTGCGCGCGCTTTCGCAATCGGCTTGCTCCTCTTGCAGGCGAGCCTGATCATCTTGCTGGTTGTCTCGGAGAACATGCGCTAGCGACCCAGAGGCGGCCGCTGTGTTCGCGGTAACTAAAGGTCGAATTGTTTATTTTTTCTCCTGCCTCGGCTACGATGGCAGCCGTATCCGATCGACACAACCCATTTGGAGCCACTCATGAGCGATCCCATCAACGCCTACCCTGCCGCTGGCCAGAATCAGCAGCAGCCTTACGGTCAGCAGCCGGCCTACGGTCAGCAGCAGGCCTACGGCCAGCCGGCCTACGGCCAGCCCGCCTACGCCCTCAGCCCCGAGATTGAGAAGATCCGTTCGAATGCGTCGACGGCCCGCTTGCTCTCTTTCGTGAGCTTACTGTTCGGCGGCCTCCTGCTCTCCGGCGGCATGTGGTTCTGGGCCAACAAGCTGGCCGAGGAAGCCAAGTTCCTGGGTGCCCCGATGGACGTCATGGCTGATGTGGAGAGTGCTCGCTCGGCTGCAAAGATCCTCTCGATTATTTACATCGTAGTCATCGCTGTGGCTATCTTGTTCGTCATCGTGATGGTGATTATCGGCGCGATCGCGGCCGCCAACAGCTGATGAATCGTCATGTGTGGGGCCCGAGGAAACGGCGAGTTTCCTCGGGCCCCAACGCATAGCGGCTGACGGCCGCTGCTACGATAAGCCCCGACGTCGTCCGCACAGAACAATTGGGAGTGCACCATGAGCGATCCTGCTTACCCCTATGCGTCTCATCCTGCGGGTGCGCAGGACCCCTACGCGCAGCAGTCGCCATATGGCCCGGCTGCATCCGCGCCGTACGCTCAGCCCGAGGCAGCGTACGGCCAGCAGCCTGCCTACGGCGTGCCCAATGGGACGGTCTACGGTCAGCCCGCGCCGGTCTATGCCCAGCCGTACTACGTGACCTCGAACCTCGCGGCCTACGCGGACCTGCGTTCACAGGCGCAGACCGCTATGATCTTGGCTGGCGTTAGCTTTGCGACTCTCTACGTCCTTCTCTCGATTCCCGCGATGGTGTGGTCCTTCATGCTGTGTGCGAAGGCGAAGGACCTGGACGCGCCGCCGGAGATCGTGTCGCTGACGAACACCGCGAGGATCGTGACGAGCATATGTGCCGCGATCCAGACGCTCTTGCCTCTTGCCCTTTTCCTCGTCTTTTTCCTCAGTGATCGATAAGTCGTGCGCTGACACCACCTCGCCACCCGTGAGACTCCCGCGATAAAGACGACTCCTCACACCCCGGAGCCTGTAGGAACGGTGATGCCGTTCCCGCAGGCTCCGCCTGTATTCTTGAGGGTATGACTCCCCGATACGAAGCCCCCTCGCGCGCCATCTCCGGAACCGACGCAGACCTCCTCGACCAGCTGCGATACGCGGACGGGCACCCCTACGGCTTCTACAAGAACGCCCTCGGTGCCTGGGATTACGGGGACTTCACCCTCGCGATCGATCACGTGCAGGCCGATCCCTACGCCCCGCCCTCGTCCCTGCGCGCCTGGTCGACGCCCGAGGCGATGGGACTGCCCGAGGCCGCCCTGGCCTCGTCCGACGCGCGCCTGGCCGCCGCGGACTTCATCGCCCGCTCCTTCGACGAGGCCATCCGCGCCCGCGGCACACGCGACGTGACGATCGCCCGCGCCGGCGCCCTCATCCTCCAGCGCTCCTACGCGACCGTCCTGCCCGACCGCGTCGAAGTCCGCTTCCAGGTCAAGCTCCCCGCGCGCGGACGTACCATCCTCGGCAAGAGCGCCGCCCGCCTCTTCGACGTGGACGTGCCCAACATCGTCATGGACTGCTTCGACTTCGTGTCCGAAGACCCGGACACGACCCGCAAGCGTTCCCGCCTCCTCGGCCACGTCGCCGCCTACGAGGACTACCGCGCCCTCCAGGGGATCCTCGCGGAACGCGGGTGGGTGTCCTTCGTCGCCGACGAGGCGCTGTTGGCGCGGCGCTCCGGCGTGTCCGAGGCACCCCTCGCCGGTGACGGCGTCGTCGCCTTCAGTGCCCCCGAGTCCCTGCGCGCCACCGTCACCCTGCCGCACGCCGGCGAGGTTTCCGGCATGGCGATTCCCCCGGGCCTGACCCTCATCGTGGGCGGCGGCTATCACGGTAAGTCCACGCTCCTCGAGGCCATCGCCCAGGGCGTGTACGCGCACGTGCCCGGCGACGGCCGCGAGCTCGTCGCCACGGACCCCACCGCCACGAAGGTGCGAGCCGCCGACGGGCGAGCCGTCACCGGCGTCGACATCTCGCCGTTCATCACCCACCTGCCCGGCGGTGCCGACACCACGTCGTTTTCCACCGAGAACGCGTCCGGCTCCACCTCGCAGGCCGCCTCCATCGTCGAATCCCTCGAGCTGGGCGCGCGCACGCTCCTCATCGACGAGGACACCTCCGCCACCAACCTCCTCATCCGCGACACGCGCATGCGCGACCTCGTCGCCGCCGAGAAGGAACCCATCACGCCCCTCGTCGACCGCGTCACCTCCCTCACCGAGGCAGGCGTCTCCCTCGTCATGGTCGTCGGCGGCTCCGGCGCGTTCCTCGACGCCGCCGACCGGGTCCTCATGATGGACAACTACCGCTGCCTCGACGTCACCTCCCGGGCGCGCTCCGTTGTCGCCGACCTGCCGCGCCCCCGCACCGACGCCCCCACCAGCTGGGAGGCGGCGCCCCGCGTGCCCGCCGCGAAAGCTCGCGTGGACCGCCCGCGCACCAAGGCCTCGGGCACGTCCGTGCTGACGATCGACCGTTCGACCGTCGACATTTCCGACGTCGCCGCAGTCGTCGACCCTGGGCAGGCCGAGGCCATCGCCTGGTGCGTGCGCGGCGTCCTCGAGGAGATGGCCGGCAAGCAGTCGATGCCCGACCTCATGGCCAAGCTCGGCCGACGCCTCGCCTCCGAAGGCCTGGACGCCGTCTGCAAGTTCGGCGCCCGCCCCTACCCGGCGTTCCTGGCGCGCCCGCGCCTCATCGACGTGGGCGCTGCCATCAACCGCTACCGCGGACTGTCCCTGCGCGAGCCGCGCGAGGCCTCCGAGTCCTAGTCGTTGTCGGGCGCCACGGGTGTTCCGGGTGCCGTCGGATCCTGCTGCGGGGCCGGGCGCCGGGGCCACCCTCCACGCCAGTGGCGCCTGGTGTGCACCCAGCAATTTCGCACGTAATTCCCATGTAAACCTTTCAAACATTGAATTGGCATCGTTGGAATTGCAACGTTTGTGGGGCTAATTAAAAACTGACCAAGGGAAATTACGTGCGAGTTTTGGAGATGGGGCCCCGAGACGCAGCACGGGGCAATCCCCGAGACGACCCCGGGTGGTCTCGGGGGCGAATCAGGGGAAACCTCCGTAGCGGTGACGCACGCCGCAGGCGCACGATGGATGCATGAACACGAACACAACAATCGCGCAGGCCCCCGCGGCCGCACCGGCCCAGGCCTCGTCCATCGTCCGACTCCAGGACGTCTCCAAGATCTACGGAAGCGGCGACGCACAGGTGCGCGCCCTCGACGACGTGAGCGTCGGCTTTGGCGCCGGCGAATTCACCGCCATCATGGGCCCCTCCGGCTCCGGCAAGTCCACGATGATGCACATCCTCGCAGGCCTCGACGCCCCCACCTCCGGGCACGTCTTCGTCGAAGACACCGACATCACCACCCTGAAAGACACCGCGCTCACCAAGCTGCGCCGCGACCGCATCGGCTTCGTGTTCCAGTCCTTCAACCTGGTACCCACCCTGGATGCGCGCGCCAACATCCTCCTGCCCATGCGCCTGGCCGGGGCCACCCCCGAGAAGGAATGGTTCGACCTCATCGTCACCTCCCTGGGCATCGCGGATCGCCTGAGCCACCGCCCCTCCGAAATGTCCGGCGGCCAGCAGCAGCGCGTCGCCGTCGCCCGCGCCCTCATGAGCCGCCCCGCCGTCATCGTCGCGGACGAACCCACCGGCAACCTCGACTCCCATTCCACCGACGAGGTCATGGACCTGCTGCGCCGCGCCGTCGACGAACTGAGCCAGAGCGTCATCATGGTCACCCACGACACCGCCACCGCCGCCTACGCGGACCGCGTCCTCGTGTGCCGAGACGGCCGCATCGTCTCCGACCTGCGCGACATCACCGCCGACAACCTGACCGCGGCGCTGCGCTGAACGCGCGCGCCCACACCCCAAGGCTCATCTCATGTCTGCAACAAACTCCCTCCTGAGCGCCAACCTGCGCTCCCACGGCCGCCGCTACATCTCCACCGGCCTGGCCGTCGCCATCTCCACGGCCTTCATCGTCATTACCCTCATCGTCATGACGGCGATGACCTCGGGCCTGACCTCCAGCGTCTACAGCCAGTACCGAGGCGGCACGATCGTCGTCTCCCAAAACGACGACGCGCCCGAAGGCGCCATCGAAAACGCCGAAAAGACCCTGAGTGCAACCAGCGGCGTCACCGCCATCAAGCACATGGCCCAGTGGCCCGCCGACGCCCAAACCGACGCGACGCGCGCCGGCCTCTACGTCTCGCCGATGGCTCCCAAGCCCTTCGCGGACCTCGACCTGAGCGCCGGAACCGCCCCGACCGCCGACGACCAGATCGCCATCCCGGAGCACACGGCCTTGACCCTCTCCCTGAAGGTCGGCGACACCGTCCGCGTGCGCGCCGGATTCACCGAGGGCGACTACCGCACCCTCACCGTCGTCGGCACCACCCGCTCGAACACCATCAGCATGGGCGTGCCCGCCAGCTACGTGACCGACGGAGGATTCTCCGCGATCTTCGGAACGACCGCCTCCGGGAAGTTCATCGTCGCGACGTCGGGTTCGGATGCGGACAGCAACGCAAACCCTCCCAGCGCCACCCAGGACGAATGGGTGGCAACAGCGAACTCCGCTTTGAGTGGCGTCTCGGGCGTGACCGTGACCAGCGTGCACAAGGCAATCCAGGACGACCTCAACCAGGCGCGCCTGGGAGCATCCATGACGATGGGAATCATGCTGATCTTCCCGGCGATCGCGGCGCTCGTGGCCTCTATCGTCGTCTCCTCGACATTCCGCGTCGTGCTCACGCAGCGCACCCGCGAACTGGCACTGCTGCGCACGCTGGGAGCAACCAGGCGACAGGTCCGCTCGCTCGTGACCCGCGAGGCCCTCGCGATCGGAGCGATCTCGTCCGCGATTGGCGTCGCGCTCGGCTGGCTGATTGGCGCGCTCGCGGAGGCGGGAACCGGCCTGGCCTCTAGCGTCGTTGCGGCGCTGGCGGGCGCCTCCGTCTGGCAGCTCGTCCTCACGTGGCTAGGCGCCACCCTGTTCACGACCCTCGTCGGCGTCTTCCCGGCCCGCGCCGCCTCCCGCGTCGCACCCGTCGCCGCCCTCGCCCCCGTGAACGAGGCCGGGGCCGCCGCCCGCAAGAAGCACACCGTCCGCTTCATCATCGGCGCGCTCATCGCGGTGGCCGGGTGCGCTTCGGTGGCCCTCGCGTGGCGCTCGGATAGCGGCGGCACGAAATTCCTTGGGGCTTTCGGCGGGTCACTCCTGGCGCTCCTCGGCGCGCTGCTCGTCGCCTCGGTGCTGCTGCCCGCCCTCACCCGCGCGTTCGGCTCGGCCTTCCCCGGCACCCTGTCCGCCATGGCCCGCGAGAACACGATGCGCAACCCCGGCCGCACCTCCGCGACCGGCACCGCGATCATCATCGGCGTGACCCTCGTCGTCACCATCATCGTCGGCGCCGCCTCCGTGCGCACCACGCTCACCAACGCCGTGAACGACGCGCGCCCCTTCGACCTCATGGCGGTGTCCACTGATGGGGCGATCACCGACGACCAGCAGGCCGCCATCGCGGCCACCGACGGCGTCGCCGCCACCGTCGCCCAGTACGCCGCCCCCGGCACCCTGACGACCACCTCGGGCGCGCCCGCCTACGCCGGGCCCGAGGGGGCGGGATCGGAGGACGAGGCCCAGGCCTCGTCGGTCATGATCACCGGAGAACCCGACTACACGGGCGTCACCCACTCGACCGTCACCCAGCTGGGTGATAACCAGGTGCGCGTCGGCGACGAGGCCCTGGCCGGGCAGACGCTGCGCCTGTGCGCCGACACGTGCGTGGACCTGAGTGCCACCTACGACAAGAATGGCAGCGTCGGCGAGGCCCAGGTCTCCGAGAAGACCCTGCGATCCATCGCGAGCTCTCTTGAGCGTCAGGCGGTCATCATCAAGATGACCGACGGGGCCGACGCCGAGACCGTGCAGAGTGCACTGCTCAAGGACTCGCACCTGAGCGTCAACGGCTCGGCGCTGGAGCGTCAGACGTACACGAAGATCATCGACCGGCTGATGCTCGTCCTCGTCGGACTGCTCGGCGTGTCCGTCCTCGTGTCCCTGGTGGGCGTGGCCAACACGCTGTCGCTGTCGGTCGCTGAACGCACCCGCGAGAACGGCCTGCTGCGGGCCCTCGGCCTGACGCGACGCCAGATGAAGAGCCTCCTCGCCCTCGAGGCGCTGTTCCTGTCGATGACCGGTGCGCTGATCGGCGTGGGCATGGGCGTCGCCTTCGGGTGGGTTGGCGTCATGAGCCTGCCGATTGACGGGGCCACTCCCGTGCTGAGCGTGCCGTGGTTGCAGCTGGTCGGCGTGTGCGTCGTGGCCATCGTGTCCGCGCTGATCGCGTCCTGGTTGCCCGGCCGCCGGGCCGCCAAGGTCAGCCCCTCGGAGGCGCTGGCGACGGAGTGATCGCTTGTTGAACGACGGGTGTTGACGGGTGTTGATGGGTGGGGTGCCGCAAGGCGCCCCACCCGTTGTCATGCGTTGCTGCGTGGGTCGGGCTGCTTAGTGTGCCTGTGGGCGGCAGCCCGCCCGATTGATGGTGTTGCTGCGTGGTGTTGCTTGTGGCCCCACGGGTGTTTCGGGCGCCGTCGGGCCCGGCCGCCCGCGAGATCGCCACACGCGAGCTTCGCTCGGAGTGGTCGATCTCGA
>NZ_JVOJ01000056.1:45298-45785 GCF_001064145.1 Sanguibacter keddieii
GCCCTCCGGTCCCTCCGGCGCCCTCCACACCAGTGGGACCTGGTGTGCTGACGTGTGCTTGTGCTTCGCCTCGAAGCCCGACCAGGCCCCGCCGTCGCCCATCAATTTCGCACGTAATTCCCCTGCGACTTGTTCAAACATTGAATTTGCATCGTTGGAATTGCAACGTTTTTGGRGTGTCTCGAAAAATGACCACGATAAATTACGTGCGAAATTTGGGTGGCGGTGGTGTTGTTGCTGCCCGTGGGCGCCGCAGCCAGGCCCTGCGGCCCCTCCGGCGCCCTTCACACCAGTGGGGCCCGGTTGCCTGAAACCGGCGTCGCCTTTGCTCGCTGGTATCTGTGTGGGATTGAAACCCCTGTCGCCTTTGCTCGCTGGTATCTGTGTGGGATTGAAACCGCCATCGCCTTTGCGGGCGCCGGCCGAGCCTCGACTGAAACCGCCATCGCCTTTGCGGGTGAGAAATGGGTGTTTTTAGCGTGTTTTT
>NZ_JVOJ01000057.1:0-13590 GCF_001064145.1 Sanguibacter keddieii
CGCGCCTCCGATGGTGGGGGCGCGTCGGAGGACACCTCACCGTGGAGGCACACACACCATGAAGGTCCCACCCCTATCCGAGCGACCCGTCACCGAGGAAGACGAGCAAGACTTCCTCGCCTCGCCGTCGCGCCGTAAGAAGTGCTCCCTAGCAGACAGGCGCGCAGCGCTGCGCCCGTGGGCAATCGGTGTTGGGCTCACTGTGTTGGTGGCTGTGGCAGCTGTTGGTGCTTACACGCTGGGAGCGAGCATCGGCTCGTGGAACGATCGCCCCAGCACCGCGGCAACACCCACCGTGCATCCCGCACCCATGCCGTCAGCGTCCAGCGAACCAGCTATGTCGGGCGGCTACGAGATCGGCCCCGACGGAATCCTCGTGCGCCCCGCCGAGTTCGCAGCAGACACATACACGAAGCCCGAACTACCCGAGGAAGCCAAAGAAAACACAGAACGAGGAGCAGAAGCAGCCGCAGAACACTACCTCGCGCTCCTGATCTATTCTTGGAATACTGGCGACACTCAGCCACTAGCCGATATGTCTGACCCGTCATCGAACTTTGCAAAGAACCACATTGCCAATACTCAAGAAATGTATACAAATGGCTGGTCATTTGGAAACTCAGTAACAGTACAGGAGGTGCTTCGTCTTGAAGCAGTTTCATCGCAAGATGGAACGATTCCACCAAATACCGTCGGAGTTCGTTTTCGTGTCAGCGCAAATAATGGAACAAGGTGCAAGGGGCAGAGCATTATTGTTGACGATTCTGAGCATAGTTCAACAATTACCTTATTCATGACATGGAAAGATAACCGCTGGACAGAGGTACAAGGAAGTGCCACCGATCATGATGACGAATAAATTACGCATTTTCCTTGCAATCACCGCCACTTCATCTTCTTTACTAATTTTAAATTGCCTACCCGCGATAGCCCTCGCACCAAGTTCAGGTTTTGACGCCAACGGAATCGATAGGGATGTCAACACTGATATGTGGGAGGATGAGAACGAAGATAGTCCTGGCACAGTAGGAAACCCCTCTCAACCATCAGAAGATGACACGGGCTCACCTCGAGCAACTGAACCAACAACCACGAACAGCGCTTTGGACTTTGCGCTTGGCTACCATTGTGAACACCCAGTTTCCTACGATTCGGGTCATCTGATGTTCCCTACCTACTGGAGATGCGACGATCCTCCGCCGTCCGTAGAAACGCCATCAGATCCTCCTTCAACCCAGAAGATTCTGCGTCACGCTGCTGCCACAATTCACGCGGATGGCGCAGGGATCTACAAGCAGCCCCCACATGTCTCGTACACGAACAAGTACATTCCTACGCTCGTCTCAGTCACCAACCCGACCCAGACTCACGTCATCAACCTATTGGGACACGACATCACCATCACGCTGAAGGCCACCAAATACGAATGGGACTGGGGCGACGGCACCCCGAACACCATCACCGCCTACCAAGGAATGGCCTTCGAAAAAGGTATGGACCCCAACAAGGACCCCAGGCTCATCCGCCACTACTACAAGGCGCCCAACGGGTGGAAGTCCTTCCTGGACGGTCCCTACCCCTCCGCGACGCGCACCATCACGCTCACCACCACGTGGGCGGGCACGGCCACCAACCCCTTCACGGGCGACACTCAGACCATTAACGGCCTGGTCACCACCACCGAAACAACCGGCCCATTCCCCCTCGGTCAACTCATCGTCAACAACACCGACACCTCAGAAGAAAAACAAGGCCACTAAGCGAGTGATGCACCATGACCACCAAACTCTCCACCATCAGCAAGTGGCTCGGCGCTACCATTGCCTCCGTTGTCATCATCGGCGCATCGTTCCTGGGGTTCCACGCGTTCAACGCTCGAGCCCATGCGAACGCGGAGCTTCAGTCCGGGGCACAGTCGCCCCAGTCTGACAGCACCGAACAATCTGGCCCCCAATCTGGAGACGCCCCTCAATCCGCAGAACCAACACCCGTTGACGTCCCTAAGCCCACTCCCCCGCCACACCTCCACAGGGCAGGGCAGATCGGTGCCCAGGCTACCGCTCAGTATTACCTCGAATTAGAGGCATACGCGATCAATATGGGCGATACCGAGGAATATATGAGGATTTGCGATGAGGGAGAATCCTGCTCGGCATTTGATACCGACGTTCATACCTTGCATGCAGATCGCATCGTAACCCAGCCACTTTCGACGAAGTACCTCATGACAAAACAAGTCTGGGAATGCACTGACAGGTATGACGGCACAAGTGGCACATGCATTATGTTCGATTATTCTACAGTGACGGGGCGCGCAGTTCGAAAAGACAATACAGCTGACAATCCCCAGTATTCCACAATCGGACTATCCAACGATGAAACAAAAAGCACCCGTCACTATGAAGGAATCATGCTACTCGCATATGAAGGAGATACGTGGGTAGTAAAACGAGTCTGGAGCCAGAGAGAATAAGCCCTACAGAACAGTCCACCATCCTTCAAAAGCGGACATCCAAAGCGATGGTTCACCAGCTGCGGTCAACAAACCGCACAACATCGACCTGACATCTTCAACGCTCACGTTCGACAGAACTATGTGCTGAGGCCCCAGCCCACCATCGTGGGCTGGGGCCTCGGTGTCAATATTTCACGTTCAACAGCCGCCAGGACACCAGAAAGGATCCCTCAGCTCCCCTGAACAAGCTCGTAACGCACCCAACGGCGCTCACCTGAGGACGTGACCAGGCCTCGTGACACAAGGTCCCGCAGATCTGCTCGCGCTTCTTCAGCGGTCACACCAAAGCGCTCCCTATATTCCCCATTGCTCCAGGTTCGGCCGTGACGCATCTCGACCAGAGCCTCCTTCTGGCGCAGATTCAGACTTGCCGCCTGTTCCAAGCCGAGACTGCCAATCCACGCCAGGTCACCGTCAGGCATAAGCGCCGAGTTCGGGAAACGTACCGTAAACGACACGCCGTTATCGTAGAAACGCGGCTCCGCCATCCCAGCCTCACGCAACGATCGGCGAACCTCCCTGATCCCGGTACCCATTGCCTCAATGACGCGCCCACTACGCCCTTCGACGTTGCGGCAGATCTGATAGAGCCGCTCATTCACCGCAGGATGATCACCGGTACCCAGCCGATCAACCGTAATCCCCCACAAGCCACCTGGATTCGTCAGGCGGAATCCGTCACGGGTGATTCTCAAGTCGATCCCCTTTCCCCGCGAAGCCTCGGACAGATCACGGTGAACCAGCGCATTCGCTATTACCTCACGCGCCGCCAGCAGGGGCACCGTGTAATCCGTCAGCCCATTCCCGTCCTGTGTTACGACCTGGCGCGATTCCACATTCTGCGCGACCCAGTCCAAGACATCGTCCAGTATGACCGGCAACGCACCCGTGAAATCACGGCGATTCACCGCTCTCACATCTCCACTCCCCTCGACCGCTGCGGTGAGCGTCAGATGAGGAAGAAGCCGCTGCGGATACTCACCCAGCGCATAGAGACCGGCGACCGATAACTCTTCACTCTCGCGGTCCGCAACGACGCCAGTAAAGAAGAGGACTGCCTCGTCACTGTCATTGACGAGGCGTGGGGTCGTCTCGCGAACAGAAGAGAGGTATCGGGTGACTAAGTTCGGGTCAAGGTCACGAAGGGAACTACCAGGCACAGCCTGCGCGTCAGCGTTCGGGCGGTGATGGCGCAGGACAAGCATCTGCTCCTCCGACGGCGACATCTGATAGTCGCCGTCGTACTGGCGCAGATATGCTTTCTTATCTTTCAACCAACGCACAGGCTTTTCGTTGACGTCAGCGCCCTCAACGTTGACAACCCCGATTGTTTTTCCATCCAGATCGATGGCACGCACATCTACCCTGATCGACGGTCTGAAGCCATTGCGCGCCTGATTAGCCGCCCTCTTCAACAGATCATCGACGTCATCGACGCCGACGACGCTAATCCCATCCCGCTCCGAGATGCCCAGTAGGATCGTGCCTCCACCCGGCTTGTTCGCAAACGCACTGAGCGTTGGCCCCAGCTGCTCCGGCGAGTACTCCGAAAAGGTCTTCGCCTCAATCGAAGTAGTATCACCACCACGCAGCTCAAGAACGGCCAGAGCACCCAGCAGGTCATAGAGATCGTTGATCATGGACTTAATTCTATCTCATAGAATCACTCATCTATCTCATAGGACCGCACTTCTATGTCATAGAAGGCTATTTCTATCTCATAGAACCCTCGAATGACTCCACATAGATTCATAGGCGAGGTTAGCGGTGCAATACGAGAACCTCGCAGATCTCAGCGCTGAAACCGAAGTCGCATCACAGCACAACAACACCGACACCTCAGAAGAAAAACAAGGCCACTAAACACACTGAGGTCCCAGCCCACGATGGTGGGCCGGGGCCTCAGCACAGATGTTTCACGTGAAACAATCCAAGAACAGCCACCAAGCGGCCTCGAGCGCGGCGCCGCAACTACTTGCGGTGGTAGCGCGGGCTCGTGCCCAAATGCGTCGGGTAGACATTCAAGCCATCCTTCAGCTTCGACTCGTCGAAGCCGCGATACGTGTACGAACTATCGTTCACGATATCCGTCGGATCCACGACGCCATCCGCGTACTGCTGGACCTCCTCCGGCGTCGGACTCGACCCGCCCTGCTTCTGCGCCAACGGGTTCTCATCAGGGAACTGCGACGGATCCGTATTCAAAATCGCGCCCGGATCAATGCCACCAAACCCCGTGTACTTGTTCCAGCCATGATCAGGATTCAAACCCGTCTTCACCAGCAACTGCAGCAGCTGATTACTAGTCGCCTCAGGCCACCGCTGCTTCGCCAACGCCAGAACACCCGCGACAATCGGCGAGGCGACCGACGTGGCAGAGGTAGTGTCGTTAGCGCCAGTTTCGAAGTTACGAAAGAGCACAGGCCCGCCGATAGAAGCCGTCACCACTCCCTCGCCCCACGAGGAGTAATCCTGCCTGTTCCCATCAGTACTGATCGCGGTCACACCAACAACGCCCGACCATTTAGACAAAGACAGACCATCATTGTCAAAACCGCTATTTCCAGCGGCAGCGACGAGAATTACTCCGCTCGACATCGCACGTGCAACGGTCCATTTCATTGGACCATCGCCATCATCGCTGGAAGCGGACAGATTGATGATCTGGGCCCCATCATTCATCGCCTGATTGAGCAACCAGACACCTTCCGATCGCAAGGCAGTGCCAGAGTCAAGGCAATCTTGTCCAGGTTTATCGCCATCTGCCCCGAGATTCATTTGATAAGCAAGGAGCGTTGCATCTGGAGCAATACCGTATGCCGAGGATACAAGAATTGATGCGACACCCGTGCCATGGGTTTCCACTGCGGGTGACGACGTGATCGTGCACGGAGTTTTCACCGTGATGTTTGCACCCGCAAGCTCAGGGACGGAGGTATTCACCTTGCCATCGATCATCGCGATGGTGACGCCCTCGCCCGTGTAGCCCTTTGCACGCGCCCGGTCCAGGCCGTAGTACGAGAAGTACGCCTGATCGGCCGCGGTGATCGCGTCGGCTGCGTGCGCGGGGGAGGCGGGAATCGACACGATACCCGCCGCAAGCGCACCCACGGCAGCCACGGCAACACTGTGCCTCACGCGCAACCGGCTGCGCTTATGCCGCTTCACTTTCGCCTCACCTCCACCCACGATTTCGTGGGCCACAGAACACTGTGCTACCTCGCCAAGCATATGACCAGTTGTTCAGGTTAACAAGCGATTCAGAGGTTCACGAGGCCGGGGCCGGGCCCTCGAAGAAGCCCGCTCACAGGCCCACTCACAGGCCCGCTCACAGCAACGCCGACCTCACCCCCGCCTCTCGCGCAGGGTGCGCGCGAGGAGGCCGTGCCTCGGCGCGAAGACCCAGGCGAGCACGAAGCACGCGGTGAGTACCAGGACGATCGTTGCACCCGTGGGCACGTCCAGCGCCCATGACAGGTACAGACCCACCAGGCCCCCGGAGGCCCCAATAAGAGGAGCAAGGATCATCATGGTCCCCAGGCGGTCGCACAGGAGCCGCGCGGTGGCCGCAGGGGTCACCAACAAAGCAAGCACCAGGACGTTGCCGATCGTCTGCACGGAGATCACGACGGCCAGAGCGACGGCGACATACAAAGACAGATCGGCAGCGAGCACGTGCACGCCCGCCGCCCGGGCGCTCTCGCGGTCCAGGGTCACGGCCACGATGGGCCGGTGCGCCAGGAACAGCATGAGCAGCACAAACAACGCGCCGCCCAGCACCACGGGCACATCCGACGCCGGAATACCGGTGATCGATCCGAACAGGAAGTCCTGCAGGCTCCCCGCGTACCCGGGCGCCCGAGCGATGATCGCGACGCCGAGCGCAAACGCGCCCACGAAGAGCACGCCGATGACGGAGTCCTCCTTAAGCCTGCGGTTCTGCGCCAACAAGGCCACGAGCACGGCGGTCACGACGCCCGCGAGCGCGCCGCCCAGCACCAGGGATCCGCCGCACACGAAGGCGATCGCCAGGCCGGGGAACACGGAGTGCGCGACCGCATCGCCGATGAACGCCATGCCGCGCAGGACGACGTGCACTCCGACGCTGCCGCACACGAGCGCGGCGACCACCGCGATCAGCAGCGCGCGCGGCAGGAATGCCAGCGCGGGATTCGTCAGGTCGCGGAAGAAGTCGTAGGGGCTCAGGAAGTCCGCCGCCGGGACGAGGGCACGTCCGGCCGCGTGGATCACGGTGCTCATGCGCGCACTCCTAGGGCGTCGAGGATCGGGTTGTCGGGTCGCACGTCGAAGGCGCGGATCCACGGGTCGGCGTCCGCCAGCTCCTCGGGCCGCCCGGAAGCGACGATCGTGCGCCGCAGCAGGTACAGGCGGTCACACCCGGCGCGCGCACCGATGAGGTCGTGCGTGGTCATGAGGAGGGCCCGCCCCCCGTCCGCGAGGCTACGGAACAGGTCCATGAGCATCTCCTGCGTGGGCATGTCGAGGCCGGTGAAGGGCTCGTCGAGGAGCAGCACGGCGGGCCGGATCGCGAGGGCCCGGGCGACGAGGACTCGCTGGCGCTGGCCGCCGGACAGCTCACCGATGGGACGCTTGGCGAGGTCGCGCATGCCCACGAGGGACAGGGCCTCCTCAACCGCGCGAAAGTGCGGGGTCCGCGCGCGACCCAGCAGCCCGCGCCGCACGGTGACGGCCTGCAGGACAGCGTCGCGCACGCTGATCGGGAAGTCCCACGCGAACTCGTGGCGCTGCGGCACGTAGCCGATCGCACCGTCGGTCTCGACGCGCCCGCTGGAGGGAATCAAGCCGAGGATCGAGCGGATCAGCGTGGTCTTTCCGGCACCGTTGGGTCCGATGAGGCCGACGAGCTCCCCTGCCTCGACCTCCAGGTCGACGCCCTCAAGGACGCTGCGCCCACCCAGGGACGCGCCCAGTCCGGTGACGCGCAGCTGGCTCACTGCTCCCCTCCCCGATCGCCGAGGCCGGGGCCGCGCTCACCCGAGCCCTCACCACGGGCGGTGGGCAGGGGCGCGAGGATGGAGTCGGCCTCGGCGATGGCGGCGGCCTGTTCGGCGCGGCTGCGGCGCGAGCGCGCCACAACGAGGGCGCCGATCACGAGGAGCGACGCCGCGGCGACGGCGATGATCGCGAGGAAGGCCCAGTCGGGCAGCCCGCCCGACGCGGCCCCCGAAGCAGAGGACGAACCGGCGGGGTCAGCGGCCCCGGAACCAGAGGCAGCAGCCCCAGAGGAAGAAGCGGAGGAAGAAGCGGAAGCACCATCGGCGGGGGCAGCGGCGGGCGCGGCCATGGCCAGGGCCTCGGACGCGGAGGCGGCGTCACCGACGGCGAAGCGCAGGGTCGTGGAGGCGCTCACGGCCTCACCGGCGGTGGTCGTGCCGAGGAAGGTCACGGTCGCCGTGTAGGTGCCGGGCGCGGAGAACGCCCAGTTGGCGTGCACGTGCGTGCCCGAGTCGATCCACACGTCGCCGGGCGCCGCGCCCGAGTCGGCGAGCAGGAGGGGCTTGCCGAAGGTGCCGGACTGCAGGAACAGCCACGCGCGTCCGGGGCCGCTCACGGGGCCGACGCGCATGGTGAGGCCGCGGTCGATGGTGGCCGTGACGGCGGGGTCCTGCGTGTTCCAGCCGAGCCACACGACACCCGGGTTCTGCGTCTGGGGAACGACGTACACGGGCTTGCCGGCGACGTCGGCCAGGAAGGGGTAGTCGGCGGAGTCGGGCGCGGTCATGATGGCCGCGTCGCTGACCCGCAGGACGGTCTGGTTGGGGTCGCGCCACACGGCGCCGGTTTCAGCGTCGTGGCGAAGGCCGGCCCTCCACTGCCCGTCGATCAGTCGGGGGCCGAGGTCGACGTGCCCAACGGCGATCTCGGTCGCCTCGTTCGACCACTCCTCGTGAGCGGCGACGCTCTGCGCGAGGTCGGGGTCGGGACTCGGGTCAGCAACAGAAGCGGGGGCGCCCGCGATGACGAGGAAGGCCGATACGAGGAGGGCGAACACCGACGTGCCGAGACGGGGGAATGGCGTCATTAGAGCCGCGACACGCCGACGACACGCCGTAGGGATGCTTCTAGTGCTGCCATTCCCCCCGGGGGCGGTGGCACCTGGCCGTGCTTCGAGCTGTGATGCCCGCCCGCTCGGTCCCGCGGACGGCGGCAAGGCCTGGCCGGGCTTGCGGAAAGGCCGCCGACTAGCCCCGGGGGCGGCGGCAGGGCCTGGCCGGGCTTCGAGACGCGGCACCGAGCGCAGCTCGGTCGCCAAGTCTCGCGGGCGGGCCGCCGGCCCCGGGGCGAAGATCCGGCGGCCGGAAGTCAGACGAGAAGAGAAGGATTTCATGGCATCTCCTTGCCGCCCAGGCAGCGTGCCAGTGAGCGGGCGTTGTGTTCCATCATGTCGATGTAAGTGGGTGCTTGGTCGTCGAGGGTGTCGCCGTACAGGGGGCAGATGTCCACGCCCGCGTCGGTGGCGGCGGTGCGCAGGGTGGAGCGGGTGCGCGCCAGGTTGGGTTCGAGGAACACCGCGGGGATCGAGGAGTCGGACAGGGTTGCCTGGAGTTTGATCCGGTCGGCGATGGAGGGTTCGACGCTGGGGTTGGGCGCGACGAAGCCGGCGACGGTGAGGCCGTAGGCGTTCGCCAGGTACGCGTACGCGTCGTTGGTGGTGACGAGCTTGCGGCGCTCGGAGGGGATGGACGCGATGGTCGAGGCGACAGTGGCGTCAAGCTCGTCGAGGCGCGTCAGGTAGGCGGCCGCGTTGGCCCGGTAGGTGGCCTCGCCGTCAGGGTCGACGGAGATCAGCGAGTCGCGGATGACGCGCACGTACGCTTGGGCGTTGTGGACGTCGTGCCACAGGTGGGGGTCGATGTCGCCGTGGACGTGCTTGCCGAGGACGGCCTGCGGGAGCATGTACACGTTCGCGCCGGCCTCGCCGATGAAGCGGAACGAGGCCTCCCCGGGTATCGTCGTGAGCGCGCGGGTGGGCACTTCGATGACGACCTGGTCAAGGTCGGTGCATTCCATGGTCGAGGCGACGGCCGCGCCCGTGGTTCCCGCGCCCACGCAGGGGGCCGAGGCCTCGTCCCCGCTGAGTGCTCCGGCGTCGGAGGCAAGTTCGACGCGGTTGGTGGTGAGGTTGACTGTGATGTCGGCGTGGCCGGCGGACAGGACGCGGCGGCCCTCACTGGCGGCGACCTCCTCGGGCGGGGTGCCGACGGCGAAGACGGCGGTGCCTTCCCCGACGCCCACCGGTGTGGCGCCGGGGGTGGTGCGCAGGTTGGCGCGGAAGTGGACGCGGTAGACGCCGGGGGCGGTGAACGCCCAGCTCATGTGCTGGTGGGCGTCGGCGGGCAGCTGCGCGGTGTCAGTGTCGTATCCGGTTGCGGCGTTGAAGCCGTCGGAGGAGGCGAAGGCGATCTCGGGCTGCCCGAACGACGTGGTGAGGTAGGCGGCGGCCTGGCCGGGCCCGTCGACGCCGGTGGCCGTCAGGTCGATCTGCGAGGCGCGGGTGGCCCCCATGTCGGCGCCGTCGCCCCACACGCGCATGCCGAGCCACGGGGTGTCGAGCGCGCGGTCTTCGACGAGGGGGAGGATGGTTGCGCCGTTCTTGGCGGCCTCCTCGGCGACGGAGACGGAGCGCGAGCCGGCGGGCAGGTTGGAGTCGAGGGCGCGGATGAGGGCGTGCTCCTCGAGCATGAGGTAGTTGGAGAAGGCGACGTCCGCGTAGGCCACGTCGCGCACGGTGCGCAGGGAGGGCTCCCACGAGTGCGGGTCCGCGCCGTTGGGCACCATCTGCGTGACGTGGGCGCGGTCCCCGGCGACGTTGCGCACGAGGTCGGCGAGGATGCCGGTCGTGGCGACGACGCGCAGTTCACCGTCGGATGCTGGGTCGGGCGCGGGCGCGCACCCTGCCAGGGTCGCCGTGAGCGCTAACGTCGAGGCTGCGAGCACACACCCACTCCCCCGCCACCCACGGAAGGGGAGGCGGGGGATGAAGGAGAGTCGGCCTCGTGAATGAGGGGTCACAGCGTTGCGCGCAGGTTGCGGCGGCGGCCGATCGCGCCCACCCACACGCAGGCCGCGCCCGTGAGCGCCCACGTGAGGGAGACGACGGTCAGGGGGATGGTGTCGGCGCCGGTGGTGGCCAGGGAGAGGTCGCACTCCTTGCCGGAGGCGGTGCGGCCGACGACCTGGGAGACCATGGGTCGCCCATTGGGTCCGGTCGCGCCCGTGGCGGTGAGGTCGCCGCCGGAGCCGAAGCCGCTGCCCGCGAGCGCCTCGCCGTTGGGGGTGACGCGCATGGTGATGGTCAGCGTGTAGGTGCCGGGCGCGGTGAACACCCAGTTCTGGTGAGCGTGCGTGTTGGCGCCGAGCGTGTAGCCGGTGCCGGGGCCGTCGAAGACGTGCTCGCCGACGCCGGAGCCGAGCGCGCCTGCGTTGAAGACGGCGACGCGTCCGGGGCCCTCAACGGCGTCGAGGGTGAACTGGACGGGGCCGGTGGTGCCGGTGACGATCTCTTCGCGCTGGGAGTTCAGGCCCAGCCACGGCACACCCGCGATCTGGGTGGAGGGGATCAGCCAGACGCTGGAGCCGGGGGTGGCGACGAAGCCAAGGTCGGCGGGTGCCGTGATGCGCGCGGCGTCACCGAGGGCGAAGGTCAGGGACGAGGGGTCGACCCACTGGGCGGGCTGGCTGCGGTCGTCCTTGACTCGGGCGACGAGGGTGCCGTTTTCGATGGCGGGGCCCAGGTCGAAGTGGCCGTCGGTGGCGTTGCCGGAGGCACCGTCGCCGACGCTGACGGTCAGCGTGGTGCGCGCCGTGTTCGCGGGGGCATTGTTCGAGGCCAGGGTGGCGGCCTCGGCCTCGGTGGCCTCGCGGGTGATGCGGGTGGCGACGCAGCGCTCGCCTGTGGTGGTGACTGTGGTGGTGCGCGCGCCCGAGGCGGGGGCGGGGTTCGCGCCGGTCGTCGTGCCGGTGGTTCCGGTCGTTCCCGAGGTCGTGGCGGGGGCGGGGGCGCTGGGCGTTCCCGTGGCACCGCCCTCGCCCTGGTCCTGCGCGGCCTGGTTGTTCGTGGAACTCACGGAGCCGGGGCCCATCCCGGGGGCTGGCTGCGCCTGGTCGGTCGAGGGGGCTGCTCCGGCCTCGGCGAGGCACGAGGCCTCGTCGGCGACGTCGATCGTGTAGGTGTGGGCCGCGGACTGGGCGTTGGCGGTGCCGGTGTTGCCGGCGGTCCACGCGCTGGCCTGGACGGTCAGCGTGTAGCGGCCGGCGCGCGTGAACAGCCAGTTGACGTGCTTGTGGGCGGCGTAGGGCTGGTCGATGTCGTCGCCGCCCGGGGCCAGGTCGAAGCTGCCATCATTGGTGACCGCCTTGGTGCCCTCGGTGAGGCTGGAGGTGAAGGCGTAGATGCGGCCGTCGGCGGGGCCCGTGTAGGAGATGTGGAAGCGCGCGGCGTCGTATCCGCCAGCCGTGATGCCCAGGGTGTCCCAGCCGGGCCACAGCACGGTGGCTTGGTTATCGCCGGACTGGCCGAGCAGGTACGCAGCGGTGGGAGCGCCGGTCGCCTGGCGGACGGAGGCGGGGATCTGGGTGAGGGTGGACTTGTTGACGGCGAGGAGCGTCTGCTCGGGCTCGCGCATGACACCGGAACCGGTGGCGTCCTCCTTGATACGCAGCGTGAGCGCGCCGGATGCGTCGGAGGTGAGGTCAAAGATGTCGGCGTGACCGCGGTCCAGGGTGGCCGTGGTGCCGGCGGGGGCGGTGCGCATGAGCGCGCAGGCGGAAGCGTCCGCCTCGGACGAGGCCGGGGCTGCGTTCGCGGTGGCCTCGGTGGCTTCCTCTGTTGCTACCGCGTCCGCGGTGTCGGCGGTGGCCTCGTCGGCAGCGTGTGCCGCTCCGGGCACGAGGAAGGAGGTAGCCGCGAGGGCCATTGCGGCGAAAGCCCGGGCAGCTGCGCGGCCCGGGTTCCGGTACTTCGTGGGGTTCATGAGGGGGTCCTCTAGGTGCTTCGCACGTGAATATGAATGAGAATCGTTATCATTCTAATAGCGTGGCGCACCTCGCGCAAAGTTCTGCGACCCGAAACTCTTGATCGCGGCCCACCCCCTTCATGAGGGTCCGTCCCAATTGCGGCCAGACAATGCGGCCGAGAGTCCTGATGACGCCCTGAAACCCCCGGGAATACCTGCCCCCACTCCAATTTCGCATGCAATTCCCCTCCCCTAAATTTCGCACGTAATTCCCTCACTACTCTTTCAAACTTTGAATTCAAATCGTTGGAATTCTGCGGTTTTCTCATCATCGCTCATTTGTCTGACCACCGAATTACGTGCGAAATTGGTGGCGAGCTTCGGTGACCAGCCCCAACGCTTCGACGCATAGCCCGGTCCACTCTTTCACCTAACGGCTCACGAACTCGCACGAACCGACATTGAAATTTCTGAAATCTTGCGATTTGCAGACGAGCGCAGCCGACACAACAGACGATTTGTGATGGCGTGCGCACGTTTGTGCAGATGATATGCACGTAGCCACTTTGCTTTGCAATTGCTTGGTTTTTGATGCGACCTAAATTACTGGCCGAACGGTTGATTCAACATTTTGGGAGGGATAAACTATAACCATCAAGCGCCTGACAAAGCTGCCAAGCTGGTCCGGCGCTTTTCTTGTTTGAAACGCAGGGTCGCGCCGACGCCACCCGCGTTGGCACACTCCACGTACGAGATCCGCCGGGTGATCCCCGGCCTCGTCAAACAGGGAATCGACACAACATACGATCCCACGAGGAGTTCACTCATGTTCTCGACCATCGACGTCATGGTTGCCCAGGCTCACATCGATCAGCTCAACGAGCTCGCCGACGCCAAGCACCTGGTGAAGGCCGACCGCCACTGAGCGAATTCCGGCACCGCCGGAGTTCCACGCAAGTCCGCAGACCCACAGGGGCTGCGGACTTTTTGCATACCGTCGCGAGCACGGACGCGGTGCCGGTGGTCAGTGGCGGGGCCTGGCTGCGGTGCCCGTGGGCGGTGGCGGGGCCTGGCCGG
>NZ_JVOJ01000057.1:13690-32060 GCF_001064145.1 Sanguibacter keddieii
GCGCGGACGGCGAGCGGGCGGGCCGCCGCCCACGGGCACACCAAGCAGCCCGGCCCCACTGGTGTGGAGGGCGCCGGAGGGACCGGAGGACACGGCCGGGCCTGCCAGCACCCTGGGTCTGGCCGCGGTGCCCGTGGGCGTGACACCTATACGGGTAGAAAATGTCTACTCTTTTGGGTGGAAAATGTCTACTGAGATTGGTGGAAAATGTATAATAGTCTATATATTCGCTGATCATAGGAGATTTAGGTGCAGGCTGTACCTCCGGAGAACTACCGCCCTCGAGCAATCGACCGGCGTATCGACCAACTACTGCGATCCTTCGGTGCCGTTGAAATCGCCGGACCTAAATGGTGTGGAAAGACCTGGACCTCACTTGCACATGCCAATAGCGCCGACTCTCTGACTGACCCATCAACGCTTTTAGCCGCCCAGTCGTCTCCTGATCTCGTACTCCCTGGCAAGCATCCTCACCTCATTGATGAGTGGCAAGAGGTGCCTCAGATCTGGGATATGGTTCGTTCTCGTATCGATTCCTCCGCGGGTACACGAGGGCAGTTCATCCTCACAGGCTCCTCCGCGCCACACGATATCGAAACAATCAGGCACAGCGGCGCAGGGCGTATTGCACGCATTCACATGCGGCCAATGACCTCATACGAGGCCGGAGCAACTCCCGGGGGCGTGAGCCTCCAGGGACTTTTTGATGACAAGGGGATCACGTCACAACGATGCGACAGCTCGATCGAAAGCATTGCACGTTGGTGCTGCCGAGGAGGATGGCCGTCGATTCTTGATCTCGGCGACGAAGACGCGTTAGAAACTCCGGCACAGTACCTACGCAACCTCATTGAGGTAAACATGCCTCAACTGCGTCGATCTCCAGACACCACGCGGTCGCTCTTACGCGCTCTCAGTATGAATCTTGCGCAAGCTCCGACAATGAGCACGCTGTCAAAGGATATGAGCGGTGAAGGAGAAGACAAGTCGCGCCACACGATTAGGGCCTACCTCGACGACCTCCGCGCAATGTACCTACTCGAAGATGTGCCCGGATGGGAACCCGCAGCTCGAGGAAAGAAACGAGTTCGCATCAAGCCCAAGCGCTACTTCGTCGATCCCTCGCTACCTGCTGCCATGCTCGGTCTATCCCCCAGCAAGCTGCTACGCGATACTCAGACTCTCGGTGGATTGTTTGAAACTCTCGTCTGCCGTGACCTCCTCACATTCATCGACACACTTCCTGGTGTCGGAAACTCCATCGCTTATTACCGTGACGACAAAGGTCTCGAGGTCGACTTCATCATCGAACTCGCTGACGGTCGCTGGGGTGCGTTCGAGGTCAAACTATCATCAATGGGAATAACTGATCGTGCCGTGGAACGCCTTCACAGGTTCCATGCACTCATGACCGGCAACCCTATGGCCCGGACCTCCGAGCCTTCCTTCCTTGGTTTCATCGTGGGCCACGGGGACTTTGCCTACCAGCGCGACGACGGTCTGCTCGTCCTACCCTACGCATGCATCGAACCCTGATGTTTCACGTGAAACATCTGCCCAACCACCGGCCTCGTTACCCCGTATGGCCTGGATAGTGGCACACTTGACCTATACGGTTCTACGCAACTTCATGCAAAGGATGGCATGCCTTGACTCAGCCTTCGACCAACGGCGGAACCCCGGCCTCGTCCGGGCGCACGCCCGCGCAGGGAAACCGCCTCGACCCCTGGTACGACGTCTACGCGGACCGCGCACACAACCTGCGCGCATCCGAGATTCGAGCTCTGTTCTCGGTCGTGTCGCGTCCCGAGGTCGTCTCCCTCGCAGGAGGCATGCCCAACCTCAAGGACCTGCCCCTCGATAAGCTCGCGGCCTCCGCGGAGAAGCTGATCCGCAACCACGGCGCGCAGGCCATGCAGTACGGCAGCGGCCAGGGCTGGGAGGTGCTGCGCGAGCGCATCACCGAGGTCATGACCTACGACGGTATCGTCGGTGCCGACCCGGACGACGTTGTGGTCACGACGGGCAGCCAGCAGGCCCTCGACCTCGTTACGGAGCTGTTCGTGAACCCCGGCGACGTCATCCTCGCCGAGGCCCCCTCCTACGTGGGCGCGCTGGGTGTGTTCCGCGCTCGCCAGGCGGACATCGTGCACGTGCCGATGGACGAGCACGGCATCATTCCCGAGGCCCTGGAGGAGACGATCCGCGACGTGCGCTCCTCGGGCCGAACGATCAAGTTCATCTACATCATCCCGAACTACCACAACCCCGCCGGCGTGACTCTGTCCGCCGAGCGCCGCCCGATCATCGCCGAGATCTGCCTGCGCGAGCACGTCCTGATCGTCGAGGACAACCCCTACGGCCTGCTCGGCTTCCACAACGATCCCCTGCCGGCCATCGCCTCGTACAGCCCCGAGGGCGTCGTCTACCTGGGTTCCTTCTCGAAGATGTTTGCCCCCGGCTTCCGCATCGGCTGGGCGTACGCGCCGCACGCGATTCGCGCGAAGCTGGTCTTGGCCCTCGAGTCCGCGATCCTGTGCCCGTCGATGGTGGGCCAGATGGCGATCGCCGACTACCTGAGCAACTACGACTGGTACGGCCAGGTCAAGTCCTTCCGCTCGATGTACGCGGAGCGCTGCCGCGCGATGCTCACCTCGCTCGAGGAGTACATGCCCTCGTGCACGTGGACCGTGCCGGACGGCGGCTTCTACACGTGGGTGACCTTGCCCGAGGGCCTGGACGCGAAGGCCATGCTGCCGCGCGCCGTGCGCGCCCAGGTCGCGTACGTGTCGGGAACGGCGTTCTACTACGACGGCTCGGGCTCGAACCACATGCGCCTGTCCTTCTGCTACCCCACTCCCGAGGACATCCGCGAGGGCGTGCGCCGCCTTTCGACGGTCGTCAACGCGGAGAAGGAAATCGTCGACATGTTCGGTACGGCTTCGGGCAACGAGGCCGGGGCCGGGTCCGACCGCTAAGAATTACTTGAGGAGACACCCCCATGGCTACCAAAGTTCTGATCATTGCCGGCGGTCTGACGCACGAGCGTGATGTGTCGGTTCGTTCGGGTCGTCGCGTCGCGAACATCCTGACGCAGTTCGGCTACGAGGTGCGTATTTCCGACGTGGATGCGTCTCTTGCCGAGGCTATCGAAACCTTCTCCCCCGACGTTGTATGGCCGCTGGTGCACGGCTCGATCGGCGAGGATGGCTCCCTCCAGTCCTTCCTGGAGTCGGTGGGAATCCCCTTCGTGGGCTCATCGTCGGTGCAGGCGATGCTGGCCTCGAACAAGCCCACTGCGAAGGCTCTGCTGGGCTCTGCGGGCCTCGCAACGCCCGGCTGGGTGACGCTTCCGCAGGCGATTTTCCGCCAGCTGGGGGCCTCTCACGTGCTGTCTGCTCTCGAGGGTTCAGTGTCCTTCCCCGTCGTCATTAAGCCGACGGACGGTGGCTCCGCACTCGGTATTTCGACTGCTCAGGACGCTAAGGCACTGCGCCGCGCGATGGTGGATGCCTTTGCTTACGGCCAGCGCCTGATGGTCGAGCAGCGCATCAACGGCCGCGATGTGGCCGTTTCCGTCATCGATCTGTGGGATGGTCCCGTGGCCCTTCCGCCGGTCGAGGTGTCCACGGATCGTGGCCGCTACGACTACGACGCTCGCTACACCACCGACGAGACCGAGTACTTCGTACCCGCACGCCTCTCCGACGAGCTTCTCGCTGACCTACAGGCAGCAGCCGTCGAGGCCCACACGACGCTGGGTCTGCGCGACCTGTCCCGCATGGACTTCGTGGTTGACGACGAGGGTACCTGCTGGTTTATCGACGCGAATGTCGCGCCCGGCATGACGGACACGTCGCTTCTCCCCCAGGCGGCAGACGCCGTTGAGGATTCCTCCTTTGCGCAGCTGTGCGCCGACATCGTCGACTTCGTGGCCGGTGGCCGCGACGTCCACATCGTCGACTACGTCATCGACGACGAAGGCGTCGGCGTCATCATTGACGAGGATGCCGAGGCGACCGAGGAGTAATCGCTCATCCAACGCACCGTGGGCCCGGGAGGAGGATCCTCCCGGGCCCACATGTTTCACGTGAAACATCGTCCATAATGAATGCGCGTGCTTCGATTGGCGACACTCACACGCGATGAATGTTGCTGGAGATGCGACAGTATCACCCAGTGAGAGCAAAATTTCGTTCTCTGTACGCCTCTGTGTCGTTTTCGCGATCCGAATCTAGATTAAGTTTCGCCGACACAGAGCCTCTCAGAAAAGCACTCCAAGCTCTTTCAAACGCGTTTCGGCGTCCTCGGCACCCTTCCAGACGATGCCCTGAACGCCGAGGAGCTCTGCTGCGCGAACGTTCTCGCGACGGTCATCGATGAAGACCACGTCCTCATGCGGCACGTCGAGGCGGACGAGCACGTCACGGTAGATGCCACGCGACGGCTTGCAGGTGCCATAGTCGCACGAAAAGGCAAAGAAATCGAAGAGGCTTCCCCACTCGGAGCGACGAATTGCCTTCGCAATGGGATACGGCGCGTTGGACAAGATGCCGACGCGCACCGCCTGGCGGCGCAGCCGGCGGACAAGCTCCAGGGTGTCCTCGTTCGCAGTCGCCATACGGGACACATCGAGTGCGACGAGTTCTATCAACAAAGAGCCGGAAGGCTCAGGCTGACCGCAATCCCCCGCGATGCGGTCCCAAAATTCGCGATCGGACATCCCGGCGTCATAGTCGCCACGATGCGTCCACATCGCCTGATCGACGAGCGTCGTGAGACCCCGGGAGCCGTCGCCGAACAATTCGGCGATAGCATGCGGGTCCGGGTGAGCGTCCACGAGGACACCACCGACATCGAAAAGCACGGTGCGCGAACTGCCCTGGGCGTTCATGCCTTTCGCTCCTTCTCGTACTGCGAGGGCCCGACGGCGGACCCTTTAAAGGTAGTTTAAGCGTTCATTCATCCGGAGATTAGCTCAGAAAATGTCGCGTAGGGAACATACTGCGCGTGATCTGCGAAAAGAACTATGAAGTTAGATCAGTGGAGAATAATGTCTGCAATTCGCTGAAGATCCTCGGATCCTGCGAATTCGATGACGATCCGACCCTTCTTGCGGCCCTCGGTGATGGTCACGCGCGTATCGTACGCATCGGAGAGCGCCGTTACGACGCTCTCCCCCAGCTGTGACAGAGGACGCTGCTGGCGGGCACGGGGACGCGGTGTAGCCTTCACCTTGCCGAGGCGAACGATCTCTTCAGTGGTACGCACGGAGAGACCCTCGGCGACGATACGCTCAGCCAATCGTTCCATTTCCTCGGGTGTCGACAGTGACAGCAGCGCACGGGCGTGGCCGGCGGTGATGACCTGGGCGGCAACCTTCTTCTGAACGGACGGCGGGAGCTTGAGGAGGCGCAGGGTATTCGCAATCTGCGGGCGCGAGCGGGCGATTCGCTTGGCGAGCTCCTCCTGAGTCGCACCGAAATCGGCCATGAGCTGCTGATATGCGCTCGCTTCTTCCAACGGGTTGAGCTGGGCCCGGTGGAGGTTCTCCAAGAGGGCGTCACGGAGCAGATCTCCGTCGTCGGTCTCTCGGATGATTGCCGGAATCGTAGTTTCACCCGCGAGCTCGGAAGCACGCAGGCGGCGCTCACCCATAATCAGCTCGTAGCGTGCGTCGGGCTTCTCGGCGAGGAACTCCTGGAGTTTCTCGGAACGGCCCGTAGCGGGAATACTACGAACGACGACGGGCTGAAGAACGCCGACTTCCTTGATAGAAGCCGACAGTTCTTTCAGATCGTCCTCGTCGAAGACCTCGCGAGGCTGCTTCGTATTGGGAACGATCTGATCGATCGCAATTTCAGCGAAAGATGCACCGGGGACCGGAAGAAGCTCGCGATCGACGGATGTTTCACGTGAAACATCCGGTTCTTCGCGCTTATCTGCTTCGTTCACGGAAGATGCTGTTGCGGACACACGCGCCGCGCTCTTAAGGGAATCTGAGCCATTGATTCCACTACCGAGACCGTTACGAGACCCGCTACCGCGTCGTCCGCCAGCCGCCTCAACGGACGGCATCGACGGGCGCTTCTTCGTCGACGAGGCAGTGGCGCGCTTGGGCTGCAAAAGGTCCTTTGCAGAACCTCCACGCTTGCCGGCGGAGCTGCCTTCGGGGAAGAACACGTCCAGGGGACGGGAGGGCGCGGAGGGTGCGTTGTGCGGCGTCTGCTCACTAGCCTGAGGAATGAGGGCACCAAGACCACGGCCGAGGCCGGTGTGCTTGCGAGCGCCCTTACGGCCCTCAGACTTCGGTGCTGCATCCGCCATTGCAAAACTCCTTCAATTGCGTCGGTTCATTGTTTCACGTGAAACAATGGCATGCGCTCAGCTAGTAAGCGTCTTTGATCACTTTGTTGCACCAATGCTCACGCATGGTGATTAATACGTTCCCATCAGCGGAAACATGCGGAAAAGAACGAATGTTTCACGTGAAACAATCATCCGTCGGAGGCTGCGACGCGCTGACATAACTCAAGCGCGGCCTTCCGATACGCGATCGCACCAACATTGCGGGGATCGTAGGTGATAACGGTCTGACCATAGCTCGGAGCCTCAGAAATGCGCACAGACCGCGGGATAATGGTCTCGAACGTGTGGTCCGGGAAGTGCGAGCGAACCTCGCCCTCGACCTCCTCGGAGAGCCTCGTACGCTTGTCCGCCATGGTGAGCAGCATGCCCGAGACACGCAGGCCCGGGTTGAGATCCACGCCAATACGTTCGACGGTATTCCACAGCTGGCTGAGGCCCTCCAGAGCGTAGTACTCGGCCTGAATCGGTATCATGACCTCGTCGGCAGCGACCATGACATTGAGCGTGACGAGCCCAAGAGAGGGCGGGCAGTCGATGAGAACGATGTCGATCTCGGCATGCTCCGAAACATACTCACGCAGAGCATCGCGCAGGCGATACTCCCGCCGTTCGACATCGACGAGCTCGATCTCGGCACCGGACAGGTCGATCGTGGCCGGGCAGACCATGATGCCCTCAATATCGGGGCACGGCTGCACGACGTCGGCAACGCTGGCTCCGCCGATAATGACGTCGTAGGTAGACGGAGTACCGGCGGGGTGAGCAACGCCGAGCGCGCTCGACGCATTACCCTGAGCGTCCGCATCGACGACCAGAACAGACAAGCCGCCCGTCGCGAGGCCGGCCGCGAGGTTGACGGCGGACGTCGTCTTACCGACGCCGCCCTTCTGGTTCGCGACGGCGATAATGCGCGTGTGCTCGGGGCGCGGGAACGTTGCGCGCTCAAGCATGGCCAGATCGGCCATGTTGCGCTCGATCTGATTCGCCAAAGGGGTGTTGTTGGTACTCACGTGACACCTTCCTAGATACTGTCCCTAGTTTACGGGCAGACGCACACACTTCCAGCCCGAAAGTCCCGGGATGCATCCAGGCGCACACAATCGTCACCCACCGTCATGCGAGGCCGAGAATTTCGTTCTGTAGGATCGATTCTCCCGGCGAGGAACCAAGAGGTGACAAACCGCCAATCGAGACAATCGAAATGACAGAACGCAGCACCTATGTGGCCCACGTCACTATATGAGAGGAGCGCCGCAGCAACCGACACGACGCCCCTCTCCCCCACTGGGGACGCGTTACTTGATGCGCGTGCAGACGACCACGTACGTGGACTCGTCCTCCATGATGGAGGGCACCTCGTGAATCTCAGCGCGCAGGTGGTGACGACGCAGCTCGGCCTCGGCCTCGTCGACCTCGATGGGCGCGCGGCGGCCCTTGAGGGCCACGAGGGAGCCGCCGGGCGCAATGAGCTTCGACGTCATGCGCACGAGCTTGCTCATGTTGGCGACGGCGCGGGCGGTGACCACGTCCGCCTTGCCCTTGCCGCGCAACTCCTCGGCGCGCGCCTGGTGGATCGTCACGTTATCGAGGCCGAGGTCCTCCACGACGTCCATGAGCCACTCGACGCGGCGCGCCATGGGCTCGGCCAGGTGTACGTCGAGCTCGGGCCGGCAGGCGGCAATCACGATGCCGGGCAGGCCGGAGCCGGAGCCGACGTCGAGGACCTGACGGCCGTCCTTGCGCGGCATAAAGTCGAGGACGGCGGCGGAGTTGACGATGTGGCGCGACCAGATGCGCTCCATGTCGCGCGGGCCGAGGAGGCCGCGGATCTCGCCTTCCTCCTCGAGCATGCGCGCGTATTCGGCGACCTCAGCTAAGGCAGGCCCGAAGAAGTCACGGACGGCCTGAGTGGGCTCTTCTGGGACGAAGGGGTCGCCGACCTGGCGACCCCTTCCTGTCCCATTCGGGTTCTCACTCACCGTCGGTGTCCTCGGGGAGGATGACCACGCGGCGGTGGGGCTCGGCGCCCTCGGACTCGGAGGTGAGGCCCTCGTCGGCGACCACGTCGTGGCACACCTTGCGCTCAAACGGGTTCATGGCGTCGAGCTTGACGGCCTCCCCGGTGGCGCGCACGCGGGCGATGGCCTCGCGGGTGATGTCCTGCAGCTCTTCCTTGCGCTCGGCGCGGAAGCCGGCGATGTCGAGCATGAGGCGCGAGCGCTCGCCGGTCTCGGTCTGGACGGCCAGACGGGTCAGTTCCTGGAGGGCGTCCAGGACCTCGCCGTCGTCGCCCACGAGGCGGTCGAGGGCGTCGGGGTCGTCGGCGACGATCTCGACCGAGGCGCGGCCGTTTTCGACGTCGATCTCGATGTCGCCGTCGAGGTCGGCGATGTCAAGCAGCTCTTCCAGGTAGTCGGCGGCGATTTCGCCTTCTTCTTCGAGGCGGGTCAGCTTGTCTGCGTTGTCGTCACTCATGACGTGTCCTCCGTAGTGGGGAATGGGGTCTTGCTGGTGTCCAGGTTACCGGCTGGGGGCCTGGAACCGTGAATCTATGGTGGTCAGCGCTTATTGCCGGAACGGCGGCGGGCCTTGCGACGCTCGATGCGGCGACGCTCGATCTCCTCGGCGCTCAGCGAGCCGTGGCCGGAGGTCGACTCGCCGGCCTGGGACGCATCCTTGGACGAGGCCTTGGCGGACTCACGCTCGCGGGTGCGGCGGTCGCGGACCTGCTTCTGGAGCTCGGCGCGCTGGGCGGAGGCTTCCTGCTTCGCGAGGCGCTTCTCGACGGCGAGGGTGAGGCCGTGCATCCACTGCTCGTCGGGAAGGGTCGTCCACTTCTGGGTGGCCAGGTTGCGGTAGACGGTGACGATTTCGCCGGCGCTCATGGAAGCGGGGAAGTCGGAGGCGACGTGCTGCTTCTTGGCCTTGGAGCGCAGCTCGGCGAGGGTGCGCTCATTGAGCTCGTCGACGCGCGGGTCGGAGCCGGCGGAGCCCAGGGCGGCGCGCTCACGGTCGTAGTTCTGGAAGTAGGGCTTGGCCCATTCCTGGTAGGCGGACTCGCGCGAGGACAGCAGGTCGGCGTAGGCCGGGGAGCCGGGGGTCGGCATGACCTTGATGGTCCAGAAGGACTGGGCGAGCGCCCAGAAGGACGCTGTCACGGTGTAGATGACGACGCCCATCTGGAAGAACGCGCCGGAGACGATGAACATCGCCGGCATGATGTACATCATCGTGCGCTGCGACTGGGCCATCGGGTTGTTGCCCATGTCGGGCATGTTGCGCGAGAAGGACAGGCGCATGGAGAAGAACTGCAGGCCGACCATGAGGACGATCGCGGCAACGAAGACGGCGACGACGCTGGGCTGGCCGAAAGACTCGCGCAGCGTGTGGGAGAGCGGGACACCGAAGACGGTGGAGTTGACGATCTCCTCGGAGACGGAGGCGGTCAGGGGGCCGAGGTGGTCGGTGGCCTCGCCGCGGTAGGTGTAGGTGCCGGCTGAGATCGAAGAAACCGCGATGATGGCACGGTACATGCCGAAGAGGACGGGCATCTGCACGAGCATGGGCAGGCAGGAGGCGAAGGGCGAGACCTTGTGCTTGCGCTGGAGGGCCTGCGTCTCTTCCATCATCTTCTGACGGCTGACCTGGTCCTTCTTGCCCTTGTACTTCTCCTGGATCTTGCGCATCTCCGGCTGAATGGCCTGCATGGCACGCGAGGAGCGGATCTGCTTAAGGAACAGCGGGATGATGGCGATGCGCACCAGGACGGTGAGCAGCACGATGGACAGAACCCACGCGATGCCGGAGCCGGAGGACATTCCGAGCAGCACGAGGAGGTCGTGGATCCAGACCCACACGTAGGAGATCGCCCACGCGAAGGGGTGGAGGATTGCGTCGAACATAGTTTTCGCTTTCGCCGTGGCGCGGGAGCGCCGCTGTTTCGTTGTTCCTTAGTGTCCCGAGGCCGTGTCCGGCTCGGTCAGGTCGTGCTCCGGGTCGAGTCCCATGGGGTCGGGGCGGACCCAGTTGTCGTGCCCAGCCCAATCCTCGGGTGGGATCCAGGGGTCGGGCTTCCAGCGTCCACGCTCTGGTACGTGGTCCACTCCCCCGTGGCTCCAGGGGTTGCATCGCAGCAACCGCCAGCTCGCGAGGATGAGTCCCTTGATGGGGCCGTGGACGCGAATGGCCTGGAGAGCGTAGGTGGAGCAGCTGGGTGCGTATCGACACCGGGGGCCGAGGGCCGGGGAGATATAGCGCTGGTAGGCGACGATGGGTGCGGACACGAGAGCGCGCAGCGCCCGGCCCGCCAGGTTCATCGCGCGTCCCACTTGCGCCACGCTCGCGCCATCACGCGGTCGAGGTGTTCGCCGAGTTCCTTGGAGGGGACGCCGAGGGCGTTACGTGAGGCCCTGACGACAACCCGGGATCCTTCGGGGAGGTCGGCGATCCGTTCGCGCATGAGGTGGCGCAGCTGCCGCTTGACGCGATTGCGTCCGTTGGCGCGCTTGATTTCCCGCTTGGGTACGACAAAACCGACGAGGCGACTGTTGCGTTCCTCGTCGGCTCGGACGTGGACGACGACCAGCGGATCCCCTGCTCGCGTTCCCTGTCGGATCGCGGCGGTGAAGTCCGCTGGGTCAACCATGCGGTGCGCGCGCGGCAGCACCGGGGTGTCTCAGGCGGACAGCTTGGCGCGGCCCTTGCGGCGGCGGGCAGCCAGAATGGCGCGGCCGGCGCGGGTCGACATGCGCAGACGGAAGCCGTGCGTCTTGGAACGACGACGGTTGTTGGGCTGGAAGGTCCGCTTGGTGGTCACGGCAATTCTCCTCGGCGGGGAGTGGTTTCCCACTCGGTATCGGTTGGGCTATCGACACACGGGGGCACGATAGCGGGGACGCACGCCCGAAATGGGCGCAAACAAAGACCAAGATTAAGCGGATTGGGGCCACACGTCAACGCGGCGGCGTTACGCACCGCGTCACACACAGTATCCACAGCTGTGCAAATCGCTGTGGATCTCATCCGTCCACAGAGGGTGGATGACGAGAGTTATCCACAGGCTGTGCGTCATTTTGCTTTCCGCACGCTGCTGCGGACCCAAAGTTGTAACTACAAAGCTGTGATTCTGTGATAGTTCTCCACAGCTTCATCCCCAGTCTGTGCATAACATGTGCGCGGACTACACTGCGACAATGTACGAGCGTCACGCACATCACCGAGAAGTCGTGACCGAACTCACCAGTATTTGTGACCGGAGGTTGCCGTGGAGTCGGATTCCCTCACACGCGCATGGGCTGCGGCCCTCGACGCAGTCCCCACCGACGAGCTGGGGCCCGTCGCCACGTCGATGCTGCGCTCCGCTCGCCCCCTCGGCGACATCGAAGGCACGATTCTGCTCGCCGTCCCCAACGATTTCACCAAGCAATGGATCGAAGACAAGGCGCAGTCAAAGCTGACAACCGCCCTGTCCGTGCACCTGGGCCGCACCGTCCGCATCGCCATCACGGTCGACCCCACGCTCGAGGTCATCACGGAGGAAGATGAAGAGGAGGATCAGACCCCTGCCGCGCCCGCCGCGCACGCGGCCGCCCCGGCCTCGTCGTTTGATGAGGACGAGGGGCACCACTCCCCCGCCCTCGTCACCGCGCCCACCGACTCCGGTCCGACCCACCTCAATCCGAAGTTCACCTTCGACACCTTCGTCATTGGCCCGTCGAACCGTTTCGCGCACGCGGCCGCGCTGGCCGCCTCGGAAACCCCGGGGACCGCGTTCAATCCCCTCTTTATCTACGGCGATTCCGGACTGGGCAAGACGCACCTGCTCCAGGCCATCGGCCACAACGCGCTGTCGATGATGCCCCACCTGAAGGTCCGCTACGTCAACTCCGAAGAGTTCACGAACGAGTTCATCAACGCGATTCGCCTCAATAAGACGGATAACTCCCAGGTCGAGGCATTCCACCGCCGCTACCGCGAGCTCGACATCCTCCTCATCGACGACATCCAGTTCATCGGCGACAAGGAACAGACGGTCGAAGGCTTCTTCCATACCTTTAATGCGCTGCACAGTGCCAACAAGCAGATCGTCCTGACCTCTGACCTGCCCCCGGCCCAGCTCAAGGGCTTCGAGGACCGCATGCGGTCGCGCTTCTCCTCGGGCCTGCTCGTGGACGTTCAGCCGCCGGACCTGGAGACCCGCATCGCGATCCTGCATAAGAAGGCGGACGCCGAGGGCCTCGAGGTCACCCCTGAGGTGTTTGAGTACGTGGCCTCGCGCATCTCCTCCAACATCCGTGAGCTGGAGGGCGCTCTCGTGCGCATCGGCGCGTGGGCGTCGCTGTACCAGGAGCGCATCGACTTGAACCTCGCGCAGATGATGCTCAAGGACTTCGTGTCCAACCCGGACGACAACGAGATCACCGTCAGCCTCATCATGAGCCAGTGCGCCGTTTACTTCGGCGTGACGATCGAGCAGATGGGTTCGTCGGAGCGCAGCCACAACGTCGTCGAGGCCCGCCAGATCGCCATGTACCTGTGCCGTGAGCTCACGGACCTCTCGCTGCCCAAGATCGGACAGGCCTTCGGACGCGACCACACGACGGTCATGCACGCAAACAAGAAGATCTCGAAGCTCATGAAGGAGAAGCGCGAGACCTTCAACCACGTGTCGGAGCTTACAAATAGGATTAAGCAGAAGGCCAGGGAGTCGTGAATCTTGCGCGGGCGCTGACGAAGTTCGGCGCCCGCGCAAGATTCACAGGAGTTGTGCACAGCTGGTGGACGAACGCGCTCACGCTGTGGAGAAAAGGGCCTCGCCTGTGGATCTCAAAAAGTTGTCATTTGCTTCGTGCACAGGACGATGTGACGAATCCACAGCCTCGTCCCATAATGACAACACAGAGATTTGACTGAAATTCCGCCGCATAAGGGAGTTATCCACAGAACTCACAGCCCTTATGATGGAAGGGAAGTTAAATGAAAAATTTTTTTCACAGACCTCCGTACAACAACGTCGCCGCCGACGCGACGCGATGGCGCACGCGAGGCACATTTCCTGCCCCACGTGGGCACACTTGTGGGTAAAGTAGTGTCCGATCCGTCTTGTGTTTTGGAGGCAGCTATGAAGTTCACCGTCGCCCGCGATGTTCTGGCCGAAGCCGTGTCGTGGACCGCCCGCGCGCTCCCCGTGCGTCCGGCCTCGCCGATCCTGGCCGGCGTGCGTATCAAGGCTGAAGGCGACGAGCTGACCCTGTCCTCCTTCGACTACGAGGTCTCCGCGAACTCGCACATCCCCGCCACTGTCGACGAGGCCGGCGAGGTCCTGGTGTCCGGTCGCCTGCTGGCTGACATCTCCAAGTCCTTGCCCTCCAAACCCGTTTCCGTCGAGCTCGATGGCCAGAAGGTGAACCTGGTCTGCGGCTCCTCGCACTTCACGCTCGCCGTCATGCCCCTCGACGAGTACCCGCTGCTGCCCGCGCAGCCCACCGGCATCGGCGCGATCGATTCCTCGACGCTGTCGCAGGCCGTGTCCCAGGTCTCGATTGCCGCGTCGCGCGACGACACGCTGCCCTTGCTGACGGGCGTGCGCATCGAGATCAACGGCCCGGCGATCACGCTGCTGGCCACCGACCGCTACCGCCTCGCGATGCGCGAGCTGGATTGGGAGCCCACCGACACCTCCATCGAAGAGGTTGCCCTGGTCAAGGCCCGTATCCTCCAGGACGTCGCCAAGTCGATGACCTCGGGCGCCAAGGTCGAGGTCGGCCTGTCCGGCGAGTCCCAGCCCGGCGCCTCGTCCCTCATCGGCTTCACCGCCCAGGGACGCCGCACCACCTCGACCCTTATGGACGGCGACTACCCCGCCGTGCGTCGCCTCTTCCCCGACACGACGCCGATCCAGGCCGTCGTCGATCGCCACGCACTGCTCGAGGCCGTCAAGCGTATGTCGCTGGTCGCCGAGCGCAAGACCTCCGTGCGCCTGGCCTTCACCGAGGGCCAGCTGGTCCTCGAGGCCGGCCAGGGCGACAACGCCCAGGCATCCGAGGCCATCGAGGCGACCCTGCGCGGTGACGACATCTCGACCGCGTTCAACCCGCAGTTCCTCATCGACGGCCTGCAGGTCCTGGACACTGACTACGTGCGCTTCGGCTTCACCCACCCCACGAAGCCGGCCGTCATCACCGGCCAGAAGAAGGCTGACGAGGGCGAGGTCACGCAGTTCCGCTACCTGCTGATGCCCATCCGCTTCGGCATCTGACGTGCGCGTCTCCCACCTGGCCCTCGACGACTTCCGCTCCTGGAAGCACGGGGTCGTCGAGCTGCCCGAGGGCCCCACGGTCCTCGTGGGCGCGAACGGCCAGGGAAAGACGAACCTCGTCGAGGCGCTCGCCTACCTGTCCACGTTTTCGTCGCACAGGGTCGGCGCGGAGGGCGCGCTCGTGCGCATTCCCATCGACGAGGACGAGGCCGCCCCGGGTGGTGCCGTCATCCGCGCGCGGGTCGTCGCCTCGGGTCGCGAGCAGGTCATCGAGTTGGAGATCGTGCGTGGCAAGGCGAATCGCGCGCGCATCAATCGCGCGCAGGTGAGGCCCCGCGAGATTCTGGGCATTGTGCGCACGGTCGTGTTCGCTCCCGAGGATCTGTCCCTCGTGCGCGGCGACCCGTCGGTGCGCCGATCCTTCCTGGATGACCTGGCCACGCAGCTCTCCCCCATTCACGCGTCCGTGCGTTCCGACTTCGATCGGGTCGCGCGTCAGCGTGCGGCGCTCATGAAGGCCGCCCAGGCTTCGCTCCGCCGCGGTTCCTCCCCCGACCTGTCGACCCTCGAGATCTGGGACCAGCAGTTCGCCGCGCTGTCCGCGCGCATCACGGCCACGCGCGCGTCCATCGCGTCGCGCCTGGAAGAACCGGCTGCCCGATCCTACGACGACGTGGCGGACTCGCCGCGTCACCTGCGCCTCGCCTTCGATGCCTCGGTCGACCGCGTCATCGGCACCGACCCGGGCAACCCGGCCAGCGGCGAACTCACCGACGTGGAGGCCCAGACCGAGCGCATGCTCGCCGCCCTCGCGTCGGTACGAGACAAGGAAACCGAGCGCGGCGTCAACCTCGTCGGCGCGCACCGCGACGACCTCACCCTCAGCCTCGGCGCAATGCCCGTCAAGGGCTACGCCTCGCACGGCGAATCCTGGTCGGTCGCCCTCGCGCTGCGCCTCGGTGCCTTCGAGCTGCTCAGCGACGACGGCGACACCCCGATCCTCATCCTCGACGACGTCTTCGCTGAGCTCGACTCCTCGCGCCGAGAGGGCCTGGCCGCCCTGGCCTCGAAGGCCGAACAGATCATCGTCACCTGCGCGGTCGCCGGCGACCTGCCCGCGTCCCTCGACCACCACCCCCTGCACGTGCGACTCGACCCGCGCCGTGGCACCGTCATCGACGGAGCCGACGATGAATGAGCGCGAGGACATAGCCGGCGACGAGCTGAGCGGCCCGGCTGCCCCGGGTGAAACAGCCGACGCCGACGAGTTCGTCGTCCGCGCTCTCGAACGAGCACAGAGCGTCGCCCGCACGCATGGCTACACGAGGTCCACCCTGCCCTCGTGGGGCCTCGACGAGACGCGCCCCAGGCGCAGCCTCGACGGATCCAGCGAATACGCGGCCATCGAAACCGACGGGCTCGGCCGCCTCGCCGGCGGCGACGACGACGCCCAGGCGCGCGCAGCCGCCCGAGCCGCCGCCTACGGGCGCGTGAACGGAGTGAGCGCCCCGGCCTCGTCGACGGAGGAGGACCCCGAGGGCGACCTCGCGGCGCTGCGCCAGGCCCTGAAAGGAACCGGTACCTCGTGGAGCCGCTCCCCCGGCATGGCCGCGATGCGGCCGCGCTACCGCAGGGTCAACTCGCTGGGCGCGATTCTGGCGCGCACCATCAAGATGCGCGAATGGGACACGCCCACCAAAATGGGGTCCGTCATGGCGAAATGGCGGGACATCGTGGGCCCCAGCAACGCCGACCATACGCGCATCGAGACCTTCGAGGGCCACAAGCTCGTCGTGCGCGCCGACTCCACCGCCTGGGCCAAACAGCTCCAGCTCCTGCTGCCCACCATCGAGCGTCGCATCGCCGAGGAGGTCGGCTCGGGCGTCGTCGAACAGGTCATTATTCTCGGGCCCGTCGCCCCGTCGTGGAAGAAAGGCCCCTACGTGGTGCGGGGTCGCGGTCCGCGCGCCGACTACGGATAGGCTGATTCCGGCGAGTTTCGAGACGCTGACGCCCTTCGCTTCCTCGGTCAGATTTTGTTAGTCTGTGGCGTGTGTCCTGCCCGTGTGCAGGGTCGCGACGAGGAGTAATAATGACGAACCCCTACGGTCCTTCCGGTCCTTCGAACCACTTGAATCCGGGGCGAGGCTCGGGTCAGTCGCGCCCCGTCGGCGCATCGATGCAGGGCGGCGGACAGGTTTCTGGCGGCGAGCGCCTCGAGCAGTCGCAGACAACGGCACGGAGGCCTCGTTCATCTCGCCTCATCGTCGGTGTGCTGGTCGTCGCTCTCCTCGGAATCGGGTCCTTCGTCGTGTTCCACGAGGGAGGAATTGGGCTGGGCGGATCGAACTCTCCCACGCCGACCGCACGCGCGACCGGCAACGGAGAACAGTATTCGACGCAGTACCTCGACGGGGCGTTCACCGTCAATACGACGAGAATCGAACAGGGGCCCGTCGATAAGGAGGGAGCGGATACCCTCCTCGTGACGTACACGCTCGTCAACAACACCGCAATCACACAGAGCGTTCGGCTCACTCTTCCCAAATTGATACAAAAGGGAACGGAGCTGCCAAACGCGGAGTTCGAACCGGGTCAGGAACCCGAGGGACTCACCAAATGGAACTATGACATCGCGTCAGGCGAGACGATGACTGTCACGTATGCGTACCGGTACGCCTACCCGGGCGAGACCGTCACCTTCCGGCGGTGGAACACCATAGACGAAGACCCGAACGCGCCACTGTGGTCGTTCGATCCTCAGGATCAACAATCGGACGAGACAGCCGATGATGAAGATTGGGTTTGGCACCCGTACTGAGGCGTCGAGCCTCGGGAGGATTGAGGAAACATCATGAGCTACCCATATAACAACGCGGGTGGGCACCCGCGGGACGCCCGACAGGCGGTCCCCATGGGGACGTCAATGCCCGGTGCCGGCCCCCACAACCAGGGACAGCCCGCATCCTCTCAGAGCCCCGCGGGTTCCGGCGCTCCTCAGCAGGCCACCGGTGCGTCCAGGGGCATACAGTCCGTGATCCTGGTCGCCCTCGTTATTCTGCTCTGCATCCACCTCGTCGCCATCGGAGGGATAGCGTTCATGCTATCCCACGGCGCGTCGCTGTCAAGCGACCCGACGGCGATAAAAACGGTGACAGCAGACCATTATTCCGCGGACATCATGAATGGAAAGTTCCATATCGAGAGCACCTCGGTGACACGAGGCCCCGTCGACCAAGACGGCGCGGACACCGTGTTCGTCACCTTGACGATGACCAACAACACCGATGACGCTGAATTCATTATGTTGCACACGCCAACCTTGAAACAGAAGGGGATCGTCCTCGGTTTCGCCGCCCTTGATCCCGACGAATACCCTGACGTCATTGTGGAGATGAACGATGACATGGTCAGGCCGGGCGACACCGTGACGTTCACGCTTGGCTTGAAGTACATCAACGTCGGCGAACCCGTCACTTTCATGACGGATGTCCCTCCGAAAGAGGACATCTTCGATTTCCCGGAAATTGTTGTGCAGCCGTCCTGATTGGTTTCAGTTAATTATTCGTTCTGGATATGAGGAGTTGTGATGAGTTATCCCTATGATCGTCCTGGTGGGCCGGGTTCTGGTGGTCAGCGGGGTGTGGGTGCCTCTGGTGGTCAGTGGGTTCCGGTTCCGGGTTCTGGTGGGCGTCGGTCCTCTGCTGGTGTGATTGTTGGTTGTGTGGTGGGGTTGGTTGTTGC
>NZ_JVOJ01000058.1:0-9860 GCF_001064145.1 Sanguibacter keddieii
CGCGCCTCCGATGGTGGGGGCGCGTCGGAGGACACCTCACCGTGGAGGCACACACACCATGAAGGTCCCACCCCTATCCGAGCGACCCGTCACCGAGGAAGACGAGCAAGACTTCCTCGCCTCGCCGTCGCGCCGTAAGAAGTGCTCCCTAGCAGACAGGCGCGCAGCGCTGCGCCCGTGGGCAATCGGTGTTGGGCTCACTGTGTTGGTGGCTGTGGCAGCTGTTGGTGCTTACACGCTGGGAGCGAGCATCGGCTCGTGGAACGATCGCCCCAGCACCGCGGCAACACCCACGGTGCATCCCGCACCCATGCCTTCAGTGTCGAGCGAGGCCGCCATGTCGGGCGGGTATGAGATCGGCCCCGACGGAGTCCTCGTACGCCCCGCCGAGTTCGCAGCAGACACCTACACCAAACCCGAACTACCGGAGGCCGCTAAGGAAAACAGTGAACGAGGTGCCGAGGCCGCTGCGGAGCATTATCTCGCCCTCATGGTCTATGCATGGAACACCGGAGACACAGAGCTATTCGAAGAGATGTCCGCTAGTGATTCGCAGTTCGCTCGCGAAGTGACACAGAGGATTAGATCCCTCTATGACGAGGGATGGCTATACAACGATTCGTCGATCGTGGAACATGTTCTCAAGCTCGAACCTGCTGAAGCGTCGGACGGAGATGGAGCCGACAATGCGGTTGCTGTGGTCTTAGCTATTAACTCAGTGGACGGGACGATTTGTCAGAAGAAGAATATATATGTGCACGAGCAGCAGTACCATTCCATCTTCGCATTAGTGCTGACATGGGACGATGGGCACTGGGTCGTGACTCGAGCTGGAATGGAAAAAACTGATGACTAAGAAAATTCTCGGAGTCTGGTCAGCAATAATTCTGGCAATTCTGGCAGTTGTGGTTCTTCCTCAATCAGTGCGCGCGGAAGGATCTGATCCTCCTCCGAATTTTGATACAGATGCGCACGGCGATTCTATCGATGCACTTCTTCAACAAGGGAGAAACCAATACAACAACGGTGCGCAGCCCAGTACAGAAACACCAAATGATGACTCGGTCCGTTTGTCGAATTCTGCTGATGCAAGCGCAGAGGCGCGCACCTATGCGGAGGATGATCAGTGTGATGGCCGCACGATGCACACAGTGACGTTGCCAGATGGGACTGAATCTGCGCCATTTGTGTGTGCGCACATCACGCGGAAGGGGAATGGCGATACTGCAGGGCGGCTCCCAACCACGCGCGAGATCCTGTACTACGCAGCCACGACGATTCACGCCGATGGCGCGGGCCTTCACAAGCGGCCCGAAGGGGTGTCCTACACGAACAAGTACATCCCAACGATCGTTGCCGCCACCCATCCCACGCAGACCCACACCGTCACGCTGTTGGGCCACGACATCACCATCACTCTCACGGCCACGTCCTACACGTGGAGCTGGGGAGACGGAACCCCGGACCTGACCACGACCTCGCCGGGGATGCCCTGGCAAGAAGGCATGGACCCCAACACCGACCCCGCCCTGATTCGCCACTACTACAAGGCGCCCAACGGGTGGAAGTCCTTCCTGGATGGCCCATACCCCTCCGCCACGCGCACCATCACGCTCACCACGACGTGGGCGGGCACAGCCACCAACCCCTTCACGGGCGACACTCAGACCATTAACGGCCTGGTCACCACCACCGAAACAACCGGCCCATTCCCCCTCGGTCAACTCATCGTCAACAACACCGACACCTCAGAAGAAAAACAAGGCCACTAAAACGCCAAGCGGGCACGAATCTATGCCACCACCATGGCCGCCGTGCCCGCGCAGATGAGGGCGAGGCCGAGCAGGTAGCGCGGTGTGAAACGCTCGTGAAACGCCACGGCTGACACGGCAACCGTCACGAGGATCGACAGCTTATCGATGGGCACCACGACCGAGGCGGGCCCATCCTTCAGAGCGTGATAGTACGCCAGCCACGACGCGCACGTCGCAGCGCCCGACGCGACGATGAACGCCAGCTCGCGACCCGGAATCGACCGAACCTCGCCCATGCGACCCTGCGCGCCCACGATCACCCACGCCATCGCCAGCACCACCAGCGTGCGCACCGCCGTCCCCAGCGTCGGATCAACCCCCGAAATACCGACCTTCCCGAGGATCGACGTCAACGCGGCAAACAGAGCGGACGCAAGCGCGAACGTCAGCCAGCTCCCGCCCCCACGCAGCGCCCGAGGCAGGCCTGATAACTCAGCGGGTTCCACCATCAGAAGCGTCCCCGCCGTGATCGCGATAATCCCGGCCGCGCCCCACACGCTCACCGGCTCGCCCAGCAGGATGAGCGCGAGGATGATTGCTAGGACCGTCGATAGCTTGTCGATCGGCGCCACGCGGGACACGTCCCCTCGAGACAGCGCCGCGAAATAGCACAGCCACGAGGCCCCCGTCGCCAACCCGGACAACACCAGGAACAGCGCAGAAGTCCCGTCGATAGAGGTAACGTCGGAAGCTGTTCCCGTCAGCGCCGCCATACCCCACGCCCCCGCGGCCACGACGACCGTGCGCAGCGCCGTCGCGACCGTCGAGCTCGTCGATGCGACGCCCGCCTTCGCGAGGATGGCAGTCAGTCCCGCGAACAGGGCTGACAGGGAGGCGGCGAGGATCCACATACGACCAGAGTATGCCCGTTCCTGACGTTCTCACACCTGAGCACAATGACGGTGTGTCACGAGCGCCAGCATGGAGCAAAACTAGGTTATAGTTGTCGCGTATCCAGACCTCGTACTGAGGCGACAACGGAGTGTAAAGGAACGAGATGAGCGAGAACCTCGACGAGCTTGGCGTCAACGGTGAATTCGAAGAAGATGGCCGAGAGATCGTGCTCGACACGAGCGGCGAAGTGGAACTCACGGACGATGTAACCGAGGGCGTCGCTGAGCTGCGCGACACGATTGCCCAGCAGGACTCGGAAGCCGAACAGTACGCGATTGAATTTCTTAAGAAGGTCGTGCGCATCCGCGGTGTTCGCATCACCCGCGAGGAGTTCCTGCGTCAGGAGCTGCGCAAACTACACATGAGTGACGACTCGATCGCGAGCGCCGTCGACTCGAACCCCGTGCTCGCCGGTGTCTGCCTGACTGATCTAGACAAGCTCGCGGATGGCATCATCTCCTTCGAGACAAACAAGTCCGCGGCGATGTCCTTCGCCGCAGGCCTCCCCGGTGGCTTCGCGATGCTCGGCACGATCCCCGCGGACCTGACCCAGTACTATGTGCACGCCTTCAGGATCATGCAGAAGCTCGCCTACCTGTATGGCTGGCGTGAGCTCCTCAGCGACATGGACGAGGTCGACGACGAGACGATCGGCGTCCTCGCGGTGTTCTTCGGAGTCATGCTCGGCGTGGGCGGTGCGGCCCAGTCGCTGACGGCCTTCGCGCGCTCGGTCGCGGTGCCCGCCTTCCAAAAGCAGGTGACGAAGCAAGCTCTGACGAAGACCTCGTGGTACCCGGTCATGAAGCACTGTCTGCGATACATCGGCATCAACCTCACGAAGAAGGGCTTCGCGCAGGGCGTTTCCAAGGCTATCCCGCTCATCGGTGGCGCCGTCTCGGGTGGCATGACCTTCGTGTCGCTTCAGTCCCAGTCCCACCGCCTCAAGAATCACCTGCGCAAGCTGCCGGCTCCCGGAGTGGACGCCGAAGTCTGGAAGCAGGCCGTCAGTGACGCGACCCCCGACGATCAGGAGCCGGGCGTGCTGGACAACGCCCAGCAGGCGCTCGAGAGCACGACCAAGGCCGTCACGAGTGGCGCAAAGACCGCGGCTATCGGCATCGCCGATGGTGCAATGACCGCGGCCTCCGGAATCGCGGAAGGCGTCAGGGGCATCTTCGGTCGCCGCAAGTAACGACATCACCGACGAGGCCCGGGCTGGGACCACGCGCATCAGCGGTACACAGCCCCGGCCTCGTTACCGTGTATACCCCGCCACTGTTTGCCTTCCTCACGCGCCCGGGGGAGGGGAAACCTGCCACGATATGCGGGTGAATGAGATGACTTACCCGGCCCTGGCCTCGTCCGTGACGGAGGAGGACCCCCTGATCCTGCAGGCCTTCGCCTGGGACATGGTCCCGGACGCCAGCCACTGGCGCAACCTCGCCGAGCACGCCCAGGAGATCGCGGACCTGGGCGTGACAGTGATCTGGTTGCCGCCCGCATACAAGGGCCACAAGGGCATCACGGACGTCGGCTACGGCGTCTACGACCTGTACGACCTGGGCGAGTTTGACCAGCGTGGCTCCGTGCCCACGAAGTACGGGACGAAGGACGAGTACCTGGCCGCTATCGAGGCCCTGCACGAGGCGGGCATCGCGGTGTGCGCCGACATCGTCCTCAACCATCGCATGGGTGCCGACGCAACCGAGACTGTGCGCGCCACTCCGATCAATCCCCAGAATCGTCACGAGGCGATCGGGGAGCCTGAGACGATCGAGGCGTGGACCCGCTTCACGTTCCCGGGGCGCGCGGGCGCGTACTCGGACTTCACGTGGGACTGGACGTGCTTCCACGGCATCGACTGGGATGAAGCCACGAAGCGCAGCGGCCTGTGGCTCTTCGAAGGCAAACAGTGGAATGAGTCCGTCGACACCGAGTTCGGCAACTTCGACTACCTGATGGGCTGCGACGTGCACGTCACCGACCCCCGCGTCAGCGAGGAGCTGGACCGCTGGGGTCGCTGGTACGTCGAGACGACCGGTGTGGACGCGCTGCGCCTGGACGCCGTCAAACACGTGGGATCCGACTTCTACGCCCGCTGGCTCGAGGATCTGCGCGCCTCAACGGGCCGCCCCCTGCCCGCCGTCGGAGAGTACTGGAGCGGCGACGTGCGCGAGCTCGAGGACTACCTGGCGCGAGTCCCCAACGTCATGATCTTCGACGTGCCCTTGCACTATCACCTGCACGATGCGTCGGTTTCGGACGGCAACGTGGACCTTGCTCGCTTGTGGGAGAACACGCTGACGGCTTCCCGCCCAGACAAGTCCGTCACCTTCGTCGAAAATCACGACACGCAGCCCGGCCAGTCCCTGGCCTCCACGGTCGCCCCCTGGTTCAAGGCGGCCGCCTACGCCCTCATCCTCTTCAACGAGGCCGGGGTTCCCTGCGTGTTCTGGGGCGACCTCCTGGGGTCCCCCGAGTCCGACGACCTGCCTGCCGTGCGTGAGCTGCCGGTCCTCATGGAGCTGCGGGCCCGCGCGGCTGTCGGCCCGCAGCACAATGCCTTCGATGATCCCGACGTGGTCGGCTTCGCACGTGAAGGCAAGGACGAGATCCCCGGTTCCGGCTGCGCCGTCATCCTCTCCGATCGGATGGCCGCCGAGAAGACCCTCTACGTGGGAACGCGCCACGCCGGCCAGGAGTGGGAGTGCGTCCTCGGAGGACACCCGTCCGTGCGCGTCGCGGATGACGGAACGCTCACCGGAGTGGTCAGCGATGGCGGCCTCAGCGTCTATGTGCCCCGCCGCAGCGAGTAGAACGCCGACCGTATAACGACCCCCGGCCTCGTCCGAAAAGACGAGGCCGGGGAACGTCTCTGTGCGAGCGTTACTCGCTTGCGCCGCCCAGTGCGGGGATGCGCTCGATCTGCTCCTTGAAGAAGGACTCGGACGCGGAGATGAAACGGTCGATATTGATCGACACCTGCGCGTCAGTCATGCCGTAGCGAGACGAGACGAACTGCTCGGCGCACACGCGCTGTGTGCCGTCGTCCAGCGTCGCGACGTAGACCTTGGGCCACTTGGTGGCCGCGTTCCAGTCATTGCACGCCTGGATGAGACGCGGGCGCAGCTCCATCGACACGTCCTCGCGGATGCCGCCCCACATGCTCAGGTCCGCACCGTCGTCGATCACGGAGAACACGTAGTAGCCGTTCGTGAAGCCCGTGCGCAGGCGATTGTCCTCGACCTCGTACCTGTAGTCGTTGCGCTCGAAGAAGTCGACAAGTGCTCGCATGTCGAGGGGACGCACGACCGTGCGACGCTCAAGGGCGCGCTTGCACTCCTCGATGACCTGCGGAGCATCCTCGTGGGTGGGGTCCATCGCGAGGCATTGCTCCAGGTACTTCATGGCGCTTTCTTCCTCGTCCTGCCAGTACAGCGCGGTGCCGATGCGGTAGTACCACTGCGGGTCAGCCATGCCCTCGGCCTCAACGCTGCGCAGCAGCTCCACCGCGTGCTTGATGTGTTCCTGGAAGGAATCCATGTACGGCTGGGCGTAGTTGATGTAGGCGCGCGCCAACAGGCTGGTCAGCTCGTAGTCCATCGCGGCCGGGGGTTGTCCCTCGATGAGCGCGATGATCTTCTGGTGTTCCTTCTCCTCGTGGAGGAGAGCGATCTGGTTGATGAGCGATTCGCGCGATTCCATGGAAGCTCCTTCGTATCGAGGCCGAATCTGACTACCAGGTCACAAGCATAACAGGGGACGCGGACGTGCCACAGCCCCGCTCAAGGCCCTCACTGTGTAGTGTTGGTGAGTTAGCTCCAGCGAGAGAAACGGGGAGAACGTGTCTGATGATCTGCGTGCGCGCATGAGCGAGTCCGATGCCGCCCACTGGGACGAAATTCAGCGGTGGAAGGACACGCAGATGCGCCCGATCCGCCCCCGCGTCATCTCGCAGCGCGTCCGCTCGGCGGCCCTCGCACCCCTGGGTAAGGCGGTGTCCATCGCGCGCAAGGTGCCCGGCGGCGAAGCGCTGACTCGAACCGTGTCTTCCGCTGCCGTCGGCCTCGTCGAGCTGGCAGCATCCGCGTCCGAGGCCTCGGTGCGCCGCAAGCGCATCCTCAAGGCCTACCGTTCCGCGGGCTTTGACGTGCGAACCCTGCAGGACATTCGCTCGCTGGCGCTCGACGACGTCCTCGCCGTCAAGCCCCGCCTGAGCCTGGCCTACTCGACGACCGCGGCCGCCGAGGGAGCGGTGAGCGGCGTGTTCGCCTCTGGAGGCTCCGTTGCCGCCGTGCTCGGCATGGGCGTGGCCTCCGCCCCGGGAGTGGGGGTCACGGCCTCGGCGATCGCCGTCGATATCACGACCTTCCTGGCCGCTGCGACGCGCCTCGTTGCGCACACGGCCGCCTACTACGGCTATGACTCGGAGGATCCCACGGAGAGGCTGTTCTCCACGATGGTGCTCTCGCAGGCGATCGACCCGACGGGCAGCGGCCACGATTTCGTCGTCGAAAAGCAGACGACGATGCTGGCCTTCAACAAGGTGATGCGTGACCTCGCCCGGCGCGGTTCCCTCGACGGCCTCGGCGGCAACGTGGTCGTGAGCGCGATGAATTCCCTCTTTAGCGCAATGGGCGTGCGTCTGGCATCCCGCAAGCTCGCGCAGATCGTCCCTGTCGCGGGAGTCGTCGTGAGTGCCGGGCTCAATGCCGCCCTCATGCGCACCATCGGCGAGACCGCCGATCACCTGTACCGCGAGCGCTTCCTCGCGGAACGCTACGGTCGCGTGGGGGCCGCCGACGGTGCCTCGACTGACCTGGTGAGGCCCGCGGACACCCAGGAGCTGAGCGCCGACATCGCGCGCTACGTGGAGATCGCCGAGGCCGAGAGTCGCCCGTAGGAGAGCGGCAATCCCGCTCGCTCTGTGGCGTGGGCCGCTTTATCTTGGTCGGGTAGGCTTGGGGCATGACAGATCAGCCGGAGGAAGATAACAACACACGCGACGGTATTCGTCAGCGCATGACCGATGACGATCGTGCTCAGTGGGATGCGATCCAGGAATGGAAGGCCGCTCAGGTCAACCCTCGTAGTCCTCGAGTCATCACTCAGCGTATCCGTTCGTACGTGCTCACCCCTGTGAAAAAAGTGGTTGGCCTCGCGGGCAAAATCCCCGGTGGGGCCGCGATTGCAGGCTGGATCTCATCGGCTGTTTTGGGGCTCGTCGAGAAGGCGACATCAGCCGCCGAATCATCGGTTCGACGCGAACGAATTGTGAAGGCGTATCGCAGGGCCGGCAACGACGTGGAGTGTCTCGAGGACATCCGAAACCTGAACCTGGCAGAGATCCGATCGGTCAGGCCCCACCTGAAGGTGGGATATGCCGTCGTTACCGCGACGGAAGGAGCGGTGAGCAGCGTATTCGCGACGGGAGGGGCGGTTGCGACTCTCCTTGGCCTGGGCATCGCTTCGGCACCCGGTATCGGCGTGATCATGGGGGCAATCGGCCTCGATATCGCGACGTTCTTGGCCTCCTCTGCGCGCCTCGTGTCGCACACGGCTGCGTACTACGGGTATGACACGAAGGATCCAGCGGAAAAGCTGTTCTCCGCGATGGTGTTATCCCAGGCGATCGCCCCGCGAAGCGCGGCTGATGACCATGCCGTCGAGAAGGCGACCTCGATGCGTGTGTTTAACAAGGTGGTGCGCAAGCTCACCAAACGCGGATCGATGGAGAGCGTCGGGAACAACGCGCTGACCGCATCCGTGAACTCCTTGTTCGCGGCCCTGGGAACGCGTCTCGTCGGCATGAAGATGGCGCAGATCCTGCCGATTATCGGCATCATTGTCGGCATGGCCCTCAACGTGTCCCTCATCCGTACCATCGGGGTGAGCGCGGACAACCTCTACCGAGAGCGCCTCCTGTTGGAACGTTACGGGCAGGAGGAATCAGACGCAGAGGCTGAGGCTCCGTCCGACGGGACGGATGATCTGGACGATCCGGATGATCTGGACGAGGAGCTCGCGCGCTACGTCGAGCTTGCCAAGGCCGAGAGTCGCCTGTAGGCGCACCCCGGCGCTCGCTTAGCTGCGCGAGTTCCAGTTCTGCCAGTCGTTCCAGTCATCCTCGTCCTGCGCGTCGACCGAAATCATCGGCGCGTGCGAGGACTCAATCGGCTCGTCGATCTCGGGCTCGGGCGAGACAGCAGCCTCGTTGCGCTTCTTGCGGCGCTTGCCCCAGCCCCACAGCCTGCGGCGCTTCTTGTCGTCCTCCTGCTCGCTCGGGGCTTCCTTCTTCTGGGAGATTTCCGCGTTCCAGTCCTCCTGGAAGGGGGGCGCAGCGGCCGGTGTCTGGAGGGGTGCGGGCAACTGCGGAGATGCGGGCGCCTGTGGCTGCTCGACGACCGGGGGCATGGCGGGTGCACTCTGCTCGAACGGAGTCGGCGTCATCGGGGGAGTAGACACCTGAGGGGCGGGCTCGGGCTGGCGCACCGGCGCGGCCGGTTCGGGCGTCCCCCATTCCGCGGGCCTCACTCGACGGACACGACGAATCTGCGCGGTCGGCATCTCCGCGTCATCAATGAACGACATCGACGAGGCCGGGGCGGGTTCCACGACGGGTGCCGGTTCGACGATTGGTTCGGGCTCGGCGATGGGCTCGGGCTCGGGCTCGGCAACCGGTTCGGGCTCGACGACGGGCTCAGGCTCAACCATCGCGACGGGCTCAGGCTCAACCACCACAACGGGCTCAGGCTCAACCACCACAACGGGCTCGGGCTTAACCACCATGACGGGTTCAGGCTCGGCAACCGGCTCGGGCTCAACCATCGCGACGGGTTCCGGCTCGGCGACAGGCTCGGGCTCGACGACGGGCTCCGGCTCGACGACAGGCTCGGGCTCGACGACAGGCTCGGGCTCAGGTTCGACGATCGGTTCGGGTTCGACCGCTGCGACGGGTTCGACCGCTGCGACGGGTTCGGGCTCGACGACAGGCTCGGGCTCAACCATCGCGACGGGCTCCGGCTCGGCGACGGGTTCGGGTTCGACCACTGCGATGGGCTCCGGCTCGACGATCGGCTCGGGTTCGGGCTCGACGACAGGCTCGGGCTCGGGCTCGGCGACGGGTTCGGGCTCGGCGACGGGTTCGGGCTC
>NZ_JVOJ01000058.1:9960-71000 GCF_001064145.1 Sanguibacter keddieii
TCGGGCTCGGCGACGGGTTCGGGCTCGGCGACGGGTTCGGGCTCAACCACCACAACGGGCTCGGGCATTGGGATGTCGGCCTGGCGCACCTTCGGGATCAGCATCGTCTCGGGAGCATTGACGGCGCTGGCGGGAGGCAGCGGTACGGGCGGCACGGGCGGGACGGGAGGCTCGGGCATGGGAACCGGTGCCTGCTGTGCCGCAGGTGCTTCTTCAGGGGCCGGAATAGGCTGAGGAACATGCGAGTCGCGGACCGCCTGACGCTGCGAACGCCTGCTTGGGAACGCCGGCTGAGCGTCGGCCGCCGACTGAGCCTCCGAGGCCTGGCGCGAACGACGACGAAGCGAGGAATCAGGGGTGGACTCCGTGTGAGTTCCTTGTTGAGGTGTCGATGCTGCGGGCTGCGGTGCCGCCGCAACGGGCTGGGACGCTTGCACGGGTGTCGCAGTGATGGACGGGGTGGGCGCGGCGATAGGAGCCTGCGGGGAAACTGAGGGCGCGACCGGGGCCGCGGTGCGCTGAGGAGCGCCAGTCAGCGGGGCCCGGAGGGGGACGCTGGACATGCCAGCGGTAGGCGTCGGCTGATCGGCCACCGGCTGGGCAGGGCGCTCGGGGAAGACCGCGGGCCTGTGGTCCTTGCGTGAGCGTCGCCTCTGGGGAGCCTGTGCACTCGCAGCTGTGGGAACCGCGGTGGGCTTCGGGCGTGACTTGTGCTCCCACGTGAAACCGGTGTCACGCGGCGTCGGCTGCGGAGGATTCGGCGCGGCCGAAGGACGCCCGGTAGAAGAAACGGCCGGGGCGGAGGGTGCAGTCGGAGCAGGGGCGGACGTGGGGGCGGGCGCATTCGGTGCCGGAGGAGCGTAGGGCACCCCGCCCTCGTTCCCGCGAGAAGGAGAGGGACGGCGTACATGAGTTTCCGGAGCAGCGCCCTGCGTTCCGGATGTGGCCTTCTTTCCACGCTTGGCCCGCACAACGTAGACGACAACGACGATGCCGATAACGAGAAGGATGAGGCCAACGATGAGACCGACGAGAAGAGCAATCGGCGGATCGGAGGATTCGGGTGTGGCGGCAGCGTCCGCCGTCGGTGCTGCGCTCGGGCTCGCCGAGGCCGAGGCAGGCATCGGGGTTACGCCCCACGGATCCTTCAAGGCATTCGTCGTCGCCGCGGCACTGGGATCTCCGCCGGGGGTGAGAGAGCCCTTCACGGTGATCATTTGGGGCACGGTGTCGGTCCACGAGGTGACGGAGAATGTGCGGCCTTCGTACGTCGTTGCAGACGTGGAAGCGCCCGCGGTGGAGGACTGCACCTCCCCCTCGACGCTCAGGGATAGAGACTTGAGTGTCAGGTCCGGGTGGAATAACTTGCGAGACTCGGTGAGCGTGCGCTCGGCGTGAGCGGTCATGACGAACTCGCCTGAGTCCTCGAGGGAGAACTCAGACTCACTCTCCGCATTCGTATACATGAGCTGCATGTGGCACACGGTCGCGTCGTCGCGTGTCGCGAACTCAACGTGATGGTCGGACGACTTGCCGGCGTAGGGCTGGCAGGCCGACTCGCTCATCGTCCGTGACGGATCGATGATCGTTAGCGTGTCGATGAGCTGGCCGTCCTTGGTCAGGACGAATGTCTCTGACAGTGTCGGCTCGTTGGCGGCATAGGCCCCCGACGGTAGCGTCGACACGATGAGCAGTGCCCCGAGCGTGGCGCACAGGGCGCGAAAGAGTCGCATGCAGTCCTCCTGGTATGAACCACTAGATTATCGTCCGTTCGTGGATACAAAGCAACGAGGGGGAATGTGTGCGACATTACCTGACCGATCGTCAAGTGAAAGATTGTCGAGTGACAAAGATAAATTCACCTCGTTGACAAGGCTAGATCGGCGTCTATCCCGTAGGATGACAGGTGTCTACCTGCAGTTAGGTTTTCGATAGTAAATTGCTCATATGTCCATGTTGATGAAGGAGGTGGCCCGTGAAGTGTCGGCCTGCTACGCGCGACGATATTCCTGAAATGACGCGTATTATCACCGAGGGGTTCCTCGACTATCCGCTGCATATCATGCTCAAGCCCTACCTCTACCAGCCGGACCGTTACCCACAATGCCTGGCCGCAATCAATCGGATGCTCGCATCCTCCTATCAGTGGGTGCGTCACGCGCTTGTCGTGGAGCATGAGGGGCGCGTTGTCGCAACGGCGCTCATGCATGATCGCAAGGTTGGTGTGGTGCGTAGCTTCGTCAGTGGAGGCTACGAGCTTTTCCGCTACGCCTCCCCACGCCTCGTGGCTGATTTTCTCGATGTGACCGACCGATCTGATCAGATCGCCATCGATAATGGTGATTTCGACTGGTATCTCGAGGTGCTCTCCGTTGATGCGAGCATGCGCGGCCGCGGTGTGGGGCGCTGGCTGGTCTCACAGGTCCTGCCGGATTATGTGGCGAAGCGTGGTGGGCGCGCCTACGGTTTTGTGACCTCGACGGAAAAGAATGCGCGTTTCTATCTCAATGGCGGTTGTGAACTTCTCGACCGCGTCGATGTTCATATGCGTGAGGAGACCTGTCCGATCTGGGCTTTCCAGAGGCGTGCAGAGCTTCTCTAACGCAGGTGCAATGCGGTGTTTTGCGCCGATTTTCAAACCCGCGTGGCGATAGATGGGCGATTGTGCCTTTGTGCAGGTCGCAGCGCGTGATGCACGTCCCGCACTTCCGCTTGACTTCAAGGACTTGAGGTCTTTTAGGGTGAAGTCATGGTAGGGACTCGCTCCGGGCGCACGTACTCCATCAAGGAGGTAGCGGCGCTTGTCGGGCTGCCCGCGTCCACCCTGCGTTACTACGAAGATGTGAGCGTCATTCCCGCCATCGCGCGTGATCCTTCGAGTGGTCACCGCATCTATCGGGAAGATGACCTCGAGCTATTGACGTGGGTGTCGTGCCTGTCGGCGTCGGGCATGTCGATTGCTGATATGCGCGAGTATGTTCGCTCGGGCCTCGGCGGTGAGCGCGATATTTCCGAGTTCATTACTTTGCTGGAACAGCAGGATGAACGATTGCGGGAAGAAGCGCAGATTCTTGAGCTGCGTCGTGAGTTCTTGCGGACGAAGGTCTCGTACTGGCGTGCGGTCAAGGGTGAGGATGTCCAGGAAGCCGAGCGTCTGGACGCTGCGGCGCGTGCTCTCGCTGAGCGCCTGAAAGCCTGGTCGTAACACCTTCATAGTCCTAGTGGGGCGGGTTCATGCCTGCTCCGAATCCTGCCCCGCTAGGGGGCACGGGGCCGCGCATTCGATGTGAGTGCGCGGCCCTTCACTGCGACCGCTGTGGATTCCAGTAGGGGACTGTGCGTCGCAGGTGTGCCATCTCGTGCTCGACGAGAGGTGCCAGCATGTCCCACGAGAGGGAGTCCTCCCCGTGCCACGCTGCTTCCGCGACGACGAGGAGCCGGGGGAGGAGGTGGTAAAAGAGGAGGTCTGGGGTGGTGATGGTCGAGGACCAAGCGGCGGCCTCGACACCTTTCAGTCGCTCCCCGTGCAACGTGTGACTGAGGTGGTCGGATAGGATGTGGGCCAGTTCGAGGGAGCTGTTGGCGCGCCCCGGGTGGCTGAGGGTGAGGATGTCGGCGTCCGCCAGGACCCACGGAGCTCCAGAAGATTCGGCGGCCCGGCGTCCAGTGCCCCCGGGGCGGTGGGCGAGGAGAATGGTCCCCGGCGGAGGTGTTGGATACGCCCTCGTGAGGGTGTCCCAGGCGGCCGCGCGCCTACCGTGAAAGTGGAGCGTACGCAGTGCCCGGTCGACAAAAAGCCGCTCGATCGCTGCTCCGGAGGTCAGTCCTGCGTGCATGAGGGAGGGATCGGATTCCCATGGTGCCCAGTCGGTCGACACTCCCCCGATGTGGATGGTCGGGGACGGGAAGATGGTGCAGGCGTGATGGAATGCGGCTTCGACGAAGCTGAGAGAGGCGGCGCTTGGCCAGAGCGTCTCGTTGCCCCCGTGGGTAGCCTCATTGACGAGGGCTGGGTTTCCTAGGCGGGGATATGCGCGGATTGCGGCTCCAGCGTGGGAGGGGATGGAAATTTCGGGGACGATGCGGATGTTGCGCGCCGCTGCAAAGTTGACGAGGTGGCGAATGTTGGCGTCCGAGTAGAAGCCCTGGGTCGAGTGGGCTGGCGTGAGGCGCCATGAACCTTTCCTGTCGGGAGCGCATTCGGTGTCGTACCAGTCGCTGGGCTGTCGGGGGATGTTGCCTCCAATTGTGGTCAGCATGGGGTATTCGGGTACGCGCATGCGCCATCCGGCGTTGTCGGTGAGGTGCCAGTGTAAGACGTTGAAGCGGTAGCGAGCCATGACGCTCAGGAGTAGTTCCATGGTTGGGACCGGCCAGAATGTGCGCGCGGAATCGACAAGGAGGCCGCGCCACGAGCAAGCGGGTGGTCTGGTCGTGTCATGGGGAAGGTGGGGGTGAGTGGTCGCCATGGTGGCTCCTTGGACTTGGCTACAAAAAGTGTAACAATCGTCACTAATACTCTGGAGTGTTTTCGTTCGTCAATCTGCGCCACTGTTGGAAGTCTGCGATTATCTCCCGTCTGTCAGGTTTGTTGGACGGGTCTACAATGGTCACGCTAACGTGAACCCAGTCATACTCAAAGAGGAGTGCTTCATGCTGTCGACCGACACCGTTTCCCTCAGTCCCAACCCCCTCGTTGCTGCCCTCGGAAAGCCGGCGAAGGAATTTACGAAAGCCGACATCATCGGCTATATCGAGGACAACGGCATCAGGATGCTCAACCTGCGCTACATCGGAGGCGACGGTCGCCTGAAGACACTGAACTTCGCGATCCAGTCCAAGGCACACTTGGATCGTGTGCTGACGCTGGGGGAGCGCGTCGACGGCTCGTCGCTCTTCACCTTCGTCGAGGCGACCTCCTCGGACCTGTACGTCGTGCCCCGCCTGGCCACATCCTTCCTCAACCCGTTCTCGCACATTCCGACCCTGGATATCCTGTGCGGCTTCTACGACGTCGACGGCAAGCCCCTGACCTCGGCACCGCAGGAGATTCTGCGCAAGGCCCAGCGCGCCCTGAAGGAGGAGACGGGCTGCGAGCTGCAGGCCCTCGGCGAGCTCGAGTACTACCTCTTCTCCGACGAGGAGGACCTGTTCCCCGTCGAACCGCAGCGCGGCTACCACGAATCGGGCCCCTTCTCGAAGTGGGAGAGCGTGCGCACGGAGACCCTGTTGCACCTGGTGTCCATGGGATGCTCGGTCAAGTACGCCCACGCGGAGGTCGGTAACTTCGTGTCCGACGGCTCTCAGATGGTCCAGCAGGAGATCGAATTCCTGCCCGTGGACGCCCTGGATGCCGCCGACCAGATGGTGCTCGCCAAGTGGGTGCTGCGCGAAGTTGCCCACTCCTACGGCATTCACGTCTCTTTCTCGCCGAAGATCGCGGTCGGGCAGGCCGGGTCGGGCATGCACTTCCACACCCGCCTCGTCAAGGACGGTGTCAACCAGTTCTCGACCGGATCGGGCCTGACGGAGACGGCCCTGAAGGTCATCGGCGGTTACCTGTCGCATGCCGCTTCCCTGACCGCCTTCGGCAATACGGTCCCCACCTCCTTCCTGCGCCTCGTGCCGCACCAGGAGGCCCCCACGGCGATTTGCTGGGGCGACCGTAACCGCTCCGTTCTCGTGCGCGTGCCCCTGGGATGGCAGAACATCGATGACTCGATGTTCCGTGACGCGAACCCCGCCGAGCCTCCCATCGACGAGCTGCCGAACGACTCCCAAACGGTTGAGCTACGCAGCCCCGACGGTTCCGCGGCCGTCCACCTGCTGCTGGCCGGTATCGCTGTCGCGGCACGTATCGGCCTGACCGAACCGGGCATGGCCGACTACGCGCGCGAGCGCAAGGTCGACGGCGACGCCTCGCAGACCCCCGACCTCGATCAGCTGCCCGGATCCTGCTTCGAGGCCGCCGGTAGGCTCCTTACCCAGCGCGAGGACTACGAGGCGAAGGGCGTGTTCCCCGCGGGCCTCATTGATTCGTGGGCGTCTCACCTGGTTGCGCTCGGGGACGTGCACCTGCGCGACGATCTGGCCGACTCGCTTATTTCGGTGGAAGAACTCGTCGAACGCTACTTCCACATCGGCTAACGACACGCGCCCCGGCCTCACTGAGGTCGGGGCGCGTCGTTGTCGCAGGCGAATGAGGTCACTCGGGCGGGGCGAAACGCTCCTCGTCCGAAGGCGGCTCGGAGCCGCTCGAGCCGGCCGCGGAGCGCGCGTAGGGGAGCGCGGAGGTCTTACGCGCATCTGCCTGAGCGCGGCGCGCATTCTTCAGTGAGGCGTCGCGATCAAACTGAGCGTCTGCTGCTCGCCGTTGCGACGCGGCGCGACTCCGCACGAGCGCTCCGATGATCACAAAAGCCAACACCGACCCAGTCAGTGCGAGGACGGGCGCCAGAGAACGCCCGAGCGAGCTCCCTCCTCGCTGCGCAGAGGAAGATGCGGGGGTGGCGGTCGGAGAAGGGGCGGATGACGACGTCGGCGCGGAGGCGTCCGGTGCGACCGAGCCCGACGCGCTCACGTTGCCCGTCACGCCGTGCCACTCGACGGTGCTCGCGTCGTTCTTTGTGGACGACGAAGGAGTGGAAATCTCCCCGCCGTCAGAGGCCTCGACGACAACAGAATCGTGAGCGATGAGAGTCACCGAGTCGATCGAGGCCGATGCCTCGGGCGAGGAAAAACCCTCCAGCAGGCGGGCCGACGTCGACTCGAAGTGGAAAACCCCGCCGTCGTCGACCGAGACGACCTCGGCACCCGCGTCCTCGAGATTCCAGGTGAAACGGCACCCCATGACCCCGCCCGCATCCACCAGCAGGGAGGAAGTCGCCTGCGCGGCCGTGCCCATCGACTGACACTGCTCACCGATCAATGCGTGATCCGTCGACAGTGTCACCTGATGGGTCGCGCTCACGCCCGGCGTCATCTCGTAGACCTCGACGAGGCGAATCTGCGTCGGCTCGTCCGCATGCGCCGCTGCGCCACCCGCCGTCAGGGCGAGAGCCCCAACGGTGCCGAGCAGTGCCCGAGCGAGCCTCATTCGGCCTCGTCCTCAGCGCGCAGCCGCGGCACAGAGGTCTTCTCGGGGCGAATACCCACCTTGCCGGCGTAAAACGCGCGGATGACCTCCATGTCGGCGCGCACGTCACCCGTCAGCTGGTACGTTGGGCCCCAGCCAAACGTGCGGGTGTTGCGGTCGATGAAGCCCAGCTGGATCGGCACGCCCGCCTCCATCGCGATGCGATAGAAGCCGGACTTCCAGAAATCACGCGGCGATCGCGTGCCCTTCGGCGTGATGCACAGCGTGAACGAGTCTGCCTCGCGGATGCGTTGGGCAACCTGCTCGACCAGGCCGTGCGCGGCGCTGCGTTCCACCGGAACCGCGCCGATCTTCTTGACAAACCAACCCAGCACCGGGGCCTTGACGACGGAATCTTTCACCAGGAACGAGAACGTGCGTCCGGACTTCCACATGGAAATCGCCATGAAGACACCGTCCCAATTCGAGGTGTGCGGGGCACCGATGACGATGACCTTGTCCGGCAGGGGCTGCGTGGACAGCTTCCAACGGGAAACGGACAGATACGCGGACGCGATCGCGGAAGTGAGAGCCATGAGGGCCTTTCTGGTCGTAGCTGGAGCCAATCCTACCCGTGGGACGGTTAGTCCAGCGTCTCCACGGCAAGGGTCTGCGTCATGATGTGGGGGTGCCCCGGCCACAGCGTCAGCGCCCGCTCGCGCACCGCCGCGGTTTCCACGCACACGAAGTTCTGCCACTCGCCCTCGCCAATGTCACTCATCGTGGCCGCGCCCTGTGACCAGGGGTTCCACACGATCGTCGAGCCCGAGCCGTTCTTGTCCACGATGATGCGCCGGCCCAGCTTCGGGTCGACGACCTGGACCTGCTGGGTGGAGGTGTAGACGCGATCGATCGGGCCGATGAACGTGACGTCGCCGGTCTGGGTGGCGTAGCGCTCGCGGACCTTGTCGTAGTAGCGCTCGCCGTCCAGGCCCTCCACCGTCACGTCCTTGACATCGCCGACGTGCAGGTAGGTGTGCAGGGCGGCCTCAATGGCGAAGGGATGGTCGTCCTCGTTCGTGAGGCTCAGGGTCACGTTCAGCTCGGCCCCGGCGGAGATGTCCAGACGCGCGCAGAAGGAGTGCGGGTAGAGGGCAGAGGTCTCGCCCGTGTGGTGCAGCTCGAAAGAAAACGAGGCCGGGGCGTCGTTCGCGGGCTGGGTGCTTCCCAGCAGCGTCCAGGGGCTCGTGCGGGCGAAACCGTGGGCACCCGCTCCTTGGCCAGGCCTCGTCGGGGAATCGGTGGGGCTGCCGAACCAGGGCAAGCACAGGGGAATGCCGCCACGGATCGCCTTCGTGCCATCGAGCACCGCGCGGGAGGAAAGCCACAGGACATCCGGGTGGCCCGTGGGACGCCACGACAGCAGGTGCGCGCCGAAGGGGGTGACAAGGGCCGAGGCCGTGGAAACGTCTGCGCTGAGCGTGGCGATGTCAGTCATACAAGCCAGTTAACGCCATTGCTTGTGAACGAGCAAATAGACCGGCCGATGGCCTCTCACATCGCCGCCACGTGTCCACGACGTGGTGGAATTCGCAACACGGGGATCGCGTTGCCCCTTGTTTAGCCGATATTCTTGAAGGCGTATGTGCGTGAAATCGGTTCGAACCGGTCGTGTTTGCGGCGTCTTCGCCCCCTCACACGCATAAATCTGTATCCACATGTGAGGAGTCCACATATGTCCACGCGTCCCGACCTGCGAAATGTCGCCATCGTCGCACACGTCGATCATGGCAAGACCACGCTGGTTGACGCAATGCTCTGGCAGTCCGGAGCATTCTCCGAGCGCGACACGGTCGAGAAGACCGGCGAGCGCGTCATGGACTCCGGCGACCTCGAGCGCGAGAAGGGCATCACCATTCTCGCTAAGAACACCGCTGTCCACTACACCGGCCCGGCCGCCCAGGCCCTGGGCCTCGAGGGCGGCGTCACCATCAACGTCATCGACACCCCCGGCCACGCCGACTTCGGTGGCGAGGTCGAGCGAGGCCTGTCGATGGTCGACGGCGTTGTCCTCATGGTCGATGCCTCCGAGGGTCCGCTCCCTCAGACCCGCTTCGTGCTGCGCAAGGCCCTCCAGGCCCACCTGCCCGTCATCGTCGTCGTCAACAAGGTTGACCGCCCCGACTCGCGTATCGAGGAGGTCGTCTCCGAGACGACCGACCTGCTCCTGTCGCTGGGCGAGGACCTCATGAACGAGGGCATCGACATCGACGTGGACTCCCTCATGGACGTTCCCGTCGTCTACGCCTCCGCCAAGGCCGGCAAGTGCTCGCTGGAAAACCCCGGCGACGGCCAGCTGCCCACCGAGAACCTTGAACCCCTGTTCGAGACCATCCTGAACCGCATCCCCGGCCCCACCTACGACGAGGACATGCCGCTGCAAGCCCACGTCACCAACCTGGATGCTTCGCCGTTCCTGGGCCGTCTCGCCCTGCTGCGCATCCACAACGGCACCCTGAAGAAGGGTGCCGACGTGGGCCTGGCGCGCCACGATGGCACCATCCAGCGCGTCCACATCTCCGAGCTGCTGGCCACCGAAGGCCTCGAGCGCGTGTCCACCGACTCCGCTGCCCCCGGTGACATCGTCGCCGTCGCCGGCATCGAAGACATCATGATCGGCGAGTCCCTCGTCGACCTTGAGGACCCGCGTCCCCTCCCGCTCATCACGGTGGATGACCCGGCCATCTCCATGACCATCGGCATCAACACCTCGCCCATGGCCGGCCGCGTCAAAGGCGCGAAGGTCACGGCCCGCCAGGTCAAGGACCGCCTCGACCGCGAGCTCATCGGCAACGTGTCCCTGAAGGTCCTGCCCACCGAGCGCCCCGACGCCTGGGAGGTTCAGGGCCGTGGCGAGCTCGCCCTGGCGATCCTGGTGGAGCAGATGCGCCGTGAGGGATTCGAGCTCACCGTCGGCAAGCCGCAGGTCGTGACCAAGGAGATCGACGGTGTCCTCAGCGAGCCCATGGAGCGCATGACGATCGACATTCCCGAGGAGTACCTGGGTGCCGTCACGCAGCTCATGGCCGCCCGCAAGGGCCGCATGGAGACCATGGCGAACCACGGTTCGGGCTGGATCCGCCTCGAGTTCGTGGTCCCCGCCCGAGGCCTTATCGGCTTCCGTACGCGCTTCCTCACCGAAACGCGCGGCACCGGCATCGCCTCGTCCATCGCCGAGGGCTACGCCCCCTGGCAGGGCTCCATCGAGCAGCGCCTCACCGGCTCTCTCGTCGCCGACCGCGCCGGCCAGGCCACCCCGTACGCGATGACGAACCTGCAGGAGCGTGGCTCCTTCATCGTCGAGCCCTCCTCCGAGGTCTACGAGGGCCAGGTCGTGGGCGAAAACCCGCGCGGCGAGGACATGGACGTGAACATCTGCCGCGAAAAGAAGCAGACGAACACGCGCAGCGCGACCGCCGACGTGTACGAGTCGCTGACCCCCTCGCGCAAGCTGACCCTCGAGGAATCCCTCGAGTTCGCGGCCAACGACGAGTGCGTCGAGGTCACGCCCGAGGCCGTGCGCGTGCGCAAGGTCGTCCTGGATGCCCAGGAGCGTTTCAAGATCGCCGCTCGCGAGCGCCGCACCAACCGCTGATCCGTGCTTGCCTCCCTCGCCCGCTAGATGGCGGGCGGGGGAGGAACGCGCTTGCCCGTCACCATCGTGCGGGCATCCACGCGAACCGGCCCACGCCTCGTCGCGACCGTGACGTGCGTGGGAGCCACCTCGAGAGCCTCTCCCAGGGCGTCGTGCAGCCCGTCTGCCAGGCGATAGCGGATGACGATCCTCTCGCCGACCGCAAAGCTCATCCACGGCAGCTGGGGAATTGCGCGAGGCGCGCGTGTGGAAATTTCCTCGCGCGCCCCTTCACCCCCATCGGGCTGAATTGGCGTGTTTTCGCCGCTCGTGGCGGTGTGGGGGACGCGGGATGACTGCGGGATACTCATACGTGAATAATAGAATCAACGAGTCTTTAGAACTGACCAGGAGGAACGTCTCATGACCTACGTCATCGCGCAGCCCTGCGTGGACGTCAAGGATCGCGCATGCGTGGACGAGTGCCCCGTCGACTGCATCTACGAGGGTGCCCGCTCGCTCTACATCCACCCCGAGGAGTGCGTGGACTGCGGTGCATGCGAGCCCGTGTGCCCGACCGAGGCCATCTTCTACGAGGACGACCTGCCCTCCGAGTGGTCCGACTACCTGCGCGCCAACGTTGACTTCTTCAACGACCTGGGCAGCCCCGGCGGCGCCCAGAAGACCGGCGTCCAGGACTTCGACGATCCGATGATCGCCGCGCTGCCGCCTCAGAATGAGGAATGGAAGGCCGAAAATCTCTGACAGTCGATAGGGTAGGGGTATGACAACGATCCTTCCCCGCCCTCTTGACCTGCCCGAATTCCCCTGGGATCAGCTGGCACCCGCCAAGGCGCGCGCCACTGAACATCCCGGGGGAATGTGCGATCTCAGCGTCGGAACCCCGGTCGATGACACTCCCGCGTTCATCCGAGAGGCCCTCGCCGATGCCTCCAATGCGCACGGCTACCCGACGGTCATCGGCACCGTCGAGGTGCGCGACGCGATCCTGGCATGGGGAGCACGCCGGGGCATGGTCGACGTCGGCCACGGCGGCGTGATTCCCACGATCGGCTCGAAGGAGGCCGTCGCCTGGATCCCCGCCCTGCTAGGTGTGCGCCCGGGCGACACGGTCCTCGTGCCCGAGGTCGCCTACCCGACCTACGACATTGGTGCCCGCCTGGCCGGTGCCACCCCCGTCGCCGTGGATCCGACGAACCCCGACGCCTGGCCCGAGGCCGCCCTCGTCTACCTGAACTCGCCGGGCAACCCCGACGGGCACGTCATGAGCAAGGACGAGCTGCGCGCCGTCGTCGCCTGGGCGCGCGCCCACGGCGCCGTCGTCGTCTCCGACGAGTGCTACGCGGCCCTGCCCTGGTCGGAGCCCTACGTCAGCGAGGGAGTGCCCTCCCTGCTGGACGCGGACGTGTGCGACGGCGACGCGAGGGGCCTCCTCGTCCTGTACTCGCTGTCCAAGCAGTCGAATCTCGCGGGCTACCGCGGCGCCCTCATCTACGGCGATCCCGCGCTGGTCGCCCCGATCGTGAGCGTGCGCAAGCACTCCGGACTCATGGTGCCCGCCCCCGTCCAGCACGCGATGGCCGTCGCTCTCAACGACACTGAACACGTCGAGCGTCAGCGCAGGGTCTACGCCGTGCGTCGCGCCCTCCTCCTCGAAGCGCTGACTGACGCCGGCCTCGACGTCGACCCCGACACGGCGGCCGGCCTGTACCTGTGGGTCTCGGACCCCGCCAATTCGAGCGACTCGTGGGCCCTCGTGAACCGCCTGGCCGAGCTTGGCATCCTCGTGGCACCCGGCGACTTCTACGGGACGGCGGCCCACGGGCGCGTCCGCATGGCCCTGACCGCCACCGACGAGCGCGTGGCCGCCGCAGCCGAGCGCATCCGAGAGGCATGGAACGGGCGCTGACGGACTCTGTCATAACACGAGGCCGGGACGCATGACGCGCCCCGGCCTCGTTCGTAGAGAAAACTCAGTTCGACGCGTGCAGCGCGTCGTTGAGCTCGATGCCCACGACGCCCGCGCGGGCGATGGCCTCGATGCGGCCCGTCTGGGAGTTGCGGCGGAACAGGATGTTCGACGCGCCCGACAGCTCGCGCGCAGCAATCGTACGCGGCTCGGCCTCGCCGGAAGAATCGATGAGCGTGACCTTCGCGCCGGCGGTCACGTACAGGCCGGCCTCGACCACGCAGTCGTCGCCGAGCGCGATGCCCAGACCCGAGTTCGCGCCCAGCAGGCAGCGCTCGCCCAGGCGCACGCGCTGCTTGCCGCCGCCCGAGAGCGTGCCCATCGTGGAGGCACCACCGCCCACGTCCGAGCCGTCGCCGATGACGACGCCCTGGGAGACGCGGCCCTCGACCATCGAACGGCCGAGCGTCCCCGCGTTGAAGTTCACGAAGCCCGCGTGCATGACGGTCGTGCCCTCCGACAGGTAGGCACCCAGGCGCACGCGCGTGCCGTCGGCGATACGCACGCCGGGCGGCAGCACGTAGTTGACCATCGGCGGGAACTTGTCGACGCCCTGCACGGTGACGGGGTGGCCGTCGCGAGCGCGCAGGCGCAGGCGGGTGGCCTCGAAGTCGGCGACGGCGCACGGGCCGGCATCCGTCCACACGACGTTGGGCAGCACCGCGAAGATACCGTCCAGGTTGATCGTGTTGGGCTGAACCAGGCGGTGGGAGAGCAGATGCAGGCGCAGGTAGGCGTCCTCCGTGGAGGCAGGGGCTTCCTGCAGGTCAATCGTCGTGGTCACGACGACGGTGCGCACGCGGCGCGCGTCGTCGACGCGCTCCAGCACGGACAGCGAGGTCGCCAGCTCCTCGTCGTTTCCGGGTTCGCCCAGGTGCGGGGCGGGGTACCACGTGTCGAGTGTCGTGCCGTCCAGAGTGATCGTTGCGAGGCCAATGCCCCATGCAGTGCTGTTGTCCATGCCCCTACAGTACGGTGCGACGGGCTGGTGATTGGCGCTGAAACTCAGCGGCGCGGCGCATCCCACAGGTCCGGCCAGAACACCCCGAGCTCGGTGGCCATGGAGCGCAGCAGCGGCAAAGAGATGCCGACGACCGAGTGATAATCGCCCGTCACGCCCTCGATAAAGGGGCCGCCCAGCCCGTCCACCGTGAAGGACCCTGCCACGTGCAGGGGCTCGCCGGTAGCGACGTACGCGTCGATCTCGGCATCCGAGATGTCCCCGAAGTGGACCTGGGTCGAGGCGGAGCGGGTCACGGTCGCACTGATCGTGCGTTCGGTTGCCGTTCCATCGTTGGACGAGGCCGGGGCAAGGATCGCGGCCGAGTGGCCCGTCCATAGGGTGGCGCTCGTGCGGCGCATGGCGCGGATGCGCTCACGGGCCACGTCGGGAGTGTGGGGCTTGCCGAGCATCTGGCCGTCGATCTCGAGCATGGAGTCGCAGCCGACGACGAGGACGGCCTCGCCCTCGGGCAGTTTGGTGTTGGTCCCGGGCGTTCTCAGGGCCTCGCAGACGTCGGCGCACTTGGCTGCGGCGAGCGCTGCGACCTCGTCCGCGGGGGTGGTCGCACCTCCCGAGAATGCGCGCCCGCCGGGCAGTGCAGCGAGGACGGCGTCCTCGTCGACGGAGGAAACCTGGACGATCGGTGTGACGCCCGCCGCAATGAGCGTTGCGCGGCGTGCGGGGGAAGCTGAAGCGAGAACAAGGCGCATAGGGACATTGTGGACCATCGCGCGAAAGGCGTGCAGACAAACTGCAATTTGTTGCAAGAGAGAGGGTTTTCGCAGGTAAACGTGCAAAGCGCTGGTGAAAAACTCATCAGACTACTACAATTGTCTACATGCGAGGTCGCAATCTAGATGTGACTTTGAAAAGTGATCTGATATACCGTTACCCGCTGATGTGGTGTTGAGTCAGCCCAAAGAGGAGGGATTTGCGATGGGTGAGCGCGTGGTGTCGTTCCCTGCAACTCCTGATGACCTGACCGCAACAAGCTACGTTCCTCAGCTGCTCGGTGGTCATCTGACGTATTCGGCCCGCGACCTCGCGGAGATGACGAATACGCCTATCGAACGCGTCTTTCGTTTCTGGATTGCCCTCGGGTTTCAGGCTCCCACCGCAGACGACAAGGTCTTCTCTCAGCGTGATCTGGAAGTTTTCAGTCGCTGGCACGAGCTCGTCGAATCCGGTGGCATTGACACAGCTACCTCACGTTCTCTCTTGCGCGCGAACGCTCACCTTGCTGACCGCCTGGCCCTATGGCAATTCGAGGCACTGGTCGAGGATTCAATGCGTCGTCTGATGCTGGACGATACGACGGCCCGCATGTATGTGCTGGACCACATGCGTGAGTACATTGACGTCTTCCAGGAGATGTTCACATACGCCTGGCGGCGCCAGCTCGAGGCAGCCCTGTCCCGTTTCGACCGCGAGGTGTCTCAGCGAGGGCACGAGGAGCGGCATAACCGCTTCCCGCTGAACCGCTGCCTCGGCTTCGTCGACATGGTGTCCTACACGTCGTCCTCGACGATCCTCGGTGATGCCCTCGTGGGCCTCATTGAGCGCTTCGAGGAGGAGAGTCGTAACGCTGTCATCGAGGAGGGGGGTCGCGTCGTCAAGATGATCGGTGACGCTGTCCTCTACGTCGCCGATGATCTGTCGACCGGCCTGCGCGTTGCCACAGCTCTCATTGAGAGGCTGAATGCCGACGATGAGATGCTGCCCGTGCGAGCGTCCTTCGTGCGCGGAGACGTCTTCTCGCGATCGGGTGACGTCTTCGGGCCCACCGTGAACCTCGCGTCTCGCCTCGTGGACATTGCTCCGGTGGGTAAGATCCTCACCGATCCGACCACGGCTGCTGCCATCGCCGCCGGTGAGGTTGGCGACGGGTATGAGCTCGAAGAGTTCCCGACCGCGGACTTGCGCGGTTTCGGTCCTGTTTCGCCGTACCTGCTCTCAAGCGTTGTCAAATAACGTTCATCTCGCAGTGTGAACGAGTGCCTGATTGGCCCGCACGACGGGTCAAGAAATGTGCAAGTTTTGGTTCGGAATTGCTAAGATGTAAGCGTGACTACAGTTCTCCTCGTTGAAGACGATCCGGCCATCTCCGAGCCCCTCGCCCGCGCACTGGGCAGGGAGGGCTACGACGTGCGCGCACACGCGACGGGCGCTGAAGCCCTTGCGGATGTTCGCGGCGTTGACCTGGTCGTCCTGGACCTCGGTCTGCCCGATATGGACGGCCTGGATGTCGCCCGCGAGATCCGCTCCTCCGGCAACCGAGTTCCGATTCTGATCCTCACTGCGCGCACGGACGAAGTCGACATGGTCGTCGGCCTGGACGCGGGTGCAGACGACTATGTGACGAAGCCCTTCCGCCTCGCGGAGCTCCTCGCTCGCGTGCGGGCGCTCCTGCGTCGCCAGGCCGCCGAGCCTGCCGAGGGCGAGCTGCGCGCTCAGGACATCCGCATGGATGTTGCCGCGCATCGCGCCTTCGCGGGTGATGTCGAGCTGAGCCTGACCGCCAAGGAATTCGACCTGCTGCGCGTGCTCCTGCGCGAGGCCGGTTCCGTCGTTGCTCGCGACACCCTCATGCGCGAGGTGTGGGGTTCGGATCCGACCGGTTCCACGAAGACTCTCGACATGCACGTGTCGTGGCTGCGCCGCAAGCTCGGTGACGACGCAACCGACCCGCACTACATCACGACTGTGCGCGGGATGGGATTCCGCTTCGAGAACGCGCGCTGAGCGCGCCGCTGAGGGAGGCCCGCCATGCGCACTCGCGCGGTGAGGATGATCGTCTCCATCGTCGCCGTCGTGTGCGTGCTGATGGGCCTGCCTGGCGCGTTCTTCGCGTCGGCGTCCATCTGGTCGTCCGAACAGCGCAACCTTGACGTTCAGGCGCAGCTCGTCCTCCAAAACATCGAGCGCAGGCGCGCCGCGGGGGAGGGGAACGACCACGCAACCCTGGCCTCGCTCGTGGCGGATCAGGCGAATAGTCGCGGCGACGAACTCAGCTACCGCATTAAGGTTCCCGGGGCCAACCTCGTCACCAACGGCAAGGTGTTCCCTGGGCGGACCATAACCGCGCTGGCCTCGTCTCCGAGCGGCGTTTCCGTGCAGCTGACGACGTCGGCATCGAAGGCTCTGAACCGCATTGCGTGGACGTGCGCGATGTTCGGTGGGGGCATGGTTGCCTCCATGGTGATCGGCTGGGTGCTCGCGCGCTCACTGTCGCGTGAGCTGTCGGCCCCGCTCATCTATCTGGCAGCCCAGGCCGAGCAGATCGGCTCGGGCGGCGTGCGCGCCCGCGTGGAAAAGTCCGGTATCGAAGAGATTGACCTGGTCTCCGAAGAACTCGCGCGCACCGGGGAACGCATGGCGGGCCGACTCGCAGCTGAGCGACAGGCTGCCGCCGATGCCTCCCACCAGCTGCGCACGCCGCTGACCGCCCTGTCCATGCGTCTGGAGGAAATCGAACTCATCTCCACTGAGGACGAGGTGCGCGCCGAGGCCCGCACCTGCCTCGAGCAGGTGGAGCGCATGACCAACGTGGTCACGGAGCTGCTCGATGTTTCCAAGCGTCAGACCAGTCAGACCGAGGCCATTCACATTCTCGAGGTCTTCAACACGGCCCGCGAGGAGTGGGAGGACCAGTTCGAGGCGGCCGGACGCTCCCTTGTCTTCCTCGACGAGGCTGAGCGTCCGATCCTGGCCGACGCTGGAAAGCTTGGGCAGGTCCTGGCAACCCTCATCGAGAACTCGCTGCGCTACGGCGGCGGGACCACGCGTGTGTGGGCGCACGCAGGTACGTCCAAGCGTGGCGTCGTCATTGAGGTCAGTGACGAAGGCGAGGGCATTGACGAGTCCCTGGCCCCCGACATCTTCCAAAAGGGTGTCTCTGGGCACGGCTCGACGGGCATCGGTCTGGCCCTGGCCCACGACCTCGCGCAGGCGATGGGTGGGCGCCTCGAGCTCAAGACGAACAAGCCGCCGGTCTTCACGGTGTCGGTCGCCGCGATCCCCGCGTCCCTCGACCCCGATCGCGTCATGCCCGAAGGCCCTCTCATGTCCATGGGGCGCCGCTCGCGGCGCTTCTAGCAGCGGAGTACATTGAAAGGTGTGGAACACGAGATGCTGACCCCTCCCACTGTTGCCGTCATCGGCGGCGGACAGCTCGCACGCATGATGCAGGAGAGCGCGGTCGCGCTCGGCATTAACCTTCGGGCCCTCGTCGAGGCCTCAGACGGATCGACCGGTCAGGTGACCGTCGACAAAGCGGTAGGCGAACCCGCCGACCTGGACGCGGTCCGCGCTCTCATCGACGGCGCGGACGTCCTCACCTTCGAGCACGAGCACATCCCGGCCCGCACGATGGAGGAGGCGGCCCGCCTCGTCTCCGTTCAGCCCCCGGCGAGCGCCCTCCTGTACGCGCAGGACAAGCTGGCCATGCGCGAGCGCCTCACCGACATGGGCATCCCGTGCCCGGCGTGGGCGCGCGTCGAGGATGAGGCCCAGCTGGAAGAATTCGGCGCGACGATCGGATGGCCCCTCATCGTCAAGACCCCGCGCGGCGGATACGACGGGCACGGCGTGGCAGTGGCCCACAGCCCCGCAGACGTAGCCTCCTGGTGGGGCAAGGGCCCCCTGTTGGCCGAGGCCCTGGTTCCCTTCACCGGCGAGGTGGCAGCGCTCCTGGCGCGTACCCCCTCGGGTGAGATTGCCTCGTGGCCCGTCGCATCCACCGTGCAGGTGGACGGCGTGTGCTCCGAGGTCGTGGCCCCCGCGGTTGGCATCCGGCCCGAGACTGCCGCCGAGGCGCGCCGCATCGGCGAGCGCATCGCCGACGAGCTGGGCGTCACCGGCGTCCTCGCCGTGGAAATGTTCGTCGTCGGTGAGGGGGCGGACGAACGCGTCCTCGTCAACGAGCTCGCCATGCGCCCCCACAACACGGGACACTGGACCATCGACGGGGCCGTCACGAGCCAATTCGAGCAGCACCTGCGCGCCGTCCTTAACCTGCCGCTGGGCTCCACGCAGCTGCGCGCACCGGGCACGTACGCGGTCATGGTCAACCTGCTCGGCTCCTCCCATGTTCAACCCGCGCGCGCCCTTGCGGACGCCTTCGCAGCCGGGGGAGCGGGCGCGAAAGTCCATCTCTACGGCAAGGAGGTGCGCCCCGGACGCAAGCTCGGCCACGTCACCGTCGTCGATTCGGATCCCGCCCTCGCCCTTGAGCGCGCGCGGGCGGCCGTCAGCGCCCTGCAGGGCGAGGCCCCCACCGACTAACCCTCCCACCTGTCCGCGGCCGAGGGACTAGGTGCCCCGGCCTCGTCCCCTCCCGAAAGGACCGCGCATGACCACTGACCTCGATATCCAGCTGACCGCCACCGGCGAGGACCCGCTCGTCGGCGTCGTCATGGGCTCCGACTCCGATTGGCCCACGATGGAAGCGGCCGTCGGTGCGCTCGCCGAATTCGGCATCGCCTGCGAGGTCGGCGTGGTCTCCGCCCACCGCATGCCCGAGGACATGGTTGCCTATGGCCGATCCGCCTCGCAGCGCGGCCTGCGCGTCATCATTGCCGGAGCCGGGGGAGCGGCCCACCTGCCCGGCATGCTCGCCGCCCTCACCGAGCTGCCTGTCATCGGCGTGCCCGTGCCCCTCAAGCACCTCGACGGTGTCGACTCCCTGCACTCCATCGTCCAGATGCCCGCGGGCGTGCCCGTCGCGACCGTCTCGATCGCGGGTGCGCGCAACGCGGGTCTGCTCGCGGCGCGCATCCTCGGTGCCGGCGAAGGGGAGCGTGCCGAGACCCTGCGCGCCTCGATGCGCGACTTTCAGAAGGACCTTCGAGACGTGGCCAGCGCAAAGGGCGCGGCCCTCGCCCAGCGCGTCTCCCAGGCGCGCTGAGGCCGCACAACACAAGCCCCGCGCGGGTAGCCGTGAGGGGGCGGCGCGTCGTATCCTGAAGCCATGAGCATTCTCGTTTGTGGCGGCGCCGGCTACATCGGCGCACACGTTGTCCGTCTCCTGCGTCAGCGCGGGGATCGCGTCGTCGTCGTCGACGACCTGTCCACCTCCAACGCGGCCAGGGTCGGGGACACGCCCCTGGTTCGCCTCGATGTCGCTACCGATGAAGCCCGTTCCGTTCTCTCCAACCTCATGGTGGACGAGGACGTCACGGCCGTCATCCACTTCTCCGCCCGCAAGCAGGTCGGCGAGTCCGTTGCGCGCCCCGCCTGGTACTACCAGCAGAACATCGGCGGCATGGCCAACGTGCTGGCCGCCATGGAGGATGCCGGCGTCGACCAGATGATCTTCTCCTCCTCGGCCGCCGTCTACGGCATCCCCACCGCCGAGGTCGTCACTGAGGACATGGCCGGGCACCCCATCAACCCCTACGGTGAGACCAAGCTGATCGGCGAGTGGATGATGGCCGACTGCGAGCGTGCCTGGGACCTGAAGTGGATCGGCCTGCGCTACTTCAACGTCGCGGGCGCCGGCTGGCCCGACCTGGCCGACCCGGCCATCATGAACCTGATCCCCATGGTCCTCGACCGCATCGAGCGCGGCGAGAGCGCCAAGATCTTCGGCACCGACTACGACACCCCGGACGGCACCTGCGTGCGCGACTACATCCACGTCCTGGACCTGGCCGAGGCACACATCGCCGCTCTGGACGTGCTCGCCGAGGGGCGCCAGCCCGACCACCACACCTACAACGTGGGCACCGGCCTGGGCACCTCCGTGCGCGAGATCATCGAAGGCCTGCGTCGCGTCATCGGCTGGGACTTCCCGGTCGAGGAGCTGGACCGCCGCGCGGGCGACCCGCCCAAGCTGATCGGTGACCCGCTGTCCATCGGCGTGGACCTGGGCTGGAAGGCCAACAACGGCCTCGACGAGATCCTCACCTCCGCGTGGGAAGGCTGGCAGGCGGGTCCGCGCCCAATCACCGTCCCCGGCTCCTGAGCACGTGTGCTCTGACTAAGCTCCGGCCTCGTTCCTGATAGCGGGAACGAGGCCGGAGCTTATCTGTTGCCTAATGGCGGGGTCGGTTGGAGTACCTCAGACCCCGTCGACCTGGTTGAGGTCGGCTGTGGTCAGTGTGCCCGCACGGAGCTTGGCGAAGAAGTCGTCCGCGGTCGTGTCGCGCAGGAGGATCGCGGAGGCCCCGGCGTTCGTCGTGAAATTCAGCGACTCGATCGGGGGGACGCCCATCATCTGATTCGACGAGGCGCCGCGCAGCGCCCACACGAGCGACGCGACCGTCATGACTGAGGAATCCTCGTCGATGGTGAAGGACTTCGAACCGGCGCGCTCCACGCGCAGGGTCTTCGCGGGATTAAGGAGGGTCAAGGGTGATGCTGCCGAGGAAATGACCTTCGAAATCACCTGGCGCTGACGCTTCGTGCGGCCGATGTCGCCCTCGGGGTCCTGGTAGCGCATTCGCGAGAACTGCAGCGCGGTCGTGCCGTCCACCGTGTGGCAGCCGGCGGTCCACGTCAGGCCGGAATACTGGTCGTTGGCGTCGTTGTCGTAGCACAGCTCGACCCCGCCGACGGCGTCCACCATGTCGGGCACGGCACCCATGCCGATCTGCACGAAGTGATCGACGGTGAGGCCCGTCAGCTTCTCGACGGTTTCCACGAGCAGCTGCGGGCCACCGTATGCGTAGGAGGCGTTGATCTTGTCCCAGCCGACGCCCGGGATCTCGGCATAGGTGTCACGTGGGATCGACAGCGCGACCGTCTGCCCGTTCGGGGCGACGTTGACGAGCATGATTGAGTCGGCGCGTTCGGACTCGTTGAAGCCATCCTGGACGGCACCGTCGGCCCGCGAGTCGGAACCCGCTAGCAGGTAGGTCGTGCCCGGAGTGTCGGCGGCCCCCGACAGGGCGCTCACGCGTCCCATGTTCGTGTTCGCGTCCCACATGAGGAAGCCGCCCCACGCGAGGACGAGGACCAGGAACAGGCACAGAGTCTTGAGGATCGGGTGGCACCGCTTGCGTCGCCTCGGCTTCGCAACAGGAGCCGTGGGAGCGGCCGGCGCGGGGGCCGGCGCGGGTGCGCCTTGGGATCGATTGATCGTCACCTGACGAGGCCCGTTGCCCGACGGGGCATACGTGCCCGAGCCCGACGAACGGCCGGAACCCGGCGCGTAGGACGGCGGGTTGGTGGCCGAGGCCGGCTGGAACGACGGCGGCTGGACCGGGGTGCGGCGCGGGAAAATCGACTGAGAGTCCCTCTGCGGCTGATCCAGCGTGCGGGGCATCAGCGGGCGAGCCGCCGCGGCCTCGTCGTCCGAGATCCTCCACATTTGCGGGGCCAGAGCCTCCGGAGGGGGAGTGGGCGCGCCACCGCGCACCTCCTCACCAACGACGTGGGCGTCATCGGATGCGGGACGGCGTCGTTTCGGATCTGGTGTAAACGAGGGGGGAGTGCTCATTGGTCCTTCGGCGGGCAGGTAGCGGCTGTCTGCTTGGCGGCTTCCTCGTTCGCCGCATTATTCGCGACGGAGGCGGACTGCTCGGTGTTATCCGTGGTGGTCTCCTCCGAGCCGGGATCGGTCGTGGGAGCCTGCGTCGGATCGGGCGTCGACGGTGCCGTTGTCGCGGTCGGATCGGGCACCACCAGCTGCGCGCCGTTGCCGTCCGTGTAGGTCGTGCCCACGGGCAGGGCCTGGTCGTTCTTCAGGGCGTTCCACACGTTGCGGGCCATCGGCTCAGAGGGGATGCGGCGGTTTGGATCCCAGGAGGGTTCCTCGACCGGCATCGTCACGAACTGGATGTTGGAACGGTCAATGTTCTGCAGCACATTGATGAGGAGGGACGCGTCCGAGCTGGCGTTGCCCAGGTTGGGGGACACGTTCACGGAGGAAATCGCGGCCTGCAGGAAGCTGATGAGCGAGCCGGGGTCCGTCACGTAGTTCTTGTCCTGCAGCTCGCGCAGCATCGCGGAAATCAGCTGCTGCTGGCGGCCGATACGGGAGATGTCGGAGCCGTCGCCCTGCCCCTTGCGCGAGCGCATGTAGGCCAGCGAGTGAGTGCCCGACAGCTTCCAGCAGCCCGCGTCGATGTAGAGCCCGGCAGAGTCGTCATTGATGTCCTCGGGGATGTTAAACCAGATGCCGCCCAGCGCATCGATCATGTTAATAAAGCCCGCAAAATCAACGACCATGAAGGCGTCGATCGACATGCCGGAGAGCTTTTCGACGGTCGAACGCACGCACGCGATGCCGGGGCCGATGTCTTCCGGTTCATCGCCACCGTTCGCGCCGTAGACCATCGCGTTGTTGAACATGTCGTCCGTGGTCGGCTCGCTGGTGGTGCCATCGCGGTGCTTACACGCCGGGATGTCCACGAGGGTGTCGCGGGGGATGGAAACGATCTGCACACGGGAGCGATCCGCGCTGACGTGAATCACCATCGTCGAGTCGTTGCGCAGGCCGGGAACATCGTCAGCATCGCCCGCGCCCAGCTCGCCGCTGGCACCGTTACGCGAGTCGGTGCCGACCACGAGGATGTTGACGGCGCGGCCTTCGAAGGAGTCCGGGGTGGCCTTGTTCTGTTCGTCGCTCGCGTAGTTGTCGATGCTGACGACGCGGTTGGCGAACTGAGTGCTCAGCTTGGCGTAGACGAAGCCTGCGGAGGACACGACGAACAAGACCCCGGCCAGGAGCACGGCGAGCGCGCCGCGCAGGAGGCCGAAGCGTCCAAAGTTGACGGCCGAGTGCTGGATCGGTCGCAGATTCACGTTACTCATCATCCGTAACCATATCGTTATCTGGCCTGTTTGTCGGTGAAGCAAGGCCGTTAGCGGCGCGTTCCACTCCGCTCGTATCAGCGTGTGAGCTGCCCGTCTCGGTGCGGGCGTCCTCCGGATCGTCGGGTGGAAGGACGTGCGCGAGGGCGAGGGCCCGGGCCAGCGCGGCCATGCGCTCCTCGGCGCGGGCCTCGCGTCGATAGCCGGTCACCATCTGCGCGATCAACGCAATGACGAGGCCGTAGACGATCAGGTTGATCCCTCGCTCAACGCCGATTGCACGGGCGGCCGTGTTGGCCAGCGAGGGCACGAGGATGGCCACGATAGCAGCGGCGACGACCGCTCCGATGCCGATACGGCGCAACGCCAGGGACGAGGCCGAAGACACCGGACGCACCAGCCACCACGCGGTGAGCGCGAGGGCGAGGAGCAGGAGGACGCGGATGGCGAGGTAGGCGCTCATCGTCCCCCCAACGCGAGGTCGACGACGATGTTGACGGAGTTGAGCAGAGGCTGGCCCTTCGCCCGCGAATAGTCCGTGTAGGAAATTGTCACCGGGTGCTCGGCGCCGGGCAGGCCACAGGCCGCGAGCTGGGAGACGATCTGCGAGGCGTGGGCCATGCGTGCGTGGGTGAGATGCACGTGGGCGAGGGCGTCGGCGCGGATCACGCGCAGCCCGTTGTGCGTGTCCGTGAGATCCAAGCCCGTGCGCAGCCGGGCCACCCAAGCGCCCAGGCGTAGCATGGCGCGTTTGGCCCTACCCGCCGACGACGGGGAGCCCGACAGGAAACGAGAGCCGAGGACGAACGCGAGATCCTCCCGGCGTGCCCGCTCGACCATAGCGGCCGCCTCGGCGGGGTCGTGCTGGCCGTCGGCGTCGAAGGTGACCACGTATCGCGCGCCGCGGGTGAGGACCGCATCGAATCCGGTTTGGAGGGCAGCGCCCTGGCCCAGGTTGAGCGGGTGTCTCGCGGTGTAGGCCCCCGCGGCGCGGGCGGCGGCAGCGGTGTCGTCACTCGAAGCGTCATCGACGACGAGGACACGCGGGAAAAAGGTGCGGACTCCCGCGACGACGCCCGCGATGACGGACGCCTCGTTGTACGCGGGGATCACCACCCACGTGTCGGAGCCGATCTGCATTTGATTAGTGTCGCACATAGGGATGGGCGCGCGCCTATAGTGTGGGGTATCCGGAAGGGCGCGCAGTGCCCCGATGCGCGCACGCGCGCACGCAGACAACGACAGGGAGACCCAGTGATCGAGCCCAGCGCCGACATCGCCCCCAGTGCGATCGTCGCTCCCAGCGCGCGCGTCTGGCACCTCGCCCAGGTGCGCGAGGATGCGCGCATCGGGGAGGAGACGATCGTTGGACGTGGTGCCTACATCGGAGAAGGCGTGAGAGTTGGCGGGCGCTGCAAGATCCAGAACTACGCGCTCATCTACGAGCCCGCCTCCCTGGCCGACGGCGTGTTTGTCGGCCCCGCGGCCGTCTTGACGAACGATCATGCTCCTCGCGCGATCAACGCCGACGGCACCCTGAAGAGCGCGAGTGACTGGGATCATGTCGGCGTCACCGTCGAGCGTGGAGCAGCCATCGGCGCGCGCGCCGTGTGCGTGGCCCCCGTGCGCATCGGCGCGTGGGCATCGGTCGGCGCGGGCGCGGTTGTCACCCGCGACGTTGCCCCCTACGCGCTCGTCGTCGGCGTCCCCGCGCGCCGCGTCGGATGGGTCGGCGAGGCCGGGGTGCCCCTCGTGGCCGCCGACGACACCGCCAGTGAGGCCGGGGACCGCACGTGGGTGTGTCCGGCCTCGGGACGCCGCTACGTCGAGCGAGACGGTGCCCTGTCACCCGAGGAGGCCCAGGCCTCGTCCCCACATGATGCCGAGATGCCCGACCAAACCCCTGAGGACCAGCAGTGACGCAGCCGTTCATCCCGCCCGCACGCCCTCTCATCGGCGAGGATGAGATCGACGCGGTCGCAGCCGTCATGCGCACGGGCATGATCGCCCAGGGCCCCCAGGTCGCAGCCTTCGAAGAGGAGTTCTGCGCAGCCCTGGTGCCCGGCACCCAGGCCGCCGCGGTCAACTCGGGGACCTCGGCCCTGCACCTGGGCCTGCTCGCGGCCGGGATCGGGCCGGGCGACGAGGTCATCGTCCCCTCCTTCACCTTCGCGGCCACCGCGAACTCGGTCGCCATCACGGGCGCGACCCCCGTGTTCGCAGACATCGACCCGCTCACGTTCACGCTCTCGCCTGCCGCCGTCGAGGCCGCGATCACGCCGCGCACGCGGGCCATCATGCCCGTCCACCTCTACGGCCACCCCGCCCCCATGGACGCCCTCCAGGCGATCGCTGATGCACACGGACTGATGGTCTTCGAGGACGCCGCCCAGGCACACGGCGCGAGCCTGCACGGGCGCGCGGTCGGCTCCTTCGGGACCTTTGCGGCCTTCTCCTTCTACCCGACGAAAAACATGACCAGCGGCGAGGGCGGCATGGTCACCTCAAGCGACCCCGACGTTATCCGCAGCGTGAAACTCGCGCGCAACCAGGGCATGGAGACGCGCTACGCCAACGAAATCGTGGGCCTCAACAACCGCATGACCGACATCCACGCGGCCATCGGGCGCGTGCAGCTCACCAAGGTCGGCGCGTGGACCCGCGCGCGCCAAGGCAACGCCGCCTTCCTGGACTCCCACCTGCGAGGCGTCACCGTCCCGCACGTCGCGCCCGGCGCCACGCACGTCTACCACCAGTACACGATCCGCGTGGAGCAGGACCGCGACGGCTTTGCCGCCGCCCTGCGCGAGGAATACGGCGTCGGCTCGGGCGTCTACTACCCGATCCCGAACCACGAGCTGCCCTCCCTCGCCCGCTACGCCCCCGACGTGGAGCTGCCGGCCACGCGCGAGGCGGCCGACCAGGTCCTATCCCTGCCGATCTACCCGTCCCTCACGCCCGGAGAACTGGAGCGAATCGCGCACGCCGTGAACGCGCTCGCGGAAGCGGGGGCCTGACATGAGTATTCGCCTCGGCATCCTCGGCATCGGCTCGATGGGTCGACACCATGTGCGCAACGCTCGCGCCACCGCCGGCGTGGACCTCGTCGCCCTCGCCGATCCGGGCGGCGACCGCTTCGGCGTCGCCGGCGACCTGCCCGTCCTGGGCGGCGTCGAGGAGCTCATCGAGGTCGGCATCGACGCCGCGATCATCGCCGCGCCCACCGCCCACCACGAGGCCGCGGCCTTGGCGCTCGCCGAGGCTGGGGTGCACACCCTCGTCGAAAAGCCCCTCGCCACGAGCGTGGAGGCGGGGGCTCGCATTCGCGACGCCTTCGCGGCCGGGGGCCTCGTCGGTGCTGTCGGCTACGTCGAGCGCTGCAACCCGGCGCTCATCGACATGCGTCGGCGGATCGCCCAGGGACAGCTCGGCGAGATCGAGCAGATCGCGACGCGCCGCCAGTCGCCCTTCCCGGCGCGCATCAGCGACGTCGGCGTCGTCAAAGACCTGGCCACGCACGACGTGGACCTGGCTGCCTGGGTGGCCGGCGCCCCCTACGAGAGCATCTACGCGCGTACGTCCGCGCGCTCGGGGCGCCCCCACGAGGACATGATGGTCGCCTCGGGCGTCCTTGCAGGAGGCATCCTCGTCAACCACCTCGTCAACTGGCTGACCCCCTACAAGGACCGCACGACGATCGTGACGGGAGAGCGCGGCGCGCTCGTCGCCGACACCGCGATGGGGGACCTGACCTTCTACGAAAACGGCCACGCGCCTCTCCAATGGGACGCCATCGCCGCCTTCCGCGGGGTGAGCGAGGGCCAGGTCGTGCGCTACGCGCTCACCAAGCGCGAGCCCCTCGCCCTCGAACACGAGCGCTTCCGCGACGCGATCCTCGGCGTGGGAAGCGAGCACGTCACCATGGACGAGGCCCTGGACAACCTGCGCGTCGTCGAGGCCATCTTGTCCTCGGCAGCGTCCGGGCGTTCCGTCGACCTGTAGAGCGCGGCGTTAACGGGTCACGTCGGCGTAAGTTTCGTGCAGCTGATCCACGGATCCGCGCAGCGAGCGCTCGTGTGTCACCCACGCCCGGCACGCCGCCCCGCGGTCCGCGCGTTCGTCCTCCGACCACGCCAGTGCCTCGTCGATGGAGCGGGCGAGGGAATGCGGCGAGCGTTCTGCCGCGAGCAGCGAGGCCCCGGGCGCGATCATCTCCGGCGTCCCGCCCGTCGGATAAGTGACCACGGGAACGCCGCACGCCTGCGCCTCGAGCAGGACGAGGCCGGCCGCCTCCTGTCGTCCCTGCGTCGGCTTCGTGGGCAGGACGAGGACGCGGGCGCGGCGCATCCAGTCGCGCACCCCTTCCCGATCCAGCCGTCCCGTGAACGTCACGTGGGCTGGAGCGCGAAAGCGCAGGCCCGCTTCCAGCGGCCCGTCTCCGACGAGCACGAGGCGGTGCGGGCGACGTCCCACGAGCGTGGCCGACGCCCGTGCCAGGTCATCCACCCCCTTGAGGCGGCTGAGCGCGCCAACGAACAGGACGACGGGTTCCTCGCGCGTTTCTGTCGCGTTCGGGGCGGGCGTCCACCAGTCGGTGTCCACGCCCTGATAGTGCACGCTCAGGCGGGCTGGATCGGCGCCCGCACCCAGCGCGACGTCCGCCAGGTATCGCGAGACAGCCAGCAGCCGGCTTGCGCCCTCGAAGGCAGCCGTACGGTTGCGCGCGTTCCACGCGGCCCCCACGCCGCGCCCAAGCCTCGGGTAGGCGTCCCCGCCGTGCAGCGTCACCACGAGGGGCGCGCCCGTCTCCCGCGCGGCTCCAACGGCCGGCAGGGACCAGGTCGCCTGCTGCTGGTGAATAAGGTCCGGGCGCCACGACGTGATCGCGCGGCGCATCTGTCCCAGGCCTCGTGCCTGCGCGGTCACGCGAAGCGGGAGGGGACTGCCAAGCGTGCGCGGAGCGGCCTCGTCGATGGGGATCGTGACGGCCGGATCGGCGATGCGCGCTGCGAGCGTGAAGACCCGCCAATCGAGCTCCGGCATCGCGAGCGCGTGCGAGAGCGCAAAGTAGGTCGGGGGAACCAGCAGGGTTCCCTTCGTCAGGGCGACCCTCACGAGTTCCACCCGAGGACAGGCACGGATCGGGGAGCGGGCATGTCACCATCCTAGGGGCAAGCCGCGCGCCCCAGGTGATTAAATGAGTCCATGACGAACGCACCTGCCCGCCCCGCCCGCTCGGGCGTCCTCGCGCAGGTGCTCACCCTCCTTGGCGGCACCCTCCTCGCCCAAGTCATCGCCTTCGTCGCCCAGATCGGCATCGCCCGCCTCTACACGGACACGGACCTGGGGTATCTGGGTATCTTCACGTCCGCTGCGACGCTCGGCGCCGCCGTCGCGGGTGCCCGCTTCGACCTCAGCATTGTCCTGCCCGCCCCCGGGGACGAGGCCTCGGCCCGGTCCCTGGCCCGCCTGGCCTCGCGCTGCGCGGCAGTCGCCTCCGCGCTGGCCACCCTGGTTGCGGCCGCCGCATGGCCGTGGGTGAGCGCGCACTACGGAAGTGCGCTCGCGGGCTGGCTGCTCGCCGTCGGTGTGTCCGTCCTGTTTCTGGCGCAGGGGCAGGTGTGCTCCTACTGGCTGACCCGCCACCGGCGCTTCCAGGCGATCGCGAGCTCCTCCGTCGTGCGCGCCCTCGGGATCGCGGCGGCGCAGCTGGTGTGCGGTTTCCTGGCTGGCGGCGGCCTGGGTGCGGCGATTGGTGCGACGATCGCGGGCCAGGGCCTCGCCGTCGCCTACCTGTCGTGGCGTGCCCGCGACGTGCGCGAGTGCGAGGCTGAGGATCCGACCCTGCGCGATGTGGCCTCGCGCTACCGCAAGATGGCCCTCGTGGGAGTGCCCAACGTCGTCGTCGACGCGCTGCGCACGAGCGCAATCCCGATGCTCATCGCCACGTATTCCGTGGCCTCGCTCGGCCAATTCAACATGGCGTGGCTGGCCCTGCAGGCCCCGGTCGCCCTCATCGCCGGGGCGCTGTCGCAGGTGTACCTGCCGCGCCTGTCGGACACCCCACCCGGTGAGATGACACGCGTCGTCGTGCGCGTCGGCGGAATCGCCCTGGCATGCTCGATCCCCGTGTTCGCCCTGCTCGCGGGGGCGAGCCCCGCGATCTTCCCCCTTGTCTTCGGGGCGCGCTGGGAGGCGGCCGGATACTTCGCGCGTTCCCTGGCCCCCTGGCTGGCCCTCACGGTCGCGACCTCGCCGCTCTCAAACGTGTTCGTCGCGACCTACCACCAGCGCCGCATGCTGGCCTTCGCGTGCGTGTACTGTGCGGTGCCGCTGATCTGGCTCGCGTGCAGCCCCTACGGCGTGGAGACGACGGTCGCCGTGCTGGGCGGCCTCATGGCTGCGCTGCTGGCGTGCATGCTGGCGATGGCGTTCCTGACGGCGCGCGCCTACGACCTCGGGGACGGCGCGTGCCCGACGGCTGCGTAGACGTGGGCGACCGAAACGCCCGTGGGCCTCGTGACACGCCCGTGGGCCTCGTGAAACGCCCGTCGGCCTCGTGAAACGCCCGTCGGCCTCGTGAAACCCTTGTGAAACAGGCGATGTCGTCGCCTCCTGACATGCCCCTCCCCCAAAAGTCGCACGTAATTTCCATGTGGTCCATTTCTATGCAAGGTTAAAAACCTTGATATTCTGCTATTTTTAGGAATGCTAAGAAAAGTTAGTGAACCCAAATTACGTGCGAGATTTTGGGGGAACTATTGACGTGTTGCTCGCGCGGCGAGGGCCCGCTCGTAGGCCTCGCGCAGGCGGGCGGCACCCTCCTCCCAGGTGGGGATCGCGGGAGCGGTGAAGGCTTCGATGTCCTCTCGCTTGATGGACTCCAAAGCAGAAACAAGGTCGCGCTCCGGATCCTCCAGCACCCACGTGTCGGCCTGATCGCCCAGGTACCGGCGGGCCTCGGACAGGGGAGAACACAGCGCGGGCACCCCCGCCGCGAAGGCCTCCATCATCTTGTTGGGCGTGGACATGCGGTGCGAGCGGCACCCGGACTCGATGAGGCACAGCGCCACGTCGGCCCCGCGCGTCATCGCCAGGACCTGGTCCGGTTCCACGGGAGGCAGGCGGTGGATGTTCGGGTGGGTCGCTGCGGCCCGCTCGACCTCGGGAAGAAGCGCGCCCGCTCCGACGAAGACCACGTGCGTGTTCGTTACATGCTCAAAAGCGCGCAGAATCAACGGAATATTGCGCCCCGGTGCCAGGTAACCCGAATGCAGGTAGAGGAGAGCCTCCTTCGGGATCCCCAGCTGTGCGCGCAAGTCGATGACCCCCTCCGCGCCCGTCGGCGCGTTCGTCACCACCACGGGATCCACGCCCGGGTAGGCCTCGCGGTACCACTGTGCGATCGACTCGTTGACCACGGACACCACGTCCGCTCGCCGGATATAGCGGCGCTCGATGATGCGCTGGAGGCGCTGGCGCAGACCCGCCGACCCCACCGTCTCCGTCTCCAACTCGTGCGCGTTGTACGCAAACACCGCGCCCGTGCGCCGCGCCAACGCGTGCGCGAGGGGCAGCAGGAACAGGTTTTGCGCGGACACGGCCGCGACGCGCTGCCTCGCGAACCGCCGGTACACGCGCACGCCCCACGCCCCGACGACCCGCAGCCCGCCCAAGGGCGCACCCAGGGACGCGCCCCGAATCCGCGTGAGGCGCACGGTGGGGGCCACGGCCTCGTCCGTGGGGAGCTCACCCTGATCGATCCCGACGACGTGCGTCTGCGAGAAAAGCGGGGACAGTGAGCGCGCGATCTTCACCAGCCGACCGGGCGAGGCCAGGTTCGACGGGTAGAGCAGGAGATTGAGCGCGCGATCCACGCCCCCATTGTAGGTGGGGCGGGGCACTACACTGGAGGGTAACAACGAGGCCGGAGATGGAAAGGGGACCCCATGCGCATCGCGGTCGTCGGCATGGGCAAGATCGGTTTGCCGCTGGCGGTGCACTACGCGCGCGGAGGGCACACCGTCGTCGGCGTGGACGTGAACCCCCGCGTGGTCGCCCTCATTAACGAGGGGGTCGAACCCTTCCCGGGCGAGGCACACCTGGCCGAGTACCTGCCCCCGCTTGCCTCCTCCGGTGCCCTGCGCGCCACGACCGAGTACGCCGAGGCGATCCCCGGCGCCGACGCGGTTGTCATGGTCGTGCCCCTCGTCGTCGATGACGAGAGCCGCCCTGACTTCCGCGTCATGGACGCCGCCACCCGCTCCATGGCCGCCCACCTCACGCCCAGCACCCTCGTTTCCTACGAAACCACCCTGCCCGTGGGCACGACGCGCGGACGCTACAAGCCCCTCATCGAGGAGGTCTCCGGCCTGACCGAGGGCCGCGACTTCGACGTGGTGTTCTCTCCCGAGCGCGTCCTCACCGGCCGCGTCTTCGCAGACCTCGCGCGCTACCCGAAGCTCGTGGGGGGCCTGAGCGAATCGGGCGAGGCGCGCGGCGTTCGCTTTTATGAGGCCGTCCTCTCCTTCGATCAGCGCGACGACCTGCCGCACCCCAACGGCGTGTGGCCCATGGGCGGGGCCGAGGCCGCCGAAATGGCCAAGCTCGCCGAGACCACCTACCGGGACGTCAACATCGGCTTGGCCAACCAATTCGCGCGCTACGCGGACGCGGTCGGCATCGACGTCGCCCGCGTCATCGAGGCCTGCAACTCCCAGCCGTACTCGCACATCCACCGGCCCGGCATTGCGGTCGGCGGCCACTGCATCCCCGTCTACCCGCGCCTGTACCTGGCCGGCGACCCGGACGCGAGCGTCGTGTCCGCCGCACGCGCTGCGAACGCCGCCATGCCCGCCTACGCGGTCTCCCGCGCCGCCGCCCTGCTCGGTTCCCTTGAAGGCCTGCGCGTCGCAGTCCTGGGTGCCGCCTACCGCGGCGGGGTCAAGGAAACCGCATTCTCCGGCGTCTTCGGCGTCACCTGCGCTCTACGCGACGCTGGGGCGCAGGTGAGCGTGCACGATCCGTTGTATTCCGATGAGGAGCTGGCGGCCTTCGGGTGGGACGCCTACCACCTCGGCGAGCCGGTGGACGTCGCCATCGTCCAGGCCGACCATGCCGCCTACCGGGACCTGGCCCCCGCCGACCTGCCCGGCGTACGCCTCCTCGTCGACGGTCGCGCCGTCACCTCACCCGAGGCTTGGGCTGGCACGCCGCGCATCACGATCGGCGGGGGAAGCGCCCCCGCATGTTAGTCACTCTGGCGACCCGTACCTTTACACCCGAGCCGACGGCCGCCGCGCTGCGCCTCGGGGCTCTGGCCCGTGCGCTCGCCGCAGGCGGCGATACGGTCCGGGTCCTCACCTCGCGCCTGGCTCCCTCCGTCGCCCGCGACACCCGTCAATCCGCAGACGGCGGCGTCGATGCGGGGGAGGGGGGTAGCCTCATCAGCGTGCGCCGCGCCCCCGTCCTGCGCGACCGCACGGGAGCGGTGCGCGGATACGTCTCCTATATGTCTTTCGACGTCCCTCTTGTCGCCAGGCTGCTGACCGGTCCTCGCCCCGACATCGTCGTTTCGGAGCCCCCGCCGACGACCGGAGCCGCCGTGCGCATCGCCTGCGCGCTGCGCCGCATTCCCTACGTCTACTACTGCGCCGACATCGTCTCGGACGCCGCCGCGCTCGCGGGCGTGCCCGGCCTCGTCGTGCGCACGGTCGCGGGCCTGGAGTCTTTCGCGCTGCGGGGTGCCCGCCGCGTCATCGCCGTCTCCGATGGGGTCGCGCGCCGTGCCCGCGACCTGGGGGCTCGGGACGTTACGGTCGTTCCCAACGGTGTGCGCGTGCCCGACGTCGTGGCCACCGGCACCCCCGAGGGATTCCCCGCCTGCGACGGTCCCGTCTTCGTCTACGCGGGCACGGTCGCCCAGTGGCTGGCCCCCGAGATCTTCGTCGACGCCTTCGAGCGTGCGCGAGCGCGGCTCGGGGACGCGCGCCTCGTGTTCGTGGGGCAGGGGAGCGGATGGGATGCCCTCGCCGAACGCTCGCGCGGCATGGCTGGCGTCGAGATGATCCCCGCCGTCAGCGCTGAGGAGGCGGACCGGTGGATGGCGCGAGCCACCGCGACTCTCGCCTCGCTGCGACCGGGCGGATACGACTACGCCTACCCGACGAAGATCCTCGCCTCCCTCGCGCAGGGCACTCCCGTCATCTACGCGGGGCCCGGTCAGGCTGCCCGCGACGTCGCGGAGGGTGGGCTTGGGGTGGTGTGCGGCCTCGACGTCGGTGAAATCACCGAGGCCATGGTGGCCCTCGCGTCGGGCAGCGCTCCCTGGGTGGGGTCCGAGGAGGTGCGAGCCTGGGTGCGTGAGCATCGATCGGTCGTATCCTCCTCGGCTGCGGCGGCAGCGGTGGTTCGAGCGGCGCTCGCGTAGGCCTCGGGAGTTTTTCCGCTGAAGCGCTGATTGTAGTGTGGCCGCGGGGCATTATTCCTCGCCGCGAGCGCTTTCGGTGGCGCGTCGGCGTGTCCCGACGAGAGGGCGCATTGTGTCGAGAGGTCCCGGCCTCGTCTCACATGCAAAAAAGCTATCATTTCAGTTTGCACTAGTTCGTGCGTGTAACTATTTTCATGTTTACAGTTACAACATAAGTACCTACAATCACGAGTGTCACATCAGCAACTTGAAGGATCACTATGCGCTTCTCGTGGAGGACCATCGTCGCCGGGCTCACCTTGGCCCTCGGCGCAGCCGCAGCGGCCCTCGTGCCGCCCGCGCACGCAGCAGGTATCACGATTGCCATCGACCCCGGGCACGGCGGCTCCGACCCCGGCGCGGTCGCAAACGGCCTGCGTGAAAAGGACTTGACCCTCGCGGTCTCGCTGGCCCTGAAGGAAGAACTGGAAAGCTACGACGGCGTGCGCGTCGTCATGACCCGCACGACGGACACCCGTCCCTCGGAAAACGTCAGCACCGACCTGTCCAGCCGCGTTGACATTGCCGCAGCGGCGGATGCGGACGCCCTCGTCTCCATCCACTTCAACTCGGCCTCGCCCATCGCGAAGGGTGCGGAGGTCTGGTATGCGAACTCTTCCTCGTACAACTACGGCACCCATACCCAGGGACGCACCCTGGCCAACGCTATCCAGAAGCAGCTGACCAGCCTTGGACTGGCTGATCGCGGCATCAAGACGCGTGACAACCCCTACTACGACTACCCGGACGGTTCGACCGGCGACTACTACGCGATCATCCGTCAGGCTCGCGAAGAGAACATGACGGGTGTCATCGTCGAGCATGCCTTCGTCACCTCGGAGACCGACGCCGCCCTCCTGCACAACGAGAGCTTCGTGCGCTCCCTCGGCATCGCCGACGCGACCGGCATCGCCCAGGCTTATGGGCTGAGTAAGGGTGCCTGGCGCGCATCCGGCGACTCCTGGAGCTTTATCTCCAACGGCACGGCCAAGACCGGCTGGTTCTCCGTCGGTGGCCGCTGGTACTGGGCGGGCTCCGACGAACGCACCATCCGCGGATGGTCCACCATCAACGGACGCCGCTACTTCTTCGACGACTCCACCGCCATGGTGACGGGTTGGAAGCAGGAAGACGGCAAGTGGTACTACCTGCGTCCCGACGGTGACATGGCCACCGGATGGGTGAAGGTCGCCGGCTCCTGGTACTACCTGAACTCCGACGGTGTCATGGTCACCGGCTGGCTCAAGGATGGCAACAACTGGTACTGGCTGCGCGCCAACGGTGCGGCCGCGATTGGCTGGGCCAACGTCGATGGTGCCTGGTACATCTTCGAGGACGATGCGCGCATGCTCACCGGCTGGCAGCTGACTGAGGATGACAACCGCTGGTACTACATGCGACCCAGCGGACAGATGGTCACCGGCTGGCTCCTCGACGGCGGCACGTGGTACTACCTGGACGGTGATGGTGCCATGGTGACCGGTTGGACCAAGGTCGGCGACACCTGGTACCACCTGAACTCCTCCGGTGCGATGACCACCGGCTGGCTCCTGGACGGCGCCTGGTACTGGCTGGACCCGAACTCGGGCGCCATGGCGACGGGCACGGTCATCGTTGAGGGACGTGCATCCGCCTTCGCTTCCTCCGGCGCGTGGCTCGGCTACGCGGACGGCAGCGACGCTCAGGCGGCCTCCCGATCGGCCTCGCGCAGCGCCTCCGTCACGAACGCATCCGGTCAGCGCCTCATCATGAGCGCGCCTACCGCCTCGCGTTCGGAGATCATCGACGACATGGAAGACGCGTGGGATCAGGCCGGCTACAGCTATCCGAGCGCCCTGGCCGCCGGCGGCGCGCCGACGATCCGCGACTTTGCGTCCATCGTCTACGACGAGGCCACGGCCGAAGGCGTGTCCCCCGAGCTGGTCTTCGTCCAGGCTATGAAGGAGACGGGCTGGCTGCAATTCGGCGGCGACGTGACCGTCAGCCAGAACAACTTCTCCGGCATCGGCGCGGTTGGCGGCGGCGCGAAGGGCGCTTCCTTCGCGGACGTGCGCACCGGCATCCGCGCCCAGGTCCAGCACCTGCGCGCCTACGCGGACTCCTCGGTGACCACGGCATCGCTCGCGAACACGGTCGTCGACCCGCGCTTCGCCTACGTGCGCAAGGGCGCGGCCCCCGTGGTCGAATACCTGGGCATCCAGGAGAATCCCAACCGCACCGGCTGGGCCGCAGCCAAGAACTACGGCTACGACCTGGTGTCCATGATGAAGGCGTACTTCTGAGAGTTCTTCAGTGACGAGGCCGGGGTCGGCTGCGCGATTGTGCGTGGCTGGCCCCGGCCTCGTTTATCTGCGGCACGCACAGATGTTGCGCTCCGGCGGGGTATCTGCGGAAACGACTACAATCTCAAAGAGCGGTCCGTCTCCACGGCCTCGGGCCGCCTGCGCCGGACAACTACGTGTCAACGACTTCGAATGGAGGTGCCCGGGTGAACAGCTCCTACAGCAAGACGTACGCGTCTGATCCTCAGCTCTGGGACGCAGGTCCAAGCTTCCTGCTGAAGTGTCAGTACACGGATGGGACGCAGGCGGTGATTCTGTCCGGATGGCATCGCCGGGCCATGGAGTTCGAGAATCCGATCGTTTTGCCCCCGCTGGACGACGGTGAGGGCCACCGGTACTGCCCGATCGATGCGCACACCCATCGCGAGGACCCGTGGAGCGGTATCGACAGATACGAGCTCGAAGTGTCGCTCGACGGCGCGCACGACGGTGAGATCTCCTCCCTCCTTGACAAGCTCATGGCACCGGCCGTCGCTCACGCATTGATGGCATCGATGCCGGAGATGATTCAGCGGGTCTCGGCGAACAAAACGAACGTGCCCTTGCAGGTAGATGACGACACGTGGATCACGTACGTCGATCTGCTGACCCAGAACCTGCCGGCCCGTTCCGGCGACACCTCCGAGCCGCTTCGTGCCCTCCATCGCTGGTGCCGGATCTTCGACATGGGCAACGGTACCGTCACGATCTATCAGCGGGTCTCGCCAGACCAGCTCGACAATCTTCGCTGGCCGCACAACGGCATCTGGCTGAACCGTGGGCAGGGGTACTTCACCGAACCTTCGGACGTGGGCGACATCGTTGAGGCGTTCTCGATCCCGATCAAATATGAGCAATACAACCTCGAGAACTGGCGGATCGAGTTCGAATTCTGGGAGAACGAACCTTTCCAGATCATGATCAGCGACGACTCTGAGGAGGCCGCGCAGCGCCTCAGGCGGGCGCAGCGAGAAATCGGCGTGCTCTCCCAGTTTGTGACCACGGCGTTCCTCGTCTCCAGGAACCTCGAACGCCGTTCCAAGGTCAACGAACTCGTGACCGGGAACGAAGCCCTGCGCAGCCTCGCGACGCGCAAGGTCGCCGAACTCAAGGCGACGATCGAAGAGTACCGACGGCTGCTCGAGCGAGCGTCCGGCCTGCTTGCGAACACCGCTCAGTCCGTCCAGGCCGTCGCAAACCAGGAAAACGCCGAGGCCGCAGAACGAACGAACACGTTCCTCACCTTTGCCTCCGCAGTCTTTTTTGTACCGACGCTCATCATCTCTTTCTTCTCGATGTCCATCATTGGTCTCAACCAGGGCGAGCATCTTCCCTCGCTGTGGTTCGTGCTTGCCCTGTGTCTGGCGAGCGTGGTCGTCGCGATCGGCGTTCTCGTTGTGTTGAGGCACCAGCTGAGGAAGAGTCGACAGAAGGCCCCGAGGAGGCGATGACGATGTTCTCCACCATCACGTCAGGCGAGATCCGGCAGGCGCTGGAGCAGGTGTCGCGCCAGTACCTGGCCGGCAACCTCTCGCGGCCGCAGGTGGTTGCGCACTACGACACGAGTGATCTCGAAATCGGGATCACGTCCTATACCGATGACGCGTGCGAGCAGCCGCACTTCCATACGCGGGCCACCGAGTTCCAGTACATGCTGTCCGGGTGGACGCAGTACCTGGATACGGACACTGGCGAGGAGCATGAGTTCCGGGCGGGCGACTTTTACGTCATCGAACCCGGGACGACATACGCGCAGCGCTCGAAGCGAGGGACGCGGATCCTCTTCATCAAGGTTCCCTCCACGAATGACAAGAACGTCGTCACCCCCGGCCCGGATGTCGAGGCGTGGCTGGCCTCGGCCGTGACGACGACGCGCGTGGATTACTCCCACGCCCCCGATGCGCCGGCGGCCAACTCGATCGCCCCTGCGGCGGCGGTCGCCATCGAGCACGAGGGTCACATCCTCATGCTCCAGCGCCGAGATAGTGGGAATTGGACGCTCCCGGGCGGTACCCTCGAATTCGGCGAAAGTCTCGCCGAGTGCGCGGTCCGCGAGCTCAAGGAGGAGACTGGCCTTGACGTGCAGGTGACCGGGATCGTCGGCACCTACACGGACCCGGACGTGCGCATCGCATACTCCGACGGGGAAGTTCGCCAGGAGTTCACCGTCGTGTTTTACGGGGTGTCTGCGGGCCACGAGGTGTCTCTCGACTCTGAATCCACGGGTTTCCAGTGGGTGCACAAGGACAAGCTCCTCGATCTGCGCCTCGCTGACTCTCAGCGTCGCAGGCTTGAGGATCTCCTGCGGTATCTGGCCGACGGCACACAAAGGATCGCATGATGACTGACTCGATGCCCGCAATCGGCATGGATGAGAACCGACTACGCCACTGCCGCGGGGTTGGGATGAAAGCCTCCGAGCTGGGGCGCACCCTGTTTGGCTGGTCGGATGAGAAGTGCCGCGACATGTTCGTGATGGGCTACCTGCATGATGTCGGCTATCAATTCGCCCATGAACAGTCCGAGCATGAGGAACTTGGCGGGGCCCTGCTGCGCTCCCTGGGGTTCACGTACTGGGCGGAGATTTTCCACCACGGCAACCCCGACAGCACCTACCGGTCGGAGGAGCTCCTGGTGCTCAACCTGGCGGACATGCTGACGTCGAAGGATGGCAGCGCTACCACTATCCCTGCGCGCCTTGCGGACATCGCGAGCCGCTACGGGGTTGAATCGACGCAGTATGCGGCGGCTCAGAAGCTCGCGGACGTGCTCGTCGCGCAGGTACGGGAGATCGGCGGTTCGCAGGACATCCTGAGCCAGCTCGTCTAGGCCTCTCAAGGGGCTAGCTTCTCCAGGTATCTCAGGGGCTTTTCATCTCTTTCGACGAGGCCGGGGTCTCTCGGGCGGGAACGTGCAGTCACGAGTGGCTGGCCCCGGCCTTTCATCTCGCATGCAATTTCCATCGGGTTTGTTTTACGGTGCCGATAAAACGTTGGAATATCAACGTTACGATTTCAAAGGATGAAATAAACGATGGGGAATTGCATGCGACATTGGTGGGGTTGGAGCGGTGTTGTGGGGTGCGCCGGTGCTCGAAGGTCCGCAGCCACCCCCGACCGCTCGTATGCGGATAGGTTGTACGCATCTGGATAGGTTGCACGCATCTGGATAGGTTGTGCGCATCCGGATAGGTTAATAACCTATCCGGATGTTCGTTACCTATCCGGATGTTCGTATCCTATCCGGATGTTCGTATCCTATCCGGATACGCCGCCCCCATTCGCAACCGTCGCCTCACGTGCACGCAGGGTGCATGCGGACATAGCAACGGCCCCGGGCGCGTCTGGAAAGCACCCGGGGCCGAGCCACGCATGCAATCAGCCGCGCAGGGAAGCGACGTAGGAGTCGATACGCTGCGAGGAATCCTCGGGGGTAAAGCCCGTGGCCTTGATCTTCGTCAGGTCCAGGACGGAGGACAGGGGACGCGGAGCCACCTCGCGGCCCGCGAAGTACTCCTGCGTCGTCACCTCGGTGACGTCTTCCGGATTGCGGCCGCACAGCTCGAACACGCGCTTGGCGACCTGCGCCCAGCTCATGACCGGCCCCTCGCCAGACAGGTTGTAGGTGCCGAACGGTACCTCGCTGGTCAGCAGGTGAATAATGCCGCGCGCAAGGTCGGAGGTGAAGGTCAGACGACCCACCTGGTCGGACACAACCGAGGGGGAGGTACCCTGATCCGCCAGGGACGCCATGGTCTTCAGGAAGTTCTTGCCGTCGCCCACGACCCAGGAGGTGCGCACGATGTAGTGCTTCGGCGTCGAGGCGACAGCGGCATCGCCGCCCGCCTTCGACTGGCCGTACGCGCCCAGGGGCGAGGGGGCCTCGTCCTCAACGTGCACGTCCTGCGTGCCATCGAAGACGTACTCCGTCGAGATGTGGACCATCGTCACGCCGTGAGCCGTGGCCTCGCGGGCCAGGACCGCCGGGCCCGTCGAGTTCGCCTGCCAGGTCGCGCGGCGGCCCTCGGGCGTCTCAGCGCCATCCACGTTCGTCCACGCGGCCGCGTTGATCACCACGTCGATGTCGTCCCACGGCAGAGCGGCCACCTGCTCGGCATCGGAAATCGACACCTCGGGCAGGTCCACGCCCGTCACCGTGAAGCCGGCTGCGGGCAGTGCGCGCATGAGCTCGCGGCCCAGCTGACCGTTCGCGCCCGTCACGAGCGCGCGGCGACCCGCCGGGACCGGTGCGGGGAACGGAGTCACGTCCGCCATGCGCGGGTGAGCCTTGTCCTTGTCGGACAGGATGGCGCGCTCGAGCGGGATCGGCCAATCCACGGCGGCCGTCTCGTCGGCCAGGTTCAAGAAGGTGTAGCGCGCGTCCGGCGACCAGTGGTCGTTGACCAGGTACGTGTAGGCCGTGTTCGGCTCCAGGGTCTGGTAGGAGTTACCCACGCCCTTGGGGACGAACACCGCCACGCCCGGGTCGATGATCGTCGTGTAGACGGTGCCGAAGGAAGGCCCCTCTCGCAGGTCCACCCACGCGCCGAACACGCGGCCGGTCGCGACCGACACGAACTTGTCCCACGGCTCCGCATGAATGCCTCGCGTCACCCCGACCTCGTCGTTGAACGAGATGTTGTTCTGCACGGGGCCGAAATCCGGCAGGCCCAGCGCGACCATCTTCTCGCGCTGCCAATTCTCCTTGAACCAGCCTCGGTTATCGCCGTGAACAGTCAGATCAATGCGCAAAAAGCCGGGGATCGGCGTGGTCGTAATCCCCAGGGGCTTAGCGGTGGGCGCCATGGTTCTTCCTTACGTGCGTGGTTTTTGTGCGGACGCAACATTCCATGTAAATACTATCCGATCTGCACCCCCGCGGTGGTGTGCGCCGCCCCATGGGCGCGCGCGGGCGCAAAGTTGTGGAAAAATACTGTTCTATAGGGATAATTGTCAACGACGCGCGACCCACACGAGGACGCGCCGGGAAGCGGAGGCAACATGAAAGGCATCATCCTGGCGGGCGGCTCGGGCACCCGTCTCAACCCGATTACGCTGGGGACATCGAAGCAGCTCGTCCCCGTCTACGACAAGCCGATGATCTACTACCCGCTGTCGACCCTCATGCTGGCGGGCATCTGTGAGGTCCTCGTCATCACGACCCCTCACGACGCTCCGTCGTTCCACCGCCTGCTCGGCGATGGCAGCCAGCTCGGCGTCAACATCTCCTACGCCGTCCAGCACGAGCCCAACGGCCTCGCGCAGGCCTTCGTGCTCGGCGCCGATCACGTGGGCAACGACAGCGCCGCCCTGGTCCTGGGCGACAACATCTTCTACGGCCCCGGCATGGGCGCGCAGCTGCGCCGCCACGTCGACCCCGACGGTGGTGCCGTCTTCGCCTACCACGTGTCCAACCCGCGTGAGTACGGCGTCGTGGAATTCGACGAGGAGTTCAACGCGCTGTCGATCGAGGAAAAGCCCGAGCACCCCAAGTCGAACTACGCGGTGCCCGGCCTGTACTTCTACGACAACGACGTGGTCGAGATCGCCCGCAACCTCAAGCCGAGTGCGCGCGGCGAGTACGAGATCACCGACGTGAACCGCTCCTACCTCGAGGCCGGCAAGCTCAAGGTCGAGGTCCTCCCGCGCGGCACTGCGTGGCTCGACACCGGCACGTTCGACTCCCTCGCGGACGCCACCGCGTTCGTGCGCACGGTTGAGGCCCGCCAGGGCATGAAGATCGGCGCCCCCGAAGAGGTCGCGTGGCGCATGGGCTTCATCGACGATGAGGGTCTGCGCCAGCGCGCCGAGCCCCTGGTCAAGTCCGGTTACGGCGCGTACCTGCTCGAGCTGCTTGAGCGAGAGGGGTGCTGAGTGAGCCGTCCCAGCGTTCAGTCCCGCCTGCTCATCGTTATCCCTGCGTGGAACGAGGAGGAGGTGCTCGGTGATGTTCTCGAGATGGTGAAGGTTGAGAAGCCTTCCTTCGCGGATATCCTCGTGGTCTCCGACGGGTCGACGGACGCGACCGCCGACATCGCGCGTGCCGCGGGCGTGGCCGTCCTCGACCTGCCGCTGAACCTGGGGGTCGGTGGCGCGATGCGCGCCGGCTTCCAGTATGCGCGGCGCATGGGCTACGAGTATGCGTGCCAGCTCGACGCGGACGGCCAGCACGATCCGCGCGAGATCGACACGCTCATCGAGACGGCCTCGAGCGAGCATGCGGACGTCGTTATCGGCTCGCGTTTCGCGGGCAAGGGGGATTACCACGCGCGGGGCCCGCGCAAGTGGGCGATGGATCTTTTTTCGGCCATCCTCTCTCGCGTGTGTGGCACCCACTTGAGCGATACGACCAGCGGTTTCAAGCTCTACGGCCCCCGTGCGCTCTCGCTGTTTGCGCGCAACTACCCGGCCGAGTACCTGGGTGACACGATCGGTGCGCTCGTCATCGCGGCGCGCTCACATCTGGTCGTGCGCGAGGTCGGTGTGCAGATGCACCCGCGCGCGGGCGGTGAGCCTTCCCACAATCCGATCAAATCGGCGCTCTTCCTGGTGCGCGCGACGATGGCCCTCGCGGTCTCCCTGTCGCGCCCCGGCGAGAAGGTCGCCCAGGCGCTGGAGGAGAACGCATGAGCCCCACGTACGTGCTTGGACTGGTGTTCGCGATCATCATCCTGGTGATGGTGTTCGTCAAGATGCGTAACTCGGGCCTGAAGGAACGCTACGGCCTGTGGTGGTATTGCATCGCCTTGTTTACGGCACTGCTGTCCATCTTCCCGCCGATCCTGAAGTGGAGCGCGATGCAGCTGGGCGTCGTTGTCCCGCTGAACCTCGGGTTCTTCCTGGCGGGTGTGGTGCTGCTGCTCCTGTCGCTGCGTTTCTCGGTGGACCTGTCGCGTTCGGATGAGGATCGCCGTCGCCTGACTGAGGAGGCCGCGATCCTGCGCCTGCAGGTGGAGGATCTGCGCCGTCGCGTCGATGCTCTCGAGGCGTCTCGCCGGGGGGATGATTAGTCTCGCTGAGGCGCGCACTGTCACGACAATCAACGAGGCCGGGGCCCGTCAGGCGCAAACCTGACGGGCCCCGGTTTGTTACGTGGGAGCGCCCATGGGCGGTCGGTGCGCGGGCGGTGCGGCGCGGTTAGCGCAGCAGCGTGCCGTCGGGGCCGAGGGTGAGACGCTCGGTGGGGGCGGCGGGGTCGACCTCGCCCTCGGCGAGCTTGCGCTTGAGCGCGGAGGCCGGGCGCGACACGGGGACGGTGGGCTCGTTGGAGTCGTCGTCGGCGTCCGCCGCGCTCGGCGTGGGTTCCGAAGCCTCGATCGGTGAGGCGCCAGGCGACACAATGGGGGCCAGGGAGATGCGCGCCCCCATCGCGGAGGCGTGTGAGGGCAGCAGCGGTTCGCCGTCCAGGTCCTTGGCCAGGTCGTCGAGCATCGTGCGGGCTTCGTCGACGATGGAGGAGTCTTCGGCGTGCAGGCCGTGCACGAGCCAGCGCACGAGCGCGATCTCGCTCATGAGCTGGGCGCGCGTGAAGACATGCAGGTCGGTGGCGCGGCGCTCGTGGCCGTAGGTTTCGCGGAAGCGGTCGAGGAACGCGTCGGATGCGGTGGCCTGCACCCACGCGATGTCGAGGGCGGGGTCGCCGACGTGCGCGCTGGTCCAGCCTCCGATGGCGAGGAGCGAGCCGCGTTTGACGGACAGGCAACGCTCCTGTATATCGCCGTGGATGGGCGCGGAGGGGAATCTCCACAGGGATACGTCCTCGAGGGCGGCCTCCCAGCGGCTCCATAGGGCCGCGGGAATGGCGACCTCGCGGGCGGCCTCGTCGAGGAGGGCGAGGTTGCGGTCGCGGCACTCGATGGCCGTGTAGGTGGGCAGGCCGATCGAGGAGAACACGGTCTCGGGGAGGTTGTGCAGGGCTGCGAGTGCACGTCCGAGGGACGCGGGCAGCAGCGGGTCGGTGTCGAGGTCCACGTCCGTGGGGGCGGTGCCGCCCGGGTCGCGGTGGACGTAGACGGTGCCCCCGCCGCTGGTCTTCACCTGGCCTGCAAGGCGGGGCACGTCGAAGGGGATGTAGTCGTGGTCGTGTGCCTGGCCGAGCCGGTCCAGGATGCCGGAGGTCGCCTCGAGTGCGGGTCCGGAGACCTCCTCGTGGGGGCAGGTGACGATCCAGCGGTGTCCGGCGGCGTCTTCGATGCCGGTCACGGTGGAGAGCTCGTCGCTGTAGGTGGGCGGGCGCAGGGCTGTGACGCGCATGCCGGGGACGGCTGCGGTGGCCAGGGCTGCCAGTTCGAGGGGGCTCTTGCGGGATGTCATTGCCTTAACGTATCGCGGCCGGGGCCGGTGCGCGCCTCCCCGCGCGGGCGTCAGGAGGATTGGATGGATGTGGGTTTGCTCCTTTCCGAAAAACTCTGTTACTTTCGACACATTGGCTTTGTCTGTAGCAAGGAGGCACAGCGATGGAAGCCACGACGCGCGCGCTCGCCGCACGGGTGCGTGAGGACTTGGCCGCGAGCGGAGTCGACGCGGCCCGAGACCCTCGGTCTGTGCGTTTGCTCATTCACCGCGCCATCGACCGCTTTGCGTCCGACCTGCTGCCCGCGGCCCGCGAGCAGGTCGAAGCGGACCTCATGGACGACATCTGCGGCCTTGGCCCGCTTCAGGCGCTCATGGACGATCCCTCGGTCGAGGAGATCTGGATCAACGCGGCCTCGCGCGTGTTCGTGGCCCGCTCGGGTGTCTCCGAACTGACGAGTCTGATCCTCACCGACGAGGACGTGCGCGCCCTCGTCGAGCGTATGCTCCACCACTCCGGGCGCAGGCTCGACCTGTCCAGTCCCTTCGTGGACGCGATGCTCGCGGGAGGGGAGCGCCTCCACGTCGTCATTCCGCCCGTCACGGGATCGTCGTGGAGTGTCAACATCCGTAAGCACATCCAGCGTGCCCGCACCCTGGATGACCTGGTCGCGGTTGACATGCTCGCCCCTCCGATGAGGGATTTTTTGGCCGCCGCCGTCTCCGTGGGACTTTCCGTCCTCGTCTCGGGCGGCACGCAGGCCGGGAAGACGACGCTGCTGCGCGCGCTCGCGGGGGAGCTGCCGAGGTCGCGCCGCGTCATCTCCTGCGAGGAAGTCTTCGAGCTGGGCCTGGCCAACTGGGACCACGTAGCGATGCAGACGCGACCGGCCGGCGCGGAGGGGACGGGCGAGATTACGCTGCGCGACCTCGTGCGCGAATCGCTGCGTATGCGCCCCGAGTACCTGATCGTCGGAGAGGTTCGAGGCCCGGAAGCCCTCGACCTGCTGGTGGCCCTCAACGCGGGGGTGCCGGGAATGGCGACCGTGCACGCGAACTCGGCTCGCGAGGCCCTCGACAAGCTGTCGATCCTGCCGCTCCTGGCGGGGGAAAACGTGACGACGGGATTCGTGACCCCGACCCTGGCCTCGTCCATCGACCTCGTATGTCACGTCGCGCGGGGCGCGGACGGGCAGCGCCACGTCGCCGAGATTATGGCGGTCCCGGGGCGCGTCGAAGGAAACCGGATCGAGACTGCCACCCTCTTCCGCTTCGATGGGTGCCGGTGCGTCCGAGGTGCCGGTGGCCTGGACCTGCACGATCGTTTTGCCGCCGCCGGCTTTGACCTCGCGTCCCTCCTGGATTGGGGGCAGGCGTGATCGCGATCGTGTGTGGGCTCGTGTTCGGGATCGGCCTCGTCGTGGCCGTGTCCCCCTGGTTCACGCCGCCTCCGGCGTGGCGGCCATGGGGACCGTGGAAGCGCCTGCGTGAGGACGTGTCCCGCGCCCGCATCCCCGGCCTGACGGCCCCGCGCCTCGTCGCGCTGAGCCTCGCCATCGGAATCGTCGTCGCGCTCATCATCCTGGTCGTCACGGGAGCCTGGACTGTCGCCCTCATCGTCTCCGTCGGCGTCGCGTTCCTGCCCTACGCGTGGGTTGTCTCCCGTCTCGGCGCGCACGCGAAGACCGTGAGGGTCGCATGGCCCGAGGTTATCGACGCCATGGTGTCCGGGGTGCGTGCGGGCACGGCGCTGCCCCAGGTGCTCTGCGACCTTGCCGAGGAGGGGCCCGTCCCCGTGCGCTTCGCCTTCGAAGCGTTCTCGCGGGATTACAGTGCTAACGGCCGTTTCGAGCTCGCTCTGGACACGATGAAAGAGACGGTCGCCGACCCAGTCGCCGACCGCATCGTTGAGGCGCTGCGCATTGCTCGATCCGTGGGTGGGGCGGACCTGACTCGCCTGCTTCAAGACCTCGCCTCGCTGCTGCGCGAGGATGCGCGCGTGCGAGGAGAACTCGAGGCGCGTCAATCCTGGACGGTGGGCGCCGCCCGCCTCGGCCTCGCGGCCCCCTGGGTCGTCCTGCTCCTCCTGTCGGGAGGCGGGGCAAGTGCGAGCGTCTGGAACTCGCCGGGCGGTATCGCCGTCCTGTGCTCGGGGGCCGGCGTCTGCGTCATCGCCTACCTGATCATGAAGGCCATGGGGCGCCTGAGCACCGACCCGAGGAACCTTGGGGGCGCGCGATGACTCCGTGGATCCTGCGAGCCCTCGACCTGGCCGTCGCCCTCGTTGCCGGCGCGGGCCTCGTCCTCATCCTGGCCGCCGCCCTCGCGCGCCGCCCCTCCTTCGTTGACCGCGTCGCGCAGGGCCGTGTGCAGGAACGCCCGCCCTCCGCGCTCGCCGCGTGGGCGCGCCGCGTGAGCGCATCGGCTCTGGACTCGCTCGGATCCACCAGCGAATCAGTGGCCCGCAGGCTTGCTCTGGCCGGTATGAACCCGGACGTGTCCGTCTTCCGGCTGCGCCAGGCGGTCTCGGGGGTTGCAGGCCTCGTCGCCGCATGCGCCCTTGTTGCCGCGCGTCACGCCTCCTCCCTGCGAGCCTCTCTCATTCCCCTGTGCGCCTGCGCGCTCGTCGGTACCCTCCTCGGGGTCGCCGGCATGGACCGCTTCCTCACCGTGCGCGCCCGCGCCAGGCAGCGCGCGATCGACGCCGCCGTGCCCGACTGCTCCGAACTCCTCGCGCTTGCGGTGGCCGCCGGCGAGTCGATCCCCGCCGCCATCGAGCGCGTCGCCGGGTGCGCGGGAGGCCCCCTCGGGGCAGAGCTGTCCCTCACTGCCGGGCACATCCGCAACGGCACGCCCTCCGTGCGCGCTCTCGCCGACCTCGTCGGCCGCACCGAATCCCCGGCCCTCACGCGCCTGAGTCGCACTCTCACCACGGCGATCGAGCGCGGCTCGCCCCTGGCCTCGGTCCTGCACGACCAGGCGCGGGACCAGCGCGAACGATCCCTCGCAGCCCTCATGGAGGAGGGTGGGCGCCGCGAAATTGCGATGCTCCTGCCCGTCGTCTTTCTCATCCTGCCCGTCACCGTCATGTTCGCCCTCTACCCGGGGCTTATCGCCCTGGATTTCACCCCGTGAAGGAAGGAAACAGTCATGAAGAAGCTCTTTCTCAGGAAAGCTCCCCTTGGGGAGCGCGGCGACGTGCCCGGGTGGGTCCTCATCACCCTCATGACGGCCGCGCTCGTTGTCCTCATCTGGGGCGTCGCCTCGGAGCGGCTCGTGGAGATCTTTAACCGTGCGATGGACTCGATTGCGGGCATCTGAGGAGGGATCCGAGGTCGTCTCGACGGTCCTCGTCCAGGGACTCGTCGTCCTCGTCATCCTCCTGCTCGTTCAGCTGGCCTTCGCTTCGCACGTGCGCACGATGAGCGTGAGCGCGGCATCCGAGGGTGCGCGCCGTGGCGGTCTGCTCGGAGGGGACGAGGACGAGGCCCGGGCGCGCACGAGCGAACTCCTCGACTCCCTCGTGGGGGCAGCGAAGGACCGCGAAATTGCCGTGGATCGTGAGAGCGACGCGGGCGTCGACGTCCTCACCGTCACCGTGCGCACACGCCTGCCCCTCGTGGGCGGGCTCGGGCCGAGGTGGCTGACCGTGCGCGGGCGCGCCCTGGTGGAGGGGCCGTGAACGAGCGGGGAGACGCCAGCGTCGAATTCCTCGGGATCCTTGTCGTCGTCGTGATCCCGGTGCTCTACATCGTGCTCGCGATCGGCCAGGTGAGCGCCGGCGCCATGGCGGTGGACGCGGGGGCCCGCGAGGCCGCGCGCATCCTCGCCGAGGACCCGGAACGAACGGCCGACGCCTCCCATGCCGTGACCCTCATCGTTGAGGATTTCGGTGTGAACGCGGAACCCGAGGTGGCCGCGACGTGCGAGAACTGCCAGGCGGGGGAGGGGGCTGTTGATGTGCGCGTGTCCGTGCAGGTCCCGCTGCCCTTCATGCCCTCCTGGCTCGGCGACGTCGGCGTGGGCGTTTCCTCGAGCGCCCGCGCGCCCGTGCGTGAGGTGGTCGCCCGTGAATGAAGGCGAGGAGGGGCGCGTCGGGATCCTCATGTGCGCGGGCTGCGCCTTCGTGTGCCTGCTGCTCGTTGTGTCGATCGCGCTCACCGAGGTCGCTATGCAGGACCGCCGACTCGTGTCCTGCGCCGACGCCCTGGCCAGCGCCGGGGTGTCTGGAGCCTCCGCGTCCACGGTCTTCGCGGGAGGACAATTCGGGGTTGACGAGGAGACGGCGGGCTCTCGCGTCGACCGTGCGCTCGCGGGGCTGTCGGAATCGACGTGCCGGGTCGGGGATGGGGTGAGCGTCTCCTGGGTCAGCGTGAGCAGTGGGGAGGTGGAGGTTGGTGTGAGAGCGCATCCGAGGGTCTCCCTCTTGCCCCCGGTGCTGCGCAACGCGGTGGTTCCCGAGCTGGTGAGGACCTCGAGCGCACGCCTGCGTGGGGTGCAGGGACCACCCTAAAGTGACATCCGAGACGGTCACATAGTGGGATGATAAAGGAAGATCGGGTAAACGAAACGTAAACTTTAGGCCATGAGCAGCTTTGATACATCTCGTCTTTCCCCCGCGCTGGCCTCCGTTTTTGAATCCGTTCAGCGCCGTGATCCCGCCCAGGCCGAGTTTCACCAGGCCGTCTACGAGGTCCTCCTGACCATCGCGCCCCTCGCGGAGCGTCACCCCGAGTACGCCGACCTGGCGATCATCGACCGCATCGTCGAACCCGAGCGCCAGCTCCAGTTCCGCGTCCCGTGGGCCGATGACAAGGGCAACATCCACGTGAACCGCGGCTTCCGCGTCCAGTTCAACTCCGCTCTCGGCCCCTACAAGGGTGGCCTGCGCTTCCACCCCTCCGTGAACCTGTCGATCATCAAGTTCCTCGGCTTCGAGCAGATCTTCAAGAACGCCCTGACCGGCCTGCCCATGGGTGGCGGCAAGGGTGGCGCGGACTTCGACCCCAAGGGCAAGTCCGACGCCGAGGTCATGCGTTTTTGCCAGTCCTTCATGACTGAGCTCTCCCGCCACATCGGCCCCGACACCGACGTGCCCGCCGGCGACATCGGCGTGGGTGGCCGCGAGATCGGCTACATGTTCGGCCAGTACAAGCGCCTCAAGAACCGCTTCGACGCGGGCGTCCTGACCGGCAAGGGTCTGACGTGGGGCGGTTCGTTCGCGCGTACTGAGGCCACCGGTTACGGCCTCGTCTACTTCGCTGCCGAGATGCTCGCCGCGAAGGGCACCAGCTTCGACGGCAAGCGCGTCGTGGTTTCCGGCTCCGGTAATGTCGCGATCTACGCGACCGAGAAGGCTCAGCAGCTGGGCGCGACCGTCGTGGCCGTCTCCGACTCCTCCGGCTACGTCGTGGACGAGGCCGGCATCGACGTCGCGCTGCTCAAGGACGTCAAGGAGGTGCGTCGTGGACGCGTCTCCGACTACGCGGCCGAGCGCCCCGGTGCCGTGTTCGTTGCCGACGGCTCCATCTGGGACGTCCCCTGCGACGTGGCCCTGCCCTGCGCGACCCAGAACGAGCTGCCCCTGTCCGGCGTGCAAAGCCTCATCAAGAACGGCGTCCAGCTGGTCGCCGAGGGCGCGAACATGCCCACCACCCCCGAGGCGATCGAGGCTCTGCAGGCCGCTGGCGTTGCCTACGCCCCCGGCAAGGCCTCCAACGCGGGTGGCGTGGCCACCTCCGGCCTGGAGATGCAGCAGAACTCGGGCCGCACCCAGTGGCCCTTCGAGGAGACCGACGCGAAGCTCCACCAGATCATGGTCGACATCCACGCGAACACCGTCGCCACCGCCGAGGAATACGGCGTCGCGGGCGACTACGTGGCCGGCGCGAACCTGGCGGGCTTCCGCAAGGTGGCCGACGCGATGGTCGCGATGGGTCTCATCTGATCCGCTTCTTGTCGGTGCCCCGGCGTCCTGTGTGGCGTCGGGGCACCGTCGCATCTGCCGCTGGCGGGGGAGTAAGCCCTGCCACCGTCACGCCGTAGCGTTCCTCGTTGGCGGCCCGATCCGCTACCCTGGGTGCGTGGCCATTGAATTTTCTGAAGAGATCCCGTCCCTGCGCACCACGATGGAGAACATCCTCGCGGTCGTGCAGCCGGACAAGCTGCGCGCGCAGATCGCCGAGCTGAATGAGAAGGCGGCCGCGCCCGACCTGTGGGACGACCCGAGCGCCGCTCAGGCCGTCACGAGCGCGCTCAGCCACCGCCAGAGCGAGCTCGACCGCGTCACGCAGATGAGTGAGCGCATCGACGACCTGGAGGCTATGGTGGACATGGCCGCCGAGGACCCGGATGAGGGCGCTGACATCCTCGCCGAGGCCGAGGCCGACCTGGAGAAGCTGCGCAAGGACCTGGGCGACCTGGAGATCCGTACGCTGCTGGACGGCGAGTACGACGAGCGCAACGCGGTCATCACGATCCGAAGCGGCGCAGGCGGCGTGGACGCCGCCGACTTCGCCGAGATTCTCCTGCGCATGTACCTACGTTGGGCGGAGCGTCACGGCTACCCGACGAAGGTCATGGACACCTCCTACGCGGAAGAGGCCGGCCTGAAGTCGGCGACCTTCGAGGTGCAGGCACCCTACGCCTACGGCACGCTGAGCGTCGAGGCAGGCACCCACCGCCTCGTGCGCATCAGCCCCTTCGACAACCAGGGCCGCCGCCAGACGTCCTTCGCGGCTGTCGAGGTCATCCCCCTCATCGAGACCACGGACCACATCGAGATTCCCGAGTCGGAGCTGAAGGTGGACGTCTTCCGCTCCTCGGGCCCCGGCGGCCAGTCCGTGAACACGACAGACTCCGCCGTGCGTATGACCCACATCCCCACGGGCATCGTCGTGTCCATGCAGGATGAGAAGTCCCAGATCCAGAACCGTGCGGCGGCCCTGCGAGTCCTGCAGTCCCGCCTCCTCGTTTTGCGTCACGAGGAAGAGCAGGCGAAGAAGAAGGAACTCGCCGGCGACGTCAAGGCGTCGTGGGGCGACCAGATGCGCTCCTACGTCCTCCAGCCGTATCAGATGGTCAAGGACCTACGCACCGAGTACGAGTCCGGCAACCCCCAGTCCGTCTTCGATGGCGACATCGACGGCTTCATCAACGCCGGCATCCGTTGGCGCAAGAACGAGCAGAAGGCCGCTCAGGACTGAGCCTCGCCTTCGCGCAACCCGGCCTCGGCCTCGTCGATTCATGAACGAGGCCGGGGCCGCGCGTATGTCCAAGCCCGCCCAGGTGGAGGGCTGAGCGCCACACCGGCGGTTTTCCGCGTGTCGTAGCCGGGGCGTGACCCGATCGTTACCTAATCTAACAGGGACTATTGACCCCGATCGGACGGTCCCATGATTCGTTTTGAAGATGTCACCATGGTGTACACGCCAGGTGCCCAGCCCGCGCTGGACCACGTCTCGCTGGAGGTGGAACGCGAAGAATTCGTGTTCCTCGTCGGCAAGTCGGGTTCCGGCAAGTCCACGTTCCTGCAGCTCGTCATGCGCGAAATGAAAGCGACCAGCGGCAAGGTGTGGGTGCTCGGCAAGGACGTGTCCAAGCTGTCCACGTGGGCGGTTCCGAAGCTGCGCCGCCAGATCGGCACGGTCTTCCAGGACTTCCGACTGCTGCCCTCTAAGACCGTGTACGAGAACGTCGCCCTGGCCATGCAGGTCATCGGCAAGCCTCGCCACGCGATCGAGACGGCCGTCCTGGACGCCCTCGAGCTGGTGGGCCTGTCCGGCAAGGAATCGCGCCTGCCGCACGAGCTGTCCGGCGGTGAGGAGCAGCGTGTCGCTATCGCGCGCGCCATGGTGAACCGTCCCGAGCTGCTGCTCGCGGATGAGCCCACCGGCAATCTTGACCCGGAGACGTCGCTGGGCATCATGCGTCTCCTTGACCGAATTAACCGCACGGGTACGACCGTCGTCATGGCTACCCACGACGCGGACATCGTGAACCAGATGCGTAAGCGCGTCATCGAGCTCGCCAACGGCGACGTCGTGCGCGACCAGAACCGCGGCGTCTACGGGGCCGGGAGGTAAGACCAGTGAAGCTTCGTTTTATTCTGTCCGAGGTCGGCAAAGGCCTGTCGCGTAATCGCGCGATGAGCGTCGCCGTCATCCTCGTGACCTTCGTGTCCCTCCTCTTCGTGGGCATCGCGGGCCTGACCCAGATGCAGGTGTCCAAGATGAAGTCGGAGTGGTACGACAAGATCGAGGTCACGATCTACATGTGCGCCATCAACGACGCGGCCGCGAACTGCAACGCGACCGAGGCGAGCGACGCGCAGATCGACGCGGTGCGGCAGAAACTTGCGTCGGCCGAGATGACCCCGTACGTGGCTCACGTGTACGAGGAGACGAAGGAAGATGCGTACGAGAACTTCCAGCGTCTCAACGGCAACAACGCCCTGACCCAGTGGACCACGCCGGACATGCTCCAATTCGCGTTCCGTATCAAGCTGGTCAACCCCGAGCAGTACTCGGTGGTCAAGGAGGAGTTCTCCGGGACCGCGGGCGTGTCCGAGGTGCGCGATCAGCGTGAGGTCGTCGAGCCCCTGTTCCGCGTGCTGGGTGCCGCCCGCACGGCGGCCCTGGGCCTTGGCGCGATCATGGTCGTTGCCGCGATCCTGCTGATCTCGACGACGATTCGCCTGAGCGCGATGAGCCGTGAGCAGGAAACGCAGATCATGCGTTACGTGGGTGCCTCGAACCTGTTCATTCAGGCCCCGTTCATGATCGAGGGTGCGCTCGCCGCGCTGGTGGGTGCCGCCTTCGCGATCGGCACTCTGTTCGCGGGCGTGCACTTTATCGTCCAGGGGTGGATGGCCCCCGCATTTAAGTGGACGAACTTTATTGGCATGGGCGAGGTCGCGATCATGACGCCGATCCTCGTCCTGGCGGCGGTGGCGCTGGCGGTTATTGCCTCGGCGTTCTCGCTCGCGAAGTACACGAAGGCGTGAGTCTCATGTTCCCCTCCTCGCATCGTCCAGGTCGTCGCGCACTGCGCGCCGGTGCGCTGGCTCTCGCAATCGCCTCGTTTGCGGCGATGAGCCAGGCCATGCCCGCGCGCGCGGACGATGAGCGCGACGCCGCCGCGAACGCGGCCGCCGAGGCTGAGGCGACGGTCAACGCCCTGCAGTCACAGCTGGAGGGTATCGACGCGTCGCTCGCCCAGGTGTTCATCGACCTGCAGTCGCTCAACGGGCAGATTCCGGTGGCCCAGGCCGCCTACGAGGCCGCGACCGCGACCTACGACCAGAAGTCCCGCGAACACGCGACGATCATGGGTGAGCTGAGCGCCGCTCAGGGCGAGCAGAGCCGCATCGGTCAGTCGCTCAGCCAGGCGACCACGCAGGCCGACGACGCGCAGCGAGCGATCGCCGACCTCGTGCGTCGTAAGTACCGCGAGGGCAACGTCGACCCGGTCGCCGTCGCCTTGACTGCGGGCGGCACGGAGTCGATCACCGATCGTGCGGCGGCCGCCGATATGGCGCTGCGGACGGAGAGCCAGACGATGACGGCGGCGCTGGACGTGTCCTCGTCCCAGCGCACCCAGGCCACGCGCCAGGACGCCATCACGGAGCGTATCGCCGACCTCGAGGCGAAGGCTGCGCAGGCCGAGGCCGAGGCCGAGGCTGCGAAGAGTGAGGCTGATACCAAGCTCACCGAACTCAACAACCTGAAGACGCAGGCGCAGGCGAAGCAGGCTGAGTGGGATGCCCAGAAGGGCCAGGTTCAGGCCTCGCTCGACCAGGCGGAAGCGGACTATCAGGCGCGCAGCTCCGAGCTGGCAGCCATCGACGCAGCCAACCAAGCGTCGGGTGCCTCCTACGTGTCTGCTTCGGGCTTCCGTAGCCCGCTCGACATTCCGATCGTCGTGACGAGTCCGTTTGGCATGCGTTACCACCCGGTGCTGGGCGTCATGAAGGGCCACTCGGGTACCGACATGGCTGCCGATTGTGGCACGATCATCCGTGCCGTGGCCTCGGGCTATGTCAATGCGGTGTCTTCGGACTACTCTGCGGGCAACTATGTGGATATCAACCACGGCCTCGTCGGCGGTAACTCCGTCATTACCGAGTACCTGCACATGCAGGCCCAGTACGTGTCTCCGGGTCAGTACGTGAACGCGGGCGACGCGCTGGGCGAGGTTGGCTCGACCGGCTACGCGACCGGCTGCCACCTGCATTTTGGTGTTCTTCAGAACGGAAGTTATGTTGAACCGATGGATTATTTGTAATCCGCGTTAGGATTGACCCCCGTAGCGATTTCGCTGCGGGGGTCTTTCCGCATGAGTGCGGACAACGAGTCTGGAAGGAGGCAGCATGCCCAAGGAATGGAAGAAGCCCAAGCCCACGGAGGGGCAGCGCGCCAAGGCTGCCTCCGACGCGAAGAAGACGATCGCCCGTAACAAGAAGGCACGCCATGACTACACGATCGAGGACACGTGGGAGGCCGGCCTGGCTCTCATGGGCACCGAGGTGAAGGCGCTGCGCATGGGGCGCGCGTCCCTCGTGGACGCCTGGGTTGAGATCAACGGGGGAGAGGCGTGGCTGTACGGCGCCAACATCCCCCTGTACTCGCAGGGCTCGTGGACGAACCACGCGCCGACGCGCAAGCGCAAGCTGCTGCTGCATCGCGCGGAGATCGACCGCATGCAGGATCGCGTGGCCGCGAAGGGCTACACGATCGTGCCGCTGGAGCTGTACTTCATCGGGGGCCGCGTCAAGGTCGAGATCGCCCTGGCTAAGGGCAAGCAAGAATGGGATAAGCGTCAGGCCCTGCGTGAAAAACAGGATCAGCGCGAGGCCGAGCGTGCGATGCGACGCTACGTGAAGCAGGCCCGTCGATAGGGGAAAGAAGGCGACCCTGTGCGTGGTTCCGTCAGGATTTTTCGTCGTGATCTTTTGAGGCTGGTGCGTGTTCCGGCCGCGTGGATCGTCATTGTTGGTATGGCGTTTGTGCCCGCTCTCTATGCGTGGTTCAACATCGTTGGCTTTTGGGATCCGTATTCGCAGACCTCCCACATCCGCGTCGCCGTCGCAAACGAGGACGAGGGCGCGACCAAGGATCAGATCGGCACCGTGAACGTCGGTGCGATGCTCGAGACTCAGCTGAAGGGTAACGATCAGCTGGGCTGGCACTTCGTGAGCGCTGACGAGGCGCGCGCCGAGGTGGAACGCGGCGACTCCTATGCGGCATTCGTGATCCCGGCGTCGTTTTCTCGCGACCTGACGGGCATCGTTGACGGCACGTATGTCAAGCCGAACATCCAGTATTACGTCAACGAGAAGAACAACGCGGTGGCCCCCAAGATCACGGGTGCGGGCGCGACGGCTCTCGACCGCCAGATCAACTCTGCGTTCGTCTCGACGGTGGCCAAGGTGCTCTCAGAGAAGGCGTCCGAGGCCGGGGTCAGTATCGCGAACAACGCTGACCAGAAGCGTTCGGACGTGTCCGCGTCGGTGTCCGAGGCCTCGGCCAAGCTTGGTAGCGCCTCGCAGACCCTGGACGGCATGGGGGACAAGATTGACGCGGCGAAGGCCTCGGTTGCCTCGGCGCGCACGACCCTGAGCGATCTGGACGGGGCCGTCTCGGAGCTGTCGACGTCCCTGGACCAGGCGGACCAGCTGGTGAGTGACTCGCGCACCTCGCTGGCATCCTTCTCGAGCCAGATGGGCGGGGCTCTCGATGGCCTGTCCTCGAACGCGGCGAGCGCCCTGGCGGGCGTGTCCGCGAACGCGGGAACCCTCGACGGCGCTGTGCAGGGCGCGTCCGGGCGCGTGGGTGGCCTCCTCACCGAAGGAACGTCGATCAACAACTCGGTGGGTGACGTGCTCGCGGAGCTGAACGCGCTAGGGATCGGGAATCTGCCCGCGGCGGGTACGGCCCTGACCGATCTGACGAATCAGAACGCGGCTCTGTCCACAGCGCTGAGCGACCTGACGACCCTTAACTCCGACCTGTCGGCCACGTCCACGTCGATTTCGGATGCGCTGACGTCAGCCTCTGACGCGTCCGCGGCCGTGTCGACCGCGGTCACGAATGCGCGCAGCGGAGTGTCCTCCCAGCTGCCCGCGATCTCTGCGGCGCTCGATGACTTCTCGAGTGCGTCCTCATCGATGCGCGGCTCTCTGGACACGCTGCGCAGTCAGCGCAACCAGGTGTCGGGCCTGCTCGACCAGCTCGATTCCCTCCTGGACGGGGCAAAGACGGCGACCCAGACGAGCTCGACGAATGTCGCCGCGATCAAAACTGATCTCGATTCGGTGGCCACGGACATTTCGTCGCTGTCCTCCTCGAACACGCTGCGTGACCTCGCGGATTCCCTGGGGGTCAACGCCGAATCGATCGCCTCCTTCATGGCCTCGCCGACGCAGATCGAGACGAAAGCCGTGTACCCTGTGGCCGCCTACGGCTCGGCGATGGCCCCGCTGTTCACGAACCTTGCCCTGTGGATCGGCGCGTTTTCGCTCGTCCTCCTGCTCAAGCTCGACGTGGATGAGGAGGGTATCGGCCCCACGTCCTCTGCCGCCAAGTACATGGGCCGGTGGATGCTGATCGCCTTCTTCGGGGCCATCCAGGCGCTCGTTGTGTCGATCGGCGACCTGATTATCGGCGTGCAGACGGTTACCCGACTGGGTTTCGTGGGGACGGCGATGATCATCTCGCTGGTGTTTACCTCGATCGTCTACATGCTCTCCACGTGCTTCCAGCACATCGGCAAGGGCCTGTGCGTCATCATCATGGTCATGCAGATTCCCGGATCCGCAGGTCTCTATCCGGTCGAAGTGTTGCCTTCCTTCTTCCGTTTTCTGCACCCCGTACTCCCCTTCACATACGGGATCAACGCACTTCGTGAGATTGTCGCGGGGTTCTACGGACACGCCTACTTGGGGTGTCTGGCGGTTCTCGGAGCCGAGGCGCTGGTTGCCTTTGCGATCGGCCTCGCGCTGCGGCCCTTCCTCGTGAACCTGAACGCGATGATCACGCGCGACCTGGCGTCCTCTGGTCTTTTCCTGGCCGAGGCGACGCGTGTGCCTTCCAACCGCTATCGCCTCACCCAGATCGTTGCGGCCCTGGCCGATCACGATGGCTTCCAGCGCTCAGTGAGTGGGCGTGCCGCGCGCTTCGAGCGCCGCTACCCGAGGATTCGCCGCATCGCGATCATTCTCGGGGTCATCGTGCCGGTGGCTTTGGCCGTGCTGTCGGTCGCGAACGTCGCGGAGGTGCCGATCATGCTGGGCGCGTGGATCGTGTGGGTTCTCCTCGTCATCATGTTCCTGATCGGCCTGCAGTATGTGCGCGAGGCTCTCGAGCGTCAGCAGCTGCTCGGCGCTATGGATGAGGGCGACGTACGCTCGCTGCTCACCCGCCGCGTGCAGGGTGCGCGATCGCGTCTCGCGCTTGGCGCGGCCGCCGTGGGCGCGTCGATCTCGTCGGCGCTCGCCTCAACCCTGGGTGAGCGCGGGGGAGAGGAGACGGACGAGGCCGACCCCGACCTCGTCGATGAAGAAGCCACGGGCGACGCGTCGGAGGCGGCGAAGGGAGAGCAACAGTGAGGACCATCTGGGCTATCTACCGCGCCGACCTGCGCCGCGCGCATCGCTCCCTGATCGCGAGCGTCATCGTCTTCGGCCTGGTCGTCATCCCGTCCCTGTTCACGTGGTTCAACGTGGCTGCGTCGTGGGATCCCTTCGGGAACACGAAGAGCCTGCGTATCGCGATCGCGAACACGGACGCGGGCTACAAGTCGGACCTGGTGCCGCTGCGTATCAACATCGGCGATTCCGTGGTGTCCGCGCTGCGTAAGAATGACACCTTCGACTGGGTCATTGCGTCCGAGAATGCGGCCGTCGAGGGGACGCGCTCGGGCGAGTATTACGCGGCCATCGTCATTCCGTCGGACTTTTCACAAGAGATGCTCACGTTCTTTGACGGGGGAGCCTCCTCTGCGCCGATGACCTACTACGTCAACGAGAAGAAGAACGGTATTTCGCCGAAGATCGCCGGGCAGGGTGCCGAGACCGTGAGCGCCCAGGTGAACCAGATCTTCGTTCAGACTCTGTCCGAGGTCGCCCTCGACACGGCGACGTCGGTGGGGGACGCGCTGTCCGCCCCGACCGCGGTCAACACGGTGACGGCCCTCGATAACCGCGTGCAGAGTGTCGCGTCGCGTCTGCGGACGGCGGCGGACAGTGCGGACGCCTACGCGTCGCTCGTGGGCTCGTCGGTGACGCTCATCGACTCGACGGCCACGCTCGTGGACGGGCTGGGCAGCGCGAAGGGTTCTGCACAGTCCGCGGTCTCGAGCGCTCAGGCCGGGGCGGGCGGACTCGGATCCGCTGCGTCGGCGGCGGTCTCCTCGGTGTCCGACGCGATCTCCTCCTCCCAGTCCTCGCTGTCCTCCCTGTCAACGGCCGTTGACAACGTGTATGCGAACGGATCCACGAGCGCGTCGGACGCGGCCTCGACGCTGCGTTCGCAGGCCTCCGTGCTGGACACGCAGGCGACGAGCTTCGCGTCGATCAAGTCGACGCTCGAGGGGTTGCCGGGGTCGCCCGTCTCCCAGTCCTCACTGGACCGCCTGCAGGCGGCCTCCGACCGGCTGACCGAGGTTGCGAATGGGCTGCGCGCCGCCGCGTCCGAGCTGGACTCCAAGGTCGCGAATGCCGAAGCTGGGCACGCGACGGTGAACGGCTTGATCGCCCAGGCGCGCTCAGCGGTTGATGGGCTGTCCTCCGACTACGAGAACAACCTGCGTCCTCAGCTTGAATCGCTGGCCGCCACCCTGGCCTCGGCCCAGTCGTCCCTGAGCGCCGCCCGCACGTCACTGCAGGGGGCGACGTCCACTGCCTCGGGCGGCAGTGGGAGCGCGCGCGAGGGGCTGACCCAGCTGCGCGACAACCTGACCGGCGCTGCGACGAGCCTGCGCGAGGCCGCGGGTAAGCTGGACTCCTTGCACTCTTCGATCAATGAGGCGCTGAACGGTGGAGACCTGACGACGCTCGGGACGATCATCGGCAACAATCCCGAGGCCCTGGCTGCGGCCATCGCGGCCCCCGTCGGCGTGGAGAAGACTCCCGTTTACCCGGTGGAGAACTTCGGCTCCCAAATGGCGCCCTTGTACTCAATCCTGGCTCTGTGGGTCGGCTCTATCCTCATGGGTGTGTCCTTGCGCTCGGACGTGACAGACTCCAGCGTCGCCGATGGCCTCCCGGAGAACGATCCGCTGCGTGCCACCCTGACGGCGAAGCCCGTCGGTCTGGCGGCCGGATACCTGGGGCGCTACCTGATTTTTGGGACGATCGCGCTCGCCCAGGCGACCCTGGTGGGGCTGGGTGATCTGTACTTCCTGAAGGTTCAGCACGCTCACCCGCTGCACTTCATGGGTACGCTCTGGCTGACGGCCATCGTGTTCTCCTTCCTTCTGTACACGCTTATCGCGACGTTCGGAAACGCGGGCAAGGCCCTGGGCGTGCTGCTCCTGGTCCTGCAGATTTCGGGCGCCGGGGGATCGTTCCCGCTGGCGATCCTGCCCTCCTTCTTCTCCTCCGTTTCTCCGTTCCTACCGGCCACGCACGCGATCACGGCTCTGCGAGCGTCGATCGCCGGGTACGCGGGGCACGAGTACGCGGACGCCATGTGGTTCCTCGCTTCCTTCATCCTGTTCGCCGCGTTCCTGGGGCTGGCGCTGCGCCCGCTGCTGGTGCGTAAGAACCGCCGCATGGTGGAAAAGCTGGAGGCGACGAAGCTGCTCTGATGCGTCGGTTTTCCCTTGACGGGCGTGGGCTGCGGGCGTAAACTGATGTGTCCGACGGTCTGCGGTAACGCTGGGCGTCGGGGAGGTGAAAACTCAAGAGGGGATGATCGGTTTCGACAGTGGTCGTCGATCGAAGTGAAGCGAGCCGAGGATGTGCGCTCAACTCGTTAACGATGCGTGCAAACCAATAGGTGCCGAACAGAATCGCACCGACTACGTTCTCGCTGCCTGATATCGCAGCCTGAACCTTTAGTCCGTCAGCCCGGGAGTTGCTTCCGGCCCGGTGTCTGGCGTCGTCTAGGGAGCCACTGGGAGTCGCCCATGTTGGTGGGGTGCCTCCGACACTTAATCAACTGAGCCTATCTGGCGGTGTGTCTACGCAATGCTGGGGGCTGAGAAATAAAACCGTAGACTGCGCTCGGAGAAGAATTCGGGGCCGGCCATTGGACGGGGGTTCGATTCCCCCCATCTCCACCATCCCGCCCCGGGCTTCCGTTGTGAACTGCGCCCCGAAACTTGGACGCGTTTAATGGTAGCCGTTATGCGGCTTCCTGTAGGGCCTGGTCCCGGTATTCTGCCGGGGTCAGGCCCTTGAGCTTTACTTGGCGTCTTACTGTGTTCCAGTGTGTGATGTAGGTGTCGAGGTCGGTTTTGAAGCTTTCGAAGGTCTGCCAGTCTTGGCCGCGGAAGAATTC
>NZ_JVOJ01000059.1 GCF_001064145.1 Sanguibacter keddieii
GTGTGTTGTGGCGGTGTCCTACTCTCCCACAACCTGGCGGTTGCAGTACCATTGGCGCTGCCGGGCTTAGCTTCCAGGTTCGGAATGGGTGCTGGGCGTTTCCCCGGTGCTATGACCACCACAAGACTGGTGTTCAACACGTCTCCCCCTTTTTTGGGGGGTGTGGGTTGATCGTGGTTTGTATAGTGGTTGCGGCTGTTTTGTTGCCTGTCTTGTTGTTCACCCGCACGTGTTGTGTGGGTTGTTGTTTAGTGTTGGCCCATTAGTACCAGTCGGCTCACGAGCACCTCGCGGTGCTTCCACCTCTGGCCTATCAACCCGCTCGTCTGGCGGGGGCCTCTCACCCCACAGGGGGGGCGTGGAAATCTCATCTTGAAGCAGGCTTCCCGCTTAGATGCTTTCAGCGGTTATCCCTTCCGAACGTAGCCAACCAGCCATGCACCTGGCGGTACAACTGGCACACCAGAGGTTCGTCCATCCCGGTCCTCTCGTACTAGGGACGGCCCTCCTCAAATTTCCTGCGCGCACAGAGGATAGGGACCGAACTGTCTCACGACGTTCTGAACCCAGCTCGCGTACCGCTTTAATGGGCGAACAGCCCAACCCTTGGGACCAACTCCAGCCCCAGGATGCGACGAGCCGACATCGAGGTGCCAAACCATGCCGTCGATATGGACTCTTGGGCAAGATCAGCCTGTTATCCCCGGGGTACCTTTTATCCGTTGAGCGACCACGCACCCACGTGCCATGGCCGGATCACTAGTTCCTGCTTTCGCACCTGCTCGACCCGTCGGTCTCACAGTCAAGCTCCCTTGTACACTTGCACTCGCCACCTGATTACCAACCAGGCTGAGGGAACCTTTGAGCGCCTCCGTTACATTTTAGGAGGCAACCGCCCCAGTTAAACTACCCACCAGGCACTGTCCCCAACCCGGATCACGGGCCAAGGTTGAGGTGACCGCTTGAACCAGAATGGTATTTCAACGACGACTCCACCACCGCTGGCGCGGCAGCTTCACAGTCTCCCACCTATCCTACACAAGTCCAAGCGAACACCAATACCAAGCTATAGTAAAGGTCCCGGGGTCTTTCCGTCCTTCTGCGCGAAACGAGCATCTTTACTCGTACTGCAATTTCACCGAGTTCGCGGTCGAGACAGCGGAGAAGTCGTTACGCCATTCGTGCAGGTCGGAACTTACCCGACAAGGAATTTCGCTACCTTAGGATGGTTATAGTTACCACCGCCGTTTACTGGGGCTTAAATTCACCGCTTCACACCCCACAAGGGGGGTGTTAACGGTTCCTCTTAACCTTCCAGCACCGGGCAGGCGTCAGTGCGTATACATCGCCTTACGGCTTCGCACGCACCTGTGTTTTTGATAAACAGTCGCTTCTCCCTATTCTCTGCGACCCCACAACCCCACCCACGCGCACGGCGTGGGGAAGTCACGGGGTCCTCCTTATCCCGAAGTTACGGAGGAATTTTGCCGAGTTCCTTAACCACGATTCACTCGAACGCCTCGGTATACTCTACCTGACCACCTGAGTCGGTTTAGGGTACGGGCGCGTCATGCCCTCACGTCGAGGCTTTTCTCGGCAGCTTAGGATCACCACAAGTCCACACACGCGTGTGTCCCTCATCAGTTCTCACCCACAATGCCCCCCGGATTTACCTGGAAGACGGGCCACAACCTTAAATACGCACAACCATCGGCGCACTGCAGCTACCTGTCTGCGTCACCCCTGTTAACACGCTTGCCTACAATCACCGGGGCCCCAAGACCCACACACACCACAAAACCCGAAGGTCACGTGGCGGCGTGAGCAAATTGGTTAGCACAATGACTTCAGCATGGGCGGTCACAACGCGGTACCAGAATATCAACTGGTTGTCCATCGACTACGCCTGTCGGCCTCGCCTTAGGACCCGACTAACCCAGGGCGGATAAACCTAGCCCTGGAACCCTTAGTCAATCGGCGCTGCGGATTCTCACCGCAGATTCGTTACTCATGCCTGCATTCTCACTCCCACACAATCCACCAGAAGTTCCCTCCAGGCTTCACCTCGTGCAGGACGCTCCCCTACCCAACAACACACCAGCACTCCAGTTCCTGGCGCCAGCATCACGTGTCGTTGCCACAGCTTCGGCGGTACGCTTGAGCCCCGCTACATTGTCGGCGCAGAACCACTTGACCAGTGAGCTATTACGCACTCTTTCAAGGATGGCTGCTTCTAAGCCAACCTCCTGGTTGTCACCGCGACTCCACATCCTTTCCCACTTAGCGCACGCTTAGGGGCCTTAGCTGATGATCTGGGCTGTTTCCCTCTCGACTACGAAGCTTATCCCCCGCAGTCTCACTGCCACGCTACACCTAATGGCATTCGGAGTTTGGCTGACGTCAGTAACCCACAGGGCCCATCGGCCATCCAGTAGCTCTACCTCCACCAGGGACCACGCGACGCTGCACCTAAATGCATTTCGGGGAGAACCAGCTATCACGGAGTTTGATTGGCCTTTCACCCCTACCCACAGTTCATCCCCCAGGTTTTCAACCCTGGTGGGTTCGGTCCTCCACACAGTCTTACCTCTGCTTCAACCTGACCATGGGTAGATCACCCCGCTTCGGGTCTAGAACACGCGACACACGCCATATTTCAGACTCGCTTTCGCTACGCATACCCCACACGGGTTAAGCACGCCACGTATCACTAACTCGCAGGCTCATTCTTCAAAAGGCACGCCATCACCCCACAAGGCTCTGACGGCTTACAGGCACACGGTTTCAGGTACTATTTCACTCCCCTCCCGGGGTACTTTTCACCATTCCCTCACGGTACTATGCACTATCGGTCATCAAGTAGTATTTAGGCTTACCAAGTGGTCTTGGCAGATTCACACGAGATTTCACGAGTCCCGCGCTACTCGGGCACCACACCCACACCAGAAGCAACCGGTCCGTTTACACGACTCTCACGCTCTACGGTCAGACTTCCCAGACTGTTCAACTCCGGGCAACACCTGGCGCGATCCCCCGGCAGAAGGATCCAACATGGCCCCACAACACCAAACACGCAACGGCCGCCGCCTCTCACACGCATCTGGTTTAGCCTCCTCCGCTTTCGCTCGCCACTACTCACGGAATATCTTTTCCTGCGGGTACTGAGATGTTTCACTTCCCCGCGTTCCCCCCACCACCCTATACACGTTCAGATGATGGTAACCCAGCACAACCCAGGTTAGGTTCCCCCATTCGGACACCCTCGGATAATAACGCTCGTTCGCCAGCTCCCCGAGGCATATCGCAGGCCGCAACGTCCTTCATCAGCTCTTGATGCCAAGGCATCCACCGAATGCCCAACAAAACTAAACAAAACACAAAAAACAGTACAGAACAAATATGCTCGCAACCACTATACAAATCACAAACAACCCACCACACACAACCCACACCCAAAAAAAGAACCCTTCAGGCCGGCTGCGCAGGCACCCACCACCCCACACGGTGGCAGACGCTCACACGGTGTTGAACGTGAACCCGACAGTGTGTCCGCTCGTATAACTTATTATGCCCAACCCAAACACGCACCCACACCCACCACCCACACTGGGCAGTAAACACATGCAGGCACAAGAAAACAAACAACACAACCCAACAGGCCACGCTGCTTGTTCCCCACAAAACTGGGCTCCCTAGAAAGGAGGTGATCCAGCCGCACCTTCCGGTACGGCTACCTTGTTACGACTTCGTCCCAATCGCCAATCCCACCTTCGACCACTCCCCCCGCAAAAACGGTTAGGCCATGGGCTTCGGGTGTTACCAACTTTCGTGACGTGACGGGCGGTGTGTACAAGGCCCGAGAACGTATTCACCGCAGCGTTGCTGATCTGCGATTACTAGCGACTCCACCTTCATGGGGTCGAGTTGCAGACCCCAATCCGAACTGAGACTGGCTTTAAGGGATTCGCTCCACCTCACAGTATCGCAACCCTCTGTACCAACCATTGTAGCATGCGTGAAGCCCAAGACATAAGGGGCATGATGATTTGACGTCATCCCCACCTTCCTCCGAGTTAACCCCGGCAGTCCCCCACGAGTCCCCACCATCACGTGCTGGCAACATAGGGCAAGGGTTGCGCTCGTTGCGGGACTTAACCCAACATCTCACGACACGAGCTGACGACAACCATGCACCACCTGCACACGACCAACTAAATGCCACCACATCTCTGCAGTGCCGCCGTGCATGTCAAGCCTTGGTAAGGTTCTTCGCGTTGCATCGAATTAATCCGCATGCTCCGCCGCTTGTGCGGGCCCCCGTCAATTCCTTTGAGTTTTAGCCTTGCGGCCGTACTCCCCAGGCGGGGCACTTAAAGCGTTAGCTACGGCGCAGAAACCACGGGTGGCCCCCACACCTAGTGCCCAACGTTTACAGCGTGGACTACCAGGGTATCTAATCCTGTTCGCTCCCCACGCTTTCGCTCCTCAGCGTCAGTAACGGCCCAGAGACCCGCCTTCGCCACCGGTGTTCTTCCTGATATCTGCGCATTCCACCGCTACACCAGGAGTTCCAGTCTCCCCTACCGCACTCAAGTCAGCCCGTACCCACCGCACGCCCCCAGTTAAGCCAGAGGATTTCACGGCAGACGCGACCAACCGCCTACAAGCCCTTTACGCCCAATAATTCCGGACAACGCTCGCGCCCTACGTATTACCGCGGCTGCTGGCACGTAGTTAGCCGGCGCTTCTTTACCCACTACCCTCACCACAACCCACAGTTGCGGCTTGACCATGAGCGAAAGAGGTTTACAACCCGAAGGCCTCCATCCCTCACGCGGCGTCGCTGCATCAGGCTTTCGCCCATTGTGCAATATTCCCCACTGCTGCCTCCCGTAGGAGTCTGGGCCGTATCTCAGTCCCAATGTGACCGGTCACCCTCTCAGGCCGGCTACCCGTCAAAGCCTTGGTAGGCCATCACCCCACCAACAAGCTGATAGGCCGCGAGCCCATCCCCCACCAGAAAAAACCTTTCCACCAACCCCCATGCGAAGGCCAGTGAATATCCAGTATTAGCACCCGTTTCCGGGCGTTATCCCAAAGAAGAGGGCAGGTTACTCACGTGTTACTCACCCGTTCGCCACTCATCCACCCAGCAAGCTAGGCTTCAGCGTTCGACTTGCATGTGTTAAGCACGCCGCCAGCGTTCGTCCTGAGCCAGGATCAAACTCTCCGAACAAAAACACAAACGTTAAAGCCCAGAAAAACCAACCAAACAAAACAGTCCGGCCAGCAATCCCAACCAAAAACACTCAAAAACAAAAAACAGGCATAAAAAACAAACAAACACACTATCGAGTTCACAAACAACACCCACACGATCAAGGACATACGAATATCTCGCATGTTTTCGAAAGGCGTTCCGCGCCATGTTTCCGCGACCCGAGCTTCTCGCTTCGTTCGCTGCCGTTCGGCGCAACAAGGAAAACAATACGCACTTGTCCGAGCATCGTCAAATCAAGCGCAACCGATGCAGCGACACCTCGACTTTCGCAAAATATCAACGATTTCTCGCGACACGCGCAGCCAAACCAGCCCAAAATCGGCGATTTTAATGCTCCAGACCACAAGGATTTGGGCGAAATGTGCGCCAGCACTCGCAAGATTCACGAGTAACCCAAGACAGAGCCGCCGATCATCAGCGCCTGAACTGCCGACATGGCCGAAACCATCGCGTTCTTTAGCAAACTCTTTACCTTCCATTGACCAAGGCGCTATACTCAGGACCATGAGCGCGGACTCGCCGCGTCCACAAACATCCATCAACGCTAGGAACAACGATGAATGGAACCCTACGCCCGGCCTTTGATCTCGCCGGCACCCTGGACACGATCTCAGGCTTTATGTATACGTACGTGCTCGTCGCCCTCTTGATCGGCGCAGGCCTGTACTTCTTCATCCGCACGCGCGCCATTCCGCTGCGCCTGTTCAAGGAAGCGATCCGCGTCGTGACCGAGCCTCCCCACGAGGAAGGCGAGGTTTCCTCGTTCCGCGCTCTGATGGTCTCCACGGCCTCGCGTGTCGGTGTCGGCAACATCGCCGGCGTTGCAACCGCTGTCGCTGCCGGCGGTGCCGGTGCTGTCTTCTGGATGTGGGTCATCGCGACCCTCGGTGGTGCCTCCGCATTCATCGAGTCGACGCTCGCGCAGATCTATAAGAAGCAGGGTCCTCACCACTCCTACGGTGGTCCGGCCTACTACATCCAGACGGCCCTCAAGCAGAACTGGCTAGCCACGCTTTTCGCGTCGGTGCTCATTCTGACCTACATGGGCGGCTTCAACCTGCTGGCCTCCTTCAACGTCGCTGACGCTTTCACCGGGTACAGCTGGGCGAACGACTGGACGCCGTGGATCGTCGGCACCATTCTCGCGATTCTCATGGCCGGCTCCATCTTCGGCGGCACGCGTCGCCTCACTGACGTCACCGGCCTCCTCGTTCCCGTCATGGCGATCATCTATCTGGGCGTCGGCTTCGTTGTCATCGTGCTGAACTACCAGAACATTCCCGCGATGTTCGCCGCGATCTTCCGTGGCGCTTTCGACTTCCCGGCCATCTTCGGCGGCTTCGCCGGTTCGGCCATGATGCTGGGCATTAAGCGTGGCCTCTACTCGAACGAGGCCGGTGTTGGCTCCGCTCCGAACGCCGCTGCCTCCGCCTCCGTGTCGCACCCCGCCAAGCAGGGCCTCGTCCAGATGCTGTCGGTCTTCATCGACACCATGGTGATCTGCACGCTGACCGCGTTCGTGGTTCTCTCCTCGGGCGTGGGCAACGACAACGGCGTGACGGGCGCTCCCCTCGTGAAGGACGCGATGGCCACGGTCCTCGGCCAGAGCGTCGCGCAGGTCTTCATCTCGGTCGCACTGTTCCTCTTCGCCTTCACGACGCTGGTCGGCAACTTCTACTACGCCGAGGTGAACTTCCGCTTCCTCATGCGCAACAAGCACATGAAGCACTGGATGCTCTCGATCTTCCGCGCCGTGGCCGCGCTGCTCGTCTTCGCGGGCGCTCTGCTCAAGTTCGAGGTTGCGTGGAACCTGGGTGACATCCTGATGGGCCTCATGGCGCTCATCAACCTGCCCGTCATCATCATCCTCGGCAACCAGGCCATCCGCTGCGCGAACGACTACGTCGCCCAGCGCAAGGCCGGCCTCGAGCCTTCCTTCAAGGCCTCCTCGATCGGCCTGAACCCCGACGAGCTGGATTTCTGGAAGGACGACGCTCCCGTCGCCGCCGAGAAGACCAACGCGTAAGGGTCCGCTCCTCTAGCAACTTGCCCCGGCCTCGTCTGATTGAACGGACGAGGCCGGGGCTTCGTCATGTCCGACGGCGTGGCGATCGGATACTACGCCGGCGCGTGAGCGAAGCGCGCTCGGATCTGCACTCCCCCGGTGTACCCGCACGCGGACAGTGCGCGAGCCACTGCGTCGGCAGCCCACCCGAGCATCTCAGGCCGGTCGTGCGGGGCACGCAGAACGGCAGTCGCTCCGGTGCCGGAGGCCGTGGAGGACTCTACAGAGAGCCCCATCTGCACCCACGAGGCCACGGCCTCGTCGAAGCCCATGCAGGACAGAACCTGTCCCTCGTATCGCACGCCCGCCTCCACGTAGATGAGTGGACCGGGGATCACCAGAGACGAATCGAGCGAGCCGATCGGCAGGCTCCCGTCCTCCCACGGGCAGTTCGCGGTGGAGCGCGCGTATCCCGGCGGCAGGTCACACTCGAAGACGCACTCGTCGACGCTCACGTCGGCGACGAGCTCGAGGGTGGCAACGGAGGCAATCACAGATGCCACGAACGGGATGCGCCTGCCCGTTTCCCCAAGCCACGTGTCGACGAGGGCGTGGCACATCGCGCGGCCGGTGGCGTCCGTGGCATACTCCCCCGCCATTCCGGGCGCCCTCTGCCCATCAACGCCCTTGTCTCGCGGCGGCACTTTGATGTCTCCCACGAAAAAGTCGAAGGCGTAGAGCCCGTGATGGGCGCGATTATCGTCGAACTGGGAGAACCCCAACCCCGTGCCGACAAGCACGGACAGAAACGCGTCGTAGAGGCACTCCGGATCCTCTGCGAAACACCGCGTCGCGTGAGGCGCGCGCGGGGACATTTGCCCGTACAGCCACGCCTGCAATGCCACGTAGCGCTCCTGGGAGGCGCGATCGTTGACTGTCATGGGAACCTCCTCGTTCCAACCCACAACGCTTGCCCCCTCATTATCGCAGAGAAAGAAGGCCCCGACCTCGTCTGAGTGACAGACGAGGCCGGGGCGAAGGACGAGACGGAGCGCTCAGCGGGTGGCGAGCAGCGCCTCCTCAGCCTCCTTGGTCCACAGGCCGGCGGCGTCGAGTTTCGCGGCGACCGTCGGGAGCTTCTCGGCGAGCTCGGATACGGGGGTCAGGCCCAGGTCGTGCATCATCGGGAAGACCATGATCTTGCCGCCCGAGGTACGGTTCATCACCGCGTTGATGGCGTCGCCGAAGCCCGCCATGCCGGTGATCGCCCACAGGGAGATCGTGGTGTCGATGATTCCGGCCTCGATCTTGCGCAGAACCGTGCGCATGTCGGAGACGTCCGATCCGGAGGTGCCCAGCATGAAGATGCGGCGCTCGATGATGCCCTGCAGGTCGAAGTCGCCGAACGTGCCGGCCGGGATGCCAGCGAACGCGTTCAGGATGCCGCCCTCAGCCAGCAGGTCGACGGCCTGGGAGACCAGCGCCGGGACGGGCACGAGGCACGTCGCGTAGGTGTAGCCGTACTCCAGGGGCGTCGAGGCGGTGTTGATGATGTCCAGCGGAACGCCGTTCTTTTCCGCGGTCGGGCCCACGACCTTCGTCAGGTTGGCCAGGCGCTCGTCCGACAGGTCGGTGCCCACGACGCTGATGCCGGGAACACCCGAGGTGACGGCGCGCATCGTGTGCATGACGCCCATCGGGCCGGCCGCGCCGACGAACACACAACGGTCGTTTTCGCGCAGATCGCCGTTAGCGGGGATCCAGGCGTAGCCCTCGCGCGGATCCGAGCCGGTCGTGCCACAGAAGCGGATGAAGTCGTAGTGGACGCGGCCGATGTCCAGGGACACCTTGCGCTCGATCGAGCCTCCACCCAGGACGACACACATGGTGCCGCGGGTGCCGATGAGCAGAGCGGCCTTCTCAATAGCATCGGCGTCCGCGCCGAAGAACACGACGTCATCAAACTCGCCTTCGACCCCCTCAAGCTCCTCGGCGGCGACACGCACGACCTCGGCGGGCTTGTGCTCGGCGGTCAGGGCGTCGATGTCGCCCTCACCGACGACCAGCAGGCGGCCACCGTCGGCGACGTGATCGCGCTCAGCCCACGCGTAGGAGCCCTCGACGGTCGCCCAGGGCTCGATGAGGCCGACGGCCGCGGCCGACGGGCCCTCCGACACGTGAATGAGGAACTCTTCGCCGTCCGGGGACACGACGCAGCGCTCGTCGACGACAACGAACTCCTCGAGGGCGCCGTCAAAGTTGTAGCCGAAGGCACCGTTCGACTTCGCGGTGCGCAGGTGCTTCCAGTCGGCCTGGACCAGCAGACGGTCGCCGACCTTGAAGTGCGTGACCTTCTCACCGACCTGCACGACGCGGACGACGGGCTCGTGGCCGGGCGTCACGGCCTCCTGGTTCGGGTGGTAGGAGGGGATGTCCTTGAGGGCGTCCAGGTCGATGCCCGCCACCACGTCCGACTTGCGCGGGTGGCCATCGAACTGGTGGAGCAGCTTCGTATCAGAGAAGCAAATGCCACAGGCTTCGACCTCGAGCATGATCTGCGTCGGGCCAACGGGGTCAACGGGCTTCGCCGGGTTCACGACGAACTCTTCCTTGCCGACGATCTGAATCGCGTACTGGGTGGAGGGAATCTGGGTCATGACTGACTCTTTCACTGGAAAAACAACTGGACGTGGGAAGAAAGGACGAGGCCGGGGAGCTCCGGAGAAACCCGCATGCGTCCCCGGCCTCGTGAGAAGTCAGGAGAGCATCACCTGGCCGCCCGTGACGGGCACGGCCTGGCCGGTCTCGTATTCCTGCTCAACGATGTAGAAGATCGCGCGCAGAACGTCGATGCCCTGGGCACCGCGGCGCATGGGGACCTTCGCCTCGTAGAACTCCTTGACGTCGGCGACCGTCTTGGCACCGGGGACCTTGCCGGAGTTCAGGTACTGGACGAAAAGGCCACGGTCCGGGTCGGACCAGAGCGGGCCGTCGTAGAAGTTGCCGGGGCAGATCGCGTTGACCTTCACGCCGTGAGCAACCATCTCGAGGGCGAAGGACTGGACCAGGCCGATACCGCCGAACTTCGAGCCCGCGTATGCGGCGTTCTTGTTCGAGCCGACGAGGCCGGACTTGGAGTTGATCTGGATGATGTCGGTCAGCCACTCGGGAGCGGTCGAGTGCTGGCGGGCCAGGAGCTGACCCAGGTGCTTGGTGACCAGGAAGAAGGCGACGTAGTTGATGTCCGTGGACAGTCGGAACGCGGAGGCGTCCTGCTCGAGGACGGAGCCGGCGCGCACGATGCCCGCGTTAGAGACGACCAGGTCGAGGCCGCCGGTGACTCGCTCGATCTCGGCGGCCATCGCGGCGACAGAATCCTCGTCGGCGACGTTGACCGTGATCGGGTGGGCGACGCCTTCGCCGCCGAGCTCGGCGGCCTTCGCGACGGCACCTTCCCCGTTCAGGTCGGCCACGTACACGAAGCAGCCGGCGTCCACCAGGCCGCGAGCGATCTCGGCGCCGAAGCCCTGGGCGCCGCCCGTCACGAGGGCGACGCGGCCGTTGATGGTGCGCTCACCCGTGGCGGTGGCGCGGACCTCAAAGGTCTCCTCGCCGGCGCGAACGACGACGGGAAGCTCCGTCTCCTTCAGGGAGCAGGGGCAGACCTCGGTGAGCGGGCCGTCGAAGGTGACGGTCGGCACGTCCGAGCTAGGGGCCACGATGACGGGGCGGCCGAGGGCCTTGAGGAAAAGCCCGCGTACCTCGGGAGCGTTACTCATGATGTCTCTCTTTCTTGACGGTGATCGTCAGTTAATCGATGTGGCTCGGGCGGCGACGTCGGCGGCGTCCTCGCCGTCGGCAATCGCGCGACCCAGGGGTGCGTACTGGCTGATGCGCTCAGCGAGGGCCTCGGGGGTCAGACGACCCGTGCGGCCGAGCAGGTGCAGGGAAGGATCCACGGAGGACAGGGCCTCGTGCGCGACGAGCGCCCACGTGGCCTCGTTGAGGTCCGCGAACTCGGGGCGACGCAGCTCCTCGCAGGTGAAGCGCTGGCGGGGCTGGTTGATGTCCACGCCCGAGATTTCGAGCATGCCGTGGGCGGCCGCGAGCGCGTGAATGCGCGCAAGCTGCTCGGGGGTGTTGCGCGGGGGCATGTAGGTGACGGCTCGCAGGCCGATCGACTCCATGTACTCGAAGATCTCATCGAGGAAGTCATCCTCGAACTTCTCGGCCTTCTTGTCGCCCGTCGGCGAGGCCGACACGTCGCCCAGGTAGGCGTAGGTGGCGATCGCGCCGACCGAGTCGGCGAACTCGACGACCTCGGCGGCGCTCGGCAGCTCGTCGGTGGGCTGGATGTAGATGCGATCCAGGTAGTTGGCCTTCAGGACGCCCAGCAGGTCGTACATGAGGTACGGGTTGTCGGCGTCGGACAGGACGCGCGCGAGGGACTCGGGGATCTCGACGCCCATCGAGTCCAGGCCCTGGACCAGGGCGGGACCGCGGCCAAAACCGCGGATGAGGGCCGAGGCCATGGCGGCCAGCAGGTGGCGCTCGGTGATCCCGCCGCCATTGGCGTACTGCGAGATGCCAACCATGTCGGAGCGCGGGTCGAAAGGCTCCAGGCCCAGGTCAGTGAGGATCTTGTTAGCGCTTTCGGCCATGGCGAGGGTGCGCTCCAGGCGCGCGGCGCGCTTGGGAGCCAGCCACGCGGCGACCTTCTCGCGGGCCGGGGCGGGCACGCCCTGCACCGTCATGTAGGCCACGCCCACAGAGTCGGGGTTGTTGAGCTTGCGCTGCGCGAGCGGCGTTCCCTCGCCGAAGCGGGCGCGAATCTCAAAACCGGTGACGGAACCCATGCCCAGGATGCGGGTGGCCTCGCTCATCTCAGCGGCGGCGCCGATCGAGTCATGGTCGACCGAGCCGACGACGCGCAGGCCGTTGCGGCGCGCGAGCAGCGCGGCGTGGGTGGGCGTGTAGGGGCTGAACGAGAAGCACGTGTGGATGTGGTTGTTCGACTCGGGCACCCAGCTGGGGAAGTGCTCGTCGGCCACGCCGGCGCGCAGCGCCTCGATGCGCTGGGCCGGGGTGGAAGCCGGGTCGTTGGTGTTGTCCATGGGTTCTGCCATCTCTTCGTTGGGTGGAGAAAAACGGTGATGAAACAAGTATGTGGGCGAGGCCGGGGCACGGTGAGGAGGAGTGTGGCCCCGGCCTCGCGGGCTCGCGTCAGGGAGTGCGAGCCAAGGACGGGGGCGGGCCGGAAAGGGGAACAGCCCGCCCCCAATGCCTCAGAGGCCCGCGCGGTTCAGGCGCGCGATCTCGGCCTCGGTCGCGTGCTTCGTGGTGGGCACGTGGCCGGGCAGCGGGAGGATGCGCTCGTGAATCGCGTCGAGGATCCAGGAGACCTGCGGGAAGAAGTACGACTCCATCTCGGGTCCGGGCGTGATGCCGTTGCGCGAGGCGACGACGGCGATCGGCGCGTCGAGCGCGTCGAAGGCCAGGGTCTGCACGTTGGCGGCAACCGTGTTGAGGAAGGAGCCGCGCTCGACGGCGTCCGAGGTGAGGACCAGGCGACCGGTCTTCTTCACGGATGCGATGAGCTTGTCGTAGTTGAGCGGGGCGACGAAGCGCAGGTCGATGACCTCGGCGCTCAGTCCGTACTTCTCGGCCAGGACGTCCGCGGCCTCAAGCGCCTTGTACACGGTCGCGCCGTAGGCGGCGATCGTGATGTCGGTGCCCTCGCGGCGGATCGCCGGCTCGCCTTCTTCGGTCTCGTAGTAGCCCTCGGGCACGCCGCCGGGCTCGAAGTCCTCGCCCTTGTCGTAGAGCTTCTGGCTCTCGAGGAACACGACCGGGTCGGTTCCGGCGAGCGCCAGGTTGAGCATGCCCTTAGCGTCGGTCGGGGTCGTCGGGAAGTAGACCTTCAGGCCCGGGATGTGAGCGACGAGCGCGCTCCAGTCCTGGGAGTGCTGAGCGCCGTACTTCGAACCCACGGACACACGCAGGACGAGAGGCATCTTCAGCAGGCCGGCACTCATCGACTGCCACTTGGCCATCTGGTTGAAGACCTCGTCACCGGAGCGGCCCAGGAAGTCGCAGTACATGAGCTCAACGACCGCGCGGCCACCGGCCATCGCGTATCCGACGCCGGCGCCCACGATCGAGGCCTCGGCGATGGGCGAGTTGAAGAGGCGACGGTAAGGCAGGGCTTCGGTCAGGCCACGGTAGACGGCGAAGGCGCCGCCCCAGTCGCGGTTTTCCTCGCCCCATGCGGCCATCGTCGGATCCGTCTTGAAGCGGTGCAGCATGGCCTCGAACAGGCCGTCACGGAACTGGTACATGCGCATCTTGGAGACGGGCTTGCCGCTGGCGTCGACGGAGGTACGCACCTTCTTGGCCAGAGCCTTGACACGCGGGTTGTCCTCGAGGTCAATCTCGGGGGTCGCGTCGTCGAAGGCCTCGACCTTCTCGTTGGAGAACATGACGGAGTCGATGTAGCCGTCGGCGACGCGCGGCGTGGCCTCGTCGTCGATCGAGAGCTTGAGGACCTTGACGAGCTTCTCGGTCAGCGAGGCCGTGTAGCCGTCAATCTCATCCTGCGTGGTCAGGCCGTTGGAGATCAGCAGGTTGGAGTACTCCTTGATGCAGTCCACCTGCTCCCACAGCTCGACCTCTTCCTTCGTGCGGTACGAGGAGGCGTCCGACGGCGAGTGGCCGGAGAAGCGGTAAGTGATGGTGTCCATGAGGACGGGGCCGCGGCCCTCCTCGAGGATCTTCTTCTTGCGGGTGGTCGCATCCGCGACCGCCAGCGGGTTGAGGCCGTCGACGCGCTCGGCGTGCATGGCCTCGGGGTTGAGGGCCGCGCCCACGCGGGCGAGGATCTCATAGCCCATGGTCTCGCCGAACGTCTGGCCGCCCATGCCGTAGAAGTTGTTGAAGAAGTTGAACAGGATCGGCGGGTTGCCACCGTCCTCCTCGCGCCACAGCGAGCGGAACTGGTCCATCGACGCGAAGTTCATGGCCTCCCACACGGGACCACAGGCCAGGGCGGCGTCACCGACGTTCGAGACGACAATGCCGGGCTTGCGGTTGATGCGCTTGAACAGGGCCGCGCCGTTCGCGATGGGGGCGGAGCCACCGACGATCGCGTTGTTCGGGTAGGAGCCGAAGGGCAGGAAGAAGGTGTGCATCGAGCCGCCCAGGCCACGGTTGAAACCGGACTTGCGGGCGAAAATCTCGGCGAGGGCACCGAAGAGGATGAAGTTCTCGGTGAGGTCCTTCGTGTCCTTGTAGTCGATCTTCTCGGCGTAGGACAGGGTCTCGCCACCGAGGAAGCCCTTCATGATGGACTCGAGCTGAGCCTCGTCCATCTGGTGCATGGCCGAGTAGCACTTGGCGAGGATCTCGCCGTGGGAGCGGTGCGAGCCGAAGATGAAGTCATCGGGCGACAGCACGTAGCTCTGGCCGACGTAGGCGCTCTCCTGGCCGATGCCGAGGTGGGCGGGGCCGCGGTGGTTGTACTCGATGCCCTGCCAGGCGCCGGTCTTCTTGATCGAGTCGAGCATCGACTCGAAGGTGCGCACGACGATCATGTCGTGGAGCATCTGGACCATGCCCTTTTCGCCGTAGCGGGCGAGCTCGGTGTCACGGTCGAAGGTGTACTGGTTGACGGGGACCTCGGGGAACTTCACGTACCCGGGGCGACGCACCTCATTGGGGTCGATGATAAGAGACTGAGTCATTTTTCTACTCTTCCTTGACGTAGGGGATGTTCGTTAGAGCTTGACGGCCCACGCGGCTTCGCGGATGACCTCGGAGACCGTGGGGTGCGGGAAGACGACCTGGCGCAGGTCCTCGACGGTCAGTTCCATCTCGAGGACGGCCTGAGCGCCCCAGATCATCTCGGCGGCGTACGCACCCAGCACGTGGATGCCCAGCACCTGGTGGGTCTTCGGGTCAACGAGGATCTTCGCCTCGCCGGGGGCCTTGAAGCCATTCTCCGCAATGAAACGGCCGGACATGAGGGCGGGAACCTTGGCGACGAGGACCTCGCGGCCCTCGCGCTTGGCGGCGGACTCGGTCAGACCGACCCCGGCGGCCTCGGGGATCGAGAAGACGGCCCACGGGACGGTGTGCCAGCGCATGACCTCGCCGCGCTTCTTCGCGGCCGGATCGAGGATGTTCGCCGAGGCGATCTCCGCCATGCGGTAGGCGGCGTGCGCCAGGAGGGAACGTCCGGTGACGTCGCCGATGGCCCACACGTTGGGCAGGTTGGTGCGCATCGTGTCGTCGACGACGATGCCGCGGTTGATCTCGAGGCCCGCCTCCTGCGCGCCCCAACCCGCCGTCGCGGGACGGCGGCCCACTGCCATGAGGACCACGTCGGCCTCGACGCTCAGCTTCTCCTCGCCCTTGGAGTAGTGGACGGTGCCGCCATCGAGGGACTCGACGCGGCAGCCCAGCTCGAAGGTGACGTCCTTCATCGCGGCACGGGCCTTGGCGGCCAGGTCGTCGTCCATGAAGGGCAGGATCTCGGGGGCCATCTCAATGACGGTCACCTGGGAGCCGAGGGTGGAGTACAGGGAGGCGAACTCAACGCCGATGACGCCGCCGCCGATGATCGCGAGGCGGGAGGGGACCTCGGGCAGCGAAAGGATGCCCGTGGAGTCGACCAGCGCGGGGTTGTCCTGGGTGCCGGGCAGCGGGGGCATGGCCGGCACGGAGCCCGTGGCGATGATGACGTGGTCCGAGGTGTAGGTCGTGCCCTCGACGGTCACGCGACCGGGGGCATCCAGGTGGCCTCGTCCGTTGATGACGGTCACGCCTGCCTTGCGCTCGGTGGCTGCGACGCCGGCGACCAGGCCGCCCACGACCTGATCCTTCCAGGCCTGCATCTGCGTCCAGTTGACGGCCACGCCCTGGGCGTCCACGCCGAACTGGCTGGCTTCCTTGGCGTGCAGGTAGTTCTTCGCGCCGTTGAGCAGGGTCTTGGTGGGGATGCAGCCCACGTTCAGGCAGGTGCCGCCCAGGTACTGCTCCTCAACGAGGGCGACCTTCTTGCCCGCGTGTCCGAGGCGCTCGGCAGCGAGGTAGCCGCCGGGGCCCGCACCGAGGACGATGACGTCAAAATGCGTGTCACTCATGAGTATTCCTCTTTCCTCAGGCCAGAACGGTCACGTCGATGTTTTCGATGGCGGCGACCAGGTCGCGCAGGAAGCGGGCGCCGTCCGCGCCGTCGATGACCTGGTGGTCGATCGTCAGCGACAGGTTGAGGCGCTGCTCCACACCGATCGAGCCGTCGGCGGTCACGGTCGGGCGCGGGGTGATCGTGCCGACGCCCAGGATGGCCGTCTGGGGCAGGTTGATGACGGGGGTGAAGGTCTCGATGCCGAAGGAACCGATGTTGGAGACCGTGAAGGTGCCGCCGCTCAGGAAGTCGGGCGACAGGGAGCCGTCGATCGCGCCGCCGGCGAGGCGCTTGGCCTCGTCGGAGAACGCCTTGAGGCCCAGGGCCTGCGCGGAGCGGATGACGGGGACGAGGAGGCCGCGCGGGGTGTCGCACGCGAAGCCGAGGTGGACCTGCTCGAACTGCGTGAGGACGCCGTCCTCGAGGTGAGCGTTGAACACGGGGTACTTGAGCAGGGTGCGCGACACGGCGAAGCACACCAGATCGTTGAGCGTAATCTTGTTCAGGCCCAGGGACTCGTCGGCGTTCTTGACCTTCTTGCGCATCGCGAGGATGCCGGCGGCGTTGGCCGTCGTGTTGAGGGTCAGCTGCGCGGTGGAGGTCAGGGATTCCATCATGCGCTTGGCGACGACCTTGCGCACGCCCTTGAGCGGGGCGGAGGTCGAGGCGCCGGGGAAGTCAGCGGCCGCGGCGGGGGCTGCGACGGCGACGGCGGGCGCGGCCTCGGCGGTGCGGCCGGCGTCGGCGACGGACACGCGGCCACCGATGCCGGTGCCTTCGGTGGCGCTCACGCCGGCGGCGCGCGCGGCGGAGGTCAGGACGGGGCCGGCAGCGATCGCGGCGGCGACGTCACGCTCGATGACGCGGCCGTGGGGTCCGGAGCCCTCGGTGATGGCCGAAGCGTCGACACCGTTCGACGCGGCAAGGGCGCGGGCGCGCGGGGAGACAGCGCCGGTGGCGCGCTCGGTCGCGAAGGCGGGGGCAGCGGCCTCGGGGGCGGCTGCCTGCTCGGCGGGAGCATCGGCCTCGGCGGGGGTGCCGTCGCCACCGGGAACGAGGCCGGAGATGTCCTCCCCGGGCTCACCGACGATGATGAGCGGATCCTTCACGGGAACCTCGTCGCCTTCCTCCCACAGGAGTTTCAGGACGGTACCCTCGGCGGTCGAGGGCACCTCCATGGTCGACTTGTCGGTCTCGATGGACGCGAGCGTCTGGTCGACGGAGACGGTGTCGCCTTCTGCGATCATCCACTCGACGATGATGCATGACTCAACAGAGTTGCCCAGCTGGGGCATCACCACGATGGTGGCCATGTAATTCCTCCTAGACGATGCGCAGCTTCGTGCGCTCGGCCAATTCCTTGATGGATTCTTCGGGGATCTCATCGTCGGTGATGATTCCGGTGACCTCGTCGATCCCCATGAAGCTGACAAAGCCGGCTTCCCCATACTTGGAGGAGTCGGCGAGCAGCCACGTCTCTTGTGCGCGGGTGCGCATAATGGAGCCGACCTGTCCGCCTTCTACGAGCTGGGTGGTCAAGCCCCGATCAACACTGAACCCGTCGGTCCCGAGGAACGCGACGCGTGCGTTGAAGTCATTGATGGCGCGCTCGGCGACCGGGCCCACGAGGGACTCGGACTCGGCGCGGAAGTGCCCACCCGTCAGCGTGATGTTGAGGTTCGGGTTGGAGCGGGCGTTGGCGAAGACGAGCACGGAGTTAGTCAGGACCTGAACCCCGCGCTTGCCGGTGAGGTACTTGACGATGAGGGCGCAGGTGGTGCCGGCCTCGATCATGATGCGATCGTCATCGTGAATCATGTCGGCAGCGGCGCGAGCGATGCGCTCCTTGATCTCAACACGATCGTTCTGGCGCAGGTGAATGTTGCGGAAGGTGGTGGGACGCGCTCCTCCGTGCGTGCGCACGAGGTAGCCCTGCTCGTCGAGAGACTTGAGCGAAGCGCGCACCGTGACGGGCGAAACGCCCAGATCGGAGGCAAGCTGCGCGACGCTCACCTCACCCTCCCGGGCGAGGCGATCCAGGATGTAGTTCGTGCGTTCTTCTGCACGTCCCATGGGCTCACCTCCTTATGTCGAAGCGACAATCTTTGTCGCTTTCACTTTCGTTAAGGAAAGAATAGTCATTTAAACGAAAGTATGCAACATCACGAGAAGAACATTCACACGTGTGCGCCCACCGCGCACAAACGTTCAAAGCAACGCTGCTCATTCTCTGAAAATCGATGATATTACAAGGATAAATGCACTGGTGGGTGACTCCCTCGAGCCACCCACCAGCTATGAAACTCTCGCCCACACCCCGGAGCCACCATCCAGTTAAAACGAAAACGAAACGAAAGTGCTCGTCACCGATCCAACAAGGCGCGCCCTGGAGCGGCAAACGGGTTTTACTCCCCGGGCTGGCGAACGCCGACCGTCAGGAGCAGGTTGCCGTACAGGCGCTGCTCGCCCGTCGCAACGATGATGCCAACGTTCTCGTCGCGCGCGGCATCGTAGAAGTCCCAGCGCGAAATCTCGCCGAACTCCACGCCGGGCAGAGCAGCGCGGAACTCGTCGTGGATCGGAATCTCCACCGGATCAGCGTCGGGGGCCGGGGTCATGATCTCTGCGCGCTCGATCGGAATCGTGCGCTTGAGGACATCAAGAACCTGACTAACATTGAGGAGCCCCGGGGCAAGGTTGAGCGAAATAAGTTCGCAGCGCGGGTTCACACCCGTCGTGTGGGGGTAGTTCGCGTCCGCCAGCAGAATCTTCGAGCCGTGGCCGGCGGCCGCGAGCGCACGCAGGAACTGCGGGTGCGTCATAGGTCCATAGAGCATGAACGTGCCTTTCTTACAGGTGTGAACTGGCCCGGATGACCAGCTCGGGGTCGAGGACGATGTCCTGAGAGGGACCACCGCCCATGAGCGAGCGCACGAGGCGCACTGCGGTGCGTCCCAGGCGATCGAAGGGCTGGTGGATTGTCGTGAGCGGAGGTGCGTAGGAGTCCGCACCGTCGATGTCGTCGAAGCCGACGACCCGCACGTCGCGAGGCACCACTCCCCCGCGCTCGTAGATGTAGCGCATGGCACCGAGGGCCAGCTGGTCGTTCGCGGTCTGGATGCCCTGGGGCAGACGACCGGCCGCGCGCATGACGTCGTAGCCATCGCGAGAGTCCCATGAGTCGGGCTGGAGCACGACGGGCTCGATGTCGTAGGCCTGGCACGCCTGCTCGTAGCCGAGCCTACGCATCTGCGCGTCCGACCAGCCAGCCGGACCCGAGATGTGCACGACGTCGGTCAGTCCCTGGGCGAGCAGGTGCTCGGTGGCCAGGCGCGCCCCACGCACGTTATCGACAGCGACGGTCGAGATGCCGTCGAGGCCCTTTTCGCTCGTCAGAACGAGGACGGTCGGGAAGCGCCTCCCCGATTCGATCGCGACATCGATCGTCGGGTCCTGTCCGCCCAGGATGATGGCACCGTCGACGTCGAAGGGCGCGAAGTCGCTGCGCAGCTGACCGTCGGGCCCGTACGCGTAGGACAGGGACACGTGGTACCCGGCCTGCGACGAGGCGTTCAGGATCGACAGCAGCACACGCCCGTGTCCATGAAACATGGGCGCCGCCAAGACGACGTGAAGGACGTTGGTGCGCTTGGCCGCGAGCGCGCGCGCCGCGTAGTTGGGCACGTAGCCCAGCTCCTCGACGAGTTTCGCAATGCGCGCACGCGTCTTTTCGGAGACCTCCGGGTCCCCGCGCACGACGCGCGAGACCGTGTTGGTCGAGACGCCTGCACGCCGCGCGATGTCGGCGAGGGAGACCTTCTTAGCTGCGGGTCGGGACGTGGACATGAGTCGCTGCACTGGCTGCGATGACGGAAGCGCGATCTTCCTCAGCGAGAGCGCCGATGGTTTCGAGCTGGGCGAGGAGGGAGCCGAAGGTCGAGGCCTCGATGGGGCCGCGCACGACAGTGACTCCCGAGATCTGGGCGGTCAGGTCGCACAGGAGGCGGTTGCGCGCGCCGCCACCCACGAGGTTGAGCTGGTCGGGGGCCTTTCCGGTAGCCTCGGTCAGCTCGCCGATCGCGCGGGCGTAGCGGCGGGCGAAGGACTCGATGATGACGCGCACGTAGCCTGCCATGGAGTCGGGACGGGCCGCGCCCTGGGCGTCCAGGGCCTCGTCGATCTTGCGCTGCATGTCGCCGGGGGTGGCGAAGGCTTCCTCGTCAGGGTCAAACACACCGGAGGCGGCGGGCAGCTCGCGCGCCTGGCCGACGAGTTCGTCGGTGTCGGTGGGCGTGCCCTCGCGCTCCCACTGACGCTGAATCTCCTGGAGGATCCACATGCCCGTGATGTTGAAGAGGGGACGCACTCCCCCGTCCGTGCGGCCCTCGTTCGTAATGCCGAGGTCGAAGGCGGCATCGCTCATGAGGGGCTGGTCCTCGATGGCACCGAGGACGGACCATGAGCCGCAGGACAGGAAGTAGGCGCGCTTACCTTCCTCAATGGGCAGGCCGTGGACGGCACAGGCGGAATCGTGGGCGCCACCACGCACAACGGTGAGGGTTTCGAGGCCGGGAACAGTGCAGGGGCCGACGACCGTGCGGTCGGCGGCGAGTTCACCGAACCAGCCGCGCGGGATACCGAGACGGGTGAAGACCTCGTCGTTGAAGTCACCGCCGCCCGGGGTGAGCAGGCCCGAGGTCGAGGCGATCGTGCGCGACCAGCCGACGACACCGGTGAGTCGGTACGCAAAGTAGTCGGGCAGGAAAAGGGCCGCGGCGACGCGCTGCGCGTCGGCGGGGTTTTCCTGCATGTAAGCGAAGATCTGGTTCGCCGTGTTGATGGTGGCCGGCTGGTTGCCGGTCAGGTCGAAGAATTCACGGTCGCCGATGCGCTCACGGAAAGCGTCAAGGGTGCGGGAGGTGCGCTCGTCGCGGTAGGCGATGACGTCTCCGACGAGCTCGCCGTTCTCATCGAGGGGGGCCCAGTCCACGCCCCACGTGTCAATGGAGACCGCGCGGGCGTCCGGGAACTGCTCGAGGGCCTTCTTCAGGCCGATGATCGTCTCGGCCTCCATCGTGGCCACGTCCCACGTGAGGGTGCCGTCGTCCCGGCGGCGGGCCTCGTGCTTAAAGCGGTGGATATCGGTAACGTCGATGCGTCCGTCGTGCAGCGTTCCGGCGAGGACTCGTCCGGATGCAGATCCAAGGTCAACAGCAAGTACGGTGGTCATTGAAGGTCTCCTGCTCAAAACGCCCTCGCGCGGCGCGTCCCATCGTTGGGTTCTCATGCGGCTTTCCTCATCGGCGAGGCCGGGGCCGGATCCCGGTGGTGCTGCCCCTCGCGGGGGCGAGCCCGGTCGGGCTCGGGGAGAGAGGACACCCGAGCCCGACCGGTGGTTGCATCAGCGGTACATCGGACCGAAGGTCTCGCAGGCGCGGAAGTCCGCGCCTTCGAGGGACTCAGTGCCGAACAGCGACCACGCCTTGGGACGGAAGATCCGCTCCTCGGGGACGTTGTGCATGTTGACCGGGATGCGCAGCATCGAGGCCAGCGTGATGAGCTGACCGCCGATGTGGCCATAGGAGATCGCGCCGTGGTTAGCGCCCCAGTTGTTCATCACGTCGTAGACGCTCTTGAACGCGCCCTCACCCGTCAGGTTCGGGACGAACCAGGTGGTGGGCCACTCGATGTTGGTGCGCTCTTCGATGGTGAAAGCGACCTCGTCGGGCAGCTCGACCGTGTAGCCCTCGGCGATCTGCAGAACCGGTCCGAGGCCGCGCACCAGGTTGAGGCGGCACATCGTCACGGGCATCTCGCCGGAGGTGCGGAAGTGGGTCGAGAAGCCGCCGCCACGGAAGTAACCGGTTGAAGCCGGGTGGAAGGTCGTGGCCTTGAGCGTGGCGTCGCGGTCCTCCTCGGTCAGCTCATACCAGGGCTTGATGACGTTCTTGCCGTCGCGCACAGCCTTGCCGGCGCCGTCCAGCGTGGTCGAGCCGGAGTTACGCAGGTCGAGCAGACCGGCGGCAGCGCGGCCCTCGGGCTTCCAACCGGTGGCCTTCTCGATGGACTCGGCGCTCCAGTAGGTACGAACGTCGGAGAAGATCTGCGGCGTGTTCGTCAGGAGGTAGCCGAACAGCATCGAGGCGCCGTTGAGCGAGTCGTTCTCGGTGGCCACGACGGAGGGCTGGCGGATGCCGGTCCAGTCGAAGTTCGTGTTGAGGATGGTCTCCAGAACGTCACCGTTGGGGAAGTGGTCGGTCCACTGACGCTGACCCTGGAAGCCCGCCGCAATGGCACCGTGGCCGCCAGCCTCTTCCTCAAAACCCAGCTCGGCCAGACGCGGGTTGCCGTGCATGAGGTCGCGGGCGATGAGCGTCATCTTGGTGACGAACTTCCACCAGTCCTCGTGCTTCTCCGGGTACTGCCACTCCGGCGGGTTCCAATCCTTGCCCTGCGTGAAGTTCTCGCGGATCCACTGGTACGCCTTCTCGTACTCCTCGGGGTCGTAGATGCCCTCATCGATGCGGCGGGTGAACTCGGACATGTCGATGTACTCGTTGCGCATGCCGAGGTAGGAGCCGAAGAAGTCGGGGTTCACGACGGAGCCGGCAATACCCATGGAGACGGAGCCCATGGACAGGTAGGCCTCGCCCTTCATCTGAGCGACGGCCAGACCGGCGGTCGCGTAGTCGAGGAGGCGGGTGCGCACGTCCTCGGGGATGGAGGTGTCGTCGGCGTCCTGCACGTGCTCGCCGTAGATGCCGAAGGCGGGGATACCGATCTGAGCGTGGCCTGCCAGAGCGGCGGCAAGGTACACGGCACCGGGACGCTCAGTGCCGTTGAAGCCCCAGATGGCGTGCGGCATCGCGGGATCCATGTCGGTAGTCTCGGTGCCGTAGCACCAGCAGGGGGTGACCGTCACGGTCAGGCCGACGTTGTTCTCGCGGAACTTGGCGGCGCAGGCCTGGGCCTCGTGGACGCGGCCGATCGTGGTGTCAGCGATGACGACCTCGACGGGGGTGCCGTCCGGGTAACGCAGGTTGGAGGTGAAAAGCTCGGCGACGGACTTCGCCATGTTCATGGTCTGCTCTTCGAGCGACTCACGAACGCCCTTACGGCGGCCGTCAATAGTGGGGCGGATCCCGATGCGGGGGTGGTTTGTCATTATTCCTTCATCCCTCATGATGACGTCGATGTCGGAGCGCGGGGGCACTCGCCCCCTCGGATCCTTTGAACAACAAAGTGCCGGGTCCGCGGGTCCCGCCCCACGTGAGTGGTGCGGGACCCGCGGCGGGCCACCGGTTCAGTTTGTCACATCCCCAGCCCCGGCCTCGTGCCCGATGGAGCTATTGGCTCACTCGTACAGGTTCGCCTTGATGTCAGCGCTGTCGATGTTGGTCTTGTCGTACCAGGCGAAGCCCGAGTCGATGACCTTGGGCAGCTCGGCGCCGTTGAGCGCGGCAACCGCAGCCTTGACCGTGTAGTAGCCGATCTTGACGGGCGACTGGGTCACGGCACCAGCCTCGGTGCCACCCTTGATCGCGTCGATCTGGGTCTTGCCCGAGTCGAAGCCGACAACGGTGACGTCCTTACCGGACTCAGCAACACCCTGGACGATGCCGGAGGCAGCGGCCTCGTTGGAGCCGTACATGCCGACGATGTCGGAGTTGGCCTGGATGATGGACAGGGAGGTGTCGGCGGCCTTGGTGACCTCACCGGCGATCTGCTCGTCGAGGAGCTTCAGGTCGGCGGGAGCATTGGCCTTGAAGTACTCCTTGAAGCCCTCGCAGCGCTGCTTGCCCGTGGTGGAGGTCGAGTCGTGGCAGACCATGCCGACCGAGCCCTTCTTGTCCTTGAGCAGCTCGATCATGTGCTTGGCGGCCTCGGCAGCGGCGGCCTTGTTGTCCGTCTGGACGGTGGTGACGGGGATGTCGGACTCAACACCGGAGTCGAAGGCGACAACCGGGATGCCCTTGCTATTGATCTCGTTCAGGAGGTCGGCGGCAGCCTTGGAGTCGAGAGCGGCAAAGCCGATGGCGGCCGGGCCGGAGTCCAGAGCGGACTTCAGCTGGTCGGTCTGCTCGGTCACCTTGGTCTCGTCCTGCGGGCCAACGAAGTTCACCTTGTAGCCCAGCTCCTCGCCGGCCTGCTCGGCACCTTCCTTCACGGCCTGCCAGAAGCGGTGCTGGAAGCCCTTGGAGACCAGGTAGATGGTCTTGGTGCCGTCACCCTTGACCGCGGCCTTCTCCCAATCCTGGGCGTTGCCGGAGGTGTCAACCTTGGCGGAGCCGGAGGACGCGCTGGGCTTGGCGTCGGAGGAGGACGAGGAGGAGTCCGTTGAGGTCGTGCAGGCAGCCAGGCCCAGGGCCATGGAGCCGACGGCGGCGGCGGCGAAGATACGTCCGATGGGGCGCATTGGTTTTCCTTTCGTGGGGTGGCGGGGTCATTCCCGCCCTTGGTGTGTGTGAACCGACGTCGGTCCACGATGGGTGAATTGAACGGGTAAGAATCAGGCTGCGTTTTCGCGGATGCGACGCAGGTTGTCGATAACGACCGCGAGGAGCAGGACGATACCGGTGACGACGAACTGCCATTCGGCGGCGATACCCATCATCGTCAGGCCCTTCTTGAGGGTCTCCATGAGGATCGCGCCGACCAGAGCGCCGGGGATCGAGGCGCGGCCACCCGACAGGGAGGTACCGCCGATGACGGCTGCGGCGATGACGTTGAGCTCCATGCCCACACCCTCAGCGGGCTGGACAAGGCCGTTACGAGCCGAGTACAGGATGGCACCGATAGCCATGAACGCACCTGCGACCACGTAGATGATGATCTTCCACAGGCGGACGTTGACGCCTGACAGGCGCGTCGCTTCTTCGTTGGAGCCGATCGCCAGCGCGTAGCGGCCCAGCAGCGTCTTGTTCATGAGGAAGGTCGCCACGACCGTGAGGACCACGAAGATGATGACAGCGTTGGCAACGTAAGGGATGGGCATGCCGGAGGCAATGTACTTGTAGCCGGGGTTGGCGATGGAGATCGAGGCCTTGTCGGAGATGATCAGCGCCAGGCCTCGGGCGACCATCATCATCGCGAGCGTTGCGATGAAGGGCGGCAGGCCCAGGATCGACACGTTGAGGCCGTTGACCAGGCCGATCGCCATACCGACGAGCAGCGTCAGAACGAGGCCGAGGCCGAGCGGCAGGTTCATCTTGTCGCCCGCGAGGAAGACACCGGCCATAACGGCCACGAGGCTCAGGCCCGTACCGACGGAGAGGTCGATGCCCGACGTGGCGATCACGAATGTTGCGCCGAGCGCCATGACGCCCGTGTAGGCCGACTGAAGGACGATGCCCAGGTAGACCTCACGATTCACGAACGCGAAGTTGGGCACTGCAAAGCTAAAGAATGCCAGAACGACCAGCAGCGCCAGCGTCACGAGCAGCAGCTGCATGTTGTTCTTCATGAAGGTCTTGAAAGACGACGGCGCCTCCAGGCCCTTGTTATCGACGACGGCGGTGCTCACGCGTGTACTCCGTTCGCTTCTTCCTGGCCGACGGTGGCCAGTTCCATAATGTTTTCTTGGGTGGCTTCCTCGTTGTCGAGGGTGCCGATAATGCGGCCATGGGCCATGACGGCGATGCGATTCGCCAGACGCAGGACCTCGGGCAGCTCCGAGGAGATCACAATGATCGCCTTCCCCTGCTTCGCCAGCTCCTCAAGCAGCGTGTAGATCTCATCCTTCGCGCCCACGTCGATGCCGCGGGTCGGCTCGTCGAAGATCAGGATGTCGGCATCGCGCTCCAGCCACTTGGCCACGACGACCTTCTGCTGGTTGCCGCCGGAGAGGCTGCGGACCTCAACGTCGACGCTGGGGGTACGCGTGCGCAGCTTCGCCACGTAATCCTTGGCGACATCACGCAGCTTCTTGGTCGCAACGACCGATGCGTTCGTGAAGTGGTCCATGGCGGCCATGCCCGTGTTGAAGGACAGGTCCTTGTCGAGGAGCAGGCCGTACTGCTTGCGGTCCTCGGATAGGTAGCCGATGCCGTTCTTCACGGCATCGTTCGCGCCCTTGATCGTCACCTTCTTGCCGTGGACGTAGATGTCGCCCGCGGTGTGGGGGTCAGCGCCGAACAGGGCTCGGGCGACCTCGGTGCGGCCGGCGCCGACCAGTCCCGCGAACCCGAAGATTTCGCCCTTCTTGACCTCGAAGGACACGTCGTGGACGACCTTGACGGTCGAGAGGTGCTCGACGCGCAGGATGGCCTCGTCGGAGAGCGGCTTGGTCGTGGGACGCGCGTCGGCGGGAACCTCGCGGCCGACCATCATCTTGACGACCTCGCTCATGGGCGTCGAGGCCGTGTCCACCGTGCCGATGTACTTGCCATCGCGCAGGACCGAGATGCGGTTGGTGAGCTCGGTGAGCTCGGGCATACGGTGCGTGATGAAAATCAGGCCGGTCGTCGGGCACACGAAGTCGCGCACCAGCTCGAAGAGAGACTCGGTCTCAGTCGTGGTCAGCGGAGCCGTGGGCTCATCCATGACCAGGATCTTCGAATCGAAGGACAGCGCGCGCGCAATTTCCACCATCTGCAGGCGCGCAACCGGCAGGTCGCGGCAGTAGGCGGTGGGATCGATGTTCATGTTGAGGCGCTCGAAAAGCTCGCGCGCATCACGAACCATCTTGCGGTCGTCGACGTAGCCAAACTTGGACGTGCCGGGTCGACCGATGTACAGGTTCTGGGCGACGGTCAGGTCAGGAACGATGTTGAGTTCCTGGTGGATGATCGACAGGCCGAGGTCACGTGCGTGCTCCGGCGACTGGATGTCGACCTTCTCCCCCTGCAGCCAGATCTCGCCGCCCGGGTCGGACTTGTGGATACCGGTGAGCACCTTCATGAGCGTGGACTTGCCCGCTCCGTTCTCACCGCAGAGACCCAAGACTTCACCGGGTCGAAGGTCGAGGTCCACGTCGGACAGCGCCTTCACACCGGGGAACGTCTTTGAGATCCCCTTTAGCTCTAGTAAGTTCGTCACTTCTCACCCCTTGGGTACCAGTAACTTCTCTGTTTCTGGAGTTTGCTTCCCCGGCATCGTTAACGCTAACGGTCACTGTTCCGGAGAATCGCCCTCTTTGGCGTCCCCTTAAGAGTAGAGCATCACGGTGGCCCGCGCGACCCAAATATCTTTGCACGTAATCAAATCGTAACCGAATGTCAGGACGATTTAGTCTGACATTTCCGCATGATCGCGCAGATTTTCAAGGATGGAATGCGCGACAGCATCCAGCCACTCCTGCTCGACCACGCAGTCTTTGATCAGTACCTTTCCGCGTGTCGAATCGTGAGGGATCCCCTCTCGTTCCCACTCGAAAAATCCCTCACCTCGCACAGTTGTCGGAAAAGTTCCGTGAACGTTCACGACGCGCCACCACGGGACCCCACCTCCCCAGTCGTGCATAATCCGCCCCACGACGCGCGGACCGGTACCGACCGCACGGGCGATCATCCCATAGGTGGCCACTCGCCCCTCGGGAATTTCCTCCACCACCCGCAGAACAGCCTCGACGAGTTCTTCCCTCACAGCTTGATCATCTTCTCCACGGCCCACAGGACCTCACGCGGATCGATCGGGACCACGGCGAGGTCCGTGTCCGCCAGCGGTTCAGGTTCACGGTCGGACGACTCAGATACCTGCGGCTCCGGAGCCTGCCGATCATCCCTAGTGGATACAACCGCCTCATCTACCGCACTACGCCTCCTCCTCAGGCTACGGCGCCTGCTCGGGCGGCCACGGCCTCGTCGAAAGGCACGATCCTCCTGCCCCTCATCAAGCTGCAGCGAGAACGCATCGCCCACCTGATAGGTGACGCCAGAGCAATCCAGGACGCGCAGGTGTGCGTACGGCTCTTTCCAAGCACTCTCGGCACGGAAGGCCATGAAGGCGAGGGCATGGAAGTCGGCGGCGTTCAGGGCATCGGCGACGGTCGACCCCTTCGGAGCGACGTGGGAGATGTCCCGCATCACGCGGAACGTGTTCCACAGGGGCTTGTCCCCCAGCTCCATCGTCTCGGCGGGTAGCCAGCGCAGACCATCCACCGTGCCGGTGCGCGGGCCCAGTCGGGTAAACCCGCGAACGAAGCCGACGACCTCGCTGGGGAGGATCTCGTCAACCTGGACAACGCGCGTGCTATGCAGCTCCACGAGCGCACGATCCCTACTGAGCCACACGCGCATGAGACGGGGCTTCTGCGCGGCATTGGAGTGCAGGGCCCACACATCCAAGCGCAGCCGCGCCCACGAGGTCGGGGCAAGCTCGTGCCTCGGCTGAAGCGCGTCGGCGGGCGCGTCCAGCATCGCCAGGTAGCTGCGCTTATTGACCGCGATCTTGCCCAGCTGACTGTCATGGAAGCGCCGAGGGAAAGGAGCCCGTGCATCCGGGCGCCCCCAGAGGCTCGCGGCCGTCACGAGGCGATCCTCATCGCCTTGCCCGCGCGGTTGCGCGTTCCATTCCTGCCAGCGCGTCCCAAACTCAGCGTAGCGCCGCCGCATACGCTCCTCGCGCTCGACTGCGCTCTCTCTGGGGGCGCGCGGGCGAGACTTCGGCTTACTAGGCGCACGTAGAGCCTCGACGACCCCCAAGACGACGTAGAAAGCGACGACGGCGATAAGCAACGCGACATTGGGATGCCCTGCGATCGCTTCCAATGAGGCCCCCTTCTCCGATCAACAAAAAGCCCCGAGTTCACGAGAACTCGGGGCATCTGCTCCTGCGACTGGATTCGAACCAGTAACCGTCCGATTAACAGTCGGATGCTCTGCCGTTGAGCTACGCAGGATTGCGACAAGAGAAGATAGTAGCAGAGACTATTCGGAACTGGCAAGCCAGATACGGGCCTGGAGCTATGCTGCGCATCACGGATATGCGACTTCCTTGTCTGGGGTGCTCACTCCCATGTGGGATTCTCGATGTCTACCCCCTGCTGCCTCGCGACATGCTCGATTGCATCGGCGAGCCACTGCGCGAAGCCAACCTGCTGCGAGTCGTAGTGTTCGCTGAATCGCTCGTCGTGTACGTACGTGCGAGACATGATGTAGTGCTTGGCGGGCGTGACCGGAAAGAACTCGCTGAGAGCCTCTCTGTGTTCCTCAACCAGGCCCGCGACCCTCTCGCTATCAGGAGCGACACCATCACGAATCGCGTCGATCATCCTGCGTTCAATGTCATGAAATCTCTCGGCATTGTGCCGCCAGTCAGCAGAGTGCCACGAAGCAGTGCGTTTACGCGATTCACGCCAGTCGTCGGTGTCTCCATAGCGCTCCTCGGCCTCGCTCTGGTGCGCCGCAAAGTTGGCCTCCCCCAAGATCTCCCCGATTTCTTCCACGGTGAGCGCCTTGTCATCCATTGCATCCTCCAAAAGTATGTCTAGTGCTTCGATCATTGCGTCCGTCTCGCGACGGTGAGCAAGAAGGCTTTCTCTTTGTCTCTTCAAGTGTTCAATCGCCGTGTCTCCAGAATCGAGCAGAGACTTAATATCTATGAGTTTCATGCCCGTCGCCCGATAGATGATGATCCTCTGGACTCGGGCACAATCCTCAGGCGAATAGAGCCGGTAGTTCGACCAGCTCCGCGCGGTGGGAGCCAGGAGCCCCTGCGCCTCCCAGTGGCGCAGCGTCCGCACAGTCAGCGAGAAACGCTCGGCCACCTCTCCGACCGTGTAGAGAATGCTGTCGTTGCTCATAAGATCGATTCTGACCCCTGACGCCACGTCATGGTCAAGCGAAAGAAAGTTCCCGTATCGCGGTCACGTGAAAACACGCCAGAGAACGCGGGCCCGCCGATCGGGCACGCAGATGTCCCTGACCTGGCAGGTGACGATCCGGATAGGTTACGACGATCCGGATAGGTTAATAAGCTATCCGGATGCTCACAACCTATCCAGATAGCAACAACCTATCCACTTACGCAGCTGGATTCAGCCACTGATGCAGGCCAACGTGAAACCGCCATCACCACTGCTCACCCCTAAACAACAACCATTGAAACCGACAACACCTCTGCGACCGAAAAACGTACTAAAAACACCCATTTCGCACCCGCAAAGGCGATGACGGTTTCACTCCCACACATGTACCAGCGAGCAAAGGCGACGACGGTTTCAAACAGACATGCCGAACAACATCAGCACACCAGGTCCCACTGGTGTGGAGGGCGCCGGAGGGACCGGAGGGCCTGGCTGCGGTGCCCGTGGGCGGCGGAGGGGCCTGGCAGGGCTATTCACAGCGACCTAGCCCCACTGGTGTGGAGGGCGCCGGAGGGACCGGAGGGCCTGGCTGCGGTGCCCGTGGGCGGTGGCGGGGCCAGGCCGCGGTGCTGTTCGGCGGCGGCAGGGCCAGGGCGGGCCTCGAGATCGACCACTCCGAGCGAAGCTCGCGTGTGGCGATCTCGCGGGCGGGCCGCCGCCGACCAGCACACACAGCGGCCAGGCCCATCAAGGCAGGCCACGCGACGGTCGAAAATCAGCCGAGCCCTACGGTACCCAGAACACCGGTGGCGCCACAAGCAACATGACGCACCCGCGCATGCGAAAACCCCGCCCCGCGGATGCGGGACGGGATTTTCGCTACCCAGTCGGGTATGAAGTCTGAACGATTCAGACGGGGAAAGTCACTTAAGGGTGACCTTGCCGCCGGCCTCTTCGATCTCAGCCTTGGCCTTCTCGGCGTCTTCCTTCTTCGCGGCGGGGAAGATGGTGGAGGGCGCGGAGTCAACCAGGTCCTTGGCTTCCTTGAGGCCCAGGCCGGCCAGGTTCTTGACGACCTTGACGACGGCGATCTTCTTGTCACCGGCGGACTCGAGGACGACCTCGAACTCGTCCTTCTCTTCGGCGGCGGGGGCGTCGGCGGCCGGGGCGGCAACGGCGACGGCTGCGGGGGCAGCGGCCTCAACGTCGAAGGTCTCCTCGAAGAGCTTCACGAAGTCGGAGAGCTCGATGAGGGTCATTTCCTTGAAAGCTGCGATGAGCTCGTCATTGGAGAGCTTAGCCATGAGTGGCATCCTTCCTAATTGGCCTGCACGAGTGCAGATTGTTGGGTAGTTTCACGCAGCCGGGATGGCGGCGTGGAACATGGCCTGTCTCGTCAGGCCGCCTCGCTCTGCTTTTCGCGCAGAGCATCGATGGTGCGCACTGCCTTGACGGGCAGAGCGTTGAATGCGAACGCCGCCTGACCAATCTTGGCCTTGAGGACGCCTGCAGCCTTGGCCAGCAGGACCTCGCGGGACTCGAGATCGGCAAGCTTCTTGACACCCTCGGCGCTCAGGGGAGCGCCGTCCATCGCGCCGGACTTCAGCACGAGGGCGGGGTTGTCCTTAGCAAAATCACGCAGGGTCTTGGCAGCCTCAACGGGCTCGCCGGAGACGAAAGCGATGGCCGTGGGACCCTTGAGGTCCTCAGCCAGGAAGTCGAGACCGACCTCCTTGGCCGCCAGGCGCGCCAGCGTGTTCTTTGCCACGGCGTAGGTCGCATTCTCGCCCAGGCCGCGACGCAGCTGCTTGAGCTGGCCGACGGTCAGGCCGCGGTACTCGGTCAGCAGGACAGCGTCGGCTGCGCGGAAACGCTCCACGAGCTCGGCAACTGCTGCCACCTTGTCGGACTTCGCCATGGTCCTCCTTCCAGATACGTGACCGTAGGCAAGAAAAAACCCGACACGCAGGATCGTGTCGGGCATACGCTCGGTTGCAGCTGGGCTGCTCACTCACCTGCGTTGGATTTTCCTCCACTAGCGTGGACACCAACGGTCTTCGGCACGGATCAGCTTAACAGGCCCAGCATGGGCATGCAAGCAACGGGGCGAGCATCACAGAAGATGCCGGGGTTGCGCCCGTCAACGAGCGCCGCTCACACCGCACTCGCACAGCTGCGAGGTCCCCGCCACGGCTCTTGCCGCTGCGTCGGCACGTGCGGCATGTGCGTGCACACGTAACGGCGCACAACGAATAAGGCGGGGCCCCGCGCAGCGGCGCTGCGCGGGGCCCGGATGCTTGATCAGCGAGCGAGGCTCACTTCTCGATGAGGTCCTTGACCTTGGTGACATCCAGCGGGATGCCGGGGCCCATCGTCGTGGCGACGGAGCCCTTGAGCAGGTAGCGGCCCTTCGAGGAGGTCGGCTTGAGACGCAGCACCTCGTCCAGGACGGCGGCGTAGTTCTCGGTCAGCTGCTCGGCGGTGAAGGAGGCCTTGCCGACGATGAACGCCAGGTTGCCGTGCTTGTCGACACGGAACTCGATACGACCACCCTTGATCTCCTTGACGGCCTTCGCGACGTCCATGGTCACGGTGCCCGTCTTGGGGTTCGGCATGAGGCCACGGGGGCCGAGGACGCGGCCGAGGCGGCCGACCTTGCCCATGAGGTCGGGGGTAGCAACGGCAACATCGAAGTCGGTGTAGCCCTTGGCAACCTTCTCGATGAGCTCGTCGCCGCCGACCTCGTCGGCACCTGCGTCGATCGCTTCCTGAGCGCGCGGACCAACGGCGAAGACCAAGACCCGGGCGGTCTTGCCGGTGCCGTGCGGCAGGGAAACGGTGCCACGGACCATCTGGTCCGCCTGGCGGGGGTCGACACCCAGTCGGAAGACGACCTCAACGGTCGAGTCGAACTTGGTGACGGTGGTCTCCTTGGCCAGCTTCATGGCCTCGAAGGGGGTGTACAGCACGTCCGCGTGGACCTTCTCGGCCGCTGCGCGGTAGCTCTTGGAGCGCTTGGTCATTCTGCTTCTTCTCCTTGCAGTCGTGGGTGTCGGGCAGCGCCTGCCCTACCACGGGGGGGTTGGTTGAGGTCAGCCCTCGACGTTGATGCCCATGGAGCGGGCGGTGCCGGCGATGATCTTGGCCGCAGCCTCGACATCGTTGGCGTTGAGGTCAGCCATCTTGGACTGGCCGATTTCGCGAGCCTGATCCATCGTGATCGAACCAACCTTGACGGTGTTGGGGGTGCCGGAACCCTTCTGGATGCCAGCAGCCTTCTTGATGAGCTCAGCAGCAGGCGGCGTCTTGAGGACGAACGTGAAGGAACGATCCTCGTAGACGGTGATCTCAACGGGGATGATGTTTCCACGCTGCGACTCGGTGGCCGCGTTGTAAGCCTTGGTGAACTCGACAATGTTCACGCCGTGCTGGCCCAGAGCGGGGCCGACGGGCGGTGCGGGGGTAGCGGCGCCGGCTGCGATCTGAAGCTTGATCAGGCCGGTGACCTTCTTCTTCGGTGCCATGAATGCGGGTCTTTCTTCTGAAGTTCTGACCGACGGGTGCCGGTCAGGGCGGAGCGTTTGGCGCTGCTCACTGGGTTTCAGCGGGCATAGTGCGCCCTACGCACACAAAAGTGAATCATAACGCGATTCCGGGCTTGATCCCAAGTCCGGGTGCGTGATGTCACTGCTCGAGCTTCTCCACCTGGTCGAAGCCGAGCTCGAGCGGCGTCTCGCGCTCGAAGATGGTGACGAGGACCTTGAGCTTCTGGGTCTCGGGCATGATCTCGGAGATCGTGGCCGACATGGTCTCGAAAGGTCCGTCGGTGACGGTGACGATCTCGCCGACCTCGAACTGGGTCTGGACGACCTGGACGGGTGCGGGCTGATCCTTGGCGGCCTCGGCAGCTTCCTCGAGGACGTTGGGCGTCAGGAGCATGACGACCTCGTCGATCGAGAGCGGCACGGGGTTGTGCTGGTCGCCCACGAAGCCGGTGACGGCGGGGGTCTCCTTGACGACGCGGTACGAGGCCTCGTTGAAGTCCATGCAGACAATCGCGTATCCGGGGATGCGCACGTGACGCACGCGCTTCTTCGTGGTGCCGCGGTACTCCATGACGTACTCATCCGGGACCTCGACGGCGAAGATGTAGTCTTCCATGTTCTGCGTGGTGATGCGCTGCTCGAGGTTCGCCTTCACCTTGCGCTCGTGGCCGGAGTAGGTGTGGATAACGTACCAGTCGCCGGGAGACATGTAGAGCTTGCGGCGCAGCTTAGCGATCGCTTCATCTTCGGCCGAGGCAGGGGCCTCGTCGTCCGATTCGGTCTCCTCCTCGGCGACTTCCTCGGTCACCTCATCGACGACTTCCTGGGCGGCTCCGTCGGCCAGCGCCTCGGCACTCTCCTGCTGCACCTCTTCCTGGTGCTCCTCGAAGGCCTGTTCCTCGGTGTAGTTTTCGTCGCTCACGACGTTTCCCTCCTGCAAATGGGGCCGGACCGTAGAAGAAACCCGCCTGCAGCATCCTGCGGGCGGGTTCGTCGGTCTCAGCCGAAGATCAATGCACTTAGCTTACCGAATCCGAAGTCGAGTAGGCCAGCGAAAAGCATGATTGCGGCGACAAACACAACGACGACGACGAAGTACGTCCAGGTTTCGGATCCCGTGGGGTAGGTGACCTTCTTCATTTCGTCAATGACCTGTTTGAAGAAGATCCAGATGCCACCGAAGAATCCGGGACGCTTCGCCTGCTCCTTGGTGGCGGCGCTGCGCTTGCGGGTAGCTTCGCTCTTAGTGCGATCTCGGCGCGAGGATTCAGCGTCCGAGGCAACACGATCGGCCATGGGAATCCTCCTACGAAAATGATCAGCTAATCCGCAGGGCAGGCGGGACTCGAACCCACAACCGCCGGTTTTGGAGACCGGTGCGCTACCAATTGCGCCACTGCCCTACGCAGGAAAACCTGCCTGACGAACATTAGTGGATAAGGCGACGCTTTGTCCAACCGAGACACGCGTCGGCGGGTCACATGCCGCGCAATACCAGCCCCGACCTCGTAAATGAGAGGTAGCCCACGCGCGCATCGTGTACGCTCCCCGTCGCACGCGCGCGCGACGTGGGACCATGGAAGGGTGACCAATACTCCTCGCACCCGTGTCTCTGATCGTTTCAACGCCATCACGCCGTCCGCGACCCTGGCCGTGGACGCGAAGGCCAAGGCCCTCAAGGCCGCCGGCCGCCCGGTGATCGGCTTCGGTGCCGGCGAACCCGACTTCGCCACGCCCGACTACATTGTCGAGGCCGCCGTCAAGGCCGCGCGCAACCCCGCGATGCACCGCTACACGCCCGCCGCCGGCCTGCCCGCGCTGCGCGAGGCCATCGCAGAAAAGACCCTGCGCGACTCCGGCTACGAGGTCTCCCCCGCCGACATTGTCGTCACCAACGGCGGCAAGCAGGCCGTCTTCCAGGCCTTCGGCGCGCTGCTGGGCCCCGGCGACGAGGCCATCCTGCCGACGCCCTACTGGACCACCTACCCCGAGGTCGTCAAGCTCGCCGGCGCGACCCCCGTCGAGGTGTTCGCGGGCGCCGACCAGGACTACAAGGTGACCGTCGAGCAGCTCGAGGCCGCGCGCACCCCTCGCACGAAGGTCCTGCTCATGTGCTCGCCGTCCAACCCGACGGGCAGCGTCTACACGCCCGAGGAGCTGACCGCGATCGGCCAGTGGGCGCTCGAGCACGGCATCTGGGTCATCTCCGATGAGATCTACGAGCACCTGCTGTACGAGGACGCGCAGAGCGCGCACATCGTCAAGCTCGTGCCCGAACTGGCGAACCAGGCCGTCATCCTCAACGGCGTGGCCAAGACCTACGCGATGACCGGCTGGCGAGTGGGCTGGATGATCGGCCCCTCCGACGTCATCAAGGCCGCCCTGTCCTTCCAGTCACACCTGACCTCCAACGTCAACAACATCGCCCAGGAGGCCGCGCGCGCCGCCGTGTCCGGTTCCCTGGACGCCGTGGACGAGATGCGCGTTGCCTTCGACCGCCGCCGCCGCACGATCGTTGACATGCTGCGCCAGATCGACGGCTTCGACGTTCCCACCCCCAAGGGCGCGTTCTACGTCTACCCCTCCGTCGAGCGCCTGCTGGGTCGCGAGATCCGCGGCCGCGTGGCCAACACGTCGGGCGAACTCGCCGACCTCATCCTCGACGAGGTCGAGGTCGCGGCGGTCCCGGGCGAGGCCTTCGGCCCCTCCGGCTTCCTGCGCTTCTCCTACGCCCTGGCCGACGACGACCTCGTCGAGGGCATCACCCGCGTGCAGGAGCTCTTCGCCTGATGCACGTCTCGTTCGAACGGACAGCGCAGGACGCTCCCCTCGGGACGGTCCTCCTCGCCCACGGGTACGCGGAACACTGCGGGCGCTACGCCCACCTGCGCTGTGCGCTCACCCGCGCCGGCTACGACGTCGCCTACTACGACCACGCGGGCCACGGGACCTCTGAGGGTCCCCGCGCCCGCGTGGACGTGGGCGCGCTGATCCGCGACTTCGGCGACGCACGCCGGGCGGCCCTCGCCCACGCGCGCACCCCGGAGCTGTTCCTGTTCGGACACTCGATGGGCGGCATCATCGCGGCCGCCTCCACAATCCTCGACCCGACGCGGCTGCGCGGCACCGTCCTATCCGCGCCCGCGCTGCGCCCCCTCCCCCATGTCTCCCCCTCCCAGGCGCGCAGGCTGCTGCCGATCGCGCGGCTGCGCCCCGGCCTCGTCGTGGCGAAGGGAGCGTCCGACATGGAGGTCTCTCCCCTGTCGCGCGACCCGCAGGTCCAGCGCGACTTCGACGCGGATCCGCTCACCTACAAGGGCGGCGTGCCGATCCTAACGGGCGCGACCATGATCATTCAGGGTGACGAGGTCATCGCGCGCGCCGCCCGCCTGGCCACCCCGACGCTCGTCATGCACGGGTCCGGCGACCTGATGGCGGACCTGCGCGGCTCGCGTGAGCTCGTACGCGGGGCACGCGCGGCGCACCCGGACGCCGACATCCACCTGCGCATCATCGACGGCGCGTACCACGAGCTCCTCAACGAGCCCGAGGGCCCCGGCCTGATCCGTGACATCATCATCTGGCTCGGGGAGCACTAGGCCGTGGAAGCGCCCGCTGTCCCTAACCTGACGGCCCCGCGCCCCACCCCACCGGGCAGGCGTGACCTCGCGACTCTCCCCAAGGCCCACCTGCACCTGCACTTCACGGGTGCTATGCGGCCCAGCACGATGGTGGACATGGCGCGCGCTCAGGGCGTTCGGCTGCCCCCTCACCTACTGCACATCGACGCGGCATCCATGCCGGCCGACGGGCGCGGGTGGTTCCGTTTCCAGCGCGCCTACGATTCCGCGCGCCACCTCGTGCGCTCCGAGGCCGCGATGCGCCGCCTGATCCGCGAGGCCGCCGAGGACGACGCCGCCGAGGGCTCGGTGCGCATGGAGATCCAGGCCGATCCCACGTCCTACGCGCCCTACGTCGGCGGCATCACCCCGGCGCTTGAGATCATCATCGACGAGGCCCGCTCCGCCTCCCGCGATACCGGCGTCGATATCGGGGTGATCGTCGCGGCGTCGCGCATGAAGCACCCGTTGGATGCGCGCACACTCGCGCGCCTGGCCGCATCGTTTGCTGGGGACGGTCCCGGCGAGGTCGTGGGTTTTGGCCTGTCGAACGACGAGCGCGTGGGTTCGACGGCTTCTTTTGCTCCGGCGTTCCGCATCGCGCGCCGCGCCGGGCTCGTGGGCGTCCCGCACGGCGGCGAACTCCTGGGGCCTTCCTCCGTGCGCGAGGTCGTGTCCGCTTTGGCGCCCGCGCGCCTCGGGCACGGGGTGCGCACCAGCGAGGACCCTGCGTTGCTGCGCGCCGTTGTCGACGCGGGTATCGCCCTGGAGGTGTGCCCCACGTCGAACGTCCACCTGGGCGTCTACACGGACTTTTCGCAGGTGCCGCTGCCGACGCTATTGTCGGCGGGGGCTACCGTCGCGCTCGCAGCCGACGACCCGCTGCTGTTCCGCTCGCGCCTGGTCGCCCAGTACGAGGTCGCGCGCGACGTGTTCGGACTGTCCGACGAGGCCCTGGCAGACCTGGCGCGCTCCTCTATCGACGCGTCGCTGGCCTCGCCCTCGCGCAAGGCTGCGTGGAAGGCGGACATCGACGCCTGGCTCGCGGCATCCGTGGCGTAGGTCCCAGGCGCGAGGCTGCGCGCAGCAGCTGTTTCTCACCGCCCTCATGATTCTCACGATTCGGCACGTTTACCCACAAATGTCGCACGTAATTCCCATGTCAACTTTTTCAACTTTGAAATCAGATCGTTGATATTCCGCGGTTTTCAAGGCGTGATCCAGGAAACACGTTGGGGAATTACGTGCGAAATTTGGGGAGGTCTCAGCGGCACCTGCGGTATCGACGGTATCGACGGGATTTACGGGAGGACGCAAACACAGCCGTTGCCCGTCCCCGTGGCCCACAGCCACAGTGATGCCCAAATTGCTGGCCACCTTGGCGACCGACGGTTCGCATCCGGATAGGTTATGAACACGCGGATAGGTTACGAAGATCCGGATAGGTTATTAAGCTATCCGGATGCGCATAACCTATCCGGATCGTGACAACCTATCCGCGTAACAGATCCGCGAGCGCAGGCAAGCTTCTCCTCAACACTCCCAAGATTCCACGCCCCCGCAATCTCGCATGCAATTCCCCCACACTTCTTTCAAACATTGAAACCAGAACGTTGATATTCCGCGGTTTTCGAGGGGGACAACAGAACAAGCTCCGGGGAATTGCATGCGAAATGTGGGGAGCCCTCTCTCAGTCCGGTTGTTTCTTTCCCATCCAACCGCCCGAGTCGGCCACCTCGGGACGACCACAGACCCGGCCTCGTACCTACCGACGACCGCTTCACCAATAGTGCACGCGTGCACTATCATGGAGACATGAGCCGGTTTCAACGTGACGATGCGCCGTCCCTCGTGCGTGCTGCACGTCAGGACGCGTCCCTCACGCAGGCCGAGCTGGCGGGGATGACCGGGATGAGCCAGTCGACCCTCGCGCAGATCGAGTCCGGCAAGCGCGCAGTCTCCTCCGAGCTGCTCGAACGCATCCTCCGCACCGCCGACTACCGCCCCTCTGTGCCGCTCGCCCGCTACGCGTCCTCGATCAGCACCTACGCCCAGGAACGAGGCCTCGGCACCCTCCGCGTCTTCGGCTCGGTTGCCCGGGGCACGGACGGATTCGAGTCGGACATCGACCTAATTGGCACGCCAACCCGCGACCTGTCACTGTTCGAGTTGGCGGACATCGCATCGTTCGCAAGCGAGCTCACCGGCTTCCCGACGGAGGTTCACGCGGATACACACGTGCCCGAAGCACTGCGAACTGCCGTTGACGAGGCCGTGGCACTATGAGTGAGTCTGCTCCCTTCACCCCTCGGCCGCGAGTGGCACGCAGACACGCGCCCAGTTTCGACGCTGAGAACTTCCTGCACGAACTCGACGTCATTGCCCACCGCGTCAAGCGAGTTACCGCTGTCCCCGCCGAGACCTTCAGTTCCGATTGCCCGGAGTACGACTCCGCCTGCATGGTGATCATCCGGCTGGCCGCATTCCTGGAACGCGAAGAGTACGCACCCTACATGGATGCCCTAACCTCACCTGAGAAGCGCGCCCTGCGCACGACCCGCAACATCGCGGCGCACTCGGGGTACCAGAGCATGGACGACCAGCTCCTGTGGATGGCCGTCACCCGCAACGTGCCCGACATGATCGAGCGCCTGCGCGCCGCAGTCTCACGCGGATAGGTTACGAAGAACCGGATAGGTTATTAACCTATCCGGATCGTGACAACCTATCCACGTAACAGATCCGCGAGCGCAGGCCAGATCGGCCTCAGCACTCGCACGATTCCACACAGTTCCCCGACAATCTCGCACGTAATTCCCATGTCAACTTTTTAAACTTTGAAATCGCATCGTTGATATTCCGCGGTTTTCAAAGGGTGTCCCAGAACACGCTCCGGGGAATTACGTGCGAAATTTGGGGAGGTCCCGCCACGGGATCTGCGGGATCGACGGCCTCTACCGAGGCACCAACGCAGTCGTCGAGCGAACGCCCACCGCGGTGCCCACAGCGATGCCCAAATCGCTGGCCACCTCGGCGACCGACGGTTCGCATCCGGATAGGTTATGAACACGTGAATAGGTTACGAAGATCCGGATAGGTTATTAAGCTATCCGGATGCGCATAACCTATCCGGATCGTGACAACCTATCCGGATCGTGGCTACTCAGAAAGCGGACTCATCCGGTGCCTGACGGTACACACATCAACGTCGCTACCCAGCCCACGACGGGCGAAGCGACGATCACGCAATCCACTACCACGTGATGCCCATCGTCACCCGGCCAGGTGGCCCGCTACCAGGCGATGCCGACCGTGACCGGCTCGGGCACCAGGGTCACGCCGAACGCCTCACGAACGCGCTCGCGCACCGTGCGGGCCAGGGCCTCGATGTCGGCGCCGCTCGCACCGCCGCGGTTCGTCAGGGCCAGCACGTGCTTGGTGGACAGGGACGCGCGCGGCGGATCCCCGGCCTCGGGCAGGTGGAATCCCTTCCCACAGCCCGCGTGGTCGATGAGCCAGGCGGCGCTCGTCTTGACGAGGCCCTCCCCCGCCCTGAAGCGCGGCGCATCCTCGGGCAGGGCTGCGGCAGCGGCCTCGGGCAGGATCGGGTTCGTGAAGAAGGAACCGGCGCTCCACGTGTCGTGATCGGCGGGATCGAGGACCATGCCCTTGCCGCGGCGCATCTCCAGGACGGTGGAGCGGACCAGGGACGCGTCGGCACGCTCGCCGGCCTCAACGCCGAGGCGACGCGCCAGTTCGGCGTACATGACGGGGGCACTGAGGGCCGAGCGCTCGAGACGGAAGTCGACGGAGAGCACCACCCAGCGGCCGGTCGGCCCCCAGGGACGGTCGCCCAGGCCGGGCTGGCCGACGCTGCGCTTGATCGCCGAGGAGCGGTACGCGAAGCCGAGGTCGGAGGGCAGCAGGCGCACGACGATGCCCGTCAGGCGATCGTAGACCTCGACGCTCTCGATGGTCTCGGAGACCTCGTGGCCGTAGGCGCCCACGTTCTGCACGGGGGAGGCACCGACCGTCCCGGGGATGCCGGACAGCGCCTCGACGCCGGACAGACCCTGAGAGAGCGTCCAGGAGACGAAGGCGTCCCAGACCGTGCCCGCGCCGGCGCGCACGACGACAGATCCGGCCGGCTCCTCGTGGATGATGGAGGCAACCTCGCCGAAAGGCTGCACGTCGACGACCATGCCCTCGAAGGGGGCGTCGGATGCCAGCAGATTCGACCCTCCGCCCACGACGAGGAGCGGGCCTCCGGCGGCGTCGGCCGCGGCGACGGCATCCACCAGAGCGTCGGCGGACGTGGCGGGCACGAGGCGGGCGATGGGCCCACCTACGCGCAGGGTCGTCAGATCAGCAAGGGTCGTCATGCCCCTAAGCCTAGTCGCACGGCACGCGTTCGGCCTAACCCCGGAGCGCGACGGGTTCAGTCCATCGTAATGACGATCTTGCCTCGCACGTGGCCGCCCATGAGCTCCGTGTACGCGGCGCGTACCTGCCCCACTTCGAACGGGTAGGTACGCGCAATGGTCAGGCTCACCGTGCCGCGTTCCACAAGACCCGCAACCGTCGCGATGTCGGAGATCTTTCCGTCGCGCCCGCCCGTGAAGCGCGCGCGCCGCAGGGCGATCGCAGGCGTCGGGACGAGCGTTCCCACGCGCTCACCCTGAACGCCGAGGCTGTGGGCCAGCGACGAGTATCCGCCGAAGCAGTCGATGAAGGCAGTGACGGGCGAGGGCGCCGCGTCCTTGATTTGTTGCTCCAGGCCCTCGCCATAGGCCACGGGGATCGCGCCAAGGGACCGCAGGTAGTCGGCATTTGAGGGACTGGCGATACCGATGACGGTCGCGCCGCGGGCGAGAGCCAGCTGCGTGACGAGGCCTCCCACTCCTCCGGCGGCCGCAGCGACCACGATGACGTCACCCACGTCGGCCTTCACGCTGCGCATGGCGCCCATCGCGGTCTGCGCGGCCACGCCCAGGCCACCGGCGGCCTCGAAGCTGACGGAAGCGGGTTTGGGGACGACGTTGGCGGCCGCGACAAGGAGTTGGGTCGTCAGCGAACCGTACGCGCGGGCCTGCCAGGGCGCGGCACGCAACAGGCCAATAACCTCGTCCCCCACTCCCATGTTGCTCACCGCCGGGCCGACGGCCGTCACGACACCCGCAAAATCCTGTCCCACGCCCCGTAGCGGCCGCTCCTTGCCGCGAGCGAACCAACGGGCAGGGTGAACGATGGTGCGGACGACCTCGAGGGGCCTCGTCAATCCACCGAAGAGCTTGTAGTCAACAGGGTTGATGCCGGCGGCCTGCACCTTCACGAGCACCTGCCCCTCACCGGGCGCAGGAAGGGATACCTCGCCTTCCTCGAGCACCTCAACGCCTCCGAAACGACGGTATCCGATCATTCGCGCCATGATTCTTCTTCTCTCGTCGAAGCGACACGGAGCGCCACGTCACAGGCGTTCCTGCCCACCAGGATACGCCGACCGAATCGCCGAAGAAAGGCGCAAGGACAAGCCGGATACGCGGCCTACCTAGTCGCCGAAGGCGAGGTCCGTGCGCCTGGTTCCACGCCGGTCGGGCACCTGCCCGGCGAGCACGATCGCGAGGAGGACCGGCAGCGCCACGAAGGCCAGCGCACGGTGGTAGCCGATGTGGTCAGCGATGAGGCCGAGGATCGGCGGGCCGATGAGGGCCGCGCCGTAGTTGACGGTCGACAGGACCGAGACGCGCGCAGGCGTCATCACGGGCTCGACGGACAGCGCGGAGATGCCCAGCGGGAAGCCGAGGGCCGATCCGATGCCCCACAGAGCAATACCCGCGACCGCGAGGCCGTGGTGCGGCGCGAAGGCCACGAGCAGCAGGCCCACTACCGCGCCGGTAAAGGTGATGCGCAACAGCATGGGCGAGCCCAGGCGGGCCTCGAGGCGCGGGGACGCGAAGCGCACGATCGTCATCATGAGCAGGAAGAACGCAAACGCCGCGGATGCCGCCGCCGTTGAGTAGCCGTAGCCGTCCACCATGGACAGGTTGAGCCAGTCGTTCGCCGCGCCCTCCATGAGGCCCGCGCTCATGACCATGAGGGCGATGAGCACGGTCTGCTTCTCGCGCCAGGCAACCCGGGTGAGGCCCTTCGCCTTGTTCGACGAGGCCTCTCCTCCATCACCCTTGTCCTGAGCGGGCGCGAGGACCGCGACCTCCTCCTTCGTCAGGTAGAAGCCGACGGCAGTGCCGCAGGCGAGAAGCTCGAGGGCCGCCAGGCCGAAAAGGTGGGCTCCGAGGGGCAGCCCCATCTGGGCGGCAACAGCGCCGAGGAGGGCACCACCGAGCATGCCGACCGCGTACATCGCCTGGATGACGGGGACGACGGTGCGGCGCACGGCCGCCTGCACGAGGCCGGCCTCAATGTTCATGGTCGCGCCCCACAGGCCGTTGCCAGCCGCGATCAGCACGAGGCCGACGGTGGCCAGCGGGATCGACACGTTGAGCGCGCCCATGCCCGCGCAGACGATGCCGAGAGCCCAGATGAGCACACCGATACGGCCCGAGGCCCGCGCGCCGAATTTGGTCACGATCGGTCCGGAGGTCGGCAGGGTGAGCAGAGAGCCGAGGGAGGCGATGAGCAGCATCGTGCCGATCGTCGCCGGGGTCAGTCCGAGGTCATCGCGCACGTCGGGCAGGCGCGAGAGCCACGCGGAGGTACCGAAACCGAGGCACACGTAGACGATACCGGTGGCGCGAAGGGCGGCGTGAGCACGAGAGGACGGGACAGACATGCTGGGTAATATACGCGCCGCCAGTTGCGAATGTCAGCGGGCGCGGGCGGGTGTTGGTCACCCGCCCGCGCACTGTCACAACAGCGACAGGATCAGCCCTCCACGGCCGCCTTGAACCACGTCGTAATCGAGGTGGGGTGCGTGATGGCGGTACCGACGATGACGGCGAACGCGCCCGCCTCCATGGCGGCGGCGGCCTGCTCGGGCGTGTGGACGCGGCCCTCGCAGATCACGGGCACGTCCGGGAACGCGGCGACGACCTCGCGCAGCAGCTCCAGGTCGGGCCCATCCGTCTTGACGCGGTCACCCGTGTAGCCCGCCAGGGTCGTGGACACGATGTCCACACCCGCGTCGACGGCGCGCTGGGCGTCCTCGAAGGAGCCGCAGTCAGCCATGACGAGGGTGCCGTCCTCACGCAGGGCCGCAACGGTCTGCGCGAAGCTCAAACCGTCGAGGCGCGGGCGACCCGTCGCGTCCAGGGCGACGATGTCGGAGCCGGCCATGACGCAGGCGCGGGCGTGGCGCAGCGAGGGGGTGATGTACACGCCCTCGTGGCCTTCCTTCCACAGGCCGATCACGGGCACGTCGACGCGGCCCTTGATCGCGGAAATGTCGGACAGGCCCTGGCAGCGGATCGCGGCGGCGCCACCGATCTCGGCGGCGCGGGCGATCTGGGCCATCGTCTCGGGGTGGCGCATGGGCTCGCCCGGGTACGCCTGGACGGAGACGATGAGCTTGCCCTTCAGGTTTGCAATGAGCGGGTGCATGGTTTTCTCCTATGCGTGCAGGAAGAATGAAACGGCCCCGAGCAGCGGCGCGTCGCCGCCGAGGGAACCAACGAGGATGGGGGTGTTCGCGACGGGCGTCATCGCGGAGGCCGCGAAGCCTTCGCGCAGGGCGTCCCACCAGATGTCCCCGGAGCGGGTCATGGACCCAGACAGGATGACGACGGCCGGATCCACGCAGTTGACCAACGAGGCCGTGGCCTCGCCGAGCGCGAACGCGGAGCGGGAGAAGCAGGCGGCCGCCAGGGCGTTGCCGGATTCGGCAAGCTCCTGCAGGGCGCGCCCGCCGTCGACCTCGGGGTCGGACTCGCCGCGCAGCGAGTCGTACCAGGCCGTGATGCCCGAGCCGGAGCAGAAGGACTCGATGTGTCCCTTGCGACCGCACGAGCACGTCATGTCGGGGGCGAAGTGGTGGTGGATGTGGCCCACATGTCCGGCGATGCCGCGCGACCCGAAGGAGACCTGGCGGTCCTCGACGAGAGCGCCGCCGATGCCGGTGCCCACCGCGATCGACAGGACGGAGCGGTAGGGCTGGCCGGCACCGAGCGTGGCCTCGCCCAGGCCGTGCGCGTGCACGTCGTTGAGGACGCGCACCGTCAGGCCGGTTGTCTCCTGAAGCAGAGAGCCCAGGGGGGTGCCTCCCCAACCGGGCATCGTGCCCGTCGCGGAGGCGATGTCGCCGGTCGAGGGGTCGACGACGCCAGCGCTGGCGACGGCGACACCCGACACGGCAGGGTGTGAGGCGACCAGGGACGAAGCGAGATCGCAGATGCGTGCCGCCACGTCCGCTCCGCCGCGCATCGCGTCGGTGGGGATCGATCCGCGCTCGGTGACCTCGTAGGTGTCACCGGCCTCGACGATGCCCCACCCAACCTTGGTGCCACCGATGTCGAGGGCAAGGAGCGTAGTCATGAGGATCCTTACGAAAAGTTAGGGGTATAAGAAAATCGACGAGGCCGGGGCGCGCGCCCGAAGGCGCGCAATACGCGGAACGGAACTGCCCCGGCCTCGTCGACGTATCAGGAGAGCAGGTCGACCGCGCGCAGCACGGACGCGACATGCTCCATGTTGTCGCCCTCAATGGCGGCAACCGGGCGCGGCATCTCAGGCGAATCGAAGACGCCGAGCAGGTGCAGGGCGGCCTTGAAGGCGCCGACACCCGCACCGAAGCCCTGCACGCCCTTCACCTGGACGATGCGCATGAGCTCCGCGAGGCGGTCCTGCTCGGTGCGCACGGCCTCCCAGTCGCGACGCTCGTAGGCCTGCCACTGGCGCACGTAGCCCTCGGGGTCCACGTTGGCCAGGCCGGGCACGGAGCCGTCCGCGCCGGACATGTAGGCGCCGTCGACGACGACCTCGTGGCCGGTGAGCAGCTGCATCGGGTGGCCGGCGGCCTCGTTCGCCAGGCACAGCCAGCGGAACGCGACGTCGTCACCGGAGGAGTCCTTGACGCCGTCGATAACGCCATCGCGGCCCAGGCGCATGAGCAGGTCGGGCGACAGCTTCGTGTGCACGCACACGGGGATGTCGTAGGCCCACAGCTCGAGGCTGGTGTTCTCCTTGAGGATGCGGAAGTGACGCTCGACCTCGGTCTCGCCGCCGAGGGCGTAGAACGGGGCGGTCGCGACGACGCCGGTGGCACCGCCGATCTCTTCCACGGCCTTGATGTTCTCGATGACGCGCTCGGTCTCAGTGTCGATGACGCCGACCAGGAGCGGGATGCGGCCGTCAACGATGCGCACGGCTTCGCGCTGGATCTGTGCGCGGCGCTCGGCGGTCGAGAAGGCGACCTCACCGGTGGAGCCGGAGACGAACAGGCCGTCGAGGCCCGCCTCGATCAGGCGGTTGATGTGGCGCTCGAGCGAGGGGACGTCGAGTTCGCCGTCCTTGAGCGGAATGGCCAGGGGCGGGACGACGCCACGGATCTTCGAAGACATAATTACATCTCTCCTTCGAGGTTGGGGTGCAAAAGCGAGGGCGCGGCACCCAGGAGCTTGCGGGTGTAGGGATCTTCCGGGTCGGCGAGCAGCTGTGCGGCCGGCCCTTCTTCGACGACCTTGCCGCCGTTCATGACGGCGATCCGGTCAGACACATAGCGCACGGTCTGAATGTCGTGCGAGATGAAGACCATCGCCAGGCCCAGTTCCTTCTTAAGGTCCGTGAGCAGGTTCAGGATCTGTGCTCGCACCGACACGTCGAGTGCGGAGGTGGGCTCGTCTGCGATGATCGCATCCGGGCCGATGGACAGGGCTCGGGCGATGGCCACACGCTGGCGCTGGCCACCCGAGAGCTGTCCGGGAAGCGCGTCGAGCGCGCTCGAGGGCAGGCCGACGAGCGAGATCAGTTCGTGCACACGCCTGGCTCGCGAGGCCGCGTCACCGATGCCGTGCACGCGCAGCGGGTCAGCGAGCTGATCCTGGACGTGCATGCGGGGGTTCAGGGCCGTCGCGGGGTCCTGGAAGACCACGGAGACGACGCGACCGATCTCCCGTCGGGCGGCAGCGCTACGCTTCGTGACCTCCTTGCCGTTGAAGAACACCTGGCCGGCGCTCGGCATCTGCAGGCCACACATGACGTTCGCGGTCGTGGACTTGCCACAGCCGGACTCGCCGACGATGCCGAGCGTCTGTCCGCGCTCGATGCGCATGTTGACGCCGCGCACCGCGTGGACCTTGTTCGGCTTGAACAGGGAGCCGGTACGCGAGGTGAAGGTCACCTCGACGTTCTTCAGTTCGATGATCGGGGTGTTGTCGCTCATCGCGTTTCCTCCTGACCGTTCGTTTCCAGCGCGAAGGCGTCAGCCTCCTCGCGGGGCGGCAGAGCCGCGTACACGTGCTCGGGACCGACCTCGGTGAGGACCGGGCGGATGTCCAGTCCGTAATCGGGGTGCGAGGACCGCGGTGCGAAGCGGTCGCCCACGGGGAAGTCACGAGGCGAGGGCACCGTGCCGGGAACCTGGTGGAGTCGGCCGGAGCCGGACTCGATCGAGAGGACGGCGCCCAGCAGGCCGCGCGTGTACTCGTGGGTCGGGTGCGTGAGCAGTTCCTTGGTGGGAGCCTGCTCGATGACCTGGCCGGCGTACATGACGGTGATGTGGTGTGCCACCTCGGCGACGAGCGCCAGGTCGTGGGACACGAAGATCATGGCGAAGCCGAGCTTCTCGCGTAGCTCGTTGAGCAGTGCGATGACCTGCTTCTGGACGGTGACGTCCAGGGCGGTGGTCGGCTCGTCCGCGATGATGAGCTTCGGGTCGCGGGTCAGGGCCATGGCGATGAGAACGCGCTGACGCTGGCCGCCCGAGAGTTCGTGCGGGTAGGACTCAAGGGTGCGCTTGGGATCCAGGCCCACGAGCTCGAGGAGTTCCTCGGCACTGCGGGTGCCACCGCGGCTGGTCAGCTGCTTCATCTGGGCCTTGATCAGCATGGCGGGGTTCAGGGACGACAGGGCGTCCTGGTAGATCATGGCCATCTCGTGCCCGAGCAGCGCGCGGCGCTCCTCGGCCGACTTCTCGAGCAGGTTCTCACCCTGGTAGAGGATTTCGCCCGAGATCTCGGCCTTGGGATCGATGAGGCCCATGATGGTCAGGGCCGTGATCGACTTACCGCAGCCGGACTCGCCCACGAGGCCCATGGTCTCGCCGGGGCGGACCTTGAAGGACACGTGGTCGACGACGTTGACGTCGCCGTGACGGTCGAACTTGATGCACAGGTCGTTGACCTCGAGCAGCGGGGCTTTCTCGAACGAAGCCTCGAAGCGGTCGGTGCGATTCTCCTCGACGGACTTGAGGTCGTCGAGGCGGGCCTGCAGGGACTCGGCCTGCTCGGCGTAGGCGCGGCGCGGGTCGAGCAGGAGCTTGTCGGCCTCGCGGTCGGAGTCCTTATCGACCTGGGCGACCGCCGCCGAGGCGGGTGCCGCCACCATGGCGTCGGTGATGCCCTCAGACAGAATGTTGAGGCACAGGACCGTGATCATGATGAACAGGCCCGGGAAGAACGCGGTCCACCACTTGCCCAGCAGAACCGACAGGTTCGACGAGGCCTCGGACAGGACGTTGCCCCACGTGGCCACGGTGGTCGCCTGAAGGCCCGAACCGATGAAGGTCAGGGAGGCCTCAAGGATGATCGCGTCGGCGACGAGGACGGTGGCGAACACGAGGACCGGGGCGGCCGTGTTACGCATGACGTGCCTGGTGAGGATCCAGGGGGCGCGGGCACCGGAGACGATCACCGCACGGACGTAGTCCTCACCGTAGGCGGCCATCACGTTCGCGCGAACGATGCGCGACAGCTGCGGGATGTACACGAATGCGATCGAGCAGATGATGACGACGACCAGGCCGAAGGTGTTGCCGGACTTAGACAACGTGCGGCCGAAGACCAGGACGGAGACGGCCGCCATCGCGATGCCGGGCACCGCCATGATGATGTCCATGACGCGCATGATCGCTTCGGAGAAGGATTTGCGCACGACGGCCGCAATCGAGCCGATGATAGCGCCGAAGAAGAGAGCGATCAGGGTCGAGCACAGACCGATCAGCAGCGAGAAACGTCCGCCGAACAGGACGCGCGCGAAGATGTCACGACCGACGTGGTCGGTTCCGAACAGGTGCTCGCCGGACGGGGCGCTCCACTTGTCGAAGATCTCATCGGGACCGTAGGGAGAAACGTGGGGCGCCAGGATCGAGACGAGGACGATGAGCGCGAGGATGACCATCGCGATCTTCGATCCGGTGGACATCGCACCGATGCGCGAAAAACGTGCACCCTTCGCGGTGACCTTGCCGAGCTTTTCTTTCTGATTCATGCCTCACACCGACCTAATACGCGGATTGATGAGCAGGTAGAGCATGTCAACGATGATGTTGACGACGATGAACGCGATCGCGACGACGAGCGCGCCACCCTGCACCAGGGTGACCCAGTTTTCCTGGATGCCCTTGAGCAGGACCGCCTTTCCCATTCCATCGATGGAGAAAATAATTTCGATGACGACCGCGCCACCCATCAGGTAGCCGATGCGCAGGCCGAGGACGGTCACGGGGGTGATGAGCGCGTTACGCAGCACGTTGCGGGCCACGACGATGCGCTTGGGGATACCGGCACCGACCGCGGTACGGACGTAGTCGCGGTCCAGTTCCTCAACCATTGAGGTACGCACGACTCGGGTCATCTGACCGATGACGGGAACCGCCAGCGCGATGGCGGGGAGAAGCATCCGCAGGAACCAGCCGCTCGGATCTTCGCTGAACGCGGGCAGCGGGCCGGAGACCGGAAGCTTCTGAACAAATCCGAGGACCAGCAGCGCTGCCAGCCAGAAGGACGGGGTGCCGATGCCGATGACCGAAAACACGCGGATGACCTGGTCGGGCCAGCGGTCGCGGTACAGAGCGGCGAGAACACCGAGGGGGAAAGCGATGATGACGGCGAAGAACAGGCCGAGGAAGGTGAGCTGCAGGGTGATCGGAAGAGCCTGAGCAACCAGATCGGTCACGTGGTTGGACGTGCCAACGCCGTAGGTGCCGAGGTCACCGTGGAGCATGTTCCACAGGTAGTGACCGTACTGAACGAAGAAGGGGTCGTTGAGACCGTGCTGGACACGGTACTCTTCGAGAGCTTCGGGGGTCGCGGTCTCGCCCAGTGCCGAGTAGGCCGGGTCGATGGGAGACAGCGACATGATGAAGAAGACGAGGAAGGACACGCCGACCACCATGATCGGCAGGGCCACCAAACGTCGTCCGATGAGTCGCAGAAGGTTATTCACTGCTAGACCTCCATTTCAACGGATTTTGGCAATGAGAAAGGAGGGGTGGCGCCCGACTGTGGCGTCTGCCTCAGGGCGGGGCTCCACCCCTCCTTACTCTGTGGTCCCTAGGGGACTTACTTAGCGCTCACACCGAGCAACTGCAGGCCGGTGGAGGAGATCGCCTGGAATCCTTCCACCTTGGCGGGGTTGGATCCGGTGATCATGTTGCGGAACACGAGCGGGAAGATCACGGTCTTCTCAGCCAGCAGGTCCTGAGCCTCGCCCCACTTGGCCTTGGCGGCGTCACCATCGAGCTGGCTAGCTTCCTCAATGAGGGTCTGCAGCTGGTTGAAGGACTCGGGGTCGGACACCTGCCAGCCGTCACGCTTCTTGGTCCAGACGTTGTCGCCGTTCCACCAGGAGATGATGATGCCGGGGTCGGTGCCGAAGACCGAGGGGTCGCCGGGGGCCAGAACGATGTCGTAGGTGGGGTTGTCAACGTCGGTGACGTTGGAGTAGAGGTCAGACGAAGCCATCTGGGTGTGGTTGACCTTCAGGCCCAGGGCCTCCAGGTCGGACTTGATCTGGGGAACCAGGGAGAGGACCCACGGGTGGTCCGTCGTCACCAGGTTGATCTCGAGGCCGGAGACGCCAGCGTCGCTCAGGAGCTTTGTGGCGGCATCCTTGTCGTAGGACAGATCGGTCGAAGGCTTCTTGTAGGCGGGGTTCGCCTCGGGCAGGAAGGAGGTCGCCTCAACGGCCTGGCCCTCGAGCGAGGAGCTGATCAGCTTCTGCTTGTCGATGGCCTTGAGGATCGCGCGGCGAACCTCGGGCTTGTCGAAGGGAGCCTTCTGCGTGTTGAACATCAGGAAGGGGTTGCCGTAGCCGGGCTTGGACTCAACGTTCCAGCCGGCGCCCTTGAGCTGATCCTGCGCGGAGGCGGGGACGGCTTCCATGACGTCGATGGTGCCACCGATGGCGGCGGCGAGGCGTGCGGAGTCATCCTTGAGGGACTGCCACTTGAGGGTGGCGACCTTCGCGGGCTCGTTGCCGGTGTAGTTCTCGTTCGGAACAGCGGTGATCTCGGTCGCCGTGATGTTCTCGTACTTGTAGGGGCCGGTGCCGATCGGCTTCGCCTTGAGCGAGTCTTCGTCCATCGACGCGGGGACAACGCGGACGTTAACGAAACGCTCCTTCAGGTTGGCGAAGGGGTGCTTGAGCTTGATCGTGATGGTGTTGTCGTCCTTGGCTTCGACGCTGTCGACGAAGGTGAAGAACTGACGGTAGATCGACTTCTCGGAGGTCGCGCGCTCGTAGGAAGCGACGAAGTCAGCGGCGGTCACGGGGGTGCCGTCGGAGAACTTCGCGCCGTCGCGCAGCTTCACCTCGTACTCGGTGTCGGAGATCTTCTCCGGGTCACCGGCGGCCAGCGCGGGGCTGACCGAGTAGTCGGCCATGTTGAAACGGTACAGGCCCTCGAGGACCTGCCAGTTCGCACCCATGCCGAGAGCCGAGGTGGTGATCGGGCCGTAATCGGTGGTCTCGTAGGCGGCACCGGCGGTGATCGTACCCTTCGGCCCGTCGGAGGCCTTCGAGCCGCCGTCGGACGACGTCGTACTGGTCGATCCGCCGCCGCACGCGGTCAGGATCATGGCGGCAGCTGCGGTCAGTGCAGCGCCTGTTGCAAAGTGTTTGCGCATTCGCATGTTCTCGCTCCTCATCTTCGAGAATTGGGACGTGCGGTTCTGTTGTTCCGCTCGCTATACTGATCTTATGTTGTCAGACAAATTAATGCAAGCGATATCACCCCCATCGCTCTCAGAAACCAATCAGAACCGATCCGTACCAACATCGATTGACTCAAGATCCTCGGTAACGATGGATGCGATCAAGTCCTATATTTTGCGACATGGATTACATCCCGGTGATCGCCTCCCCACAGAATCGACACTATGCGCCGACCTTGGCGTTTCGCGCTCCTCTGTGAGAGAAGCATTACGTCGCCTCCAGGCTCTCGACATCGTGACGGTCCGCCAGGGTTCGGGTTCCTACGTCGGCGAGATGTCCATGCAACCGCTCGTCGAGACGCTCGTTCTACGCGCCGCCCTCGACGAGATCAACGGCGCGCAGTCTCTCCACGCAATCATCAATACGCGCCGCGCCCTCGACCTCGGGATCGCGGTTCCGATCACCCGCGCCATGAAGGGCACGACAAACCCCCACCTGTGGGAGCTCGTCGAGGCCATGACGGAGTACGCGCACACAGGTTCGACCTACCTCGAGCAGGACATCGCGTTCCACTCCGGCCTCCTCGCCTACATCGAGAACGAGCTCATGCACCAGCTCGTGGCCGCCATGTGGCTGGTCCACCAGAGCGTGACTCCCAAACTGGCCGCAGCATCGCGCCAGGAAATGGAAGACACCGCCGAGGCCCACGCGGCCATCCTGCGGGCGTGCGAAGCCGGAGACGTCGAGGCATACACCGCGGCAGTCGACGCACACTACGCCCCACTCCTCGCGATCATCGAAGGTCGTTAGAGCACACAGAAAAACCCGGAGCGTTGTGGGGGCACGCGCACCGGGTTTTCTGTACCCGTTGAGAGGCGGGCCTCAACCTCCCACAGGCCGCTGTCGCGCTCGAAGACCACCACGGCCTCGTCCCCGTCGACCGTCGCGTCGCTGTACCCGAAGGCGTCCCGCCCAAAGAAGGCGACCCCCTCGGAGCGGACCTCACCCTCCCACGGGGGCGTCAGGCGAACAATCTCACCGCACGCCCGCGCATCCACCCTCCCAGGGTGCACGAGAAGCGAACCGATCATGCGCGCATTACAGCCCGGATCGTCGAGTTCCCACAGGCACCCACCCTGCCACGTGCGCCCGTCTCCCCACGCGAGGTAGCGCGCACCTGAGCCTCGCCCCTCAAAGCCCTGGATACGGCAGTTCGCGACGAGGCGACCGTCCCACACGCTCAGCGTCGTCTCATCGAGGAGCGCTCCCCCGTCGCCGACAAGAGGGGCCGCCGCGCAGACCAGACATCCGCCACGCGCATAGACGACGCGCACGTGCGTCTCATCCCCTACGCGCACGACGTAGGGCAGCGCCACAGCCCCGTCGACGGTCGCGGTGCCACCCGACGTCGCAAACAGCGCGTCTGCACCCGTAAGCTCATAGAGCTCATCCGTCATGTCCACATAGGCGAGGTCCTCGGGGCCACTCCCCCACGCCCACCAGGCACGCAGGTGCTCGCCATCGGCTCGCGAGTCCATATAGCCCACGCGCCCATCCGTCGATGCGAACGCCAGGTGCATGAGGCCGTCACCGTCCACGCCGACACACGCATCCGAAGAAACGGGCGGGCCTCCGGCGGGAAGCGGGCGCGGCTCACTCCACCGCCCCACCCCCTCGCGCACCATCCAGTGGATGCGGTTCGGATTCGGCAGGTCCGACGCCATCGTCAGCCCGTTGAAGTCAGATCCTGCGCCCGAGGCCGGGGCAGGCCTCTCATCAAAGAACAGGACGGTGCGCTCGTCCGCGAGCGTCACGAGGCCGGGGATGCGCGCCTCCCCCGCGCCCTTCGGAGCGACGATGCAGCGGGGGCTGGTGATGTCAGTCATGCACCCAGGATAACCGAGGCGCACGAACGCACATACAAAGAACCCCGGGGAACCAGTGTTCCTCGGGGCTTTGAGACGGAAGCCGTCAGCGGGTCTCGCGGTGCGCCGTCGACTTGTGGCAGCGCGGGCAGTACTTCGCCAGCTCGAGACGATCCGGCGTGTTACGACGGTTCTTCTTGGTGATGTAGTTGCGCTCCTTGCACTCCGAGCAGGCCAGAGTGATCTTGGGGCGAACGTCCTGGGACTTGCTTGCCACGGTTGTTTCCCTCGCTTAGTTTCGTCGCTCGCGCGACCTGTCGGATGAAAGAGTTGGTAGCGGGGGCGGGGCTCGAACCCGCGACCTCACGATTATGAGTCGTGCGCTCTGACCAGCTGAGCTACCCCGCCGCCGGAAGCGGATAAATCCGCAACCGGAGCCCCGAAAGGGAATCGAACCCTTGACCTTCTCCTTACCATGGAGACGCTCTGCCTACTGAGCTATCGGGGCAACGCCGGAAAGCCTATCTCATCTCCGAGCGCCGAAGCAATCCCGGAGCCTGAGAATGACATCACAGGCGTTACTCACTGGAACCAGCGAGTGGTGGCAGGTGAGGGATTCGAACCCCCGAAGCACGAAGCGTCTGATTTACAGTCAGATCCATTTGGCCGCTTTGGTAACCTGCCATGCGCCGCTCTCGCGGTGCCGTGAAAGAATAGCATTAAAATGATGCCGAGCGCCAATCGGAACGACGATTGGCGCAGTTCCAACGAAAGGTGCACCCATGGCAGACTCCTCCTTCGACGTTGTCTCCAAGCTCGACCGCCAGGAGGTCGACAACGCTGTCAACCAGACCGCCAAGGAGATCGCCAACCGCTACGACTTCCGCGGCGTCGACGCCGCCATCTCCCTCAGCGGTGACACGATCGCGATGGAGGCAAACTCCGCCTCCCGCGTGATGGCAATCCTCGACGTCCTGCAGTCCAAGCTGATCCGCCGCGGCCTGTCGCTGAAGGTTCTGGACTACAAGGACCGCGAGCCCAAGGCATCCGGCAAGCTCTTCAAGCTCGTCTGCCCCCTCAAGGAAGGCATCCCCCAGGACACCGCGAAGAAAATCTCCAAGCTCATCCGCGAGGAAGGCCCCAAGGGCGTCAAGGCCCAGATCCAGGGTGACGAACTTCGCGTTTCCTCCAAGTCCCGCGACGACCTGCAGGCCGTCATCGCGCTTCTCAAGGGACCCAAGGGCGAGGAGCTGGACGTCGCACTCCAGTTCGTCAACTACCGCTAACCAACGCCCATACGCGGGGCGGGCGGCCGGAATCATCCGGCTGCCCGCCCCGCGTTCTCACAGCTTAATAGCCCGCGATTTTCTCCAGTCGCTCAATGCGCTGCTCCATCGGCGGGTGCGTCGAGAACATACGCAAGAGGGACTGGCCGCGGAACGGATTCGCGATCATCATCGCGGCCACGTTGCGGGTGCGCGGAGTGTCCTCCATCGGACGCCGATCCGTCGCCATCTCCAGCTTACGCAGAGCCGACGCCAGAGCCAGCGGATCCTGCGTCAACATCGCACCATCCTCATCCGCGTCGAACTCACGCGTGCGCGACAGCGAGAACTGGATCAGCACCGATGCAAAAGGCGCGAGCAAGCTGAGAACCAGCATGCCCGCAAACCCCATGCCGCCGCTACCGTCACGTCCGTTACGGCCACCAAAGAACATGAAAAACTGCGCAACCGACGCGATAACCCCGCCCATCGCCGCAGCAACGGACGTCGTCAGAATGTCGCGGTTATAGACATGCATCAGCTCGTGCCCCAGCACTCCACGCAGCTCACGCTCATTGAGAATAGCCAGGATGCCTTCCGTGCAGCACACCGCCGCATTGTTCGGGTTACGCCCCGTCGCAAAAGCATTCGGCGTCAACGACGGCGCCACCCAGATCGACGGCATCGGCTGCTGTGCGCGCGCAGACAGCTCACGAACGATCGCGTACAGCTGCGGGTACTGCGCCTCGGTCACCCGGTACGCACCCATCGACCTCAGCGCAATTGTCGCAGAATTCCAATACGAATAAGCCGTCTGCACCAACCCCAGCGCCGCAAACGCAAACAACCACACGACACGCCCCGAACCCGCAGCAATAAGCGCGCCAATAGCGAGCAGCAACGCCCACATACCTCCCAGCAGGAGCGTCGTCTTCAGACCGTTGTGATAGTTGCGGTGCACCATACGGGCGATCCTATGGGGGTTACCTGAGAAGCTGCTGAGAACCAGCCGAAGCTCCAATGGGAAACAATGACCCCAACCTGCAGTCACAGGACACATCGAGGTGATCCACAGCCCCGCTCCCCCACACGACGAGGCCGCGACCGGAATACCCGGCCACGGCCTCGCACCGATCAGGGACGCTCAGTTGCGGCGACCCGGACCCGTGTAGTCATCGAAACGCTCAGGAGCGGTCGGCACGCCCATCTCGCCCATCTCACCGATAAGATCCGTTTCCTTCGGATCCACCTGCGCGCCACGCGAAATATCCGTCATCGAGCGCCGCGAGACGACCTTGATGCGCTCGCGCGTGCCGCGACCGCCCGGAAGCTCGCCGTAGTCCTCACCCAGAGCCTGCTCGTAGGCATCCAGGAGCTCCCAGCCCTCCCAGGTCGTGAACTCAACGCCACGGGACTCCAGGAGCGCCACCATGGCCTCGTGCCCCACCTCGGCCGTGTTCGCGTGCAGGCGCCCCTCCGAGGCGTCCTCCACGAGGTGGGAGATCGTCTGCTGGGCGTCCGACTTCGTCGAGCCAATGAGGCCGACGGGGCCGCGCTTGATCCAACCGGTCGCATACACGCCCGGAATCACGGGGGCGGATTCGTCCTTCGTCGTATCGCCCTCAATGACGCGTCCCTCGACGTTCGGCACGACGCCGGCGCGCTTGTCGAAGGGCAGGCCCGGGATCGGCGAGGAGTAGTAGCCCACCGCGCGATACACGGCCTGCACGGGCCACGTCGTGATGACGCCCGTGCCCGACACGCTGCCGTCGCCGTTCAGGGCGGTGCGCTCGGTACGCAGAGCCTTCACGTGGCCGTTCTCGTCCGCGACGACCTCGACCGGGGCCTGGAACAGATGAATGTGAATGCGACGCGAGGCCGTGTGCTCCTCCGGATCCGCCATCGCGTAGCCCGTCAGCGTCTTGACGACCTGACGCTGCTGGTTCGACGCGCGCAGCGCCTCCTCCGAGCCCTCGTCGAAGTCGAAGTCCTCTTCCGAGACGATGACATCCACGTCCGGGACCTTGCCCAGCTCGCGCAGCTCCAGCGGCGTGAACTTCACCTGCGCCGGGCCACGGCGACCGAACACGTGCACGTCGGTGATCGGATTGTCGGCGAGGGCCTCGGCCACGTTGGCCGGCACCTCAGTCTTCAGCATGTCCTCTGCATGCTTGGCCAGGACGCGAGCCACATCCAGCGCCACGTTACCGACGCCCAGGACCGCCACCTCGCGCGCCTTCAGCGGCCACGTGCGCGGGTAGTCCGGGTTGCCGTCGTACCAGGACACAAAATCGGCAGCACCGTAGGACTCGGGCAGATCCACGCCCGGAATGTCGAGCGGGTGATCGCGGTCCGCGCCCGTCGCAATGACGATCGCGTCATAGTGGTCACGCAGGTCGTCAATCGTCACGTCACGGCCGACCTCGACGTTTCCGAGCAGTCGAATATCGCCGCGCTGGAGGATCTTGTACAGCGCCACGATGATCTGCTTGATGCGCGGGTGATCCGGAGCGACGCCGTAGCGCACGAGACCGTAGGGCGCGGGAAGACGCTCAAACAGGTCGATATTCACCTCGAGCCCCGACTTGGACAGGATGTCCGACGCGTAAATGCCAGCGGGACCAGCGCCGATGACGGCGACGTTGAGTGGTGCCAACCGATTTCTCCTTCTTCGTGACCGCGCGCGTGTGCGCGCACCTGAGCACTAAGTCTAGCGCCCCGTTGCCAAGGGCAACCTTAGCTGAGACCCCTCACACACCCCAAGGACGCCCCGCGCATGCGACGAGGCCGGGGCCAGCCGCGCAATGACGCGCAGCCGAGCCCCGGCCTCGTTATCAACAATCAGACCAGGCGATCCACCATGAGGTTCGCGAAGGCCTCCAGCGCGGTCTTCGCCTCACCCTTGGGCAGCGGTGCCAGCGCGGCGATCGCGGCGTTCGCCCACGTGCGCGCGAGCTCGCGCGTCTCATCAAGGACGTCGTGGCTGCGTAGCTGCTCGACGACCGACGCCAGGGCCTCATCCGAGGACAGGTCACCCGTCAGCTCGCGCAGGATGCGCGCGCCGGCCTCGTCGATCGTGCCAGCCGTCTCCCGGCGACGCAGGAGGAGGACGGGCAGCGTGTCCACGCCCTCGCGCAGATCGGTGCCAGGCGTCTTGCCCGACTGCTCGCCCGAAGACGCCAGGTCAAGCACGTCGTCAGCAATCTGGAAGGCGACACCCACCTTCTCACCAAAGTCGCTCACGACGTCCGCCATCAGCTGGCCGGCTCCCGACAGCAGCGCGCCGAAGGACGCGGCGGTGGACACGAGCGAGCCCGTCTTATCCGCCAAGACCTGCAGGTAGAAGTCCACGCGATCCGCGCCGCCCGTCGGGCCGAAGGTCTCATTGAGCTGGCCCTCACACAGACGCTCGAACGTGCGCGCGTGGTGCGCGACGATCTCGGGGCCCAGCGACGCCACCAGCAGCGACGCGCGAGCGAACAGGATGTCGCCCGCCAGAATCGCGCGGTTATTGCCCCACAGGTGCTGAGCCGAGGGCACGCCGCGACGCGTGGGCGCCGAATCCATGACGTCGTCGTGGTACAGGGATGCCAGGTGCGTGAGCTCAACCGCCGTCGCAGCAGTGATGACCTGCTCGTCGAGCGCACGCTCGGGCTCGCCCAGCTGCGCGCACACGAGGGTGAGCAGCGGACGCATCCGCTTGCCGCCCGCGACCGCAAGATGACGAGTCAGCTCGTCCGTCAGGTCACGAGACGAGGACACGGCGTCGAGGAGACGACGCTCGACGACCTCGAGCCCCGGGGTAATACGGGACTCGAGGTCGGGAACATGAAGATCGGGTGTTTGAGCGCTCACGGAATCAGTATGACGATCTTTTCGAGCAGACTCAACACGGGACCGGGGAAGACGCCCAGGGCGAGCGTCCCAATCGCGCACACCGCGATCGCCAGGGCCGACAGGCCCTCCGACTTCACCACGACAGACTCGTCACCGGGCTCGGTGAAGAACATCAGGCGCACGAGGCGGAAGTAGTAGAAAGCGGTGATCGCGGAAGCCACGAGGCCCACGATCGCGAGCCAGCCGATGCCGCCCTTGATCGCGTCGGAGAAAATCACGAACTTCCCAATGAAACCGCCCGTCAGCGGGATGCCCGCGAACGACAGCAGGAAGATCAGCATCGCGCCCGCGATCCACGGGTTGGTGCGGCCGATACCCGCCCACTTGCGCAGGCTCGTCGCCTCGCCCAGGACGTTGCCGTCCGCGTCGCGGCCGCGCACCAGCGTGACCACGCCGAAGGCGCCGACCGTCGCCAGGCCATAACCGAGCGTGTAGAACAACACATGGCCCGTGCCGCCCTTCTGGATCGCGAGAATCCCCATCAGAATGAAGCCCGCGTGGGCGATCGAGGAGTAGGCCAGCATGCGCTTGACGTTATCCTGCACGAGGCCGGCGAAGGTACCGACGAGGATCGTCAGGACCGCGATGGCCGCGAAGATGTACAGGAAATCCCACTGCAGGTAGGCGGCGGCGACCGTGTAGAAGCGAATCATCGCCGCGAAGGCCGCGATCTTCACGGCCGCTGCCATGAAACCGGTGACCGGGGTCGGGGCACCCGTGTAGACGTCGGGGGTCCATGCGTGGAAGGGAGCAGCGCCCACCTTGAACAGCAGACCCACCATCACGCAGAACACGCCCACGAGGACCATCCAGTCCATGTTGGTGTTGGTGGAGATGGCCTCGGCCAGCGCGGAGATACGCAGCGAGTTCGAGAAGCCGAAGAGGAAAGCGGAGCCCATGAGCAGGAAGCCCGAGGAGAAGGCACCAAGCACGAAGTACTTGAGGGCCGACTCGTAGGACAGCTGGCGACGACGGCGGGCCGTGGCAGCCATGATGTACAGGGGAAGCGACATGACCTCGAGGGCCACAAACAGCATCACAAAGTTGTCCGCAGCGGGGAACATCATCATGCCGCCCAGCGAGAACAGGGTCAGCGGGAAGATCTCGGAACGCTGGTAGCCCTTGCGCTCCGACAGCTCCTCGGCGGCCGAGTCCGGACGGTCCGACGGCTGGCCGGCGAACGCGCCGTCACCGACGGAAGTGCGGTCGGCCATCACGAGGACGGCGAAGAAGGCGATGATGGCGAGGGCCGACTGAGCGGCAATCGTCAGCGGATCCTCCATGTACTCCCCCAGCGTCACCGGCGTGGCCAGGACGGGGGACCAGCGCAGGGCGAGCATGACGCACGCGCCGGCGGTCGCCAGGATCGACAGGCCGATCACGAGGGGTCGGCGTGCCTTGGCCGGTGCGAAGGCCTCGACGAGGACGCCGAGAACCGCGCCGCCCAGCACGATGAGGATGGGCGCGAGGCTCACCCAGTGAACCTCGGGGGCCTGGAAGTTAGCCATGGGTAGGACGTTCACTGTGCGCTCCCTTCAGCGGTGGCGCCGACCTGCGTCGTGGGCAGGCCGAGGTCTGATGCAACCGGGGTCAGTGCGCTCACGAGAGGCGCCGACCAGATACCAAGGACGAGCATCGCGGCCACGAGGGGCACCATGACGCCGCGCTCACGGCCGTTCAGGTCCGCCAGGTCCTCCTTGCCCTTGCCGGGGGCGCCGGTGAAGACGCGCTGGTAGGGCATGAGGACGTAGAGGGCGGCGATGACGACGCCGAGCACCGCAAAGAGCGCCAGCGGACCGCTGACCGTCCACGTACCCATGAGCACGAGGTACTCGGGGACGAAGCCGGACAGGCCGGGCAGGGCGATGGACGCGAGGCCGGACACGAGCCACAGACCCGCGAGAACCGGGGTCACGCGCTGCATGCCGACGTACTCACGCATGTCCTGCGTGCCACCGCGGCGCGACAGCCAGCCGGAGAGCAGGAACATCGCGGCGATCGAGACGCCGTGGGCGACCATGTAGAACATGGCGCCGACGAGAGCAATCTGCGAGCCGATGAAGATGCCCAGGACCATGAAGCCAAAGTGCGACACGGAGGTGTAGGACACGAGGCGCATGATGTCGTTCTGGCCGTTGGCCGCCAGGCCGCCCCACAGGATGGAGACGACGGCGAGCACGCACATGACCCACTTCGCGGAGGCGGCCGCGCCGGGGGTCAGCTGCAGGCACAGGGCGATCATGCCGAAGGTGCCGATCTTGTCCAGGACGCCGACGAGCAGCACCGAGGTGCCGGGGCGTGCGACGGCGGCCGTGTCGGGCAGCCAGGTGTGCACCGGGACCATGGGGGCCTTGATCGCGAAGGCAACCATGAAGGTCACGAAGATGACCATCTGAATGACGAGCGGGGCGCTCGGCAAGATGTGGGCGAGCGTGTCAATGCGGAAGAACGTCGACACGTCCTGCACCGCCTGCGACCCCTTCGCCCACAGGTAGAGGATGCCACCGAGCATCACCAGTCCACCGAACAGCGAGTACAGCAGGAACTTCATCGCTGCCTTGTGACGCGCTGCCTCGTCACCGACGCCGTAGCGACCGATCATGAGGTAGAGCGGCACGAGCATCGCTTCGAAGGCGAAGTAGAAGACCGTCAGGTCGTAGGCCGCGAAGATGACGACCATGAACGACTGGAGAGCCAGGACCAGCGCCGGGTAGGCGCCGCGGTCCTCGGCATCGTCCTCGTCCCAACCCGCAATAAGCACGAGCGGCACGAGGCCGATCGCCAGGAGGATCATGACCAGGCCCAGGGACGTGACGCCGAGGGACCAGGTGATGCCGATCTGGGGGATCCACAGATGGGACTCGTACACCTGGTACGAGGCCGGGGCGGACCAGTCGAACACGGAGGCGGCCACGTACACGCCGAGCGCGAGCTCGACGAGGGAGACCACCAGGGCGACGACGCGCCCGGCGGCGCGCCTCAGGGGCGGGAGGAAGCCGAGGAGGGCCGCGCCCGCAGCCGGAATGGCCACGAGGACGGACAGCCACGGGAAGTTAGCAGCAACCATTGCACTTTCCATTGTCGTGTACCCCTTACAGCCTGAATCCGAGGACGATGGCCAGGGCGAGGATGACGCCACCCAGGATGTAGGCGGCGTACGTGCGCACGAGGCCGTTCTGGGTGATGCCGACGATGCGTCCGAGCAGCTGCGAGCCGGCACCGAGGCCGTTCAGCGCACCGTCGATGGCGCTCGCATCGCCGACGGTCGCGACGGTGACGAGGCCCTTAGCGGGCATCATGAACAGGGTCTCGTTGACGGTGTCCTGGTAGAGGTCGCGGCGCGCGGCCTCGGTCAGGGCGTTGCCTGCGGGGACGGAGGTGGGAACCTCGTCGCGCCCGTACTTCATCCACGCGATAACCGCGCCGAGGATGACGAGGGCGAGGGTGGCTCCCTGAATGATGTACTCGTTGAGGACGGGATCACCGTGCGTGACGTGACCGATCGAGGGGACCAGCCAGTCGGTGAAGGTGTTACCCACGGAGAGGGCACCGCCGAGGAGAACCGCGCCGATGGCGAGGATGATCATCGGGATCGTCATGAGCGGGCCGGACTCGTGCGGGTGCACGGGCGCGCCCTCCGCCTCGGTGGTCCAGCGGGCCTTGCCGTGGAACGTCATGAAGAAGAGACGCGACATGTAGAACGCGGTCACGCCCGCGCCGATCATCGCGACGGGGCCGTAGACCCAGCCGGCCCACAGAGCAATGTTGCCGCCGAAGCTGTCGGCACTGAAGGCGGCCTCGATGATCTTGTCCTTCGACCAGTAGCCGGAGAACGGTGGAACGCCGAGGATGGCGAGCCAGCCCATCATGAACGTCAGCCACGTGACCTTCATGGCGCCGCGCAGGGCGCCGAAGCGGCGCATGTTCACCTGGTCGCCCATGCCGTGCATGACGGAACCGGCACCGAGGAACATGAGGGCCTTGAAGAAGCCGTGGGTAAAGAGGTGGAAGATCGAAAACGCCCAGCCGATGGGGCCCAGGCCCGCGCCCAGCATCATGTAGCCGATCTGGCTCATGGTGGAGGCGGCGAGGACCTTCTTCATGTCGTCCTTCGCGCAACCGACGATCGCGCCGAAGAGGAGCGTGATCGCGCCGATGATGGCGACGGCGGTCGCCGCGATGGGGGCAGCCATGAAGACGTCGCCGGAACGAACAATCAGGTAGACGCCGGCGGTGACCATCGTGGCCGCGTGGATAAGCGCGGAGACGGGGGTCGGGCCCGCCATTGCGTCGCCCAGCCACGCCTGCAGCGGGAACTGAGCGGACTTACCGCAGGCGGCAACCAGCAGGAAGAATCCGATGACCGTCGCGGACGCCGCGGGGATCGACTCGACCTGGGAAGATACGACGGAGAAGGACACCGAGTGGAAGGAGGCGACCATCGCCATCATGGCGATCAGCATGCCCATGTCGCCGACACGGTTCATGACGAACGCCTTCTTGGCGGCCACCGCGTAGGCGGGGACGTGGTTCCAGAAGCCGATCAGCAGGTAGGACGCCAGGCCCACGCCTTCCCAACCGGCAAACAGGCCGGCGTAGGAATCAGCCAGGACCAGGGTCAGCATCGCCGCGATGAAGAAGTTCAGGTAGGCGAAGAAGCGACGGCGGGCCGCATCGTGCTCCATGTAGGCGATCGCGTACACGTGGATGAGCGAACCGACGAAGGTCACCAGGATGACGAACGTGATCGACAGCGGGTCCACGAGGAGACCGAAGTCGACGGTGAAGTCACCGGCGGGGATCCACGTGAACAGCGTCTGGCCAAAGCGGCGCGCATCCACGGGCGCGTTCCACATCTGGGCGGCGATGAGCGCGCCAACCACGAAGGTGGACCAGGACGCGAGGGTCGCCAGCAGGTGGCCCCACTTGTCCGAGGCGCGGCCCAGCGCCAGGAGCAGGCCTGCGCTGGCCAGCGGGATGAGGATGAGCAGCCACGCGTAGGCGGCGGCTCCGGTGGCGGGGACCGTATCGTAGACGGAGAGAGCCTGCGGGAACATGAAGGTAGTCATGAGTTATGTCCTCCCTCAGTTCTTCAGCAGGTTGAGATCGTCCATGCTCGTGGTCGAGCGCGAACGATAGATGGACACGATGATCGACAGGCCGACGACGACTTCAGCCGCCGCGACGACCATGACGAAGAACGCCATGATCTCGCCGTCAACGTTGGAGTTAATGCGCGAGAACGTCACGAGGACGAGGTTCGCGGCGTTGAGCATCATTTCGACGCCCATGAGCGCGATGACCGCACTGCGGCGCACGAGGACCGTGGTCGCACCGATGGCGAACAGCACACCCGCAAGGATGAGGTACCAGGCGAGGCTCACTTGCTCTCCTCCTTCTTCTCAATGGGGGTGGTGGTGCGCGCCTTGCGAGCCCGGGGCTGGGCCAGACCGGTGGGCGCGTCCGCGCCGGGCATACCGAAGGCGCCGGAGCGGGGGACGTCGGGCGTGCGCCCGATGGTGTAGGGCGACTCGTCGAGCTCGGAGGCCTCGACCGTCGTGGTGCGCGCAAGTGCGAGCTGCTCGGAGACCTCGGGGGCGACCTCGCCGATCGCGCGGGTCAGGCCACGCACGCGCAGGACTCGGGGCACCGACTCCTCGACCGGGCCGAGGGTCTCGCCGGAGACGGCGGGCACGTCGGCCGCGTTCGACTGGGCGTAGACACCGGGGGCGGGCAGCTGGCCGATGCGAGCGCCCTTCTCGGCGAACGCGCGCATCTTGTTGCGGGCCGTCTCGAACTGGTCGGCCTTCGGGGTGAGGCGATCAGAGTGGGTCAGCAGCATCGCGCCGACAGCGGCCGTGATCAGCAGGCCGCCGGCGAGCTCCATGCTCAGCCAGTGCTCCTGGAACAGAGTGATCGCCAGGTCGGTGATCGGCTGGTCGGAGTAGGGATCGACCTCGACGGGCTTGTGCGGGGCGGGCACGGCCTTGAGGATCGCCGTCGTGACGATGACGATCAGGCCGAGGCCGCCGAGCACTGCCGCGACGATCGCGCCGCGGGACTGGCGGGCGTAGTCGTCTGAGGTGCCGATGCCGATCAGCATGATGACAAAGAGGAACAGCATCATGATCGCGCCGGTGTACACGACGATTTGCGCGACGCCCAGGAAGGGGGCGCTATTCGCGATGTACAGGACTGCCAGGCCGAGCATGACGCCGACCATGCAGATGACCGAGTGCGCGGCCTTCTTGAAAAAGAGGACACCCAAAGCGCAGGCGACCATGACAATGGCCGTGCATGCGAAGAGGATGATCTCCCCCGTTGACCCCATCATGGGCCAACCATTGGACAGGTTCATCAGTGTGCCTCCTCGGCGACTCGCACCGTCTTGAGGGAGGGGTCGTCAGGGCGGCGGCTCGCCACCCAGTCAACCTGGGCAGCGGTGGGGCCGGTGACTTCCCCGCGGTAGTAGTCGATGTCGTTCTTACCCTCGACCATGGGGTGGGGCGCTGCGAGCATGCCGTCAGCGAGCGGGACCAGGAGGTCTTCCTTCTCGTAGATGTCGTCCTCGCGGGTGTACTTGGCGATTTCGAAGTCGTTCGTCATCGTCAGGGCGCGCGTGGGGCACGCCTCGATGCACATACCGCAGAAGATGCAGCGCAGGTAGTTGATCTGGTAGACGCGGCCGTAACGCTCGCCCGCAGAGTACTGCTCCTCGGGCGTGTTCGAGGCGGCCTCGACGAAGATCGCGTCAGCGGGGCACGCCCAGGCGCACAGCTCGCAGCCGACGCACTTTTCCAGGCCATCGTCGTAGCGGTTGAGCTGGTGACGACCGTGGTAGCGGGGCATGACGCGCGCGGGTTCGCGCGGGTACTGCTCGGTGACGGTGGGCCGGAAGAAGGAAGCCATGGTGACTCCGTAACCGGCCATGGGCGCGACGAACTGGGCGAGGGCACCCTTGGGGTCATGCTCGAAGAGCATTTCCTCGTCGGTGGTCTTCTCACTCATCGGTGGACTCCTTCGGGCTATCGATTGCCGAGGCCGGGGCCAGCTCGCCCTCGATGGTGGCGAGGCCGCGCGGCGAAGCAACGGGGGTCTGTCCGGGCAGCGGCGGGACGGGGAATCCGTCCTCGAAGCCGGTGTATTCGCGCTCGGAGGCGGGGATCTCCTCGGGCTCGCCCTTGTCGGTGAGCCAAATGATCGCCAGGGCGATCAGGAAGAGGACGCCGACGCCTCCGAAGAGAACGTGGTTGGGGAGCTGCACAAACTGGGTGATGCCGCGCACCAGGGCGACGAGCACGAGCCAGCCCAGGGCGATGGGCATGAGGCGCTTCCAGCCGAGGTTCATAAACTGGTCGTAGCGGAAGCGCAGCAGCGTGGCGCGCGTCCAGATCATGAGGAACATGAAGAACCAGATCTTCAGGAAGAACCAGAGCATGCCCCACCAGCCGGAGTTCAGGAACTCGACGTGGGAGAGCGGCCACGGGGCGTGCCATCCGCCGAAGAACATCGTGGTGGCCACGGCCGAGACGTTGAGCATGTTGACGTACTCGGACAGGTAGTACCAGCCGAACTTCATCGACGAGTACTCGGTCATGTGGCCGGCGACGATCTCGCCTTCGGCCTCGGGGAGGTCGAAGGGAAGACGGTTGACTTCACCGACGGCACTGATGCAGTAGATGACGAACGCCGGGAACAGGGTGAATGCCCACCAGAACTGCCCCTGAGCTGCGACGATCTGCGAGGTGGACATGGAGCCCGACATGAGGAACACGCTCACGAGGGACAGGCCCATGGCCAGTTCGTAGGAGATGACCTGCGCGGAGGAACGCACGGCGCCGTACAGCGGCAGGGTCGAACGGGTCGACCAGCCACCCAGGACGATGCCGTACAGGCCCAGCGAGGCGATCGCCAGGATGTACAGGGAGGCGACGGGCATGTCGGCCAGCTGCAACGGCGTGGAGTGGCCGAAGATCTTGACGTTCGGGCCCATCGGGATGACCGCGTAGACGCTGAACGCTGCGAACGCGGCGATCGCGGGGGCCAGGAAGTACAGGAACCTCTCGGCCCGGCGGGTCCACATGTCCTCCTTGAAGAGGAGCTTGCCGGCGTCCGCGAACGCCTGGAACAGGCCGAGGGGGCCCGCGACGTTCGGGCCGGGACGCGTCTGCATGCGGCCCAGGCCTCGGCGCTCGACCCACAGGGCCAGCAGCACGTTGGCGATCAGGAAGACGATGATGAACACGGCCTTGATGAGGCTGAGCCACCATGTTTCGTGGCTGAAGTCCGCGGCGGTGTACTCCGGGACTGCGAAGGGTGCGAGTGTCATCGTGCCACCTCCTGCGTGGCGCGCAGGGTCGCGACGGTGCCGGCACCGCCGAGGTTTTCGTGAATAACGGAGCCGGTCGAGCACTCGGGCACCCACGCGATGGAGTCGGGCAGGTCCGCGATGGCGGCCGGGAGAGTGACGCTTCCGCGCTCGGTTTCGAGCGTCGCGTCGGCGCCGGGGGCAATGCCCGCGGCGGCCAGCGTCGCGGCCGAGGCCAGGAGGACGGGGCGGCGGGCCGAGCCGGCCAGCCACGGGGCGCCATCCTGGAGACGACCGGCGTCGATCATCGGCTTATGGGAGGCCACAACGACCTCGCCCTTGCCGGCGGAGGCGGGGGCCTGCGCCGACACCGGCGTGAACTCCTGCGGGGCGCCGTCCCACTCCATGAGGGGGTTGACTTCCTCGTAGAGGTCGGCCAGGGCGGTGATGCCCAGGTCGAAGTCGAACTCCTCGGTGAGACGCACGAGCACGTCGCGGTCCGTGAGGGAGGTTGCCGAGCGAGCCTGGCCGAAGGGGCGCAGGCGGCCTTCCCAGTTGATGTAGGTGCCGTTCTTCTCGACCGCGGGAGCCACCGGAAGGACGACGTCCGCGCGGTCGGTGATCTCCGAGGCGCGAACCTCGAGCGACACGAGGAAGGGAACCTCGTCGAGGGCTTCGCGCACGGCGGCGGGCTCGTTGAAGTCGCGGACGTCAACGCCGCCGACGACGAGAGCCGCAAGCTCACCGGAGGCAGCGGCCTCAATCATCTGCTCGGCGTCGAGGCCGCGCTCGGGAAGCTCGCCCCAACCCAGGGACTGCACCCCGGCCTCGTCGAGGCCGCGGCCGAAGGGAAGCAGACCCGGAAGGAGGCCGGCCTCGATGGCGGCGCGGTCACCGGCGCGACGCGGAACCCACGCGAGGCGGGCACCCGTGCGCTCGGACAGAGCGACGACGGCGGAAAGCAGGCCGGGGGTCTGCGCGGCGCGCTCACCCACGAGGATGATGCCGCCGGAGAGGGACTCGGCCAGGTCGGCGTATGCGCCGCCTGCCGCGATCGCATCCACCACGCCCGGCTCGGAACCGGGGGCGGCGTGCAGGACCCGCGCGTTCATCTTGCGCGAACCCGCGGACGTGAAGGGCGCGACGGTCGCGACCTTGAGGCCCGACTTACGCGTGGCCTTACGCAGGCGCAGGAACATGGCACCGCACTCGTCCTCGGGCTCGAGAGCGACCAACAGCACCTGGCCCGCGCTCTCCAGGTCCGCGTACGTGGTCTCGAGGCCGGAGCCCGCCACGTGCGAGGCCAGGAACGAACGCTCTTCCTCGCTGGAGCGACGCGAACGGAAGTCGATCGAGTCGGAGCCGACGACGGTGCGCGCGAACTTCGACCAGGCCCAGGCGTCCTCGAAGGTCAGGTGGCCGCCGGGCAGGAAGCCCACGGACGAACCCGCCTGCTCGAGGCCCTCGCGGACGCGGTCAAGCGCGTCGGACCAGGAGGTCGGAACCAGCTCGCCGTCCTCGCGAACGAGCGGGGTGGTCAGGCGATCAACCTTGTCCCATTCGAAGGCGAAGCGGTCCTTGTCGGTGATCCACTCCTCGTTGACCTCGGGGTCGTTGCCGCTCATGCGACGCACGACCTCGCCGCGACGCACATCCTGACGGATCGCACTGCCCGACGCGTCGTGCTCGGTCACGGACGCCGTCGACACGAGGTCGAAGGGACGCGCGCGGAAGCGGTAGGACGCTGCGGTCAGGGCACCGACCGGGCAGATCTGGATGATGTTGCCCGAGAAGTAGGACGCGAAGGCGCGGCCCGACACGTCGCGCTCGGCGACGGAAAGCTCACCCTCGTTGAGCGAGCCGACGATCGCATCCGTGCCGAACGGGGACGACAGGGACGAGGTCGAGGCCTCCTTGGCTTTCGGGTCGAAGAAGTCGAGCGTGGTCGTGTCGAAACCGCCGACCTGCTCGCCCATGAAGTAGTGGTGCTCCGTGGGGGCGGTGCCGCCGCCACGACCCTGCAGGTCCATGAACACGTCGCCCGAGATCTCCTTGCCGAAACGCACGCAGCGCTGGCACAGGATGCAGCGCTCGCGATCCAGCAGAATCTGCGAGGTCAGGCGCAGCGGCTTCTTGAACGTGCGCTTGGCATCGGTGAAGCGCGACTTGCCGCGACCCTCCGTCAGCGCCTGGTTCTGCAGGGGGCACTCGCCGCCCTTGTCGCAGACCGGGCAATCCAGCGGGTGGTTGATGAGCAGGAACTCCATGACGCCGCGCTGGGCGCGGTCCACAACTTCGGAGGTGTGCTGAGTCTTGACGACCATGCCCGGGGTGACGGTCTGCGCACACGAGGGCTGGGGCTTGGGCATGAAGCGCAGCTCGCCCGTGTTGCGGTCGGGCATGCCGACCTCCACGAGGCACTGGCGGCATGCGGCCACCGGGGCCAGCAGCGGGTGGTCACAGAAACGCGGGATCCGGATGCCGGCCTGCTCGGCCGCGCGGATCACGAGCGTGCCCTGGGGGACAGAAACCTGAACGTCGTCGATGGTGACGTCGATCATGTTGGGTGCGTCGCTCATCGGCCACCTCCTCGCGCGTAGTTAGCGGACGCCTCGTAGGGGAAAAGCTCGCGGGCGGGCGTCGTGAGACCGGCCTCGAACTCGTCGCGGAAGCGCTTGATGCCCGCCATGATCGGGGTTGCTGCGGCGTCGCCGAGCGGGCAGAAGCTACGGCCCGCAATGTTGTGTGCGATCTCGTCGAGCAGGTCGACATCGCCGGGGCGACCCTCGCCTCGCTCGAGGCGCAGCATGATTTGCTTCATCCAGTAGGTGCCTTCGCGACAGGGCGTGCACTTACCGCAGGACTCGTGCTGGTAGAACTCGGACCAGCGGGTGATGACGCGGACGACCGAGACGGTCTCGTCGAACACCTGCAGGGCACGCGTACCCAGCATCGAACCGGCCGCGCCCACGGACTCGTAGTCGAGGGGCGTGTCCAGCTCGTCTTCGGTGAAGATCGGGGTGGAGGAGCCGCCGGGGGTCCAGAACTTCAGCTTGTGGCCGTCGCGGATACCGCCCGCCATCTCGATGAGCTCGCGCATCGTGATGCCGAAGGGGGCCTCGAACTGGCCGGGGTTGTTCACGTGACCCGACACGGAGAAGATGCCGTGGCCCTTGGACTTTTCGGTGCCCATCGAGGCGAACCACTCGGGGGAGTTGCGGAAGATGCCCGCCACCTGAGAGATGGTCTCCACGTTGTTGACGACGGTGGGACGGGCGTACAGGCCGGCGACCGCGGGGAACGGGGGCTTGAGGCGCGGGTGGCCTCGGCGACCCTCGAGGGAGTCCAGCAAGGCCGTCTCCTCACCGCAGATGTAGGCGCCGGCGCCCGCGTGAGCGGTGATGCGCAGGTCTCCGAGCACGCCGGACTCGGTCGCCTCGCGCACGGCCTCCAGCAGGCGGCGGTACACGTGGGTGACCTCGCCGCGCAGGTAGACGAACGCGTGGTCGCAGCCGATGGCGCGCGACGTGATCGCGATGCCCTCAATGAGGACGTGCGGGTTGCCCATGATGAGCGGGATGTCCTTGCAGGTGCCCGGCTCGGACTCGTCGGCGTTCACCACGAGGTAGCGGGGGCCGCCGTCGGCCGGGGGCAGGAACGACCACTTGAGGCCGGACGGGAAGCCTGCGCCACCACGGCCTCGCAGACCGGAGTCCTTGACGGCCTGCACGATGTCGGCGGGCTCCATGGTGCGGGCCTTTTCGAGGCCCTGGTAGCCTCCGCGGCTCCGGTAGGAGTCCAGCGTCCAGGAACGCTCCTCTCCCCACCCGTTGGTGAGGATCGGGGTCAGCGGTCCGGGCGCAACGTATGCGGTGCTCACTTCGCATCTTCTCCCTTCGTGTCAGTGGCCTCGTCGGCAACCTCGACGGCGACCGGCTCGGTCCAGCCGTTCGCCGCGGCAATCTCGCGGCCCAGCAGGGTGGCGCGGCCCGCGGAGGGGCCTTCGTTCTCGTGGCCGTCCAGGAAGCCGGCCAGGACGCGCTCGTTCTCCTTGAACGTGGGGGCCACGATGGGGCCGCGTGTCGGGTGGATGTCGCGGCCGGCCTGGATGTCGTCAATCATCGCCAGCGCCGACTTGGGGCTCTGGTTGTCGAAGAATTCCCAGTTGACCATGACGACGGGCGCGTAGTCGCACGCCGCGTTGCACTCGATGCGCTCGAGCGTGATCTTGCCGTCTTCGCTGGTCTCGTCGCTTCCGACGCCGACCTTTTCGGAGACCTTTTCCCAGATCTCGTCGCCGCCCATGACGGCGCACAGCGCGTTCGTGCACACGCCCACCAGGTACTCACCGGTGGGGTGACGCTTGTACTGCGTGTAGAAGGTCGCGACGGCGCTGATCTCTGCGCGGGGCAGGTCCAGCGTGGCCGAGATGAAGTCGATGCCGTCCGGGCTGACGTAGCCGTCGACGGACTGGATCAGGTGCAGCATCGGCAGCAGCGCGGAGCGCGAGTGACCGTCCGGGTAGCGGGCAATGATCTGCGCGGCGTCCGCCTGCAGGCGTGCCAGGGTGTCGGGTGTGTAGCTCATCGGTCAACGCCTCCGAGAACGGGGTCGATAGCGGCCAGTGCGACGACCACGTCGGCCAGCTGGCCGCCCTCGGTCATCATGGCCAGTGCTTGCAGGTTGGCAAAGGAGGGGTCACGGAAGTGCGCGCGGAACGGGCGCGTGCCGCCGTCGGAGACGAGGTGGACGCCCAGGACGCCCTTCGCGTGCTCGACGGTCTGGTAGACCTGGCCAGCGGGCACGTGGAAGCCCTCCGTGACGAGCTTGAAGTGGTGGATGAGGGACTCCATGGACTCCCCCATGATCTCGCGGACGTGCTCGGCCGAGTTGCCCTGGCCGTCGGTGCCCACGGCCAGGCGCGCGGGCCAGGCGATTTCAGGGTCGGCGACCATGGTGGGCGCACCCTCGCACTGATCCAGCTTGGCGAGAACCTGCCAGATGATGCGCATCGACTCGTAGCACTCGTCGAAGCGAACCATCGTGCGGTTGTAGACGTCCGACTTGTCGCGGGTGGGAACGTCGAATTCGAAGTTCTCGTAGCCGCAGTAGGGCTGGCTCTTGCGCAGGTCCAGGGGCAGGCCGGCGGCGCGAACGCCGGGGCCGGTCGAGCCCAGGGCCATAAGGCCGCTCAGCGGCATGACGGCCACGTCGCACAGACGCTTCTTGAAGATCGGGTTCTCCACGAGGATGTCCTGGAGCTCGCCGATGTCCTTGCGGACGCGGCGCAGGCGGTCGCGGATGTAGTCCGTGGTGCCCTCGCCGATGTCCTGCACGACGCCGCCGGGGCGGATGTACTCGTGGTTCATGCGTAGGCCGGTGATGCGCTCGAAGATACGCAGGATTTCCTCGCGGCCACGGAAGCCGATCGTCATGATCGTCGTGGCACCCATCTCGTTACCGGTCGAGCCGATGGCGACCAGGTGCGAGGCGATGCGGCACAGCTCCATCATGAGGATGCGGATGAGGGATGCGCGCTCGGGAATGTCCTCTTCGATGCCAAGGAGCTTCTCGACGCCGAGGCAGTACGCGGCCTCCTGGAAGAAGGGAGCGACATAGTCCATGCGCGTGCAGTATGCGACGCCCTGGGCCCACGTGCGGTACTCCATGTTCTTCTCGATGCCGGTGTGCAGGTAACCGGTGTCGACGCGGGTCTCACGGACCTTCTCGCCGTCGAGCTCGAGGATCAGACGCAGAACGCCGTGGGTCGCGGGGTGAACCGGGCCCAGGTTAACGACGATGCGCTCGGAGGTGATGGCCTCGATCTCGTGCAGGACGTCGTCCCAGTCGCCGCCCTGGGTGAGGACCTCGGGGATGTCTTCGATGGGCAGGTCGGTCGCACCTGCGGGCGCGTGGAAAGCGGTGGTCATCAGTTCACACTCCTACGAACGTCGGCGGAAGCGTTGACGGCACCCTTGAACTCGACGGGGATGCCGCCCAGCGGGTAGTCCTTGCGCTGGGGGTGTCCGACCCAGTCATCGGGCATCGCGGTGCGCGTGAGCGAGGGGTGCCCAGTGAAGACGATGCCGATGAGGTCCCAGGTTTCGCGCTCCTGCCAGTCGTTTCCGGGGTAGACGGAGACGATGGAGGGGATGCGGGGGTCTTCGTCGGGGCACGTGACCTCGAGGCGGATCATGCGGTTGTGCGTGATCGAGTACAGGGGGTAGATGGCGTGCAGCTCGCGCCCCTTATCGAGGGGGTAGTGCGCGCCGTTGGTCCCCAGGCACAGCTCGAAGCGCAGGTCCGCGTCGTCGCGCAAGTACTTGGCGACGCGCGCGATGTGCTCGCGGGCGATGAAGATGCCGAGCTGTCCGCGGTCGATGGTGACCTTTTCGATGACGTCGGAGACCTTCAGACCGTCGGCGGCGATGAGCTCTTCGAGGACGTCAACGACCTGGTCGAACCAGCCGCCGTAGGGTCGGGAGGCCTCGCCGGGCAGGAAGGAATCAGTCACGAGGCCAGCGAAGCCAGAGGTGGAGGAGTCGGTGCCCGCACCGAAGAGACCCTGGCGGTGTGCGATGGGTTCGGGGAGGGCGAAACCGCGCTGCGACGAGGCCTGGGTGACCTCGGTGGGAGTGTTGTCCTCGGGGATGGAAAGGTCGCTCATGCGAGGAGTCCCTTCATCTGGTGGGTGGGGGTCGCCTCGAGGGCTGCCTGCTCGGCGCGGCGCGCGATCTCGCGGCGGTGCACGCCGAGGGGTTCCTTGCCGATCTGCTCACGCAGGACGAGGACCGCATGGATGAGGGCCTCGGGGCGGGGCGGGCATCCGGGCAGGTAGACGTCGACGGGAACGATGTGGTCGCAGCCCTGGACGACGGCGTAGTTGTTGAAGACGCCGCCGGAGGACGCGCATGCACCCATGGAGATAACCCACTTGGGTTCGGGCATCGAGTCGTAGACGCGGCGGATGACGGGGGCCATCTTGTGCGACACGCGGCCCGACACGATCATCATGTCGGAGTGACGCGGCGAGGCACGGAAGACCTCGAGGCCGAAGCGCGCCATGTCGAAACGAGGGGTGCCGGCAGCCATCATTTCGATGGCGCAGCACGCCAGGCCCATGGTGACGGGCCACTGGCTGTACTTGCGTGCGAGCCCGAGGACCTTTTCGACGCTGGTGAGCGCGATGCCCGCGGGCAAGGATTCTTCAAGTCCCACTTGTCTGTTCCTTACTTATATCTCAGTAGTCCAGGCCGCCGCGTCGCCATTCGTAGGCGTAGGGGACGCAGAGGGTGACCAGGAAGCTCATCATGACGACCAGTCCGAACAGGCCCAGCTGGTTGAAGCTGACGGCCCACGGGTACATGAACACAACTTCGATGTCGAAGATGATGAACGTCATGGCGACCAGGTAGTAGCGCACCGGGAAGCGACCCTCGGTGAGGTGAGCGCTGGTCGGCTGGATACCACACTCGTAGTTGTCGGCCTTGGTTGTGGACTTCTTGGTGGGGCCCAGGATCGCGGAGGCACCCAGGCCTCCGAAGGCTAGTACGAGGGCAGCTGCCGACATGATGAGCAGCGGCACGTAGGGATTCGTCATCGTTCCTCCCGGTTATCGGTGATGGTGGTCATGCGGAGCGCACCACCTTGGTCAGCATTGTGATGAGTTGGTCGTCGAAGTCGCCCCCGGTCCTCTCGTACCCGTCCGACAGGAGTTTGTGGACGAGCGTCATGAGGCGCGGGATGGGCAGCCCGACGTTCGTGCAGGTACGCATGATCGTCGGGTTTTCGATGAGCGCGACGAAGATGCGGCCCAGCTGGTAGTAGCCGCCGTATTCGTCGCGAAGCATGTGAGGGTATTCGCTCATGGCGCGGTCGATGCCGGCGCGGTGGGAGCGGGAGAGGGCCTGCGCGATGCACGAGGCAGCGTAGCGCCCGGCCTTCATGGCGGGGGCGATGCCTTCGCCGTTGTAGGGGGAGACCATGCCGCCGGCGTCGCCGACGAGGACGAGGCCCTGAACGTAGTGAGGCTTGCGGTTGAAGCTCATGGGCAGGGCGGCGGAGCGAAGCTGACCGATCTGGTTCTCGGGGGTGAAGCCCCATTCCTCGGGCAGGTTCGCGGTCCAGGTCTTGAAGACCTCGCGGTAGGGCAGGTTGGTGGCACCGGCGCGCGAGGCGACGGAGCCCAGGCCGACGTTGACGATGCCGTCGCCCATGGGGAAGATCCAGCCGTAGCCGGGCAGCAGGTCGGAGGCACCGGGGGTGCCGCTCCACAGTTCGAGGTGGGATTCCATCCACTCCTCGTCGCCGCGGGGGCTGTGGAAGTAAGCGCGTGCGGCGACACCCATGGGGCGGTTCATCTTCTTTTCGAGGCCGAGGCTGGTGGCCAGTCGAGCGGCCACTCCCCCGGCGTCGACGACGATGGAGGCGCGCACCGAGGTGGTGGTCGCGTTCTTGCCGCGCCCGCTCTTGGCCTGCACGCCGACGACGCGTCCGGAGCCGTCCTGGATGGCGCCGACGACGGTGACGCCCTCGTAGAGGCGGGCGTCGGCCTCGACGGCACGCTGCGCGAGCGCGTGATCGAGGTCCATGCGGGCGCGGGTCATGCCGTAGCCGGGCAGGGACTTCTGGTCGGGCCAATCCATGTGGACGGTGTGGCCGCCGCCGATGACGGTCAGGCCGCGGTTTCGCATCCAGCCGGTGGTATCCACGCCCATCGCGATGAGCTCGTGGACGGCGGCCGGGGTGAGCCCATCGCCGCAGATTTTGTCGCGCGGGAACGGGCTTTTTTCTAGGAGGATGACATCGAGGCCTGCTCTGGCCAGGTGGTAGGCGGTGGAGGACCCGCCAGGGCCTGCGCCGACGACGACAACGTCAGCGCTCATGTCGCTAGGCATGGTGGATGCCACGGCATTCCTCCGTCATGTGGTGCGCGGGTGCATCCGCGCGAGTGTGCAAGGTGGATGAAGCGTGCACATCACTTCATTCCGCAAGCAACCCTAGCTAGGTCACCCTCACCTCGGCGACCGAGCACACTTTTGCCCGCCGTTTCAACGAACGAGGCCTGGGCTGGGCTCGCCCAGAGCACCCATTTGCGCAACAAAACGTTGTCGTAAATAGCGGCCCGGGCCTCGTCATCCGAATGCAGATCCACGCACCGACACTCAGCGCACACCCCGAGAACAGCGACGCGCAGACCGCCACGATACGCCACGCCGCCCGGCCTGCCTTCGAACCACAGCCCACGACGAGAACACACCTCTTCGAATGGCCGACATGATCCGACTCTCCCCCGCGAGCAGCACCCGCACACCTGCACACCACGACGCAAAGATGACCACCACAGGCTTGTCAGACAATCACTTACCGACACAATTTTTCACAATCTTGCGCGAAGTAATACCAAAGTGGTTCACTTGACAGCCGTGGAAACCTAGATCGCACACGAATGCGACAGCACGCAGGCTCCACGCGACATGGCCGCTCGAGGTCGTCCTCGTCGATGAGAACAACGAGATCCTCGCCAGCCAGAGCATCGAGTCGACCCTGCCCTCGATCCTTCCGGGCCAGAGCGGGAGGGTGACCGCGCGACTGCCGTTGCCCGCGCAGTACCGGTCGAACGACTCCGCGCAGAAGCTGACCGCCGCGATCCGCGTCGTGAACCCGCTGCCGAACGGCGCGCCCGTCGCCTTCGCGAACGAGACCATGGACAAGCCGCTGCCCGGCTACCTGGGCCTGGGGACGCTGACCCAGGGCCGCGCACCGAAGAACTAACAACGAGGCCGGGACCCCACACAAGGGGCCCCGGCCTCACTGTTTCAGCTGAGTGTTCGTCTACTTCGCGTGGTAGCGCGGGCTCGTACCGAGGTGTGTCGGATACGGGTTCGTTGTTGCGCCGATGACAGACTCATCCACTCCGCGGTATGTGTACGAGTTGTCGAAGACGATTTCCGCCGGTGGGACGATCCCGTCGGCGTACTGCGCGATCTCCTCGGGGGTCGGGCTGGAGCCGCCTCCCTTATCCGCGAGGGGATTAACATCGGGGTACTGACTGGGATCGGTGTTCATCATCGTCGCGGGGCTCGCGACGCCGTAGCCGGTGTACTGGTTCCAGCCGCCGTCCGGGTTCACGGTCGTGTGCACCAGGAGTTGCAGCAGCTGGTTCGATGTCGCATCGGGCCACTTCTGGCGAGCGAGAGCCAGGAAGCCTGCAACGATGGGAGCAGAGACAGAGGTTCCGTTAGTTTGAACCAACGAGGTGCCCGGGTATTCACGCACGGTCACAGGTCCTCCGACTGCAGCGACTACCACGCCTTGCCCCCATGAGGAATAACTCGTCCGGGCCCCGTTTGTATCGACCGCAGACACCCCAACAACACCAGACCAGTAAGAGAGTCCTGTTCTGGTTTCATCTCGAGCTTCATTACCAATGGCATCAGTGATAATAACGCCCTGACTTACAGCTCGAGCCACTGCCCATTTGAGGCCATTGCCATGATCCGACGAACCTGTTGTATTAACAATCAATGAAGCACCATCATTGATCGCATGATTAATGAGAGACGCATTGGAGGTAAGGTCCAGCCCGCCTGCCGTCATACAGTCGTTGCCGGGAACACTTGTCTTATCAACATTTGTATACGTAAGGAGTGAAATTTCCGGAGCGACTCCATAGCCATCTGCAACTAGTACAGATGCAACTGCAGTACCGTGGCTCTTACTTTCTGCACTCGCATTCACTGTGCAGGGACTCTTATCTGTAATCCTCGCACTGCTCATTTCAGGCGATTCTATGTCAACGGGACCGTCAATCATCGCCACCGTTACTCCCTTGCCCGTGTACCCTTTTGCTCGCGCCTGGTCCAGGTGGTAGTACGCGAAGTAGGGCTGGTCTGCAGCTGTAATGGTATCGGCCGCGTTGGCCGACTCTACGGGCAGCGTCGTCACGGCGATTGCGAGTGTCGACGCGCAAACTGCAGTGAGAGACGCGCGCACAGTCGAGCGGTAACGAGTCACCATTGGCGAGGGTCCCATCCGTCATCCTCGCGCTTCGCGGGGGCCAGGTCCTTGTCCGATCCGTAGGTCTGAGACAAGGGATTCACGTAGCCTTCGGGCAGAGCATCAGGATCATCGTCCAGGTACCTGTACGGCTGATACTTGCGGCGCTTTGCTTTCTTGTCATCCTTCGAGCCACCCGCACCTGCTCCCATGCCACTGCCCATAAAAGCACCCCGGTTCGCACCGGAAGCGCCACCTTGAGCACCGGAAGAACCTGCCGCTCGAGGAGTCCCAGTCATTCCACTTACGCCGGCTCCAGCTGCGTTTCCGCCTCCCGTCTGCGAGGGGGCACCATACGTTCCGAACCCTTTCCCGCTATACGTTCCAGGAGTCACAGAACCTGCTCCCGAACCACCAAAAGATCCCGCTCCCATGCGAGCAGCTCCACGCATGCCAAGGGCACCGGCTCCGAGCGCGCCGAGCCCGGCGAGGCGTCCGGCAGAACCGTTATCAGCAGCGGGTCCTCCATTGATTCGCCACAGTGGGTGATCTATGTCCGTGGGATTAGCGGGAACGTGACCGCCCCACACAACTCCGTTTCGGTGATGATTTGCGTCCACCCTCGTGTGCATGAGGTCCATACCCATCAAATCCTGCGGGTTCGTGATGGGACGATCATAGGAGCCATCCATATCGGGCGGCAGGTACCGCTTGGAGACTTGCTGCGATGCCGACGCGCGGCGGCGAGCAAAATCGTCAGTCTCCGGATCGGCATACCCATCCGGATAGAGAGATCTATCGGAGCGCAGACCAGCACGACCATAGTCATCGTCAGCACTTCGGCCATATACCCCTGAGTCATATGTTGAAACATTGACATAACCACGATCCAAATTCGTCGCAGTGTCGTCGCTAAGGACCGGAATCGTCCTTCGAGTTCCTCGCGTGCTGCCACTAATACCGTTTTGCGTCAGAGTATTAACACCGGCGCTGAGCTCATTCAGGCCACCATTCAAGCGCTCAAGGATTTCTGTTGCAGCCGCCTCGCGCATAGCGTTCGCCTGCGCCTCGACGCCGTCCACATACGCCGCGCCAGTCGACAACACGGTGTTCGCAACCAGTCCTGGCACCACTCCCCCCACGACACCAATAGCAGGCGTATAAGGCAGCACAACCTTCGCGGCATTGCGCATTGCGGCCGTCTTTGAATCGATGAGCGTCGGCGACAGCCGACGCGCGTCCGCGGCGGCCTGGGCGATAGCCTGACGCGCGGCGACATAGCGAGCGATCCCACCCATGTAGTACGAGCGCTTAGCCTCGAGACGCGCCACAGTATTGTCTGCCCACGCCTTGAGGGCTTCTCCAGTCTTTCCTGTAAACCCCTGATGCTGCTGGAAATGCTGCACCCGCTCGATCGCCTGATCGAAGCCGTCAATAACACGCTTATGTTCGCTATCCCATGACTGCAATTGCGCATTGAAATCCGCCTGAGCGGCAAAAGTCATGAGGCGATCGTACATCGGTGAAGAAACCATGTGTCGTCCTTAGAAGCTCAGAACTCGGGCATTGCGCCGGCTGCGGTAGGCGCATCATCGGGCTGCGCACTCGGCGCGATATAAGGTGCACTCGTCGTTCCAGCGGCTGAGGAGGCAGCAGCGACCGAGGGATCCGACTGAAGCGCTCGATTGATTGCTTCAAGTACCGACGCGTTTGCTTCCTCACTGCTGACGGCTTCACGAACAGCGTCCGTCAGGTTCATCTGAAAGGTATCGAAGATGGCGCGCTCATCGGCAAGCATCTCATCGACGGACGAGAAGAACCGCACTGCGCTATTACGAAAATCCTGGGCGCCTTGCTCGTCGGTCCAACGGGTTGCGGTTTGGGCTCGATTCAGCGAACCGGCAGCATCATTCGACTGGGTGAGACCGTGCCCCCCCCTCATCCATATCGCCGTTTGTTTGAGCGTGTTGCTCTTCATCGAAACCGTAATCGGCACTCATACTCATCCTCCTGTCAGCAACCGAACTACACCGCCGGTCAGGATTCACTTACCGGACCTAGTCTAGGCCCACGCGCAACAACTTCACAGTCAGTCCGGACACCCGAGAATCCCGGCAATCACGAGGCGTTACCCCGGCCTCGTCGTTCACGCTTTACGGCAGCGGCTTGACCGCGCGGTGCATGCAGGCGATGCCGCCGGTGAGGTTGCGGTACTCGACCTCGCTCCAGCCGTTCGCGGCGATCATGCGGCCCAGCTCCTCCTGGGCCGGCCACGCGCGAATCGACTCAACCAGGTAGTCGTAGGCACCGTCGTTCGTGGAGGCCAGGCGCGCGATCGCCGGCATGACGGTCGACTGGTAGACGTTGTACATGCCGCGGAAGACACGCGAGGGCGGGGTGGAGAACTCCAGGACCACGAGGCGGCCGCGCGGGCGCACGACGCGCGCCATCTCGCGCAGCGCGAGCTGAGGATCCGGGATGTTGCGCAGGCCCCACGAGATGGTGACCGCGTCGAAGGAGCCGTCCTCGAAGTCCAGATCCATGGCGTTGCCGTGCACGAACTCGATCTCGGGGTGGCGCTCACGGCCCACCTCGATCATGCCTTCGGACAGGTCGCAGGCGACGACCTCAGCGCCGCCCTTGGCCAGCGCGGCCGACGACGCGCCGGTGCCGGCCGCCAGGTCGAGGATGCGTTCGCCGGGGTGCGGGGCGACTGCCTTACGCAGGGCGGTCATCCACACCTTGTCCAAACCGCCCGTCATCAGCGCATCCATCACGTCGTATCGCGAGGCGAGGGAGTCAAACATCGAGGCGATCTCTTTGGGATCCTTGTTCAGGTCCGCGCGCGGGGATTCAGTCATGCGTCAATACTCGCACGTCTTCCAGCGCGCCGCCGCCCCTACTCCTACCATGGAACCCATGCACAATGACTTCGGATGCTCGCGCCTCGTCTTTCGGGCGTTGGTCCTACCCCCGCGGCACCCGGGGTCTTCTTGCTCACTGACGTCCCTGCTCCCCGACTCCGGGGGCGCCGCCTGGCTGGGTGAGCGCCGCCAGATGATCGGCCTGGGACGGGCGCTCACGGTCGAGTCCGCGACCCCGGGTGCGATCGCCGACGTGCGCCGCGCGTGGGAGGCCGCCCCGACCTCGTCCTCCGATGACAGCGCTCCCTCCCCCGTTCTATTTGCGTCCTTCGCGTTCCGCTCCCCCGCCCGCTCGGTCGCCTTCGTACCCGCACTGACTCTCATCGACGAGGCCGGGGCCCGCTGGGCGATCACGGCTGGCATCGGGGATGCGCCAGATCCCCTGGCGACTGTTGACGAGGCCCTGGCCGGAGCGAGGCCCGCCCCGCGCGTGCCGGAATCCCTGACGTTTGGGCACGGGTCGATGTCGCGCGGCCAGTGGCGCGACTCGGTGCGCGCGATGGCGCAGCGCCTGCGCGATGGCGCTGCTAACAAGGCCGTCATGGCGCGCGACATGACGGTGCGGTGCGCGCACGGATTCGACGAGCGTTTCCTGCTTGAGCGCCTCAGCGACCTGTATCCGTCGACGTGGCGTTTCTGCGTGGATTCGCTGGTGGGAGCCTCCCCGGAGATGCTGATCGCGGCCTCGGGCGGCACGGCTAGCTCGCGCGTCCTGGCGGGCACATGCAAGCCCGGGGAGGGCGAGATGCTCGCGTCGAGCGCGAAGGATCTGCGCGAGCACGACCTGGCCTCCGAGTCCGTGTCATCGATCCTGACGCGGCTGTGCACCTCGGTGACGACTCAGGGGCCGTTCCTCCTGTCGCTGCCCAACGTCGTCCACCTGGCGACGGACGTTCATGCGCGCCTGGGGTCGGCGCATCTGCTCGATCTCGTGGCCGCCTTGCATCCGACTGCCGCCGTGTGTGGCACTCCGCGCGACGCGGCGATGCGCCTCATCGAGGAGCTGGAAGACACCGAACGCGGCCGCTACTCGGGGCCCGTGGGCTGGGTGGATACGGCCGGGGACGGCGAGTTTGCGATCGCGCTGCGCTGCGGGCTCACGTCGGGCACGCGCCTGCGCCTTTTCGCGGGTGCCGGCATCATGCCGGACTCCGACCCGGACGCCGAGCTGTCCGAGACCGAAGCGAAGATGCGCCCGCTCCTGGACGCCCTCGGGGTCTGAGCGACTCGGCGATATGCAAAGGCCCGCCGCCCCGCATTGTCATGCGTCTGCGCAACAGCTGAATGGGGTCTGACCGCACGAAGGATTCGCCGGTGACGGAGCATTGCACCAGTTAGGGAGCATTACACCAGTTAGGGAGCATTACACCAGTTCCCAGCTGGTGTAATACCCAGCTAAGTGGTGGAACACCACTAAGAAACAAGCCAAAGCGTGGTCACGAGGAAGGCTATCAATCCACATCCTGCATCACGCCTTGGTTCCAAGCTTCAAGAGCCCGTCCCCACGCACGCCGAAACCCACTTCGGGCGCCTCAACAGCTTGATTGTGCCAACGCTCCACCTCATCGGGAACATTCCACCTCATCGGGAACATTCCACCCCATCGGGAACATTCCACCTCATCGGGAACATTCCACCCGATCAGAACGGGTTGAATCTTCCCGATCAGGTTGAGTCCCCTTCGACACAAGCCCAGATGCGGGGGCTTCCCATCAACGCGCAGCACATCAGCGGTCGAAGACTGTGCATATGCACCCTCGCAAGCCCACCACGCGCAAAGGCCCGCCGCCCCTGAAAGGGACAGCGGGCCTCGTCAGCGCACGGCACTGGAGTCACTCCGCAGCGTGCACGCAGCGCACGCAGCTCACTGAATCCGCACGGACACGTCCTGCGTCTGCCCGTCGCGCACGATCGTCATGGTGACGGTGTCGCCGGCCTTGTAGCGGCGCACGTAGCCGATCAGCTGCTTGGGGCTGGTCACTTCCTGGCCTTCGACCTTGACGATGACGTCGCCGGAGCGGATGCCCGCCGCGGAGGCACCGGAACCTGCGGAGACGTCCTGGACCTCGGCACCCACGTAGGTGTCGGAGCCGACGGTCGTGGTCGCGGCCTTGACGGTCACGCCGAGCATGCCGTGCGAGGCGGTGCCGGAGGCGATGAGCTGGTCCGCGATGGACACGACCAGGTCGGAGGGGATCGCGAAGCCCAGGCCGATCGAGCCGGCCTGCCCGTCAGACGTGGTAGCGAGTGACTTGATCGAGGAGTTGATGCCAATAACCGCGCCGGTCGCGTCGAACAGTGGGCCACCCGAGTTGCCGGGGTTGATCGACGCGTCGATCTGGATCGCGTTCGTGACCACGAGGTCCGAGGACGCCTGCGAGTCCTGCGACGAGGAGTCCTCGTCCATCGAGACCTCGACGGGGCGGTTGAGCGCGGAGACGATGCCGGTCGTCACCGTGTTCGACAGGCCCAGGGGAGCGCCGATCGCCATAACGGGGGCGCCGACCTCAAGGTTCGCGGAGGTCGCGAAGCGCGCGACAGTGAGGTCCGACGGCGGGTTGTCCAGGCGGATGACGGCCAGGTCCGTGGTCTTGTCGTGGCCGACGACCACAGCGCCGTAAAGGCGCCCGTCGGCGAGGGTCACCTGGATCTGTCCACCGCCGAGGGCGGACGCGATGACGTGGTAGTTGGTGACGATGTCGCCCTGCGCGTCGTAGATGACGCCAGAGCCGGTGCCGCCCGAGGATGCGCCCTGCGCCTGAATGGTCACGACGGCGGGCGACACGGCGGCGGCAACGTCCGTCCAGTCCGTCCCGGAGCTGTTCGAGGCGGGCACGGTGGCCACCGTTCCCCCGTTGAGGTTCGTGGGCGCGGACGCGCGCAGCAGCGCGGGGCGCGCGTAGAACACGGCGCCGAGGGTCAGGCCGATCGTCAGAAGCATCGCGCAGAGGAGGGCGACCCATCCCGGGCCCTTCTTCGTCATGACGACAGTGGGCGACGCGAAGGCTTCCGGCGAGGCCGGGGCCGCGTATCCGCCGTAGGGCTCGCCAGCGGGGGCGGAGTACGCGCCGCCGGCGGCGGGGGCTTGCTGAGTGCCGGCGGCGGGGGCTTGCTGGGCGGAGGGGTCGGCCGCCGGTGCGGTGGCCGGCGGAACCGTGCCCGCGGGCGGCGCGGGGATCGTCGTGGCGGAGGGCATCTCGCGCGTGGCGTCCTGCGCGGCCGGAAGCTCCTGGGTGGCCGAGTGGTCCTGAGCCGTCGAGCGCTGCGGGTAGCTGGGGGTCGAGGCCGCGTCAGCGTCACGCGCCGAGTCGGCGTCGTGGTCCGGAATATGAGGCTGAGTCATGGTTTCCTCTGGTGTCAGTTCGTTATTTGTCCACCAGTATGGGTCGTTTCCTCAAAGGGCTACTGAAAGCGTCCTGGAAGTTTCCTGTAAACCGTTCAACCTCACAGCGAACGCGGTTCCCCTCAGGAGAGCACGTCGCGGATGGCCGGGTACAGGTGAGCGGCGCGCTCGACGGGCGCGTGAATCAACCGCGGGCCGCTGGCGGGTCGGGCGAGCAACGACTCCAGTTCCTGAGGCTCGTCGGCTCGCGCGAAGGCCACGCCGTACGCGGCCGCGAGCGCCTCGTAGTCCACCGCCTGAGCGAGGCCGAACCACCGGTCGTAGGCCTCGAGGCTGGCAGCGCGCCCGTGTTCGAGGGTGGCGAAGATACCGCCGCCCCCGTCGTCCGCGACGACGATGTCCAGGTGAGCGCCCACGCTCGCAGCCAGGGCGAGGGAGGAGGCGTCGTGGCAGGCCGTGAGGTCTCCCATGACGGCGGTGACGCGCTCGCCCACGGGGGCCGAGGCCTCGCCCGCGTATCCGGAGCCCAGGCAGATGCCGACGGCCGTCGCGATGGTGCCGTCGATCCCCGCCTGCCCCCGGTTGGAGTGGACGGCGCGGCCCGCCAGCGTGGGGACGGCGAGGTCGAAGGCGCGCACGGGGTTGGAGGCTCCCAGCACGAGGGGACCGCTCGTCGAGGCGGCGACGCTTCGCGCGAGGTCAAGCATCGTGCGCCGGCAGCCGGAGGCGAGCAGGGAGTCGATACGCTCGCCCGCGTCGCGAGCGGCGTCGCGCACGCGAGCGCCCCACTCTGCCTGAGCAGCGCTGATCGGCTCGCGGGCGGGCTCGAGGTCGGCGACGACGACCGAGGCGTTGCCCGAGATGTCCACCCACGGGCTGTGCGGGTCAACGACGACGACACGCACGTCGGGGCGCGCGAGCAGGGCCTGAATCGGTCGGGATAGCGTCGGACGGCCGGTCACGACGACCGCGTCGACCTCGCGCCCCAGCGGCGAAGCCACGAGGGACTGCTCGAAGGGGGTCACTCCTCCGCCCTTCCACGCGCCCGCGGCCGGCTCCGCGAGCAGCGGGAAGCCCGATGCCTCCGACCACTCGCGGGCGAAAGGCGAGGCCCCCTCACCCGCGACAATCAGCCCGGCTGCGGCGGGACCAACCACGTCCTCCCAGCGTGCAGGCACGGGGAACGCAACGACCACCCGCGCCGGGCGAGGAACGAACGACGCCCCGGCCTCGTCCCCGGAGTCACAAGCGGGACGGACGGGGGTCAGCGGATCACGGAAGGCGACGTTGACCTGCACGGGGCCAGGCGCGCTACCGGGTGCCCCGCAGGCGGCGGCGACCGCGCGCGTCAGGTGCCCAACGAGGGAGGGCGAGGCTTCCTGGGGTTCCAGATCGAGACTCGCGCGCACATGCGTGCCGAAGAAGCCGGACTGATCGGTCGCCTGGGACGCTCCGACACCGCGCAGTTCGCCGGGGCGATCGGCCGTCAGAAGGAGGAGTGGCAGGCGCGCGTGGGAGGCCTCGAGGACGGCGGGGGCCAGCTCGGCGACGGCGGTGCCGGAGGTGACGACGACGGCCGGCAGCGCCCCAGCGCGGGCCAGGCCGACGGCTGCGAAACCGGCGCCGCGCTCATCCAGGATGGGCCACGCATCCCCGCCGAAAGAGCTCGCCTCGAGAGCGTAGGCGAAGGGCGCAGAGCGCGAACCAGGGCAGTACAGGACGTGCGTGACGCCCAGGGCATCCAGGGACTCAAGGATAGCGCTGGCGGTTTCGACGGAGGGCATGCGCCCAGCCTACCGGGAGCCCACCCTCAGGTGCTCAGCCATGCCTTCGAGGCGCATACCCCAGCGGGAGACGAGGTCGCCGTCGACCGGAGTGCGGTCGATGAGTTCCTGGTCGGGTTCGCGCCGCCCCACGGGCAGGCGGCCGCGCTCGGGAATCAGGGGCTGGGTCACGTCGCCCACCAGCAGCGAGGCGGTGGCCAGGCCGGCGGCCCGGGGCACACCGGGCACGGCAGCAGCGGCGGCGACGCCGACCGACAGGCCGACGGACGTCTCGAGGGCGGAGGACACGACGACGCCGAGGCCGCTCTTGCGGGCAACCTTCAGGGCGGCACGCACGCCTCCGAGGGGCGCAACCTTGATGATGACGACGTCGGCGGCCTCCTTGCGGGCCACCTCCAGGGGGTCCTCGGCGCGGCGGATCGACTCGTCGGCGGCGATCGGCACGTCCACGGATCGGCGTACCTGGGCCAGTTCGTCCACCGTCAGGCAGGGCTGCTCGACGTATTCGATGGGAACCACGCCCGCGGCCGCGGCCATTGCCGGGATCGCCTCGCGAGCCTCGTCGACCTCCCATGCGCCGTTAGCGTCGAGACGAATCATCGCCTGCCCGCCCACAGTCTCACGCAGGGCGTCTGCGACGGCGGCGATGCGCGCACAGTCGCGCCCAACGCTGACGCCGGGCTCAGCGACCTTAATCTTCGCGGTCGCACACCCGCCCGAGGCCTTCACGCGCTCGTATGCTTCCTCCGGCGAAATGACGGGGATCGTGACGTTGACGGGCACGAACTTGCGTCGAGGCACCGGAGGGAAACGGCGAGCGGACTCGAGGGCTGCGGCCAGCCAGCGCGAAGACTCCACATCGTCGTAGTTCCAGAAGGGCGCGGCCTCTCCCCAACCGGCGTGTCCGTGCAGGAGGAGCCCCTCGCGGCGAGTCACACCGCGGAAGCGCGTCGTCATCGCTACCTTGTACACAAGGATGTCATCAACGCCTTCGAGGGCGTAACGCGTTTGACGGCTGAGCGTACGCATCGGAATGCGCATGAGCGTCGGTTGCTGCACTGCGTTCACAAGAACCCTCCTTACTTACCGGTAATATTATCGCGCAACCTCGCCCTATCGACAAATCCTACGCACATCAACTTGTAACCAATTGTGCAGTAAGTACCACAAAGTGACAGACTCTTTTAAGCGATTGAACACGTGGCAAGTAGGCCTGTTTGACAGAACACACCCACAAGTGTCTAGATGGCTTATAGGAGGGTTACTAAATAGCAGACTTTGTTCCGTTTGGTTAGGTTGCGCACCACATAGTCCCATGCGGGTTCTTCGGCCCAGGCTCGTCGGCAACTCCGCCACCCCTCTCGAGCGTGCACGCCCCGACGCCTACCACTGCCTCGTCGATTAGAATCCGACACATGAGCGCTCTCCCCTTCGTGTCCGACACCTTCGACCCAACTCGCTGGCGTGAGGTCGAAGGTTTCGACTTCGCCGACATCACCTACCACCGCGGTATCTCGCGTGGCCCCGAGGCGGATGGACGCCCCGAGGGCGCGGACATGCCGGTGGTGCGCATCGCCTTTGATCGCCCCGACATTCGCAACGCCTTCCGCCCGGGCACGGTCGACGAGCTGTACCGCGCGCTCGACCACGCGCGCCAGACCTCCTCGGTCGCGGCCGTGATTCTGACGGGCAACGGCCCATCGGCACGCGACGGCGGCTATTCCTTCTGCTCGGGCGGCGACCAGAGGGTGCGAGGCCGCGACGGCTACCGCTACGAGGTCGAGGGAGCGGACCCCGAGGCCGCCACCGCGCAGCGCCGCGAGCAGATCGACCCGGCGCGCGCCGGACGCCTGCACATCCTCGAGGTCCAGCGCCTGATCCGCACGATGCCGAAGGTCGTCATCGCGGCGGTTCCCGGCTGGGCCGCCGGCGGCGGACACTCCCTCAACGTGGTCGCGGACCTGTCAGTGGCCTCCATCGAGCACGCGGCCTTCATGCAGACCGACGCGAACGTGGGGTCCTTCGACGCCGGCTACGGCTCCGCGCTGCTGGCCCGCCAGGCCGGGGATAAGCGTGCGCGCGAGATCTTCTTCCTGGCCGAGCGCTACGACGCTGAGACTGCCGAGCGTTGGGGCGTCATCAACCGCGCGGTGCCGCACGCGCAGCTGGAGGAGACCGCGCTGGAGTGGGCGGCGACCATCGCGACGAAATCCCCGCAGGCCATCCGCATGCTCAAGTTCGCCTTCAACCTGGCCGACGACGGTCTGGCCGGCCAGCAGGTCTTCGCGGGCGAGGCCACGCGCATGGCATACATGACGGCCGAGGCCCAGGAGGGGCGCGACGCCTTCCTCGAGCACCGCGCGCCCCGCTGGGAGGATTACCCCTACTACTACTGAGGCCGGTTTCCTCACCGACACTCAGTGACTCACAGGCCCGGGATCTCCTCGATCCCGGGCCAACGCGCGTTTTAGGAGAGGTAAACGCGCGCCTCCCACGGCTCCAGGACTGCCGGGACTCCCCGCCTGGCCTCGGGCAGGTCGCGGTTGGAAAGAAGCAGCTCGCCGACCACCCCGCGCGCCGCCTCGCCGAGGGACGCAGGCTGTGAAGACAGGTTGACGAGGACCGTTGCCACGGCCTCGCCGAGGGTGCGCCGGTAGGCGAAGACCGCAGGCGAGGGGGTCACAATTCTCTCGAACCTTCCGGAGGCGATCACCGGCAGGCCGTGGCGGATGTCCGCGAGCGCGCGATAGTAGGCGTACACGGAAGATGGATCACCGACCTGGGAGGCGGCGTTGATCTCCCGATAGTTCGGGGTGACGCCAATCCACGGGTCCCCCTCCGTGAAGCCGGCGTGCTCGCTCGCGTCCCACTGGACGGGCGTGCGCGCGTTGTCGCGCCCGATCGCGCGCATACCCGCCAGGACGGCCTCGGGGCTCTCCCCCGCCGCCACGGCCTCGCGGTAGTAGCGCAGCGCCTCAACATCACGGAAATCGTCGAGGCCATGGAACGCCCCATTGGTCATGCCGAGCTCCTCACCCTGGTACACGTAGGGCGTACCGCGCAGCATGTGCAGCGCGGTGGCCAAGGCGGTCGCCGACTCATAGCGGTGCGCCTCATCGCCGAAGCGGCTGACGGCGCGCGGCTGGTCATGATTATCCAGGTAAAGGCTATTCCAGCCGACCTCACCCTGCGTCTCCTGCCAGGCACTCAAGCAGTCGGCGAGCTCGCCAGGACGCAGCGGGCGCGGGTGAAACTTCCCTGCCTCGAGGCCGAGGTCGACATGGTCGAACTGGAACACCATGTCGAGCTCACGCCGGGCCGGGTCCGTGAACAGCAGGACGTTATCGCGGCGCACGCCCGGGCACTCCCCGACCGTCATCGTGCCGGCGCGCCCCTCGAACACTTCGCGGCGCATCTCGGCGAGGTATTCGTGCAAGTGCGGGCCTTCGGAGAAGTGCGGGAAGCCCTCGCCCCACGCGCGCCCCGGATAGACGACGCCGTCGGGCAGGCCCGGGTCCTTCGAGATCAGGTTGATGACGTCCATGCGGAAACCGTCGACGCCGCGGTCGAGCCACCAGTTCATCATGCGATAGACGGCGGCGCGCACGTGCGGGTTCTCCCAGTTCAAGTCGGGCTGCTTCCTGTGGAACAGGTGCAGGTAGTACTGGCCCGTAGACTCGTCCCACGCCCAGGCCGACCCGGAGAAAAAGGACCCCCAGTTATTGGGCTGTGCCCCGGCCTCGCCGCCCACGAACCCGGGCCGCGGATCGCGCCAGATATACCAGTCGCGCTTCGGGTTCTCCCGCGAGGAGCGCGACTCGACAAACCACGGGTTCTCGTCTGAGGAATGGTTGACAACCAGGTCCATGACGAGGCGCATGCCCCGCTCGTGGACGCCCTCCAGCAGTCGGTCGAAGTCCGCGAGCGTCCCGAACATCGGGTCGATGTCGTAGTAGTCGGCGATGTCGTAGCCGTTGTCCGCCTGCGGGGAGGCGTAGATCGGCGAGAGCCACAGGACGTCCACGCCCAGAGCCTTCAGGTAGTCGAGCTTGGAGCGGATCCCCGCGAGGTCCCCGAAGCCGTCCCCGTTGGAATCCTTGAAGGAACGCGGGTAGATCTGGTAGACGACCGCGCCCTTCCACCACTCGTCGGGGCTCAGGCCGTTGCCTGCGGGGTTCAGAGCTTCGCCAGAGAAGAACATGGAGCACCTGCCATACGTTGGGGTCGGGCAGCTGGTCCGCTGCCGTTAGGCGCAGACTACCGCGTCTGGCTCACCTCATCCCACCGCATGCCGCGGCGTGGGTCAACACCACCAATAACAACCAACAACCCTCAAAACACCCGGTCCACAAAACCAGACCAGACCACGACAAAGCTCTCCCACCCCTCAAAGTCGCATGCATTTCCCACGTGAGTATTTCATGATTTGAAATCTGATCGTTGGTATTCTGCGGTTTTTCGGGGGTTCCAAAAATTGGGGCAGGGGAATTGCATGCGAAATTTCTCCCCGGCTGACGAGAGGAGGCTGCAAGGACTGCGGACGCACATCCACACGTTCACCATGAACGCATTCAGCGACTCTCCCGCGGCACTTCCGCGAAAAAACTCGCCCAGCACGGCCCGTTCCGCAACAGCTCCGCGAAAAACTTCGCCCAGCACGCTTGAAAACAGCATTTTTCGCCCGTTTGGGCTTGCAGGGCGAACTTTTTCGCGCTCGCACCCATTGCAGGTCGCGCAGGGCGAACTTTTTCGCGCATAGCACGCGATCACGGGGCAACTTTGAAACCACCAACACCTTTGCAGGCCACGCTGCACGCCCCATTGAAACCGACAACACCTTTGCAGGCCACGCTGCGCGCCCCATTGAAACCGACAACACCTTTGCGGGGTCGAAATGGCCCAAAAATGGCCTTTCATCGCTCGCAAAGGCGATGGCAGTTTCATTCCGCTGCAAGGAAGTGCTAGCAAAGGTGCTGTCGGTTTCATAGCGAGGTACGAACACCCCAACTATGGCCCCCAGGCCCATCGGGATGGCACGACGATAACGAGGACCGGGATGAACGATCGCCCCCACCGTTTGTCGTGGGTCCTGGTAGACAGCAAGCCCCGGAAAACTCGCACGTAATTCGTTTGAAGGAAGTTTCAACAAACGCTGAAAACGTTGCAATTCCAACGAGGCGCATTCAAGATTTGAAAGAGTCACAGGGGAATGACGTGCGAAATTTGTAAGTGTCAGCGGCGGTGCCCGTGGGCGGCGGGGCCTGGCCGGGCACACCAGAACCACAGGTACCGCCGGTGTGGAGGGTGCCGGAGGGACCGGAGGGCACGGGCAAGCTGCGAGGCGGGGCCTGGCCGGGCACACCAGAACCACAGGTACCGCCGGTGTGGAGGGTGCCGGAGGGACCGGAGGGCACGGGCAAGCTGCGAGGCGGGGCCTGGCCGGGCACACCAGAACCACAGGTACCGCCGGTGTGGAGGGTGCCGGAGGGACCGGAGGGCACGGGCAAGCTGCGAGGCGGGGCCTGGCCGGGCACACCAGAACCACAGGTACCGCCGGTGTGGAGGGTGCCGGAGGGACCGGAGGGCACGGGCAAGCTGCGAGACGACGCGCCGAGCGAAGCTCGCGGCGCGGACGGCTCGCGGGCGGGCCACCGCCCACCGGCGCACACAGCGGCCGGGCCCTCCGGTGCCCGAAACACCAGCGGCGCTACAGCCACAGACACAGACACAGACACAGACACGACAAAGCGGGCCGGAACCTCTCGGTTCCGGCCCGCCCCCGATGCTAGAGCATGGGCTATCAGTAGTGCACGACTACCGTGTCACCCATGTCGGTCCAGTCGTAGATGAACTTCGCGGCGTCGACGGGCATGTTGACGCAGCCGTGGGAGCCGCCGTAGCCGCTCCAGCCGAAGGAGGAGCGCCAGGGAGCGCCGTGCATCGCGTAGGAGCCGGTGAAGTAGGTGACCCATGGGACGCCTTCGGTCTCGTACTTGGTACCGTCGGCGTTTTCACCGCGCATGGTCTGCACGTCGTACTTGAGGTACACGTGGAAGGTGCCGGTGACGGTCGGGGTGTTGGGGGCGCCGGGAACCATGTAGAAGGGGCCGCCGGCGACCTTGCCGCCGACATAGGCGGTGACGGTGGCGTCAGAAAGGTTGATATCGACCCACTTCTCGCCTTCGGCAGCCTGGTAGACCAGGTTTTCAGTGCCTTCGGCGACCTGCTTGGTCTCGGAGCCGGGCTCGACGTCGTCGTAGTGGAACAGGCCCTCGTACGCCTTGCCGTCGGTCATGGCGGCGACGACGTCCTTGGTGATCTCTTCGGTGTTGTTGGTCTTGAGGCCCTTCTTGCCTTCGCGGGCGGTGGTCAGCACGTTGCCTTCGGAGTCGACGTTGTCGACGCGGTTTTCGGGCTTGACGTCGGTCTTGGCGGCCAGGGCGTTGACCCAGTCGGCGACCTTGACGGTGCTGATGGACGGGTCGTCGAGGCTGCCGTCATCCTTGGTGAGGAATTCGACCCACTTGACTTTGTCGGAGCGCTCGGCGGTGAAGGTGTCGATGCCGTCGGAGATTTCGATGGGCGTGTCAAGGAGGGCGTTGGCCTTCTCGGCGACGGCCTCGGCGTTCTCGGTGGTGATGGAGGGTTCCATCTGGCGCACGCTCACGTCCTGGGTGACGGAGGTGAGGGTGGTGCCCGCCTGCTTGACGGCGGAGGCGACGTCCTCGGTGGACACGCCGTTGCCGTTCTGCGCGGGGGTGACGGTGAAGGATTCGCCGTCTTCGGCGACGATCACCGAGGCGTCCTTCATTTCCGAGGTGAGGGTCGAGTTCGCGGTCGCTGCGAGCTTCTTGATGGATTCGTCGCTGACGGTGAGGACGGGTTCGACGTCACGCTTGGAGAAGATGGCGCTGACGAACGCGGGCAGGGACGTGGAGCCCTTCATGGCGGCGTCGGCGGTCTCGTCGACCTCGACCGTGACACCCGCTTCATTGAGCGAGGCCTCGGTGGTCTTACCTTCGACGGTGAGCGTGACGGTCGCGGCGTCGGCGCGCTCGTTGACGGCGGCGATCACCTGGTCGCGAGTCATGCCCGCGACGGGTGTGCCAGCGACGGTCGTGCCGGGCAGGGCGCGTCCGGAATAGTTGGCCGCATACACGATGCCGGCGCAGACGACGAGGAGGACGAGGGCGCACGCCGCGCCAATCGCCCATCTGGTTTTCAAAGATAGTTTTTTGAGCATCGTCTCTTATCGTATCGCCTCATGCATGCCCACGCGGAAATTCCGTTGAATTTTCAGCTGCGCAGTGTGCCACATAAAAATGACCGCGCCATCAAGAATTCACGCACCAAACGTGATCATTGCCGCGAAGCGGCTCCCCACCAGCACGAACGCAAGCCCTTATGCTTGTTATATCCGCGTTTGCTGTCGAACTTGGGAGGCTCACCATGGCTGCGCCGCGAATTCTAGTTGTCCCCGGCGGCACGGCGATCAACGCCGTCGCCCTGGCGAACGCCTCGATCCACAAGCTCGTTGAGCTCTACGAGGAGCGACAGGCCGACCCGAATCACCCGGCGCCGCACACCGTCGTCTTCCTGCGCGACCCCGCCCTGGTCCCCCCGGCCACGCTGCGCGGTTCCGCGGCGACGCCCGAGCAGGCGTTCCCCGAGCAGGACTACCCCGGCCTCGCCGATCGAATCACCAACGATCCGCACTTCCTCGACGGCGTCGACCTCGTCATCGCGACATCGGGTTCCAGCGTCGGCAAGCCTCGACTGGTCGGCCTCTCAACCGACGCCCTCATCGCCTCCGCAAAGGCCACGGAGCTGGCACTGGACGGCCCGGGCCGCTGGATCCTGGCGCTGCCCACGCACCACATCGCCGGCGCGATGATCCTCCTGCGCGCCGCGGTCGCAGAGACGAACCCGCAGGTCGTGGACACGACGCAGGGCTTCGACCCGGCGGCGCTCCTGCCCGCGATCGCGGGCGCCACGCAGGACGATATGCCCGGCTACCTGTCGCTCGTGCCCACGCAGCTCGTGCAGTGCCTCGATGCGGGCGACCAGGTCATAGACGCCCTGCGTTCCCTGTCGGCGATCCTCGTGGGCGGCGCGGCGATCAGCCAGAGCCTGCTCCAACGCGCCCTGGACGCGGGCTTGAAGGTGCGCACCACCTACGGCATGACGGAGACGTCGGGCGGCTGCGTGTACGACGGCGAGCCGATGCCCGGCGTGACGATCCGTGCAGTCGACTGGGACGGGCGCACGCGCCTGGCGTTCAGCGGCCCGACCCTGATGACGCGCTACCTGGACGCGGAGAGCCCCTTCTTCGAGGAGGGCGGCCACCGCTGGCTGGTTTCGGGAGACATGGGCATCATCCGAGCCTCGGGCAAGGTGGACGTGAGCGGCCGCGCGGACGACGTCATCACCTCGGGCGGCCTATCGATTGCGCCGGGGCCCCTGCGCCGCGCGATGCGCTCCTACGAGGGCGTTTCGGACGCGTGGATTCTGGGCACCCCCGATGAGAAGTGGGGCCAGATCGTGACGGCGTTGGTCGTCCCGAAGCAGATGCCGTCGGATTCACTGGAGATGGCGGAGCTCGGCTCGGCGGTCCGCGAGCACGCGGCCGCTCGCATTGGGCGCGCGCAAGCGCCGCGCCGCGTCGTCGCGGTGGAGGAGCTGCCGTACCTGGGCTTCGACAAGATCGACCGCGCCGCCGCCACGCAGGCCGCGAGCGAGGCCTCGGGCACCGAACGGGAGTGGGCGCGTTAGCCCGTTTCCCGGCGGGGACCTTCGCGCAACTACACTGGTGGGCATGGCTTCCGTTTCTGACTGGATTGAAGGCGCACGCCTGCGCACCCTCCCTGCCGCCGCCGCACCCGTGATAGTGGGTTCTGCCGCCGCGCACTACCTGGGAGGTTTCAGTGCGGCGCGCGCTGCCCTGGCGCTGCTGGTGGGGCTGGCCCTGCAGGTGGGGGTCAATTACGCGAACGATTATTCGGATGGCATTCGCGGGACTGATGACAATCGCAAGGGACCCGCGCGTCTGACGGGCGGTGGCCTCGCCAAGCCGACAACAGTCCTGGCGGCGGCGCTCGGTTCGTTCGCGGTGGCCGGGGTCGCGGGCCTCACGCTGGTCGCGATTTCTGGCACGTGGTGGCTGATCGCTGCGGGCACCGCGGCGGTCGTGGCCGCGTGGTTCTACACGGGAGGCAAACACCCCTACGCGTACATGGGCATCGGCCTGTCCGAGCTGATGGTCTTCGTGTTCTTCGGCCTGCTGGCGTGCGTGGGAACGACATGGACGCAGGTGCAGTCGGCTCCGTGGTGGCTGTGGATGAGCGCGTCTGCGCTGGGCCTGCTGTCGGTGGCGCTGCTGATGGCCAATAACATTCGAGATATTCCGACGGACCGCGAGTCGGGCAAGAGGACGGCGGCCGTGCGCCTGGGCGATCGCCCGTCGCGCTGGGTGTTTGCGGCGTGCGCGTGGCTTCCGGTCGCGATGATCGTGGCCCTCGGCGCTGCGGTTGGTTTGCATCCGCTGGCGACGTGCGCGCTGGGCGTGGGAGCGGCCGCCTGGGCGGTCGGCGTGAGCCTGCCGGTCCTCACCGGCGCCTCGGGCCGCGAGCTCATCACGGTGCTGCGCAACACCGGTTTTTTCACCCTCTCCTGGAGTGTTCTCGCAGCCATTGCCCTCGTGATTTCCTAGGTTTTCATCGACGAGGCCGGGGCTCCTTGCGCTCGCAGGGTCTCCTCGGGCGATGAAAAACGACCATCTGTCAGATAGGATGACTTACAGCACTACTCACCGTTTCAGCGGAGGCCACGATGAGCAATGATTCCTACACGCTGGGCGTGCACACCCCGATGGGCGCGGTCGCCCCGGGTTCGGTGACGAAGCCGTGAACTGGACAGACATTCAGCAATGGGAATCCGCGCCGCTGCAGACGTACGCAGTGGAGTGTGAAAACAAGCAGCGCCCCCTCCAGACCGAAGGCGACAACCTCGCCGCAGACCTTGAGAGTCTGTCGGGGAGCGGGCACACCGTCCAGGCTGCTCGCAGCTCCCTCCGTCAGCAAATCTCCTCAATCGAACGGCAGGTAAACCACCTCATCAGCACAGCTGAGATCTGCAGCACGGGCGCGCATGGGATCGACAAGCTTCGCGCAAACGTCGACGATGCGCTCCAGCTGGCTGGCACGTGGGGCATGACGATCGACGCGAGCGGAAACGTGTCGATGGATTCCACCCAGGTGGAGAGTCTCCGCAAGGCCGGAAAGAACATCTTCGAGATCACGGCGACGGTCAAAACCGCGCAAGAGCGAGTCAACTTGGCCCTCAAGCAGGCCCAGGAGCTCGTCGATTCTCTCTCGCAGAAGCTAGCGTCCCTTGAGGCGGGAGCTTTCGATAACAACGTGCACTACTCCGCGACGATCAAGAGTCGCCCCACGTTACCTCCCGCGGATGCATCGCCACAGGAAAACGCGTCCTGGTGGAATTCCCTGTCGGAAGATGACAAGCAGTGGATGATCCGCGAGCACCCCGACGTCATCGGCAACCTTGAGGGCGTCGACTACACGTCGCGCAACCAGGCGAACCGCATCATGCTGCCTCGCCTCAAGGAACAGGCCAAGGCAGACCTTCAAAAGTTCTACGACGATAACCCGCATATCGACCCATCTCTCTCTCATGAACGAGACCGCCTGAAGAACCGAATTAAAGCTCTCGAGCAAATCGAAGCAACTTTGAACAGGGAGAACACGGAGAATCCGCCGGTCCCACGCTACCTGATGCAGCTGGATGCCTCCGGACCCAACATCCTCGCCGCCGTCTCGCAGAATAATCCGGACGATGCCGATCACATCGGCGTCATCGTTCCCGGCATGACGACGAGCGTTGCTGGCTCTCTCGGGGAATACGACAATCACGCTAAGGTCATGCGTGAGGCGGCAGAAGAAGCAGCAGGACCCGGACAAAAGGTCGCGATGGTCGAGTTCTTCGGCTACGACGCTCCCCCAGGTCTCATCGAAGCATCGAACACGGCCTTGGCTAACAAGGGTGCTCCCAAGCTCGCCAGCTTCCTCAACGGCATCGACGCGGCGCGCGAGCACGGCGCTGGCGATGCTCATATCACTGTCGCCTCCCACTCCTATGGTTCAACCACGGCGGGCATCGCCGCGACCCTGGTGAATGATGGAGTCATCGACGACCTGGTGCAATTCGGCTCGCCTGGCTCGGGCGTTCAGGACGTGGGTGAGTTCCATGTCCCCGAAGGACACACCTACGTCAGCGCCGCCACATATATGAACGATCTCGTGCAGGGCGTGGGCCCAGATGACTTTTTCGGAAAGAACCCGACCAAAATGCCGGGCTATAAGCACCTCTCCGGAGATACCGTCTCAACTTCCTGGATACCTTTCTTTCAAAAACACAGCTCGTACTTCAAAGAAGGCACCCAAGCAAACCGCGATATCGCGAGCGTCATCGGAGGCAATCCTCCCTCATGAGAAAACTCTTCGCTGCCCTTCTCACACTTTTTTCAGTTATTGCCTGTGCCGCATGCGCACCGTTTTTTGGAGGATCCATGAGCCCGTTCAGCCCCCAGGTCAAGTCCGTCGAGTCCTTCCAGCGCGACATCGAGCCCGCGATCATCGCCGCGCGCAACGAGCTCGTTACCGCCGAGAACTTCATGGCATATAAGAACGGCTACTCAATCGACCATTACACGCGAGATAACAACACCCTCTACGCTTTCCATTCGCGCATGTTCTTCTTTACCGAGCTGGACACAGACCACATCCGCGACACCTACAACAAACACCTCCTCCCCCTCGGATTTGAACTATCCGAGAAACGCTGGACATCCAACGGAGTCGAGATCGTGAACTTCCTGTGGGTCAACGACGAATACCAGGCAGTCGTTTCGTCGACAACACGAGTCGGAGAGCAAACCGGCACACACTACTACACCCAGGACACCCCCTCGGACGGGTCCACTGGCAACCCGCCGCAGATGATCGACCAGCCCGGACGCATCCCCGACTGGTTCGACCCCAACCTCCCGCCCGCGGGACAGGGATGACACAACAAGCAACCGCACGCCGAGGAGCGCGACCACTCGCGCTACGCGCTCCTCGGGCGACTCGGAACCCCTAGCTGAAGGAGCGCGTCAGCGCCCGCGGCGGTACAGGTATTCGTGCAGCCAGTCGCCCGCGATGCCGGTCGCTGCTGCGACGACACAGACGAGGGCGATGGCCCGGAAGGCCCCCGAGGCGAGCAGGGGCGTGAACACGCCGATGCCGATCGCGGCGCTGCCCTGCATTGCGAGGTCGTTCATGGCGACCGCGCGCCCGTTTTGCCCCGGAGCGACGGTCGCGAACACGGTGTCGTAGATGGGCGTGAACAGGGCACCGAAGCCCGCGTAGATGAAGCACATGGCGGCGGTGATGACCCACGGCCCCATGCTCATGCACAGCGCGAGGAGGGCGGTACCCGCGAGGATGAGGCTGACGCACGCGCGCACGGTCCGCCCGCGCCCGATGCGAGCCATAACGGTGCCCGACGTCATGGCGGTGGCCAGGGCGACGCAGTAGGCGGGCAGGAGGCGCACGGACACCTGCGCGGGCGTGAGCCCGTAGTTGGCGGCACCGATGCCGTTCATGAGGGGCGCGACCGTGAAGTTCATGCAGTAGACGATCAGGATGAGGCTGATCGAGCGCGCCCACGGCACGTTCGTGAAGAAGGAACGCGTGATGAAGGGTGTGCGCGCACGCCCGATGTAGCGCCAGAAGATGACGCCGCCGAGGACGAGGCCCGCGATGAGCCACCAGCGCGGGTTCGCGGCGACAAGGGTGAGCAGCAGAGCCAGCGAGGAGAAGATCGCGAGGCCGACGACGTCGACGCGTCCGGCGTGGGCGCGCGCGGGGACTCGGCGCCCCATGATCGGCAGGAATGCGAGGCCGGCCAGGGGAATGAGGAGGAGAAGCGCCCAGTTGATGTCGGCGAGAATGCCGCCCGAAAGCATACCGATCGCGGTGCCACCCTGGAAGGCGGCGCACATGAGGCCGACGTAGAGGCCTCGTTTTTTCGGGTCACGGATGGCGGTCGCCAGGATCATGTATGCGGATGCCGCGGCCTGGTACCCGAGGGTTTGAAGCGCGCGGGCGACGATGACGCCGACCAGCGACGAGGAGAAGACGAAGCCAAGCAGGGAACCCGCGACGATCAGCGCGATTCCTACGTCGACGATGCGGCGCAGCGGAATGAAGTCACCGAGGGTTCCGTACAGGAAGCAGGCAACGCCGAGGACGATGCCGGGGATCGCCGTGATCAGGCCGGAGGCGTCCCCCGCCCCGATGTCCTGGGCGACGCGCAGGTAGACGAGGTTGAACCCCTGGAGGGAGACAGTCCCAAGAGCGTAGATGCCGAGAAGCGGCAGGAGCACGCGCGCGGGCCCGTCCGCGTATTCGCCGTCCGTGGCAACGGTGCGCACGTTGATCGCTGGGGCCGAGGCCGCCCCTCGGATGACCTGTGAGGGGACGGTGGCGACGCGGCAGGTGGGACCTGCCGCCCGTGATGAGATGAAGAAGCGGAGCGTGCGCACGGCGCTTAGTTCACCACAAATCAAACATTTAGCACTATTACAGGAAACTAGTGCTCGAATGAAGCTGTACTTAATCTAAGAGGGGCGAACAGACGCGGAGCGCATAACAACACGTAAGTGCCCAAAGCCACAACGCAGCATCCCTGACGTGGCACAATGAATCATCCCTCGCAAAGGAGCACCATGTCTCGCGTCATCGTTGTCGGTTCCATCAACCAGGACGTCACGGTCACCGTCGACCGTTTCCCGAGCCCCGGCGAAACGCTCTCGGGCACCTCGCTCACCTACAGCCTCGGCGGAAAGGGGGCGAACCAGGCTGCCGCGGCCGCGCATTCGGGGGTCCCCGTCTTCTTTGTGGGAGCGGTCGGCACCGACCCCTCGGGCCAGCGTCTACGCGCGGATCTGGCGTCTCACGGCGTAGACGTCACCCACCTGCGCGAGGTCGACGGCCCGTCCGGGACCGCGCTCATCACCGTCGCATCCTCGGGTGAGAACACGATCATCCTCGACGCCGGGGCGAACGCGACCGTGACTATCAAGCCCGCCAAGGCCTCGCTGTTCCCCGCCCCCGCCGACGTCGTCGTCCTGCAGGCCGAGATCCCCGAGGCGGCCAACGCCGAAGCCCTCACGTGGGCGCACTCGTTTGGCGCGCGCGTCCTGCTTAACCTGGCCCCCGCGCGCCCCACCGACGCCGCTTTCATGGCGCGCGTCGACGTTCTCGTCGTCAACGAGACGGAGGCAGGCCTGACGCTCGGCATGCCCGCTCCAGCCAGCCCCACCGAGGCGATCGGCGTCGCGCGGGCGCTACGAGGCCTCGGCCCCAAGCACGTCATGGTGACGCTCGGCGCGGACGGGGCTGCGTGGGCATCGGGCAGCGAGGCCGGGCACTGCCCCGCCCTCACCCTCGGCGAGGCCGTGGACACCACGGGCGCCGGAGACGCGTGCGTGGGCGCGCTGGCCGCCGCTATGGCCCTCGGCAAGCCCTTCGCCGAGGCCGTGGCCGACGGCATCCGAGCCGGATCGACGGCGGTCCTCGCGCCGGGTGCCGCCCCCTCGTACGCGACGCTCCTCCGCGTCACGCGCGCCTGAACGCCACCCGACTCCTCCGATTGCCCCGGGAGTGAACGCGCCAGCGTGAGACGACCCACGCCCCTATGCTAGGGACATGGTCAGAATCGTCTTCGTCGTCGCAATGCTCGCAGTCACCATCTACGCTGCCGCCGACTGGCACCGCACACCCGAAGACGAGATGCCCGGAAAGATCGCCAAGCCTATCTGGCTCATGATCATCCTCTTCACCGCGACGATCGCCGCCATCGGCCCCATCGCATGGCTCGTCCTGCGCTGGGTATCACGCGCAGAAAAGAAGCAGACGCGCACGCCCGAGGCCCCCAAGCGCCCCTCCGCCCCCGACGACGACCCCGAGTTCCTATTCCGCCTCGAGCGCGACATCCAGCGCAAGCGCCGCGAGGACGAACGCCGCGCACAGGAACAGCGCAAACGCTCCGAGGATGAGGAACCCGACCCCGCTGAGGATTCCGGCGAGGCCAACTGAACGACACTCACACCGCACACCTCGGGCAGTGCTCTGTCACACCTCGGGCACTGCCCCGTCACGGCGTGACGCGACCGCGGTACGACGCGGCCGCCCGACGGGCAGGGTCAGCGACGCAGGTCCGCCTGCGAATCCCCCGGCGTCATATCCTTCGCCATCGCGACCAGGTCCGCCGCAGGCTCCGCGTAGGAGGTGCCCACCAGCGTCGCACCCGAGAAGATAAACGACGTGATCGACGCGAGCGCACAGTGGCGCGACTTCGGCGCGTGCGCCAGCGGCTGGCCGTTCACGAAGCGCGTCAGCGTCACGATCGGATTCTGGTGGGACACGACGAGCGCCTCGCGCCCCCGGGCCTCGCGCAGCGCCGAGGAAAGGGCCGCGCTCATACGTGACGCGATATCCCGATAGGGCTCACCCCACGAGGGACGCAGCGGATTGCAGTAGTACTTGTAGTACTTCGGGTTCGCCAGCATCGCGCGGTTAGTGTTCACCGGCAGCCCCTCGAAGACGTTGTCCGACTCAATGAGGCGCGGATCCGACTGGATGCTCAGGTCGTACGCGGCCGCCGTCGGAGCCGCCGTCAACTGCGCGCGCAGCAGCGGCGAAGAAATCACGCGAGCAATATCCGCACCCGAATCAACCAGATACTCAGCGGCGCGGGCAGCCATCGCATGCCCCAGCTCCGTCAGCCCAAAACCGGGCAGCCGCCCGTACAAAACACCGTCGGGATTGTCCACCTCGCCGTGGCGCATAACGTGAATAATGGTGCGGTCCATGACACCCAAGTATAGGGCCCCGAACACACGAGAGGCCCGACCAATTGGCCGGGCCTCCGCTCGCTCACTTCTTGTTGCGACGCTGGTGACGCGTCTTGCGCAGGAGCTTGCGGTGCTTCTTCTTCGCCATGCGCTTGCGGCGCTTCTTGATGACGGAGCCCATGGGGTTCCTCCCTCGTAGTGTGTGCGGCAGAGGTACTACCGCTGATGGATGATGGGTGCCCGAGCCGGGCACATCGTGCCTATACTACCCGCCAATGACGCGAGCCTGGTCACCAGAGTGATCTGCCATACCGGCCTGAATCATCTGGGTGACCGCGGCCTCCGGGACTCGGAAGCTCTTTCCGACGCGAATCGCGGGCATTTCGCCACTGTGAATCAACCGGTACACAGTCATCTTAGAGACGCGCATGATGTCCGCCACTTCCGTGACAGTCATAAAGCGCGGCGCCGACTGCTGTTCCATTAATGACTCCCGGATATGCTCGCGAGGCGCGCTAAACCCGATTCGTTCACCGCTTACGTAGCCTCACGAAATATACTACTGCCCAACCACATGGAAACTGCAACTTTATCCATTTTTGTTGCAGAGTCGTTAAGGAGTATCGATGGCACCGGCACGCAAGGGTCGTCAGCAGCGAGGGAAGACACATCGCTTACGCCCCGAACCCGGCGCCAGCCGTTCCCTGATACGCGGACGCGCCACGACCTCGTCCCCCGCGCTCTCTGACGAACCACTGAGCCCGCAGCCCTCCCCCATCGTCCGCCGCGTCCCCGAAGGCCCCCAAAACCCGCACGGCGAGGTACCCACCACGACCATGCAGCGCGTGCGTGCATGGCTGTCCAAGCAGGCCCGCTATTCACCCGCACGCCTCGCTCTGGGCACATTCGCGCTCATCATCGGCGTCATCACAGCGCTCCTGATGTTGCCGATCTCCTCCTCGTCCGACACCCCCGCCCCCTTCGTCGACGTTCTCTTCACCGCCGTGTCCGCCGTCTGCGTCACCGGCCTGACCACCGTCGACACCGCGACCTACTGGTCCCCCTTCGGGCAGGCTGTCATCGCCGCCGGCATCGTCGTCGGCGGCCTGGGCGTCATGACCCTCGCGTCGATCCTCGGATTCGCCGTCTCGCGCCACCTCGGCCTCACCCAGCGCATGCTCGCCACGCAGGAAACCGGCACCGGCGCCATGGGCCAGATCTCCACGCTCCTCAAAGCCGTTATCGCTACGTCGCTGACCATGCAGGCCCTCCTGGCCGCCATGTTCCTCCCACGCTTCCTGTCGATGGGCATCGACCCCGTACGCGCCGTGTGGGACGCCGTCTTCATGGCGATCTCCGTGTTCAACAACGCGGGCTTCGTCATCCTGCCCGAAGGCCTCTCCCCCCACGTCACCGACTGGTGGATGCTCATCCCCATCATCCTGGGCACCACCGTGGGAGCCATCGGCTTCCCCGTCATCATGGACGTCGCCAAGAACCTGCGCACACCCCGACACTGGCGGCTCCACACCAAACTCACCCTGTCGACCTACCTGATCCTCGCGTTCGTGGGCGCGCTCGCCCTCGCGCTCACCGAGTGGAACAACCCCGCGACCCTGGGCGCGATCGACACTCCCTCCAAGATCCTCAATGCCATGCTCGCCGGCGTTAACTCCCGCTCATCCGGCCTGTCAGCCCTGGACGTCGGTGCCATGCATTCCCAGACCCACTTCGTGCAGGACATCCTCATGATGATCGGCGGCGGCTCCGCATCCACTGCGGGCGGCGTGAAGGTCACAACTTTTGCCATTCTCGTCCTGGCCGTCATCGCTGAGGCTCGAGGCGACCGCGACATCGAGACCTTCGGACGCCGCATCCCCACGAGCGCCGTCCGACTGGCGGTTGCTGTGTCGCTGCTGGGCCTGGCGCTCGTGGCCGTGTCCGTGGTCCTCCTGCTGTCAATGACGCACTATTCTCTCGACATCATCCTGTTCGAGACCGCCTCCGCGTTCGCGACCGTGGGCCTGTCCACCGGCATTACCCCGATCTTGCCCGTCGGTGCGAAGTACGTGCTGATTTTCCTCATGTTTGCTGGCCGCACCGGCTCCATGACGGTGGCAGCAGCCCTCGCCCTGCGCGAGCGCTCCCGCGTCATCCGCATGCCGGAGGAACGGCCGATCATCGGCTGATCGCTGGGGCGGCTGGCACCGTCACAACGTGAGGTCGGGTGGCCTCGTCGCGTGAGGTCCACTAGCGACGGTGAGAAGCGGGGCGACATCCAGCATCATCGCTGCATGAGGCCGCGCGCGGCCGGATTCATGAGACCGCGAGAACAACCGGGCAACTCCAAACGGCCGCGCATGTAACGAGTGAGCCACGACGTGGGCACCGACGCTCGCGCTTGAAACCCACGACACCAATGCACGGCTCAAACCGCCCAAAACAGGCCGATCCACGCCCACAAAGGCGATGCCGGTTTCACTGCCCGCGCCAAGCACGCCCGCAAAGGCGATGGCGGTTTCAACCGGCCCACCTCACCGACCCGCAAAGGCGACACCGGTTTCACGGCCAACCCGCGAACGCAACCGGTGACACCACCACAAAGCCCCACACAGACCTGCATGAAACCCACAACACCAATGCGCGGCGGCCAACACTCACATTTGAAACCCAGGACACCAATGCACGGCTCAAACCGCCCAAAACAGGCCCATTCACGCCCGCAAAGGCGACGCCGGTTTCAACTGGCCCACCTCACCGGCCCGCAAAGGCGACGCCGGTTTCA
>NZ_JVOJ01000060.1:0-29553 GCF_001064145.1 Sanguibacter keddieii
CGGGCGCACCAAGCAGCCCGGCCCGACGAGTCAGTCCCAACGGCGCCCGGAACACCAGCGGAGCCGCAAGCACCACCGGGGTCCGGGCAAACCGCCCTTACTCTCCGCCGCCGGGCTCGGGGCGTCCCGTGTAGTTGACGAAGCGCGCCATGTCGCCCTGGAAGAGGGCGGTGACGGTCGCGGTCGCGCCGGCGCGGTGCTTGGCGACGATGATGTCGGCCTCGCCGGGGCGGTCTTCCTTGTCGTAGTAGTCGGGGCGGTGCAGCAGGATGATGATGTCGGCGTCCTGCTCGAGCGAGCCGGACTCACGCAGGTCGCTCATCATGGGCTTGCGGTCGGTGCGACCCTCGGAGTTACGGTTCAGCTGCGCGACGGCGATGACCGGGATGTCGAGGTCTTTGGCCAGGAGCTTGAGGTTTCGCGACATCGCGGAGACTTCCTGCTGACGGGATTCGACCTGACGTCCGCTCGTCATGAGCTGGAGGTAGTCGATGACAACCAGGCCCAGGTTTTCCTGCTGCTTGAGGCGGCGGCACTTGGAGCGGATCTCGGAGATCGTGATGTTCGCGGAGTCGTCGACGTACAGGGGCGCAGCGCTCATGCGCGAGGAGGTTTCGGCGACCTTTTGCCATTCGTTGCTGTTCATTTTGCCGGCCTGCATCTTGGACAGACGCACCCCGGACTCGGCGGACAGCAGGCGCATCGCGATTTCCTGCGAGCTCATTTCCAGGGAGAAGATCAGCGACGTGATGCCGTGCTTCATGGATGCCGAGCGGCAAAAATCCAGGGCGAGCGTGGACTTACCCATGGCGGGTCGGGCGGCGACGATGATCATCTGGCCGCCGTGTAGGCCCTGGGTCAGCTCATCCAGGTCGGTGAAGCCGGTAGGGACACCGTTGAGTTTGCCCTGGTTCTTTTCAATGTCTTCGAGGGCGATGAGAATATCCGTGCTCATCGTGTCCATGGACACATAGTCGCTGGTTTCGCGCCCGTCGGAGACGGCGTAGACCTCGGCCTGGGCCTGGTCGACGATCTCGTCGACGTCGCCGCCGGCGTCCGCGTAGCCGAGCTGGACGACGCGCGTGCCCGCGGTGACGAGGCGGCGCATGATGGCGCGTTCACGCACGATGCGCGCGTAGTAGGTGGCATTCGCGGCGGTGGGCACGGAGGCGATGAGGGTGTGGAGGTAGGCGGCGCCGCCGACCTTCGACAGGACGCCCGCGCGCTTGAGTTCGCCGGCGACGGTGATCGCGTCGGCGGGTTCCGCGCGGCCGTTGAGTTCGACGATGGTGTCGAAGATTGTCTCGTGGCTGGGCTGGTAGAAGTCCTGCCCGCGCAGCATCTCGGAGACGACGTTGGCGGCCTCGGTCGTCAGCATCATCGATCCGAGGACGCTCATCTCCGCGTCGATGTCCTGCGGCGGGACGCGGTCGAACTGGTCGTCGGACATCGTGATCCTCTCGGGTGCGCGGGCGTTTAGGGACGAGGCCGGGGCTGGGCCCAGTGCCGCGAGCGCGGTCCAGGGCCCTGTGGATAGAGAGCCTTCAGGCGAACACTAACGCGTTGTAGGCGATTGCGCGACCGACGCTGTGCACGGGTATGTGCACATATTGTGGATAACCTGTGCACAACGCCGACGACGCCTGTGCACAACGCGAAATGACCGATCTGTCAGGGCAGATATACTCATCACAGTCACATCAGTGTCATTCATTGGGCCGTCTAGAATTTCCCAATGCACGGCTTTCCACAGGCCTGTGCACACATTGTGGAAAAGAATCGGAGTGTCATGACGAGCACACAGGGACCCGGCAACCCAACCTCGCCCGCCAAGCGTGAGGACGCCCCGGCCTCGTCGGCCCCGACGATCACGACGCGGATGATCCTCTCTCTCGCACTGCCCTCCCTGGGCGCGCTCATCGCGGAGCCTCTGTTCACCGTCATCGACTCCACGATGGTCGGCCATCTGGGAACCCCGCAGCTGGCGGGCCTGGGCATCGCGTCGACCGTGCTGAACACGGCGGTCGGGCTGTTCATCTTTCTCGCCTACTCGACGACCTCCCTGGCGGGGCGCCACCTGGGGGCCGGGCGGCGCGACCTTGCGATCCGCTCGGGGGTCGAGGCCATGTGGCTGGCGGGAGGCCTCGGTGCCCTCGCCGCGATCCTCCTGGCTGTCTTCGCCTCTCCCCTGCTCACCTGGCTGGGAGCCGACGCGGCGACGATGCCGCACGCCCTGGCCTACTTGCGTGCCTCCGCGCCCGGCCTCGTTGGCATGTTCGTCGTCCTGGCGGCGACCGGTACCCTGCGCGGGTTGCAGGACACGCGCACTCCCCTGGTCGCGGCGTCCGTGGGCGCGGCCTTCAACGCGGTGGCCAACTGGGTGCTCATGTATCCCCTCGGCCTGGGGGTGGCGGGTTCCGGCCTGGGCACCGCCATCACCCAGACGCTCATGGCGGCCTTCCTCGGGTGGATGATCGTGCGCGCCGCCCGCCGCGGGGGCGTGAGCCTGCGCCCCTCCACACATGGCCTGTTCGGCGCGGCGCTCGAGGGAGCGCCCCTGCTCGTGCGCACCCTCGCGCTGCGCGTCGCGCTCCTGGCGACCCTGAGCGCGGTCACCGCGATCTCCACCCAGGCCCTGGCCGCCCACCAGATCGTGTGGACCCTGTGGACGTTCGCCGCCTACGTGCTCGACGCGCTCGCAATCGCCGCCCAGGCGCTCGCCGGATTCACGACCGGCACGGGCGAGCGCGGAGCCATGCGCCCCCTCCTGCGCACCCTGTCCCGCTGGGGCATCGGCTTCGGCGTCGCCGTCGGCGTCGCCCTGGCGATCACCGCGCCCTGGATCACGCGCATCTTCACGACCGACCAGGCCGTCATCGACTACGCGACCGTCGCCATCATCGTCGGCGCGCTCTTCCAGCCGGTCGCCGGCTACGTCTTCCTCCTCGACGGCGTCCTCATCGGCGCGGGTCGAGGCCGCTACCTGGCGATCGCCGGCATCGTCAACCTGGTGGTCTACGCGCCGCTCCTGTGGGTCATCGCCCACTCCACCGCGCTCACAGCGCGCCCCTCGCTGGCCCTCGCGATGGTCTGGCTCGCCTACTCGGCCGTCTACACCGGCATGCGGGCCCTCACCAACGGGCTCGGCGCCCGCTCTCTGTAGCCGATCGGCGAGGCCGGGGCCGGCCTCGCCCCCACCCCCGGTTTCGCGCGGGGTTCGGTGTCCCGGCGGGGTGGGCCCAGGCCTCGTCCCGAGGAACCCAATCGTGACAGGAAACGCCCTAGCGAAGACGCTGCCACCCGTGTAAAGTGGGTAGCTGGACTATCCGCACCCGCGGCCGGTCCAGCAGGCCCTCACGGGCCATACGCAACGCCCTCCTGTCACGGACCGTCCGTGACCGTAAAGACCATAGGAGGTGGGAACCAACGTGCGTAACTACGAACTGATGGTGATCCTCGATCCTTCGATCGACGAGCGCACCGTCGCCCCCATGATGGAGAAGTACCTGGCACCCGTGGCTGCCAACGGCGGATCCGTCGAGAACGTTGACGTCTGGGGCAAGCGCCGCCTTGCTTACGACATCCTCAAGCGTTCTGAGGGCATCTACGTCGTCATCGACATGACCACGACCCCCGAGGTCGCTCTCGAGATCAACCGCCGCATGGGCATCGACGAGACCATTCTCCGTACGAAGCTCCTGCGCCCCGACGCTCACTGAGCCGACACCACACCCTCTAAGCCCGAGGAGCCGACATGGCCGGAGATACCGTCATCACTGTCATCGGTAACCTGACCGCTGACCCCGAACTGCGTTGGACGCAGTCCGGTGCCGCGGTCGCCGATTTCACGGTGGCCTCCACCCCCCGAACCTACGACCGTAACGCCGGTGAGTGGCGCGACGGCGACACCCTCTTCATGCGCTGCTCCGTGTGGCGCGAGACCGCTGAGAACGTCGCCGAGTCGCTGCGTAAGGGCATGCGCGTCATCGTTCAGGGTCGCCTCACCCAGCGCTCGTACGACACCCAGCAGGGTGAACGTCGCACGGTTGTTGAGCTGCAGGTCGACGAGGTCGGCCCCTCCCTGCGCCGCGCACGCGCGCAGGTCACCCGCACCGCCCCCTCCGGTGGCGGCGGCTACCAGTCCGACAACCGCGGCCAGCAGGGCGCGCCCCAACAGGGCGGCGGTTACGGCGGCGGCCAGGGTGGATATGGCCAGGGTGGCGCCAACTACGGCGCACCGACCGGCGGCTCCCCCGAGGACCCGTGGCGCAGCGCCCCCGCTGGCGGTGCCACCTCCTTCGGCGACGAGCCCCCGTTCTAAAGTCGAGCGCCCCGGCACCTACGCCGGAAAGCGCCACGTCGAAGACAACACGCTTGGGGCGGCACAGTCCGCCCGGATTCACTAGGAGACCATCATGGCGAAGCCCCAACTTCGCAACAAGCCCATCAAGAAGAAGGCCAACCCGCTGAAGTCGGCCAAGATCGAAAAGATCGACTACAAGGACACCGCTCTGCTGCGTAAGTTCATTTCGGACCGCGGCAAGATCCGCGCCCGCCGCGTGACCGGTGTTTCCACCCAGGAGCAGCGCAAGATCGCTCGCGCCGTCAAGAACGCGCGTGAGATGGCTCTGCTGCCCTACTCCACGACCGGCCGCTGATAAGGGAAGGACACAGCTGATATGGCTACCACGAAACTGATCCTCACCCACGACGTCCCCAGCCTCGGCCACGCCGGCGAGGTCGTCGAGGTCAAGGCTGGCTACGCCCGCAACTACCTGGTCCCCCGTGGCTTCGCCGCCAAGTGGACCGCCGGCGCGCAGAAGCAGATCGACCAGATCGCCGCTGCTCGTCGCCGCCACGAGATCGCCACGATCGATGACGCTCGCGCCGTGCGCGACGCCCTCCAGGGTGCCGTTGTCGAGATCTCCGGCAAGGTTGGCAACTCCGGCCGCCTGTTCGGCGCCGTCTCCGCTGCTGCGATCGCTGACGCGGTCAAGGAGCAGCTGGGCCAGACCATCGATCGTCGTCGCGTCATCATCGCCTCGCCCATCAAGGCCGTTGGCGACTACACGGTGACCGTCGGCCTCCACACCGAGGTGTCCGCGAACCTCAAGGTCCGCGTTTCCGCCGCGAAGTGAAGGCTTCACGCATCGGTTGAATGCTGAAGGGGTGGCCCCCGCTCATGCGAGCGGGGGCCACCCCTTTGCTATGCCCACGATTCCCGTCGGCCGTGCGCAGCGAGCCGTTGCGGGCCCCGGCCCCATCAAGCGCGCGGGAACAGAGAATATGTGGCCAGAGCTCATGCGCTCACATCCGGATAGGTTGTGCGCACGCGGATAGGTTATTCACTTGCGGATAGGTTATTAGGCTATCCGGATGTTCATAACCTATCCGCATCGTCGTTTCCTATCCGCGTGCGCAGACCCCGCTGTGAACGCACTGCGGGCCCCGAGGAAAATCCTCGGGGCCCGCAGGCGTGGCGCTAGGACGCGCGGCTAGTTTCTTCGGCCGCCATTGTTGCCGCCGTTATTGTTCCCGCCGTTGCCGTTGTTGGAACCGTTGCCACCGTTCCCATTGCCGCCGTTGCCGTTGTTGGAACCGTTGCCACCGTTCCCATTGCCGCCATTCCCATTGTTGGAACCGTTGCCACCGTTCTCCGAGTTCTCGGTGGGTTCGGCGGAGGGCGTCTCAGTGGGGGTGGGCGTCTCGGTGGGCTCGGCAGCGGACTGCGGGGCCTCGGTCGTCGCGCTCGGCGCGGGCGTCGGCGCGTTGTTGTGGACCTTGCGGTTGGACTCGACCTTCCACGGGAAGTCGTCACCCGGCAGGTTCGCGGTCGCCGGCTTCATGTAGTCGATCCACACGTCGACCGGCCAGTCGCCGCCGTGGAACTGATCGAGCCCGCCCACGTCATCCAGGGGCACCGAGTTACCGGCGTCGTCGGACTGGTACATCGACACGGCGGTCACCATGCCGGGCACGAAGCCCACGAACTGGGCGGAGAGCTGGTCCGAGGAGGTACCGGTCTTTCCGGCCGTCGTCAGTCGCGCGATCGATGCATCCACGTTGGCGGCGGTGCCCTCGCCCTTCGTGACGGCCTCGAGGGCCGGCATGATCGAGGAGACTTCCTCGACCTCGAAGACGCGCTTAGGAGCCACGTCGCCGCTGTAGAGCAGCTTGCCGTTCGAGTCCTCGACCTTCTTGACGATGTGGGCGGTGACGCGCTCGCCACCGTTCGCGATCGTCGAGTAGGCGGTCGTCAGGTCGATGTTGTGCGGCGAGGAGGGGCCCAGGACGTTGAGGAGCTCATCGTTCAGGCCGACCGTATCCTCGGGGATACCCGCGTCGATGGCGGCCTTGAGCGTATTCTCCGGCTCGACATCGTCGTTGAGGCCCACAAACACCGTGTTCATCGAGTAGGCGGTCGCCTTCACGAGGGTGACGTTACCGAAGGAGTAGCCGCCGTCGTTGTAGACGGGGGTGCCCATGCCTCGGAAATACTGCGGGGACTTACCCGAGTACGTGTCGTAGACTGTGCCACCCAGGCGCGCGTTCGCCAGCAGGGCGAAAGGCTTGAAGGACGAGCCGGCCATCGCGATGTCCTGCGTGACCGCGTTCTGCTGGCGCTTCTCGTAATCTGCGCCCGCGTACTCGGCGAGGATCTCGCCCGTGGCCGGGTCCATGGAGGACAGGGCAACGTGCTGGTGCGTCGGATCCCAGCCCTCGACCTCGTTCATGCCCTCGGCGGCCGCGACGGCCTGCTCCTGGTGCTCCTTAACGATCGTGGAGGTGATGCGCAGACCGCCCTGGCTGATCTTGTCCTCGTCGAACTGGCCGGAGGCGATCAACTCCTGCTTGACCTGAGCCATCAGGTAGCCGTTCGTACCCGTCATCGACGCGCTATTGAGCGTGTCGGGGTCAATCGTCTCGGGGAACACCGCAGCGTCCTTCTCGGCCTGCGTGAGCCAGCCGTCCTCAACCATGAGGTTCAGGTCGCGCTCCCAGCGCTCCTTCGCCTTATCGGGGTTGACGGCGGGGTCCCACGCGGAGGGCGCGGGGATGACGGCCGCGAGGAGCGCCGACTCGGACAGCGTCAGCTCGGAAGCGCCGTGGCCGAAGTACGCCTGGGCGGCGGCGTCGATCCCGTACGCGCCACGACCGAAGTAGATCGTGTTCATGTAGGCGCCGATGACCTCGTCCTTGGACTTCTCACGGTTGATCTTGATGGCCAGGACGGCTTCCTTGAGCTTGCCCGTGTAGGACGTGGTCTCACCGATGTAGTAGCGCTCCACGTACTGCTGGGTCAGCGTCGAGCCACCCTGGCGTGCGCCGCCGCGCAGGTTGTTCACGAGTGCGCGGAAGATGCCCTTCAGGTCGACGCCGTTGTTCGTGTAGAACGTGCGGTCTTCGGAAGCCACGATCGTCTTGGGCACGTAGTCGGGCAGCTTCGTCGTGTCGATGATCTGACGATTGATCTCACCCAGGGTGCCCATCTCTGTCGTGCCGTCGGCGTAGTAGACGGTCGTCTTCTGCGCGAGAGCCAGGTCGTCCGGCGCGGGCACAGCCAGCGTGTTGTAGAGGTACAGGAACACGGCCATGCCGGCGATGAACACGCCCAGGAAGACGGTCAGAATTGAGAATCCGATGCGCTTAGCCCACCGGTGCTTCTTCTTCGCCGGACCCTTCTTACCTGCCGACGAGGCCTTGGCAGCCTTCCGGGATGTATGCGATCCGGTGCCGGCGCGCGCCGCCCGTCGCGAGGGCAGCGAATCCCGCCCTGACGTGCGGGAACTGCCAGGCTCAATGATGTCGTTCCAGTCAGACTGTCCGTTGTTAGTAGCCACGTATTCGCCCTTTCAGCGGATTGATATACCCCTAGATTAACCGGGTTTCCTGAAAGAACCCCAAAGTATGGGCTGCAACACAAAGGGGGTGGGTGCCGCGCACCCACCCCCTGTCGCGGCTTCCGCCGCAGTCTCAGATCAGGACCACTGTTCCTCGGGACGACCATCGACAGCCCACAGGGTGTGGAAGACACCCTCCTTGTCTACCCGGTGGTAGGTGTGGGAGCCGAAGAAGTCACGCTGCCCCTGGATGAGGGCGGCCGGCAGGCGCGTCGCGCGAATCTGGTCGAAGTAGGCCAGGGACGAGGCAAACACGGGGATCGGAACGCCGGCGAGGGCCGCCTGGGAGACGACGCGACGCAGCGCGGGCGTGCACTCCTGGAAGCGGGTCGCGAAGGGCTCGGCGGCCAGCAGCAGCGGCAGGTCGGGGTCGGCCTCGTAGGCGCGGGTGATGTCGTCGAGGAAGGCCGCGCGGATGATGCAGCCCGCGCGCCAGATGCGAGCCAGGGCACCCTTGTCGATGCCCCACTCGTATTCCTTCGCGCCGGCCTCGATCTCGTCGAAGCCCTGCGAGTAGGCGACGATCTTGGAGGCGAACAGCGCCTGGCGTACGTCCTCGATGAACGCGGCCCGGGCCTCGTCCGACTCGATGACGAGCGCGGTGGCGTTGCCCGCGAGGCCCTGGCCGGCCGCGCGCTGGGCGGGCTCGGAGGACGCGCCGCGCGCGAAGGTCGCCTCGCCGATCGCGGTGACGGGGACGGCCAGGTCGAGGGCGGTCTGGACCGTCCACTTGCCGGTGCCCTTCTGCGAGGCGGCGTCCACGATGAGGTCGACGAGGGGCTTGCCGGTCTGCGCGTCCACCTGGCGCAGGACCTCAACGGTGATCTCCATGAGGTAGGAGTTGAGCTCGCCCTCGTTCCAGGCGGCGAAAATGTCGGCGATCTGCGCCGGCGTGGCACCCAGGCCCTCGCGCAGGAGGGTGTAGGCCTCGGCGATGACCTGCATGTCGGCGTACTCGATGCCGTTGTGCACCATCTTCACGAAGTGGCCGGCGCCGTTCGCGCCGATGTAGGTGCAGCAGGGCACGCCGTCGTAGGTGGCGGCGATGGCCTCGAACATGGGGCCGAGGCGGTCGTACGAGGCCGGGGTTCCGCCGGGCATGATGGAGGGACCCCACAGGGCGCCCTCCTCGCCGCCGGAGACGCCCGCGCCCACGAAGTGCAGGCCGCATTCGGCGGCCCACTTCTCGCGGCGGATCGTATCGGTGAACAGGGAGTTGCCGCAGTCGACGATGATGTCGCCCTCGTCCATGAGGTCGGCGAGCTGGCCCATGACGGCGTCCGTCGAGGGGCCGGCCTGGACCATCATGATGGCGACGCGGGGCGCGCGCAGGGACGCGACGAAGTCCTCCAGCGTGGACGCGGGAACGAAGGTCGCTTCGTCGCCGTGCTCCGCCATGAGCTTCTCGGTACGCGCCGGGGTCCTGTTGAAGACGGCGGTCGCGTAGCCGTTGCGGGCCAGGTTGCGGGCGAGGTTGGCGCCCATGACTCCCAGGCCGTACACGCCGATGTCGGCCGATGCCTTCTCGGGGGTGAACGTGCTCATGCGATAACTCTCCTAACAAAAAGTTGAATTATTCCCAGAGTACGGCGGCATGACAGGGATCGCACCGTGCGCGGGCGTGACGATTGTCGCCCCGCGCCCCGTCTCACTGTCCCTGAGCTTCGCGGGCGGCCTTCGCGGCGGCCTTGCGGGCCTTCTTTTCCGCGACCTTGGCCTCCCAGTGGGCCTGCTGCGCCTGATACTCCTCGGCGAGGGCGCGCACGTCGTCCGATGCCCACCAGTCGAGAAGGGCCTGACGGGCGGCCTCCTCGCCCAGCGGCCCGCGCTCCATGCGCAGCTCGAGCAGGTAGTCGCGGGCGATCTTCACGGCGCGCGAGGGGCGCAGCCCGAGGATCTCCATGATCTGGTCGCCGTCGAGGTCGGGGCGGATCGCGTCGAGTTCCTCCTGCTCGCGCAGGGCGGCGATACGCGCCTCGAGGTCGTCGTAGGCTGCGGACAGGTAGTTGGCCTTGCGGCGGTTGCGGGTCGTGCAGTCCGCGCGCGTCAGGCGGTGGAGTCGCTCGAGGAGGTCGCCCGCGTCGGCCACGTAGCGGCGCACCGCCGAGTCGGACCAGGCGGCCTCGCCGTAGCCGTGGAAGCGCAGGTGCAGCGCGACCAGGGTGGAGACGGCCTCGATCGTCGCCTTATCGAAGTGCAGGGCCTTCATGCGCTTGCGCGTCATCTTCGCGCCCACGATCTCGTGGTGGTGGAAGGACACGGTGCCGTTCGGCTCGAAGCGACGGGTCGCCGGCTTGCCGACGTCGTGCATGAGGGCGGCGAAGCGCAGGATGAAGTCGGGGGCGGGCACCGCGCCGTCCGGGCCCGTCTCCAGGTCCATCGCCTGCTCGACGACGGTGAGGGTGTGCTCGTAGACGTCCTTGTGGCGCTTGTGCTCGTCCACAGTGGAGACGAGGCCGGCGACCTCGGGCAGTACGATGTCGGCGACGCCCGTGTGCACCATCAGCTCGATGCCGCGGCGCGGGTAGGGCGAGATGATGAGTCGCTCGAGCTCGGCACGGATGCGCTCGGCGGAGACGATCTCCAGGCGCGAGGCCATGGTCTCCATCGCGTTCATGACGTCCATGTCGACGTCGAGGCCCAGCTGCGCGGAGAAACGCGCGGCGCGCATGATGCGCAGCGGGTCGTCGTCGAAGGACTGCTCGGCAGACACGGGGGTGCGCAGGTTGCCGTCCGCGAGGTCGGCCAGGCCGCCGCACGGGTCGACGAGGGCCATCTGCGGCAGGCGCATCGCCATCGCATTGACCGTGAAGTCCCGGCGCGTCAGGTCACCTTCGAGGGTGTCCCCGAAGGTCACCTCGGGCTTGCGCGAGCCGATCTCGTACTCGTCGGTTCGGTAGGTCGTCACCTCGACGACCAGGGCGCCGCGGCGACCGCCGATCGTGCCGAACTCCTTGCCGATGTCCCAGGTCGCGTTGCCCCACTGTGCCAGCAGTTCCTCAGTGCGTTCGGGGCGCGCGGAGGTCGTCATATCGAAGTCGTGCGGAGTCACTCCCAGGAACGCGTCGCGCACGGGCCCGCCGACGAGCGCGAGCTCCTCCCCGGCCTCGTGAAAAATCGTGCCGAGTTCCATAATCGCGGGCGGGAGCGCCGCAAAGGTCCTCGTGGCGTTCGCCATGAGGGTAGGAATGTCCGTCGTTCCGGCGTTTTGCGCGGTCACGGGGCCGTTATTCGAGGAAGTTGACTGGGTACTCATCGCCCTTAAGCATGCCAGGAAAGCGCCCTGGCCGACTACCGGGGGCCGCGTACCGGCTAAAGTGGAGTCATGCCTGCACGTCCAGTTGACCGCCGAGGCGGGGTGCCCCGACCCCCGCGTCGGTCCGCTTCTGTGCGCGCTGGCCGCTCTCACCTGCCGATTTCCGCGGAAACCAGCGCGGGCGGCATCGTCGTCGACGTGCGTGACGGAATTCCCTATGCGGCGTTGATCGCGCGACGCAATCGAGCAGGCCGCATCGAGTGGTGCCTGCCCAAGGGCCACCTCGAGGGTTCCGAGACACCCCAGCAGGCCGCGCTGCGCGAGGTCGCCGAGGAAACCGGCATCCACGGACGCATCATCCGCCACCTCGCGTCGATCGACTACTGGTTCTCCGGCAACGACCGCCGCGTTCACAAGGTCGTCCACCACTACCTGATGGCATATGAGTCCGGCGCGATTTCCGTCGACGGGGATCCGGATCACGAGGCCGAGGAGGCCGCGTGGGTGCCGCTGCGCGACGTGTCGCGCCAGCTGGCCTACCCCAACGAGCGCCGCATCGTGCGCATCGCCCTTGACCTGCTGTATCGGGATGGCCGTGACTAGGCGCGCGCTCGCGGCTGGCGTCCTGTGCGCGGCGATGGCTCTGCCCTTCGGCCTCGGTCTGAACGAGGCCGGGGCCGCCCCGCTGCCTACCGTGACCTCGCAGTCGGACGAGTCGCGTCCCGCGGTCATGGGTACGGTCTCAGAGGATTCCGGCCTGTCCGTTTCCATTAACTCACTGTCGCCTCGAATCATCACGGATGAAAACGAACTCGTTATTTCTGGAACGGTCCATAACGATTCGCCGACGACGCTCGCGAACATCTCCCTCGAGGTGTTCGTCGCCAACGAGACGCCGATCTCTGTCCCCGCGCTGACGAACGCCCTCTCCGATGACGAGCCGGACGCCACCCACGCGGCCTCCTCCTCGCTCACGAACATCGCCCGAGGAGCCACGACCTCCTTCGAGATCCATGTTCCCACGTCCTCGCTGCCTCTCACCGACGCCGACGAGTGGGGCCCGCGCGTCACGACCGTGACTGCGACCTCCGGCGAATACTCGGGCAAGGATCGATCGATCATCGTGTGGGATTCGGGCGCGCAGGTCTCCGCCTCGCGCGTGAGCACCGTGATCCCCTGGACCTCGACGAGCGCCACCCAGGACCAGGGCGAACGCTCGGCGGTCCTCAGCCTCGCCTCCGCCAGCGGCGTCACCCTGGCCGTCGACCCGCTGCTGATCCCTCGCGGCCCGCAGCCCACGGCCACGCCCAGCCCCTCCGCATCCCCCTCGCCCGACGCGGGCCAATCCGAAGCTAACCCCTCCCAGTCCGGACAGTCCGACGCGGAACCGGGCCAGTCCGGCGCCCCCACGGCCTCGCCAAGTGCGTCCCCCACCCCGACGCCCGCCCCCACGGCCACGGACCCCGCGCAGCGCGCGCGTGACCTCCAGTCCGAGGCCTTCGTCTCCGCTCTCCTGTCCAACGCGACCGAGATCATCGCCCTGCCGGAGGGAGACGCCGACCTCGGTGCCCTGTCGCTGTCGGGCAACTCCGGTTTCTGGGACCGCGCCTCTCGCTCGATGGCCGACTTCCCCGACACGCTGCGCAAGGCCGGGTGGGTCGCACCCGCCAACTCTGCGGCCTCCCCCAGCCCGTCGGCCTCGGCCACCCCATCGCCCTCCGGGACATCCTCCCCCTCCGGGGCACCCAACGCCACGCCCACGCCGAGCGCATCTACGAGCACCTCCGGTCAGTCCACCACGACGACCTCCTCGCCCGACTCCGGACCTACGATCCTGCGTAACGTCGCCTGGCCTGCGGACACGACCTTCGGCACGTCGTTCCTCTCCGGTTTCTCCTCCTCGAACCAGATCACGATCGCCCCGCTCGGTGCCTTGACCCCTGCCGAGGACGTTCCCTTCACCTCCTACGCGCGCGTCAACGTCAACCCGGACACCGGCGAGACCTCGACGGACGGGACAGGCGTGCGCACCCTCGCCCAGCAGAGCGACATCGCCGCGATCCTGTCGTGGAACGCGTCCGGCAGCGACGAACTCGACGCCGAACAGGCCCTCACCGCCATCACCGCGATCATCACCCGCGAGCGCCCCGCCTCCTCGCGCACCATTTTCGCTGCGGCCCAGCGCGGAACCGTCATCAACGAGCGGCTCACCAACCGCACGAAGGCACTGTTCTCCCCGCGCTGGGTGAGCGCCACATCCTTCAGCGAGATGGCCGCCAGCGAGCCCACCGACGTCGACCGCCAGACCGTCGACGCCGGCGTCCTCGAGGCCGACACGGAGACCGCGATCTCAGACATGACCTCGTCCCTGACCAGGCTCACCCCGCTCGCCAACGCGACCGACGATCCCAACGCCGTGTACGAATCGGTCACGCCCCAGATTCTGCCCGCCCTATCCGCCCAGCTGACACCCTCCGAGCAGCTCGACGCGGCCACGGCCGTCACCTCGCAGGTCACGACGATGCTCTCCTCCGTGACCGTCGAGCCGTCCTCGGCCGTCAACCTCATCAATAAGTCCGCGAACTTCCCCGTCCTCGTGCGCAATAACCTGCCCTGGCCGGTACGCGTCGACGTGACCCTCGTGCCCGACGACCCGCGTCTGCGCGCCACCCCAGCCCAATCCCAGACGCTCGCCGCGCAGGGCGCAACGACGGTCGAGGTGCCCGTGGGCGCGATCGGCAGCGGCGACATCGAGGTCACCTACAAGGTCACCACGCCCGACGGCGTTGTCCTCGACGACTCCCAGACCGTGACCGTGCGCATGCACGCCGGGTGGGAGGACGCGATCACGGCCGTCATCGCCTCGATCTTCGGCCTGCTCTTCCTGGCCGGCATCACGCGTTCGCTGCGCAAGAGGGCCGCTCGCAAGGCGCAGGCTGCATCCGGCGACGCCGAGACAGACACCACCACTGAATCCGAGACAGCAACGACGAAGGAGACCCCATGAGCTCGAACACGCCTCGCCGATCGATCCTGAGGGCATCGGCGCTCATGGCGTCGGGCACCATGGTGTCGCGCATCCTTGGCTTCGTGCGCAACGCGATGCTCATCGCCGCGGTCGGCGCGACCGCCGGCGGTGTCGGCGCCGCCTTCCAGACCGCGAACACGCTGCCCAACACGGTCTTCAATCTGCTGGCCTCCGGCATCTTCGACGCCGTCCTGGTCCCGCAGATCGTCGGCGCCATCAAGCGCCGCCACGACGGTGACACCTACGTCAACCGCCTGCTGACCCTCGCGGGAACGCTCCTCTTCCTCGTTACCTTCGCGACGATGGTGCTCGCCCCCGTCCTGGTGATGATCACGGCCGCCGGATACACCGAGGATATTCGCAACCTCGCGATCCTTTTCGCCCTCCTGTGCCTGCCGCAGCTCTTCTTCTACGGCCTGTACAACCTGCTCGGCGAGCTCCTCAACGCGCGCGAGATCTTCGGACCCTACATGTGGGCGCCCGTCGTCAACAACGTCGTAGGCATCGCGGGCCTCGGCGCTTTCCTCGCGATTTGGGGCGGCGCGCCGGACGGCGGCATCCCCGCGGGCGACCTGACGGGCGCACAGTTCTGGGTCCTCGCCGGATCCGCGACCCTCGGCGTCATCTGCCAGGCCCTGTGCCTGCTGTGGCCGATGCGTCGGGCTGGAGTGTCCTTCAAGCCGGACTTCCACTTCCGCGGAACCTCCTTCGGGTCGATGCCGCGCGTGGCCGGATGGACGTTCGCGACCCTGGGCGTGTCCCAGGTCGGTGTCCTGTCCACGAACAACCTGGCTGCCATGGCCGACGGTTTCATCGGCCGAAACGGCGCTCAGGGCGGCGTCGTCGGCATCCTCGCCTACTCGACGGCGTTCATGATCTTCATGGTTCCCCAGTCGCTCATCACGGTGTCTCTGACGACCGCGATCTTCACCCGCATGGCCGGTGCCGTCGCTGACGGCGACGACCGCGCGGTGGCCGACAACTATCACCTGGGCGTGCGTACCATCACGTCGCTGACCCTCGTCGCCGCGGCCATGCTGATGGCCGGTTCCGTCCCCATGATGGAGATCGCGATGGCGGCCAAGGGCGGGGATCCCGAGGCCGTGACCGGCTACGCCCTCGTCCTCGCCTCGCTGATGCCCGGCGTGGCCTCGACCGGCATGGTCCTCATGAGTCAGCGCGTTTTCTTCGCCTACGAGGACGTCAAGCCCGTCTTCCTCATGGGCATCGGCCCCACGATCATCCAGGTGATCGTCGGCTGGTCGATGTACGCCCTGACCGGCGCCCGCTGGTGGGTCGTCGCGGCTGCCCTCGGCGAGACCGCGTGCCGCCTGACCCAGGGCATCATCGCGGTCGTATGGGTATCGCGCGAGAACCGCTACGTCGACCGCTCGGGCCTGCTGCGCTCCTACGCGTCCTACCTGGGGGCGGCGACCGTCGCGGGCCTCGTAGGCTTTGGCCTCCTGTGGCTCATGGGCATTCACACCGAGATTTCGTCGACGCTGGGCCGCATGGCCCTGGCCGGCGTGAAGCTCTCGCTCGTGTCCGCGTTGACCGGCCTCGTGTACCTCCTGGTCCTTCGCTTCACAGCCCCGGGCGAATCGTCCGTCATGATGCGGCCACTGCTCACCCGCCTGCGCGTGCCCAGTGCTGTGGTGAACATCCTGGCAGCGTCCTCCGCGCCGACCCCCGCACCAGCTGAGATAATGACGGGACACACACCCGACGAGACGGAGGAACCGATGGCTCCCACGCCCGAACGCACCGGCGACGACGAAGTGTTGCCGTCGTTTGACGAGGTGCTCTCCGCCTCGCCGATCCCCGCACCTCCCGCGGCCCCCGCGGCCGATGCGGCCAAGGAGCTCGCCGACATACCGCCGGCCCCCGCGCCCGCCGAGATCCCGACCCTCGGCCCTGCGACGCAGGCACCCGTCGAGAACCCGCTGGTCGCCGAGGCCGTGGCCGCACCCATCGTTGATGACATCGCCGAGGCCACGGAGGCCGCGCAGGCGCAGACGATCCCCGAGTCGCTCGCCGAGTACGGCATCGAGCCCGTCACCGATGAGGCGGACGCCGCCCAGGTCGAGGCCCCCGCGTTCCCCCTCGCTCCCCCGCCGCCGGCACCCACCGCTAGCGGGTACGAACGCGACGGTGAGGTGAGTCCCGAGGACTACCCCCATCCTGCTCCCCTGACGGACGGCCCCTCGACGCATCAGATCCCGCGCGTGCAGGCACCCGAGGCGGTTCCCGCTCCCCCGGTCGAGGACGCCACCGAGGTCATGGACTCCATCCCCCCGATGCCCGTCGCTGCCGCGCAGGATGCCCCGGCCTCGTCGAACGAGGATGGCTCCTCCAAGCGCTCCGGCACGCTTATCGACCCGACGAAGCCCGCACTGATCTTCGGCGTTGTCCTGGTGATCTTCGGCGCGATCTGGGGTCCGTGGATGGCCACCCAACCGGTCACCGATCTGGATCTGGCCCAGTCCCTGCGCGCCGGCGTCTCCCAGCAGCAGTCCAACGAGGAGCCCAGCCCCGCGCTCACCACGACACCCCCGCCGGCTCCGACCACGACCCCCGTGATCTCCTCCGTGCAGGTCCTGTCGTGGAACAACGACGACGGCGACCACCCGGACCGTGCGATCAACATGATCGACTCGAACCCGTCGACGTCCTGGTCCTCGCGCTGGTTCGACAACAACCAGTTCCGTGACGAGACGTCCGTGACGATCGTCGTCAAGCTCCAGCAGAAGGCCACCGTGTCCTCGGTGACGCTCAACATGGACCCGGCGACGTCCGGCGGCGAGGTCGTCGTGCGTAACGTCACGGACCCGGCGAACCCGCGCGGCGGAACAGAACTGGCCTCCTCGGCGTTGTCTCCGACGACGACGATTCAGCTGCCCACGGCCGTCGAGACCGACACCATCGCGCTGCAGTTCCGCTCCATGCCCAAGGGCCAGGACGGACGCAACTGGGCGTGGATCTCCGAACTTACAGTTCAGTAACCCTGAAGGAGGGTACGCATGTCTTTCGTGACAATTCCGGGCCTGGTGACGGCCGAATCCACCGATACCACCGCGCAGACCACCGAGGTGCAGATCCCGTCGGCCGAGGTGCCTGAGGGCGCCACCGTCCACGACGTTGTCATCATCGGCTCGGGTCCCGCCGGCTACACGGCTGCGGTCTACACGGCACGCGCCGGCCTCGCCCCCATCGTGCTGGCCGGCCAGCTGGCCGCGGGCGGCGCGCTCATGAACACGACCGAGGTCGAGAACTTCCCCGGTTTCCCGCAGGGCATTCAGGGCCCCGAGCTCATGGACAACATGCGTGAGCAGGCTGAGAAGTTCGGCGCGGACATTCGCTACGAGGACGTCGTCGCCGTCAACCTCGAGGGCGACGTGAAGGCCGTGGCGACCGAGGACGAGGTCTTCTACGCGCGCGCCGTCATCCTGGCCACCGGCTCGGAGTACCGTCACATGAACGTGCCCGGCGAAGACGAGTTCTCCGGCCGCGGCGTCTCCTACTGCGCGACCTGCGACGGCTTCTTCTTCAAGGATCGTCGCCTGGCCGTCATCGGCGGCGGCGACTCCGCGATGGAGGAGGCCACCTTCCTGACGAACTTCGCGTCCGAGGTCGTCGTCGTGCACCGCCGCGACGCCCTGCGCGCCTCGCGCGTCATGGCCGAGCGCGCCCTCAACAACCCGAAGATCTCCTTCGAGTGGAACGCAACCGTCGACGAGGTCCTGGGCGACGAGGCCGTGACCGGCCTGCGCCTGGCCTCCACGGTGGATGGTTCCACGCGTGAGATCGCCGTGGACGGCGTGTTCGTCGCGATCGGCCACCTGCCCCGCACGGGCTTCCTGCGCGGCCAGGTCGCCCTCGACGAGGCCGGCTACATCACGGTCGACGAGCCGTCGACGCGCACGTCCGTCGCGGGCGTGTTCGCGTGCGGCGACGCCGTGGACCACACGTACCGCCAGGCCATCACGGCGGCCGGCTCCGGCTGCCGTGCGGCCCTGGACGCGGAGCGCTGGCTGGCCTCCCTGAGCGACCAGGCGTGACCTCCTCCCCCGCTGCCCCCGGCGTTGCGAGCGCTGGCGCGCTCCGGCCTCGTACCTGCCCGTGCGGGTCGGGGGCGATGCTCGCGCAGTGCTGCGGGCGCTACCTGGACGGCGAGGCGGCTCCGACCGCCGAGGCGCTCATGCGGTCGCGCTACACGGCGTTCGCGCTGCGCGACGAGGACTACCTGTTCCGCACGTGGCACCCGCGCACGCGCCCCACTCCCCCCTACTGGGTGGAGGGGACGCAGTGGACGGGTCTACAGATCCTGGGGGCCGAGGCCGGGGGTCCTTCCGACGAGGAGGGCACCGTGACGTTTGTGGCCTCGTGGCGGGACACGGAAACCGGCGACACCGGGCAGATGCGCGAGCGTTCGCGCTTTTCGCGCCGTGCCGGGCGCTGGATGTACGAGTACGGCGCCAACGACTGACACTACGGTAGGATTTCACTATGATTGCTCGTCGTCTCTTGTCTCCCCCCGTGATCATCGGGGTTCTCCTCGTCGCGGCTGTCGCCGTCGCGGGCGGATTCATCACGAGTCCCCTGTCGATCGACACCACGGTGTGGTCTGACTTCGTCGCGTCGCGTACGCCGGCGATGAACTCGTTCATGACGGGTGCCTCGTGGCTGTTCGACCCCAAGCGTGCTGTCGTCCTGGCGTTGGCCGTGGCGGGTGCCGTGTGGTGGTTCATCAAGAAGGTCATGAACGCCCTGTACATCCTGTGTTCCGTGGTGTTCTCTGCTGCAAACAGCTTCATCATCAAGCACCTGTACGAGCGTCCTCGCCCCGAGGAGGCGTTGCGCCTGATCACCGAGGACGGCTACTCGTTCCCGTCGGGTCACGCGACGGCCGTCACCGCGCTGCTCGTCTCGCTGGTCCTGGTCCTGACGACGACGCGCATCGGTCGCCGTCTGCGCCACCTGCTGTGGGCTGCGGCGCTGACGCTCATCGTGTTCATTTGCGTGACGCGCCTGTACCTGGGCGTCCACTGGGTGACCGACGTGATCGCCGGCTTCAGCGTGGGTCTCGGCTCGTCGATGATCCTGGCACCATTCATGATTGGGCCCAACGCCTTGAAGTTGCTCCGGTAGTTATCGGAGCTCATGTGTTGCGGGGAGCGCCCGGGGCCACGGCCCCGGGCGCTCCTGTATGCACTGTGTGTGGCTGTATGTGGCTGTGACCGTACGGGGCTTCGGGTCCACACCAGGGGGCGCTGGGCGAACTATTTCGCGGCGAAGCTACTCACCGCGTCGAAATGTGAAACTATGGGCACCAATGCTGGGCCCTCAGCGCGCTTGCGTGAAACCCGCGACGCCTTTGCGCACCAAGATAGCGCCGAAAACCGGTGTTTCTGCCTCGCAATGGTGCCGTCGGTTTCACCGGAGACAGAGCGCGCGCCAGCAAAGGTGATGACGGTTTCGCACAGTTGCCGGCCACACCGGTTGGTGACAGCACAAGCAGGGTCACCCAAAAGTCGCACATAATTTTCCTCGGTCATTTTTTAAGAACGTCCCAAAACGTTGCAATACCAACGATACAAATTCATGGTTTGAAATATCCCCAGGGGAATTACGTGCGAAATTGCTGAGACCAAGCAACACATCAGCACAGCCAACGCCGCCGATGTGGAGGCCGCCGGAGGGACCAGAGGGCCTGGCTGCGGTGCCCGTGGGCGGTGGCGGCGCCTGGCCGGGCTTCAAGCCAACGCGCCGAGCCACACATCAGCAACCAAGCGCCACTGTGTGGAGGCCGCCGGAGGGACCAGAGGGCCTGGCTGCGGTGCCCGTGGGCGGTGGCGGCGCCTGGCCGGGCTTCGAGACGACGCGCCGAGCGAAGCTCGCGGCGCGGACGGCGAGCGGGCGGGCCGCCGCCCACGGGCACACCGAGCAACCCGGCCCAGCAGGGCACACCGAGCAGCCCGGCCCAGCAGGCAACCGGGTACACCAAAGGGGCGGGTACCGAAGTACCCGCCCCTTGTCGGTTCACTCAGCCACTGCCTCGTCGAGGCTTAAGGCCGGATGACCGTCAGTCCTGGCGACGGCGACGCATCCACAGGAACATGCCGCCCACGACGGCCGCTCCCAGGCCCGCTCCGCCGATCAGGCCGTCGAAGCCGGTGCGGGCGAGGCCCTTCTTCGGCTTGGTGGCCGGGACGTCGGGCGCGACGTAACCGAAGTTCACGCCGGTGACCAACTGGTTTTCGAAACCGATCGTGATCTCACCGGACATGGAGTCGGCGATGCCATCCGGATCCTCGGTCTGGTCGAGGCCGGCGAGGTCGCCGTCCGGGTGGACCTTGACGCGGTAGGTGCCGGCGGGCAGCTTCTCGAAGGAGTAGTTGCCGTCCTTATCGGTCGTCGTAGTGGCCACGACGTTGCCGTCCTTGTCGAGCAGGTCGACCGTTACGCCGGAGAAGGTTTCTTCACCGTCGGTGTAGGAGCCGGACTTGTCGGAGTCACGGTAGACGCGACCGGCGATCGAGTAGTCCGGCACGTAGCCGAAGTTGACCTTCTCCTGCAGGGAGTGCTCCGGGCCCATCGTGTACACCGCGGAGGTGTCGTCGACGGTGGCGTCGGGGTCCTCGGTCTGGTCGTAGTCCTTGATGGACGAGGAGCGCACGACCTTGACGGTGTACTTGCCGTCGGGCAGGTGCTGGAACGCGTAGTTGCCGTCCGCGTCGGTGTCGAGGGTCTGGATGACCTTGCCGTCCTTGTCGAGGAGCTGGACGCTCACGCGCTCGAGACCGGGCTCGTTACCGTTGATCGTCTTGTCGCGGTTGTCGTCGCGGTAGACGGTGCCCTTGATGGTGTTGTTCGGGACGTAGCCGAAGTCGACGTCGCCCTTGGTGGGGTTCTTCTCGTCGAGGGTGATCGGCTCGGACGCGTTGTCCAGCTTGTTGTCGGGGTCACCGGTCTGGTCGGTGTCGGTGAGGGCACCGTCCTTGACGACCTTGACGGAGTAGGTGCCGTCGGGCAGGTGCTCGAAGGAGTACTTGCCGTCCTTGTCGGTCGTCGTAGTGGCGATGACCTTGCCGTCCTTGTCGAGGAGCTGGACGCTCACGCCGGAGTAGCGTCCTTCGGTGTCGCCCTTCTTTCCGTCGCGGTCACCGTCGCGGTAGATGGTGCCGTTGATGGAGTTGTTGGCGATGTAGCCGAAGTTGACGTCCGTTTCGGTGCGGTGGTCGTTGCCGAGCGAGATGACGCCGGAGGTGGAGTCCTTGGTGGAGTCCGGGTCTTCGGTCTGGTCGAGGTCGGTGAGGGCACCGTCCTTGACGACCTTGACGGTGTAGTTGCCGGCGGGCAGCTTCTCGAAGGAGTAGGCGCCGTTTTCGTCCGTCGTGGTGGTCGCGACGACCTTGCCGTCCTTGTCGCGCAGCTCGACGGTCTGGTTGGCGTAGCCCTTCTCGGTCGCGCCGTGCGTCTCGTTGCGGTCACCGTCGCGGTAGACGAGGCCGTGGATCGAGTAGTCGGGAACGTATCCGAAGTCGATGTGGTCCTTGGAGGGGTTGTCCTCGCCCAGGGTCACCGGCTCGGAGGCGTTGTCCTTCGTGGCATCCGGGTCCTCGGTCTGGTCGGTGTCGGTGAGAGCGCCGTCCTTGACGACCTTGACGGAGTAGGTGCCGTCGGGCAGCTTGGAGAAGGAGTACTTGCCGTCCTTGTCGGTCGTCGTGGTGGCGATGACGTTTCCGGAAGCGTCGAGGAGCTGGACGGTCACGCCGGAGTATCCGGGTTCGGTGCCGTCCTGGTCGCCGTTGCGCGAGTCATCGCGGTAGACGGTGCCCGACAGGGAGTTGTTGTTCACGTAGCCGAAGTTGACGTCCGTCGTGGACGGGTTGTCGTTGTTCAGCGTGATGGGCTCGGAGGAGTTGTCCTTCATGGCGTCCGGGTCGCCGGTCTGCTCGAGGGAGGCGATGGGGCCATCCTGAACGACCTTGACGGAGTAGGTGCCCGCGGGGAGCTTGTCGAAGGAGTAGTTGCCCTTCTCGTCGGTCGTGGTCGTGGCGACGATGTTGCCGTCGGCGTCCACCAGGTTGACCGTCACGCCCTCGTAGAGCTTCTCGTCCGTATCCAGCGCGCCGGAGCGGTTGCCGTCGCGGTAGATGGTGCCCTTGATGAAGTAGTCGGGCACGTAGCCGAAGTTGACGTTCTTCTTCGTGGGGTTGTCCTCGTTCAGGACGATGGGCTCGGAGGCGTTGTCCTTGGTGGAGTCCGGGTCCTCGGTCTGCTCGAGGTCGGTGAGGGCTCCGTCCTTGACGACCTTGACGGAGTAGGTGCCGTCGGGCAGGTTATCGAAGGAGTAGTTGCCGTTCGCGTCGGTCGTGGTGGTCGCGATGACCGCGCCGTCCTTGTCGAGGAGCTGGACCGTCTGCTCGGGGTAGCCGGCCTCGCCCCCGCTCAGGGAGTTGGAGCGGTTGTCGTCGCGGTAGACCGTGCCGGAGATCGAGTTGTTCGAGATGTACCCGAAGTTGACGTTCTCCTTGATCGGGTCGTTCAGCTCGAGGGTGATGTCACCGGAGGTGTTGTCCTTGGTGGCGTCGGGGTCCTCGGTCTGGACGAGGTCTGCGATGGGGCCTTCCTTGCGGACGCGCACCTTGTAGGTGCCTTCCTCGAGGTTAGTGAAGGCGTAGGCGCCGTGAGCGTCGGTGGTCGTGGTGGCCACGACGTTACCGGAGGCGTCGAGGAGGTCGACGGTCACGCCCTGGTAGAGCTTCTCGCCGTCCTCGAGGGTCTCGGAGCGGTCGGCGTCACGGTAGACGGTGCCCTTGATCGTGTAGTTCGTGGCGTAGCCGAAGTTCACGTTCTTCACGGAGGGGTTGTCGTGGCCTACCTGGACGACGCCGGAGGTGTTGTCCTTGGTGCCGTCCGGGTCCTCGGTCTGCTCGAGCTTCTTGAGGAGGTCGGAGGGCTCCACCTTGACGGTGTATTTGCCGGCGGGCAGCTTGGAGAAGGAGTACGTGCCGTCTGCCTTCGTCGTGGTCGTCGCGACGACCTGGCCGTCCTCGCCGAGCAGGTTCACGGTGATGCCGTCGAAGCCGGGCTCGGAGTTGTTGAGGGTCTCGGAGCGGTCCTTGTCGTAGTAGACGGTGCCGGAGACGGTGTAGTCCTCGGCGTATCCGAAGTTGACGTTGGTGACGTCCGGGTCGGTGCGCGTGAAGGTGATGGCCTGCGAGCGCGAGTCTGTCTTACCGGAGGGATCCTCGGTCTGCTCGGTGTCAGCCAGCGGGCCGGTCTTGTCGACCTGGACGGTGTAGGTGCCGTCGTTCAGACCGGTGAAGGAGTAGTTGCCGTCCGCATCGGTCGTCGTGGTGGCCACGACGTTACCGGAGGGGTCAACCAGCTTCACGGTGACGCCGGACAGGTCGATGTCGCCCGTGTTCTTCGTCTTGTCGCGGTTCTGGTCGAGGTAGACGTTGCCGGAGATCGCATGCTTCTTGATGTAGCCAAAGTTGACGTTCTCGCGGACCGGGTTGTCGGCGTTCAGGGTGATCGCGCCGGAGGCGTTGTCCTTCGTGCCGTCCGGGTCCTCGGTCTGGGTCAGATCGGCGATGTCGCCGGCCTTGGTGACCTTGACCGTGTAGGTTCCGGCGTCGAGGCCGGTGAAGGAGTAGTTGCCGTCCGCGTCGGTCTTGGTGGTGGCGACGACACTGCCGTCGGGGCCGACCAACTCGACCGTGATGTCCTTGAAGGGGTCCTCACCGTTGTCGAACGAGGAGGAGTCGTTCGCGTCGTAGTAGACCTTGCCGGCCAGGCGGTGCTTGACGGTGATGGACGCCGAGGAGGAGTTGTTGCCGGGCACGAGGTCGTACTCGGGCGGGTTCACGAAGGCGGCCGTGTTGGTCAGGGTCTTGCCGTCGGTGTCGGCGTTCAGCGTGACGGTCACGAAGAGCGAGGCGTATTCGCCGGCGAGCATGTCGCCGATCGTCCACGTGGTGCCGTCGAAGGTGCCGGCCTCGTCGGTACCCTGACATTCCTGCGGCAGGCCAGTCGTGTAGCCGGAGGCGCACTTGTGCGTTTCGGCGGACACGAAGGTGGTGCCGGCGGGGAAGGCTTCCTTGACCTTGAGGTCGGGGGCCTTGCCCTGGCCGATGTTGCCGGCGTCGATGCGGTAGGTGACCTGGTCTCCGGGCTTCAGGTTGGAGGCGTCGGAGACGACGGTCTTGTTGAGGGCGACGTCGAGCGCGAGGGCGATGGCGACCTTGATCGGCTCGGCGGGTAGGATGGCGCGGTTGTTCGAGGCCTGGGTGGCCGCGATCGCGACGGACTCGTAGGCGATGCCGGTCGCGTTATCGGGGGCCTTGATGGGCGCGATGATCGGGATCGATGCGCCGGCCTTGATCGGGGTGGCCTTGCCGTTGATGTAGATGCGGTAGGACTTCACGTCGGCCCACGAGGCCGGGGTGGTGGTCCAGTTGTTGTCGCATCCGGCGGGTCCGGCTGCCATGGCGTCGCCCTGGTTCATGACTTCGCCGCGGCAGGGGTTGAAGGAGGTGGAGTACTCGATGGTGACCTGCGAGGGGTCGATGCCCGAGCCTGCGCCGACCTGGAGGGGGCCGGTGAGGATGGGTTCCCACTCGGAGCCGCGGGAGTCGCCGCCCTGGATGGCGGTGTCGCCGACGTGGGGCAGGATGCCGTACACGGTCATGTCGGACAGGTCCGCGTTACCGGAGTTGGTGGGGGTGATGCGGTACTGGCCGTCTTCGCCCTGGCGGATGATGGACACGCCGTCGGTGTACTTCTTGTAGGTCGAGCCTTCCACGGAGCCGAGGCTCTCGAGGACGACGTCTGCGCCAGCCTGCTCGGAGACCGTGAAGGTCGAGGAGACGGGGCAGACCTGGTCGGCGGTGTTGCCGTCACCGTTGACATCGTAGGTGTCGTCGGTGGAGCCGTAGAAGCAGATCGTGGTCTTCTTGGAGGTCAGCGCGTACTCAGGTTCGCCCGCGGAGATATAGGCCTCGTTCTTGTGCGTGCCAGCGCTCATTGAGGGACCGACCTTACCGCGCAGCTGGATGGTGGTGCCACCCTTGGTCTGGTAGCCGGGCCAGGTGACCTGGACCAGCTGGCGGGTGCAGCCGGTGGCGTCGGTGACGTCGCGCACGCTCACCGACATGTCCTTACCTGCGGGGCCGCCGGTGACGGAGCCCTCGACGAAGGTCATGCCGCAGGGCAGCAGGTCCGAGATAACGGGCTGGGAGTCAACGATGGTCGAGGTGTTGTTCGCGGTGACGCTGAAGGTGACCTCGGAGCCGGGGGACGCCAGGTTGCCCTTGATGGTGGACTTGGCGTTGTAGTACTTGGGCAGCGCGGTGCCCAGGGTGAGGATGTCGCAGTAGTCGTCGGCGGGGATCTGGATGGATCGGGAGCCGTCGAGGGACTTCATGGACCAGTCGGAGACACAGTTCTGGACGCGCACGTACTGGTCGGACTTGCCGGCCTTCCATGCGGCGGAGTTGGTGTCAGCCTGGACGTAGGTGGTGCCGTCCTCGGTCGTGGGGGTGCCTGCGCCAACGGGGCCGGCAACGTTGAGGATGGAGGACTCACCGGCGGGGATCGTCTGCTTGTAGTGGAAGACGGTCAGGTACTCGTCGGCGGCGAAGGAGGAGAAGTCGAATGCCTTGCCGCGGTAGACGGTCTGAGTACCGGTGTTGCCCTTGTTGGTCCAGTAGGTGATCTCGATGGGCGTCGTGGTCTGGGTGTCCATCGTCTTGACGCGCATGAGGGGCTTGTCGCAGTCCTTGGAGCCGTCGGTCGGGGACACGAGGCCACAGGTCAGGTAGTCGGTGTACTCCATGACGACCGGGACGTTGGAGGTGTTGGAGTAGCTGTACAGCCAGTTGCCCTGCTTGCCGCGCTCGAACTGGCTCATGGCACGCTTGTTGAAGCCGCCACCGTAGCGGATCTCGCTGTCGAAGCGATGCGTGAAGGAGGCGTCGGCGGTGACAACGTTGGTCTCGTTGTGCATCTCCTTGCCGGTGAGCTTCGCGGTGTTGGTGACGGTGTCCTCCGTGCAGGTGTCGTCGTAGTGGACGGTGACGGACAGGACGATGTTCATGAACGCGGGGTTGACGTCGCCGACGTTCCAGGTGACGGTGTGGGTCGCGGGGTCGTAGGAGCTCTCGACGGTCGCAGCCGTGTTCGTCTTGGTGTTACCCGAGGCCGAGGAGGACACGTACTTCGCGCACGTGGGCAGCGGGTCGGTGATGACGACATCGGTCATGTTGGACTTGCCGTTGAGGCCGTCCACGTTGGTGTCATACTTCGGCGTGATCTGGTAGGTCACGTCAACGTTCTTGGGGGTCGCGACCGGACCGGTCTTGCTCAGGAGCGGCGTCGGCTCGGACTTGATTGTGACGGTCGCCTGGGAGGTTTCCTTACTCTCGCCCGAGGTGAAGGTCGCGACCGGGGTGACGGTGGAGCCGCCAGGGGTCACGCCGCGCGGGGCGGTGAAGGTCACAACAGTCTGGAACGAGGAGCCAGCGGCGACGGTTCCAAGGTTGTAGGTGACGAGGCCGTCAGCGCCCGCGGTCGGAGCCTTGATTGTGGGGGTGACGACCTTCTTGCCGGCGGTGGCCGTGGCGTTGACGCCTTCGGGGGCCGAGTCGAGGTTGGAGTTACCCGCGGGGGTCACGGTGTGGGGCAGCGTGATGGTGACGAACGAGTCGAGGCAGTCCTCCGTGGTGGAGGCGCACGAGAACTCGACGACGTAGCGCTGCTCGACACCGGAGAGGTACGAGGTCTCGTCGGGAGTGATAGCGAGCTTGAGCGTCGGGGCCGCCGCAAATGTGGGCAGCGTCGTGACGCCGAGCATAACGAGGGCGGTCGTGACCAGCATGGCAAGCAGCTGGGCTGGCTTGGATGCCTTCGACCACATGTGATTGATGTGCACAGACTTCTCCTGAGTGTGCGAAAACAGTATATTTCAAGCCAATTCTACGGGTTTCGCAGCAAGTGTGAAGATGGAGCTATCGCGCGAAAGACGCTCGTAAACTTATGTTTCCTAGGTCAGTTTTCAGATTTTTGACCGCATTCGTGAAACAACCGTCCACACGGTTTATACACAACTGTTGATAAGGCTGTGGATAAAAAATGGCGTCATTCCATGTGAGGGCTATAAGTCCCAAGTACGCCGGCTCCGCATGCACAGATGGTGCCCACATGACCAAATGGTCGGACAACTAACGCGGGAAGCGACCAATCTCCCCAACCTCGGGAAGCTCACCGAAAAATATTTTGAAGGTCACATGCAAAAAACCCGCAACCATCAGGTTGCGGGTGACACGTGGAGCTAACGGGACTCGAACCCGTAACCCCCTGCTTGCAAAGCAGGTGCGCTACCAATTGCGCCATAGCCCCGTTGGAGAGACTCAGTCTTCCACGGCGTCCGTGACGGACGTCCACAGGTCAGCGTTATCGGAGAGATCAACGAGAATTTGTCGGACGGCGATGCCGACGGCCACGACGGATCCGACAGCCACGCAACAGGTGACCCATTTCTTCATTCTGATCCTCCGCTTTCGCTCGCCTGCGGATGGTGGGCCTAGGTGGGCTCGAACCACCGACCTCAGTCTTATCAGGACTGCGCTCTAACCTACTGAGCTATAGGCCCAACCGGCACCCTTTCGGGCACTCGGATATAGTACACAGCACAGGGCCATCCGGCAAAATCGAGCGTTGGTGACGTCCAACACGACCGCGATTGTCCGGCCTTCGATGAAGAGGAGAATACCTCGTGACCACCGTCGTCGAGCACGTTCGAGAATCACGCACACCGCTACGAGCGGACCTCTCCCCTACCGACGCCCTCGCTCTCTCCTGCCTGGTCTACGTGGATTTTCACGCGCTGCCCGGGCCTCGTTCCCCCCGCGGATGCCTGCTCCGAGAGGCCGCCCAGGCCTCGTCGATCCCGTCTCTGTATCGCTATTCATTAGCGTCCCACGCCGATCGTCCCCTCCTCGAGGCAGCCGGCGCGAGCGCGCGCTTCGGGGGCATGCGCGTGCGCGACGCGGTCACGCACCTGACGTCCAGCCCGCTCGCACAGTTCGGTGCCATCACCCTAATCGACGAGGCCGGGGCGACCTACGTGGTGTTCCGCGGAACGGATGCGAGCGCGGTCGGGTGGGCGGAGGATGCCCGCTTCGGTCTTGAATTTCCGACGGATTCGCAACGGTGGGCAGCCAACTATCTGGCGTATGCAGCTTCGCGGGCCGAGGGGCCAATCACCGTGGTCGGTCATTCGAAGGGTGCGAACCAGGCACTGTACGCGGCGGCGGCCACCACTCCCCCGACGCTCGAGCGCGTCTATGCGTTTGACCCCGTGGGTTTCCCAGCGTCGGTTATTGAGGGTGGTTTTTTCTTGAGCATCGACGGGCTCATGCGCATCTACGTGACGGCGGAATCCTGGGTGAGCCCACTGCTCCCCCTGCCCGCACCAGCCACCGTCGTCGCGTCGACATGGCCGGGGCCGCTCAGCCACAATCCGTTTGCGTGGCGCGCACAGGGGCCTTTACTTGCTCCCGATCATCGTCCGCCGTCGCAGTCTGGAGCCTTGCTGCGTCGGCTTCTTCAGGCGGCTCTGTGGGCACGCCCAATGCGGATTGGCACCGAGTAGCGACACCGGCTCCGCTGGTGGACATCTGCGCCCTTTGATGCGCACGTTAACCCTTGAGGTGGTGGCCTGGGCAGGCTGCCCACCATGCCACCAATAGGGTTTAGCTGCGCATCGACGGGTTAACTTGCAGGTCAGCAAGTTAACGTGCGATCTATCGGGTGAGCACTCGGAATAACGGCCTCACCTGCGAGCACGCACACCACGCCTGATCCCAAATTCCGCCAAAGCGCAGACCCATTCAGCCAAAACGGCGCATTTTTGACTGTTTTCACCCAATGGGTCTGCAGTTTGGCAACCACGCCGCCTCAAGCTACGGCCTCACCGCAACCAATCGGGGAGATTTGCACTACACGAGGGTCCGACACGCCGATGACACGCAGCCAGAGGGCTTCATGTAGTGCAAAACCCCCGGCGTTTCCTACATGTAGGGCACCGAGTCACCTGTGATGCCTGGTCACGGTGCCGGTATGCGCGACAAAATTCGCCCAGCAAGCCCAAAAACACCACTTTTGGAGTGTTTTCAGCGCGCTGGGCGAACTTTTTCGCGCTCACGCACACGCCAAGCCAAGCAGGGCGAAAGACTTCGCGCACAGGACGAAGCGACGTGGCGACTTTGAAACCGACAACACCTCTGCAACCGCTGATACGGGCCAACGTGAAACCACCATCACCAATGCTCGCCCCCAAACAGCAACCGTTGAAACCA
>NZ_JVOJ01000060.1:29653-30187 GCF_001064145.1 Sanguibacter keddieii
CCCCCAAACAGCAACCGTTGAAACCACCATCACCTCTGCAACCGAAAACCACTCCAAAAACGCCCATTTCTCACCCGCAAAGGCGACGCCGGTTTCAACTGGCCCACCTCCACGGCCCGCAAAGGCGATGACGGTTTCAGTTGAGGCTCGGCCTGAGCGAGCAAAGGCGACGCCGGTTTCAGACATCCGCTCCGCGCGCAGCCACATGCCCACTCCTCAGAAAACTCGCACGTAATTCGATCGAAGCTATCCCTCAACTGCCCCCAGAAACGTTGAAATACCAACGATCATGATTCAAAACCTAAAACAGCCCCAGGGGAATTACGTGCGAAATTGCTGGGACCGAGCAACACATCCACACAGCCAACGCCGCCGATGTGGAGGGCGCCGGAGGGACCGCAGGGCCAGGCTGCGGCACCCGTGGGCGGCGGCGGGGCCTGGCCGGACAACGAGCCGACGCACCCAGCCACACGCAAGCGACACAGCACCGCCGACGTGGAGGGCGCCGGAGGGCGCAAGAGGGCCTGGCTGCGG
>NZ_JVOJ01000061.1 GCF_001064145.1 Sanguibacter keddieii
CGGATGCGTGCGGGTCTGTTGCTCATGGGTGTGCTTCTGTGGTGATGGTCTGTGTCATCCGTGAGTTTGTTATGGGAAGTCACGGAAGGTGAATGTGGGGTCTGGGTCGAAGCAGAATGTTGCTTTTCCTGGGTTGGGGGTGAACCAGACGATGTCGGAGTGGGCTTCCTTGAGGGTGAAGGTGCCGACCCCCTCGATGGTGGTGCTGTCGCCGCGGTGGAGATCCACAGCGCCTCCGAGGAATTCGTAGTGTTCTTTGTCGGTGCGTGCTGACAGGCCGAAGGAACCGAGCTGGCGTCCCTTGGAGACTTCTCCGGAGATGCTGATGTAGACGGCGCGTCCATCGGGGATGGTTCCCAATTTCATGGATCGTTGCTTGTCGTATGGGGTGAGGTAGTAGTTGCCGGTGCAGGCTTCGCCTGTGGATTTTTCTTTCCAGGGCCAGGCGTAGGCGATGTGTGCGTAGGTCCAGGGGATGACGAACGCCAGGACGAGGACAGCTACAACGATGGCGCGGATGCGTGCGGGTCTGTTGCTCATGGGTGTGCTTCTGTGGTGGTTGCTGGCGTCAGTGACCTTGTTGTGCGAAGTTGTTCATCGTGAATGTGGGGTCTGGGTCAAAGCAGAATGTTGCTTTCCCTGGGTTCGGGGTGAACCAGACGATGTCGGAGTGGGCTTCCTTGAGGGTGAAGGTACCGACCCCCTCGACGGTGATGCTGTCGCCGCGGTGTAGGTCTATGGCCTGGCCGATTAAGTCGTAGTGGTCGTAGCCAGTGAGCGCTGATACGCTGAAGGAACCGCTCTGGCGTCCCATGGAGACTTTTCCTGTTATGCCAACGAAAACGAGGCGTCCATCGGAGAGCGTTCCCAATTTCATGGACCGTTGCTTGTCGTATTGGGCGAGGTAGTACTTGCCGGTGCAGGCATCGCCCTTGGTTTTTTCTTTCCAGTCCCAGGAGTAGGCGATGTGTGCGTAGGTCCAGGGAATGACGAACGCCAGGACGAGGACGGCCACGACGATGGCGCGGATGCGTGCGGGCCTGATGCTCATGGGATGAACCCCACGGTGACATCGCCATAGTTGGCGTAGAAATCTTCCCAGCTCATCGTGAAGGTTGCTCCCGTGCGGCTCTTACTGCCATCACTACAGTCGTTGTGCCCCCACGGGTTGATGAGAGTCACGCCGTTCTCGTCTGCTCCAATCACCGTATATGCATGTTGGGAGACAATCTTAATTTTCTCGTGACTCCCGTCGGGGGTGGTGACGGTTGCGTCATTTGTTAAGATACTGGATTCTGCGACAACGGGTCTCTTTGCTTGGATGCCGTTGATAGCAGCTTCTTTCATGGCGTCTCGATCAAATCCCCCCTTAAAAGTCGGTGTGGCATTCTCGCCGGAGATGTCCTTCATTGTCCAGGCGCTGAAGCTTCCTGATGCCCCCCACGTGGGGAACTTTCCTTGCGTTCCCCCCATATGTGACTGAATGAAGGCCTTTTCGAAGATGGAAGCAATGTCCGCCTGTGTATCGTTTCCGTTGCCGTGAACGAGGACGTCCTGCACGAAGACGCGTTGGTGGCCGCCGTCATATCCAGGCAAAGTGACGAAGAATCCGTCGGCTATTCCGTTGGAGTCGTAGTGTACAGTGATGAGACTCGCTAGGTACCTGCGTCCTTCTTTGGTCTGGTTGTAGGCGTTGAGTGAGGCGAGCAAATGACAGTCGCCGATGCGTCCTTGATCAATGTTGAAGAGGGAGTGTGATGGATCCGCCAAATGTGAAAAGATATCTGAAAGCTCTGAGTCGCTTAGGGGACGTGTATCTCCATAGTCGAGCGTGTTCTCGAGACCATGCGATGTTTCCTTATGAATATCCTCCGGAGTGAAGTAGAGGGCTTCTCTGAGAATAGCGGCCGTATTCAACGCTTCTTCTGACAGGATATGTTTCGCATCGTCGTAGGATTTCTGAAGATAAGCTAGTTCGCCCTCAATCTCAGCGTGTTGACTTGATTTGATATCTGGGGGCATTGCTTGGAATTGCTCCCACATTTCGTCTGCTTGGGCGCGAATGTTGTTGACTGAGCTGATAACCCACTCCAGGGTGAAGTAGTAGCTCTTCAAAGCGTTGGCAGCCTGGAGGCAGCCGTCTTCCCAAATGTTGATCTCTTTTTGTTCCGCTGTTGCACTGTTGATAAAGGCCTCTTTAGCGAGTCCTGTCCAATCCTCACACGTACTGATAGCGCCGGTGAGGCTTGTGCCCAAATCGCGAATATCTCGCCTGCGATTTCTGATTTCGTTTTGGCTCGACCAAAGTGCGCCTAGGTCTCCCGTTACCAATGGGAAGCGCTGTGAAAACCGAGTTGACATGATTGCCTCATTTCTAGAGCTTCGCTCGAAGGGCTGCGAAGAACTCCGCTGCCTCATCGTCGGTGTCTTCGGATGCTTGTGCGGTGGCATGTAGGCTGTCGGAGCATCCATTGAGCCATGTTCGCGTCGTTTGGCCGCGTTTGTTGTACATGGAGACGAAGTAGGCCAGTGCCTCCTCCACAACGGTGTCTCCACAGTCGAAGGAATCATCCGACTTGGTGAGCTCCAAGTCGGACATTCTGTCGGCCAAGCGACTCATAAGTACGGATGCCTCTTGGACATCCGCAGGATTCATCTGAAAATCGCTCATGGCATCCTCCTTGATGTCGTGCTTAACAGACGGACTTTAGTGGGGGAGAGCACAATATGCAAATCTCGGGTGAAGGGACTATGCGTGTTGCTGTGCTGCCCAGCTGGACATCAGACCGTGGTGGCTCCTGTTGATCCGTTCGGTGTCCGCGCTGTGCTCAGGACGTTGCCTCTGGGCCTGCGGTGGTCCCTAGCCTTCGGAGGCTCACTGTTGGGCCTGACCATTGTGAGTTGGTGTCGCACTCGGCCGCTGTTCCTTGGTGCCCGAGCCTCCCTGTCGGGTGCTGTGGTGCCCGACGCCGGGGCCGATGTGGGGGTTTTGCACTACACGAGGCCCTCTGACGGCGTGTCGCCGGCGTGTCGCACCCTCATGTAGTGCAATTCCCCCGCCTCGCAGGCAGTCTGAAGGCCCCAGCGCACAAAACGCAGACCACCTCGGCGAAAAATGGTGAAAAAGGACTGTTTCAGGTGAAGTGGTCTGTGTTTTGGGCGCTCCCGGCAGCGTGAACTGCTCACGCTCGCATCGACCGGAACGTAGCTGGGTACTCATGTATGCATCGGTGAGGTCCTGGCCTTTCTGCTGCGCACGCGTCGGAGCTCCTGGCCGGGGTTCTGGTGAAGCAGCACGAGTTGTGCGCTCGAAGGGTAACCCTTGAATGTGCACGCAAACCCCTTGATACGCACGTAAACCGCTAGATGTGCGTGTGGGCGGCGATGCCCACACGCACATCATCGGGTTAACGTGCGAGGTGTCGGGCCCACACGCAGATCATCGGGCCTACGTGCGCCTTCTGGGGCCCGCGCACTGGAGGCGATGCAGTAGGCACATCAATGAACGACACACGACCACCTACAACAGTACGCCTGCGACAAAGCCGAAAAGCCACCACAAAACCAACATGTTTTGTCTTTTTACCCCAGAAGCCAACAAGGCAACGAAAAAGCGTGACACCTTCGTGGTGTCACGCTGGCGGGGGTGGGGCGCGCGATGCTCACGCGCCCCGCATAAGCTCAGGCGCGAGTGCGAGCGATCGAGAGAAGAGCGGGGGAAACGATCAGAGCAGTCAGAGCGATGACGACCGCGAAGACGACCGACGCGACGGAAGCGACCTGAAGGGCGGCGAACACGCCGAGGCCAGCGAGGACAACGATCAGAGCGATGAGAACGGAAGCCGAGGTGGTGGCCTGGGACATGGTGGGGGCGGTTTCAGCCTTGACGATCTGGTTCATGGGGTTCTCCTTGTGAGTGTCTTCGCGCGGAAGCACGAAGCGTGCCCCGCACGCCAGCGTGTGTGTGGACCTGTTGGTCCGTGCCGCCCGGGTGGGCAGCGGTATCAAAAAAGGGAGGTGACTCGTGGTCGCCCCCCTTGGTGCAGTTCCAATTCTACGCGGATTCCACCGCGCGGTCTATACCGCGCAAGCCCTTGTAAGGCATGGCACAAGCATCGTAAAAAACTACTAAAGCACTGTTTTATCAACGAAAGAGACATGCGTGAAGATCAGTGGAGAACGTTCCTGTTCGTGCAAGTGTGCCCGAGTGGGGACTCCACCCGGGCACACAGTGTCACTCGGCTCGTGCCACATTCACAGCTTGGAGGCCCTTAGGTCCTTCAATCGCCTCATATTCGACCTTCTCGCCCTCTAGAAGAGTGCGGCGCCCAGATTGGCCGATGATGCTTGAATAGTGCACGAAGACGTCGCCAGATTCGTCATCAGGAGTGATGAATCCGAAGCCTTTGGCGTCGTTGAACCACTTGATGGTCCCGGTAGCCATGGGCCCTCCTTCGTGTTCGCCCCAACGCTGGGGCACCGTTCGGCCCCGTCTGCGGAGTCGACATGGTCCCGTCGCCCCTGTCCGGCATCGATGCCCCCGGACTGGGCGCGCGGAATCACACTTATACGGTACCGCACTCGCAGCGAAAATGTGGCTGACCTGCACAATCGTAACGAAGAAGTTTTCGGCGTGATGTCGCTACTTGTCCCCACTTAGACGAACCGGAACGATCGCCTGCACGTCCTCTCCCTCGAAGGGCACACTCCCGATCGCCACGTCCACCCCGAAGACGGCCGCGAGGGTGCCCGCATTCATGACGGAGGATGCCGGGCCGACCACGGCCTCGTGCGTGGAGGAGAAAAGCGCGACCTGGTCCGCGACGCGCAGGGCGTGCGCTGGGTAGTGCGTGTTCATGATGACGGCGAGGCCTCGGTCCTTCACGAGGCGCTCCAGAAGTCCCAGGACGATGAGCTGGTTGCGGAAGTCGAGGCCGGTTTCCGGCTCGTCGAGCACGAGGACGCGCGGGTCGGCGACGAGGGCGCGGGCGATGAGGATCATCTGGAACTGGCCGCCCGACATGGTCGCGCAGGGCATCTCGGCGAGGTGGGAGGCACCCACCTCGTCGAGGACGTCGCGGGCCATGCGCTCCTCGCGGGCTCCCGGCTGTGCGAGGGTGCGCATGTGCGGGGTACGCCCGACCATCACCATCTCAAGGCCGGTGAGCGCCACGTTGGATGCGTTGCGGGCCTGGGGAACGTAGGACAGGACGCGGCCCAGTGCCCGGGTCGACATTGATGAAATGGGGGTGCCGTTGATGAGCGTGCGCCCGCTGTCCCACTTCTGTAGGCCGATCATGGTGCGCAGCAGCGTCGTCTTGCCGGCACCGTTGGGACCCAGGATCGCCAGGAGCGAGCGCTCGGGCACCTCGAAGGACACGTTCGTCAGGATCGGGGAGGGCGCGCCCGGATAGGTGAAGGTCGCGTTTTCGACGCTGATCATCGCGCTCCCCCCGTCCGTCGCAGCAGCACGATAAAGAAGGGGGCTCCGATGATGGCCGTCAGGATCGAAATGGGGATCTCCGAGGCCGACAGGGAGCGCGCGAGCGTGTCGATGACGATCATGACCGCCGACCCGAGCAGCAGCGACACGGGGATAACCGCGCGGTTGTTCTGCCCGCACAGCATGCGAGCGCAGTGCGGCACGAGCAGGCCGACCCAGCCGACCTGCCCGCACATCGAAATAACCGAGGCCGTGATAACCGTCGAGGCAACGATGAGGATCGCGCGCATGAGGGAGACGTTGACGCCGGCTGAGCGGGCCTCGTCCTCAGAGAGGGAGAGGATGTTGAGCTGCCAGCGCAGCGCCACGATAACGACGACGCCCGCAATGATGAACGGGGCGCCCAGCGCGATCTGGTGGTAGGTGACCGCGGCGAGCGAGCCCATCAGCCAGTAGGTGATCTCCGGGAGCTGGCTCGTGGGGTCGGCGGTGAGCTTGAGGAGCGAGAGGACCGCGTTGGCGAGGGCGGAGACGATGACCCCGCCGAGCACGAGCGTGATGACGTTGAAGGCTCCCGTTCGCGTCCGCGAAATCGCCGTCGTGAAAGCCATCGTCGCCAGGCCCGCCGCGAGGGCCGCAGCCTGCACGCCGATCAGGTTCCAATCCAGCAGCAAGGCGATGACCGCGCCGACACACGTGCCCGCCGCGACGCCCAGGGTGTCCGGTGTGGCCAGGGGGTTGGAGAAGATCGACTGGAACGAGGCGCCGGCAACCGACAGGCCCCCGCCGATCAGGATCGCCACGATGATGCGCGGTGCCCGCAGGTCAAACACGACCGAGTTGACGCGCGGGGGCACCGCCGGGCCTCCCCAGAACCTCGCGCGCAGCGCAGCGACCACGTCCTCCAGGGACACGGAAAAACGGCCGATCAGCATGGCAGCCGCCGCGCACACGACGATGAGGGCGATCAGCGTGGGGACCACCCACACGCGCAGCCGCCCGTTCCTGGTCAGTACAGACTTCATGATGTCCTCTCCCCGGCGCACGCCGGGAGTAAAACGCATGAGGGACCCCGGCCTCGTCGATAGGGAAGACGAGGCCGGGGACAGATATCAGGACGCGGCGTCCGGGTTGATGATTCGGCGGGCCTGCTCGTCCGTGAGCGTGAAGTTGTACATCTTCTGGTAGTAGTCCTTCGTCATGGCTACGAGGTCAACGTCGGAGAACTGCTCCGGGTACAGGGACGCGCCGAGCCAGTTCGCCACGATCGGGGAATCCGGGTTGGGGGTGAACCAGTTCCACATGCCCAGGCCGGTGGAGTAGACGCGGCCGGACTTCACGGAGCTGAGGGTGGACAGGTCCACGCCCTCCACCGAGTTCGTCAGGACGGAGTTTGCCGTCATATTCGACATTCCCTTGCCGGTGACGAGGAGGACCTGGGGATCCCACGTGAGGACCTGCTCGAAGGTGACGGGCGTGTGCGAGGTGTCGGTGTCGCGCGTGACGTTCGTGTAGTTGAGCGAGTCGGCCCATTCGTTCGTGAACCAGCCGTCCTTGCCGCCCGCGACGGCGAGCTGACCGTCGGCCGCGCCCATGAGCACCATCGTCGAGACCTTCTGGTCCTCGGGGACCTTCGCGGTGCGCGCGCGAGCGTCGGCGACCAGGTCCTTGCCGAGCGCGATCTTGTCGGCCATGTGGCCGTCCTGGTTAAAGACGTCCTCGAGGAGCTCCATCCATTCCGTGTAGGTCTCCGAGGGGTTGCCCATTGTCGTGAAGCCGACGGCCGGGATGCCGGCCTTGCGGAACATTTCGCCGTGTTCCTTATTGAAGGCGTTGTAGAAGACGACGTCGACGTTCAGGTTCAGCAGGGCCTCGGCGTTGAGTTCGCCCTTGTCGTAGTAGCTGGTGTCCACCTGCATCATTTCGGGTGCCATCTCGGCGGCGATCTTCTGGCTCATGGCCTTGACACGGGCAGCGCTCATGCCCACCAGGTAGGGGGCCTTGCCGTCAAAGTAGGCCAGGTAGGTGGATTCGATCGGGATCTGGTCGATGGCGACGCGGGTGATCTTCTCGGGCAGGACGACCTCGTTGCCCGCGTGGTCGGTGATCGTGCGCGTCGACGAGGCCGTGGCCTCCTGGGTGGTTTGCTCCGACTGGGCGGAGGTGGAGCCGGAGCCGCCCGCGCAGGCGGTGAGGGCCAGGGTGGCGGTGGCCAGGATCGCGGTCAGGGTGGCGAGGCGGGTTTTCATTGGGTCCTCTCGTGTTTAAGGGATTACGAGGGAGATGCTACATAAAATTAGGTGCTCCTCACAAGGGTGAGTGCGGCATTATGACACGGTCTTTTTTCCTTGGGATTCTGCGAGTGCCGTCGGTGCGCGAGACGCGGCCACGGCCTCGTCGATCGTCTTGCGGGGGAGAGGACGCAGATGTGTATGCCTCCTTTTAGTCTGGCAGCGTCGGGCGAGGGGCCCGGCGTGAGTGGAAGGAGTGGCAGATGGGTGACACGCTTGACCTGGAGCGAGCCCTCGTTATCGGGGTCGCGTCCAGCGCCCTGTTCGACCTGGCGAAGTCGGACGCGGTGTTCCGCGAGCAGGGGGAGGAGCGGTATCGGGAGTATCAGCGCGAACATCTCGATGATGTCCTCGAACCTGGCGTCGCGTTCCCCTTCATTCGCCGCCTTCTCGACCTGAACGACCTGTCAGATCGGGAGCGCCTGGTGGAGGTTGTGATCCTCTCGCGCAACGACCCGGAGACCGGGATGCGGGTGATGCGTTCCGTTGAGCGTCACGGTTTGGACATCACGCGCGCGATCTTCATGCAGGGGCGTGCCCCGTATCGCTTCATGAAGCCGTTGCGCATGTCCCTCTTCCTCTCCGCGAACGAGGCCGACGTGCGTGAGGCGATCAGCCTGGGTTTCGCGGCGGGCCACGTCGTCGGGCGTGCCGCGGCGGACGATGGGGACACGGATCTGCGCATCGCCTTCGACTTCGATGGTGTGCTGGCCGATGATTCGGCCGAGCGCGTGTTCCAGAGCGGGGGCCTGCAGGAGTACCAGGAGAATGAGAGTGCCCTGGCCGAGGTGCCTCTCGACCGCGGGCCAATGGCCGATTTCCTGGAGAAGATCAACCGGATTCAGCGGATCGAGGAGTCGAAAAGTGCGGGTGATCCGCGGGGTTATCGGCGTCGGGTGCATGTCGCCGTCGTGACGGCGCGTAGCGCCCCCGCTCATGAGCGTGCGATCAATTCGATCCGGCAGTGGGGCCTGCGCGTCAATGATGCTTTCTTCCTGGGCGGCCTTCCGAAGGGGCCCATGCTGGAGGTGCTGCAGCCGCACATCTTCTTCGACGACCAGCGCCGCCACGTGGAAGGCGCGTCGCTCTCCACCCCGAGCGTCCACATTCCCTTCGGAGAAATCAACCGGGAGTAGGTGTTGGGGCGTGTTTTGGTCGCTTGTTGTCGATCCTGCTGTGCTGCATTCCCGGCCCGGCGGTCGCAGATGTGGGCGCGGCCTGGGAGACTAGACGCATGAGCTCATCCGCGCGCGATGCCCGCCGCCTCACCCCCGTCGAGGTGGCGACCGCTGGCGCGCTCTCGGGCCTGGCCGTCACCTTCGGCCTCATCGCCGCGGTCACCCCCGTCTTCCAGCTCTTTTTCCAGGTCGCCACGGCCGTCCCCCTCGCGATGGTCTCCCTCAAACTGCGACCCCGAGCCGCGGTTGCAGCCTTCGCTTCGACGATCCTCCTCGCCATCGCCGTCGGCGGCGTCGCCACGGCCGGCCGCTCGTTCCAGGCAGCCCTCGTCGGCCTCGTCATCGGCTTCCTTCACAAAAAACGCGCCTCATGGCTGCCCGTCTGCGGCGTCGCCGCCGGCCTCGGCCTCGTCTGGGGCGTCGGCACAGGCGTCGCGTTCTGGATCCTGTCCGACCTGCGCACCCTCGGCCTCGAAAGTATCCGCAAGGCCCTCGACGGCTTCCTCAAGCTGGTCGGACACATCCCCCACTCCGGCGGCTTCGTCGACGCGGGACACCAGCTCGGCCAATGGTTCGTCGACTGGTGGTGGATCTGGATCCCCATCACCCGCTTCATCGGCGTATCCTTCCTGGTCCTCGCGGCCCGGTGGCTCCTCGGCGCAATCCTCAGTCGCATCTCCCTCGACGCGGGCTGGGACCCGCTCCTGGATGCAGCTGCCCGCTCGGCGGACCCGCGTGATGGGGCCGAGGCCTCGTCCCCCCTGCCCCTGACCCTCACCGACGTCGACTTCACCTACCCGGGTGCCGACCATCCCGCTCTGAGCGGTGTCACCCTGAGCTTCGAGCGCCCCGAATACACCGTCGTCGTCGGACACAACGGGTCGGGCAAGTCCACCCTGGCCCTCCTCCTCGCGGGTGCCGAACCCGGCTCTGGGACGCGGCAGGGCGGCGGCGTCCTGGGGGCCGTCGGCGGCACTGCGCTCGTGGGGCAGCGCTCAGAACTCCTTGTTCTCGGACAGAGTGTTGCCGAAGATGTCACCTGGGGTATGAGCGCACAGCAAAGCGCAGACCTCGACCTCGAGGAGCTGCTCGAGCGAGTCGGCCTCGCCGGCCTCGCCGACGCGGACCCGCGCTCCCTCTCGGGCGGACAGCTCCAGCGCCTCGCGCTCGCGGGCGCGCTCGCTCGCTCCCCGCGCCTGCTCATCTCCGACGAATCCACCGCCATGATCGACCGGGCGGGCCGCGCCGAGATGCTCGACCTCCTCGCCTCCCTGCCCGCGCGCGGCATCGCCGTCGTCCATATCACCCACGACCCTGCCGAAAGCGCGCGCGCCGACCGCGTCGTCGCGATTCGTGGCGGTCGCATCGTCTCGGACCGGCGTGCGGGGGAGGGCGCTCCCCTCACCGACGAGGCAGGGGATCCTCCCGCTTCCCCTGCCCCCAGTGCGTCGACTGTGTCTTCTGTGGTGGGTGCGCCCGCCCTCATCAATGCCGACCATCTGTGGGCCGATCGCGTCGCCCACACCTACGACCTCGGCACCCCCTGGGAGAAGCCCGTCCTGCGAGACGTCAGCCTGATCCTCGACCCCGGCCAGGCCATGCTCATCACCGGGGACAATGGATCGGGTAAGACGACGCTCTCGCGCGTCCTCACCGGCCTGCTCATCCCCACCTGGGGTCGCGTCACTCTTGGCGGGCACCCCATGGAGCGCTGCGTTGGCGACGTCGCCCTCTCCATGCAATTCGCGCGCCTTCAGCTCCAGCGCCCCTCCGTGCGCTCCGACATCCTCGCCGCCGCCGGGCACGGGCCGCGCATCGGCACCGGATACGCGCACCGCAAGGGTGCCATCAGCCGTGCGGAAGGCGACCGCATCGTTGCTGAGGCCATGGAACTCGTCGGCCTTGACCCGGCCCTCGCAACGCGTGGCATCGACGACCTCTCTGGCGGCCAGATGCGACGAGTCGCCCTCGCGGGGCTGCTCGCCTCCCACCCGAGCGTCCTCATCCTCGACGAACCTATGGCCGGCCTCGACGCGGCCTCGCGCGACCTGCTCATCTCCGTCCTGGACGAGCGGCGCCGCGCAGGACTGTCCATCCTCGTCATCTCCCACGACCTCGAGGGGATGGACTCCCTGTGCGACACTCACGGACACCTCGCCGAGGGGGTGCTCTCATGATCGAACCCCACTCTGCCTGTGGGGCTACCGGCCCCGGTGGCGGCGCCAGCGAGGGCCGATTCTCGAGGACTCCTCCCGGCCTCGGCGAAGGACTCCCGCGCCCGAAGCCGCGGCGAAACGCGGGCTTCCCCCTGCCTCGGCCCCTGCCCTGGTTGACGCCGCTGTCGCGTGCCTGGCCCGGCACCCTTATCGCCTGCTGGACGGTGCTCACCACCTGCGTGATCCTCTCGCCGCGGTGGTCGACGCTCGCGATCGTGGGTGGCCTCCTTCTCCTTGCCTCGCTGGTCGTCCGCCTCCCCCTCAGCGTCGCCCCGCGTCCGCCCATGTGGTTCGTCTCTGGTTTTATCGGCGGCTGCATCGGAGCCTGGCTGGGGGATGGGCTCGAGCTCTTTCTGCGTGTCTCCACCCTGGCGATCGTCGTCCTGTGGGGGTCCGGGCTTATCGCGTGGGTGACGCCGACCGCCTCGCTCGCGGCTGCTCTGCGCTTCTTCCTGCGGCCCCTGCGGTTCCTGGGTGCGCCGGTCGATCAGTGGTCGCTCGTCATGGCCTCCGCCCTGCGGGGGTTGCCGATGCTGCGCGATCAGGCGCAGGCGGTGCTCGACACCGCCAAGCTGCGCCTCGGTCGGGACATGGCGACGTTGTCGCTGCGTGGGTTTGCGCGCCTGAGTGTCGACGTCATTACTGCGATCCTGTCCGCCACCTCGCGCGGCGCGGCCGAAACCGGTCGCGCCATGTCTATGCGCGGAGCCATCGAGGCTCGGGATAGTGTCAATCGTGGGGCGCGCGTTCGGCTCGGGTGGGTGGATGCCGCTGTGATCGCTGCGAGCCTGTTGGGCGTCGCTGGCATCGTTGCGTGCAGGTTGATGCTGTAGTGTGCCGGTCGGATCTTTCGTTGTCGTAGCAGGGTTTCGTCCAGGTTGTGCGGGTTCTTGTGCCCTGGGTCATACGGCGCTGATTTGACGCGGGGGGTGTGATGCCCCTATTCTTTCTGGGTACGCGCGAGTGGCGGAATAGGCAGACGCGCACGGTTCAGGTCCGTGTTCCAGTGATGGAGTGGGGGTTCAACTCCCCCCTCGCGCACGATGAAACCGCAGATCCTTCGGGATCTGCGGTTTTTGTTTTCCCTGGTTGTTGCTTGTGGCCCCGCTGGTGTTCCGGGCGCCGGAGGCCCCGGCCGCTGTGTGTGCCGGTGGGCGGCGGCCCGCCCGCGAGCCGTCCGCGCTGCGAGCTTCGCTCGGCGCGTCGCCTCGAAGCCCGGCCAGGCCCCGCCACTGCCCATTAATTTCGCACGTAATTCCCCTGCGGCTTGTTCAATCATTGAATTTGCATCGTTGGAATTGCAATGTTTTTGGGGTGTCTCGAAAAATGACC